>NZ_JBQQBQ010000001.1:0-532364 GCF_052245915.1 Nonomuraea sp. 10N515B
CGGACACAAGCGGGGCTTGTGGAGCGCCCGTTGCGTTGAGAGGCGCACGGCGGGTGCGGGAAGCGGTCCGGAGAAACGGGCTGGCCGAGAGGCCAGAACCGCGCTCCGGGCCGACTTTCACGAGTTCACGACCTTCCGCCAGGGCCGGTTCGCGTCACTGAAGGAGTGCGATGCGGCGATTCGGCAGGCCCGCCACGAACTCGAGTGGATGGGGCAACTGCCCGCTCAGGCCGCGCAAGCCGTACTGAAGACCTACCGGCAGGCGTGGGCGAACTACTTCAACCCCGACCACCCGGCCAAGCGCCCGACGTTCAAGGGCCGGTTCTCCTCCCGGATGGCCGTGGACGTCCCCCAGGCCCGCGACTTGCAGATCACCCGGATCAACCGCAGGTGGGGTGCGGTGAACCTGCCCAAACTCGGGCGGGTGAGGTTCCGCTGGACAAAAGATCTGCCCGGTGTCACCAAGGGCGGACCATCCGGCAGGGTCACCGGGGCTCGACTGGTGAAACAAGCCCACGGGTGGAACATCGTCTTCCGTACCGAGCTGCTCGTATCCGCCCCCGTCCTGCATACCGGGCCGAAGGCCGGCATGGACCGGGGCATCACGGTCCCCCTCGCCCTGTCCAACGGGGAACACCTTCGGCACGGCCCGTGGCTTACCAGCGGGCAGAGCGAGCGGCTCTTGCGTCTGGAGCGCAAAAGCGCCTGTCAGCGTGCCACCCGCGAGAAGGGCGTCCCGGTCTCCAACCGGGAACGCCGCACCTACGACCAGATCGCCCGGCTCCGCGCGACAGCCAAGCGCCGAGCCGTCGACTGGCAGCATCAGAGCACGACCGACCTCGCGCGGCGGTTCAGCGCGATCGTGGTCGAAGACCTGAAAATCACCGACATGGTGGCCTCGGCGTCCGGGACCGCGCAGGAGCCGGGGGCCGGCGTCGCCCAAAAGCGGGGCCTGAATCGCTCGATCGCGGGCGAGGCGTGGGGTCGAACGGTGGAGTTCCTGACCTACAAGAGCGCCGACCGCGGCGGCGTGGTCGCCACGGTCCGCCCACACGGCACCAGCCAAGAATGCCACCGCTGCCACACCACCACTGCAGGATCACGCGAAACGCAGTCGCGGTTCGCGTGCCAGAACCTGGCATGCGGATGGATCGGCAACGCCGATACCAACGCCGCCCGAAACCAGCTTCATCGGTACAACTCTGCCGCCGGACGGGCGGTCACAGGACGTGGAGACTCCGGGATACCGGGGCCTGTGAAGCGTCAAGCATCCTGTCCCACAGCCTCGCCCGCACCCGCGCCGCGAGCTGCTGCGTAAGCAGCACAGGAATCCTCCACATTCATGTGGAGGAGCACGTCAAGGGCTCATGGCGCTGGCCGAGGGCCGAGGAGGATCCGGCGGCCGCCAGCGGGATGAATCTGCTGAGCGGGTGGCTGGTGGTTCCTGCTCAAGGACATCGAACCGGGCGACCTGCTGCAGTCGGTGCGGGTGGCCGCCCGGGGCGAGGCGCTGCTGTCGCCGTCGGTGACGCGCCGCCTGATCGAGGAGTACGTGAGCACGCCGCCACGTCCGGCGCCCGTGCCGGGGTCGGAGCGGCTGACGGGGCGGGAGCGGGAGATCGTGTCCCTGGTGGGGCGGGGCATGTCGAACGAGGAGATCGCCGCGCATCTGGTGATCAGCGAGGCCACCGCCAAGACGCATGTGAGCAGGTCGATGACCAAGCTGGGCGTGCGTGACCGGGCGCAGCTGGTCGTGTTCGCGTACGAGTCCGGGCTGGTGGTTCCGGGCGGGCAGGGTTAGAAGGCCACCAGGAACCCGCCGCCGCGCAGGCCGGGTCAGCCGTTGACGGGCTTGCCCAAGGCGCTGCCCGCGAGCCAGTCTTCCCAGGACTTCGCCCACGGCGTGGGCCCGTTGCCGAACTGCAGCTTCCTGGACGTTCCCGTCACCTCGATGATGTCGCCCCGCTGGGTGAACTCGTAGAACCAGCGGGCGTTCGCCGGGCCGGCGTTCACGCAGCCATGGCTGACGTTGCGGCTGCCCTGCGCCCCGACCGACCAGGGGGCGGCGTGGAAGAAGGTGCCGCTGTAGGTCATCCGGACGTTCCATTGCGTACGGATGCGGTATTCGCCCGGCTTGCCGATGGTGGCGGAGTCCATGACGAGGTCCCCGGCCTTCTCCTGGGCGATCATGACGCCGGAGTAGCTGTCGTCCCCCGGTTTTCCGAGGCTGACCGGGATGGTCTTGACGACCTTCCCGTTCTCCCGGACCACCGCCTGGTGGGTCTCGGCGCTGACCTTGGTGATGTGCGAGGGCCCGACCGTGAAGGTCAGGCTGCGGTCCCTGGTCCCCCACAGGCCGGCGCCCGCGCGCAGTCCGGTCAGATGCGCCACCACCGTGACCTTCTCACCGACCGGCCAGTACTCGCGCGGCCTGAACTGCACCTCCCGGTCGCTCACCCAGCTCCAGGCCCCTTCGACCGGCTTGGACATGCGCACGACGAGCGCCCGCTCGATTCTGGCCCGGTCCTGCTTGGCGGTGATCGGCTGGGACAGCAGGAGCTGCACGGGCATCCCGACGCCCACCTTCTCACCGTCCAGGGGCGACATGCCGCTCTCCAGCACCCGTTTCGGCTTCAGCGTGGTGAACCTGGCCTGCGCCGCGACCGGCTTGCCGTCCGTGCCCGTCGCCTCCGCGCTGACGGTGTACGCCGTGGACGGCCGTAATGCCCATCGGGGACGCCACGTCCCGTCGGCGGCCACCGAGCCGCGTACCTCCCGGCCCTTGGCGTCGGCGACGGTCAGCTTGGTGACCTTGCCGTCGGTGACCTTGACGCTGATCCCGGTGTCCGGGGGCACCTTCTTCGTGCCGTCGGCAGGGGTGATCGCCACCTTGGCCACCGGCCCTTGCTCCACAGGTCTGCCCGGCGCCGGGGTGCCGCCGCCGGAGGTGCATCCCGCGATCAGGAGCACCGCCGCGGCGAGGATACTCGCGATGGTCCGGCCGTTCCGCATCGTGGATGCCTCCCGTGCCCGACAAAAAGGTCACCGTTGGACTTTCTTCCCGCGTTGGCAGGGTTGACACAAGGCCGGCGCCGGTCTTCCCTCGACGGTACGGGGATGATCGGAAGGGGAGCTGCCATGCTCGCGCTGCGTCGGTCCGTCCTTGCCCTGGTATGCTCCGCCGCGCTGGTCGCCGTCCCCGTCGATCCGGTGCTGGCCGCGACCCCCGCCCCGGGCGGGCCCGGGGCACTGTCGCACTTCGGGCTGGCGCGCAAGGACTGCGTGGGCACGGCCGCGAACAAGACGTCCAAGGTCTGGTACACGGTCGCGGGCGGCGTCCTGTCCGACGTGTACGAGCCCACGATCGACAACACGAACGTCGAGACGATGCAGTTCGTGGTGACCGACGGCAGCACGTTCACCGAGCTCCAGTCGCGCGACACCACGTACGAGGTGGCCACCGACCGCTCCGGCATGACGTGCACGATCACCTCGGCCGGCAAGAACGGCCGTTACCGGCTGACCACGACCTACCTCACCGACCCGGACAGGAACGCCGTCGTCGTGCGGACCCGGCTGCAACCGCCCGGGCTGCGGTTGTACGTGCGCCTGGACGCGAGCGTGAACGGCAGCGGCGGCGGCGGCCCGGCGAACGGCGGCGCGGACAGCGGCGTCGTCGACGGGGCGACCGGCGCGCCGGTGATCGCGGACGAGAACACCGAGACCTCGGCCCCGGCCCGCGACTACGCGGTGCCCACCCACCTGGCGCTGCGGGCCGAGCGGCGGCTGCCGCAGGCGAGCGTCGGGTACGCGGGCACCTCCAGCGACGGCGCCGCCCAACTGGACGCCGCCCGCACGCTCACCCCCTACGCCGAGGCACCGGACGGCAACGTGGTCGCCACCGCCCGGCTGCCGCTCGACGCGGGCGGCGAGGTGACGTTCGCGCTGGGGTTCGGCCGCAGCAGGGCCGCCGCGCTGCGGGTCGCGGGCGAGGCCGCCGCCCGGCCGTTCCCGGCGACCCGCGCCCGGTACGAGGGCGGCTGGGCGGCCTACGACGCCGGGCTGCGCCGGCCGCCGGCCGCTCAGGCGGACTTCTACCGGCTGTCGGCCAACGTGCTGAAGGCCAGCGAGGACAAGACGTTCCCCGGCGCGGTCGTGGCGTCGCTCGCCAGCCCGTGGGGGCAGGCGGTGTCGGCGGGCGACCTGGTCGGCGGCAAGGCGGTCTACTTCGGCTCCTACCGCGAGGTGTTCTCGCGCGACCTGTACGAGGCGTTCACCGGTTTCCTGGCCGCCGGCGACGTGGCGACGGCCAGGGACACGGCCCGGTTCCTGCTGGAGCGCCAGCAGCTGCCGGACGGGCGGCTGCCGCGGAACTCGCTGCTGAACGGCGCGCTGGCGCCCGACTCGGGCGGCGACCAGCTGGACGAGACCGCCTATCCGATCCTGATGGCCTACCAGTCCGGGCTGACCGGCGTGTGGGACGACGTGCGGGCGGCGGCCGACTTCCTGGTGTCGCACGGTCCGGCGTTCGGGGTGGAGCGGTGGGGAGGAGCAGTCGGGCTACTCCCCGTCCACGATCGCGGCCGAGATCGCCGGGCTGGTCGCGGCCGGTGAGCTCGCGGCCAGGCACGGCGACCAGGCGCGGGCCAGGCTGTACCGGGCCACGGCCGATCATTTCGCGCGGTCGGTCAAGGGGTGGACCGTCACGACGACCGGGCCGTACGCCTCGCGCTACTTCCTGCGCCTGTCCCGCGACGGCGATCCGGACGCGGCGGTGTCGTACAACCTGGGCAACGGCGGGCCGACCGAGGATCAGCGGCGGGTCGTGGACGCCGGGTTCCTGGAGCTGACCAGGCTCGGCATCCTGCCGCCTGACGACCCGGACGTGCTGGCCGGCCTGCCGGTCGTGGACCGGGTGATCAAGCGCACGACGGCGAGCGGCCCCGGCTGGTACCGCTACGGCTCCGACACCGAGGGCACCGAGGACGGGTACGGCGACTGCTACGAGCCCGACCCGACGTCCTGCGCGCCCTCGGGCAAGCCGTGGCTGACCGGCAACACCGGCTCGGGACACGTGTGGCCGGTCTTGGCCGGGGAGCGGGCCGAGCAGGCGCTGCAGACGGGCGACCGGGGGACCGCGGCGGCGCTGCTCGAGGCCATGCGCGGCATGTCGTCGGGCACCGGGCTGGTCCCCGAGCAGGCGTGGGAGAACCCCGACCTGGCCGCCTCGCCCTACGGCGCGGACCCGGCCACCGCCTCGATCGGCATGCGCGACGGCGGCCCCGCCGGGTCGGCGTCGCCGCTCACCTGGGCGCAGGCCCAGGCGTTGCGGCTGATCCTGTCGCTCGGCTCCACCCGCCCGGTCGAGCAGCCCGATGTCGTCCGCCGGCGCTACGTCGACCGCGGCATGCCACAGGCCGCCCCGCTCACCGTGACCGCCCCGGCCGACGGGACCGCGGTGGCCGGCACGTCGGTCACGGTCGAAGGCAGCACGGCGCCCGGCGCGCGGGTGGACGTCGCCGCGACGCCCATCGACACCGGCGCCCCCACCCGGATCGTCTCGGTGCGGGCGGGCGCGGACGGCGCGTTCACGGCCCAGGCGCCGGTGTCGTTCGGCGAGGTCGTGCTCACGGTGACCGCCACCTCCTCGGACGGCCGCACCGCGCACGCCCGGCGCACGGTGATCGGCGACATCGTCGGCGCCACGACCGTGCTCGACGTGACCGACCCTGACGGGGACGACGACGGGCCGGGCACCTACGCGTACCCCACGGCCGCCGACTTCCACGACGGCGCCTTCGACCTGCGCAGATTCCAGGTGATCACGGACGCGACGACCGTCTACCTGCGGGCGGAGCTCCGCGACCTGTCCCCCACGTTCGGCAACCAGATGGGCGCGCAACTGCTCGACGTGTACGTCCAGGACCCGGCCGTGGCGGCGCGGTCGACCGAGGCGGCGTTCCCGCAGCGTAACTACCGCATCGCCGAGCAGGATGCGTGGACGCAGCGGGTGGAGGTGCAAGGGTTCGCCGCACCGGTGTGGGTGACGGCCGGCGGCGCGGCCCAGGCGGGTGCGGCGGTCCGGGCCTCTGGGACGACGCGGACGATCACCGTCGCGCTGCCCAAGAGCACGTTCGGCACGCCGGGGCCCGGGTGGCGGTTCGCGGTCGTGCTGACCGGGCAGGACGGGTTCAGCGCCGACCAGGCCAGGGGCTTCGCCGCGACGCCGCAGCCGTACCGGTTCGGCGTGTGCGCCGCGGGCGGGACCGATCCGCTGTGCGCGGCGGATCCGGGCACCGTGCCCAAGGCGATGGACGTGATCGTGCCGGCCGGGCAGACTCAGGCGGACGTGCTCAACCCACTGCCCGGCCCCGTCGCCGTGCCCGCCGTCCCGGTCCCCTGATCACCGCATCCACGTGCCGGACCCACCGCCGGAGCTCACCGCATCCACGTGCCGGCACCGGCGCCTGGACTCACCGCGTCCACGAGCGTTGAGCGGCGTCGCGGAGGCGCCGCCCCACGGGGGCGGGGACGTCGCCGTTCGGCGCCGGCGGCACGAGCACCGCGGTCTCCTCCTCGGTGACCGGCCGCTCGACCTCGGCGAACCCGCCCTCCGGACCGCGTACGATCACCCCGGTCTCCACGCCGTGGGCGGCGGTGTGCCGGTCGCGGGCCTGCAGCCCCAGGGCGATGCGCCGGGCGACGATGAAGCCCAGCACCGGCCCGGCTACGACCGCGACACGGAAGATCCACGTCGTCGCGTTGAGCGAGATGTGGAAGGTCGAGGCGATCAGGTCGTTGCCGCCGGCCATCCACAACACGCCGTAGTAGACGACCCCGGCGATGCCGATGCCGACCCGGTTCGGCACGTCACGCGGCCGGTCCAGCAGGTGGTGGATGGCGTGGTCGCGGGTGATCCACCGCTCGGCGAACGGGTACACGGCCAGCGCGGTGAACAGCAGCCCCGGCGCGCCCAGCGCGGGGATCAGCACGCTCATGGTCACCGTGGAGCCGAAGACGGTGAACTCCCACGGCGGCATGATCCGCAGCGCCCCCTCCAGGAAGCCCATGTACCAGTCCGGCTGCGAGCCCGCGCTGACCGTGCTCGGCACGTACGGGCCGTACAGCCAGACCGGGTTGACCTGGAACACGGTGGCCAGCAGCGCGACCACCCCGAGCACCCACAGGAAGTACACCGTCGTCTTGGCCAGGAACGCCGGGAAGAACGGCGCCCCCCGCACCACCCGGTCGCTCAGCCCTTTGGCGCGGAACTGGGTGTGCGTCTGCCGCCAGGTCAGCACCACCGCGTGCAGCGGGATGAGCAGGAGCAGCAGCCCGGGGATCAACAGCACGTGGATGCTGTAGAGCCGGGCGATGATGTCGTCGCCGGGGAACTCGCCGCCGAACAGGAACGCCGCCAGATACGTCCCCACCAGCGGCACCGACAGCGTGACGCCGTGCAGGATACGCAGCCCCGCGCCGGACAGCAGGTCGTCGGGCAGCGAATACCCGAACAGCCCGTTGAACATCACCAGCACGAACAGCAGCACGCCGATCAGCCAGTTGAGGTCCCGGGGCTTGCGGAACGCGCCGGTGAAGAAGTTGCGCAGCAGGTGGGCGACGATGGCGGCGAGGAAGACGAGCGTGGCCCAGTGATGCATCTGCCGCATCAGCAGGCCGCCGCGCACCTCGAAGCTGATCTCCAGCGTGGAGGCGTACGCCTCGCTCATCCGCACCCCGCGCAGCGGCACGTAGGCGCCGTTGTAGACCACCTCATGCATCGCCGGTTTGAAGAAGAACGTGAGGTACACGCCGGTGAGCAGGACGACCACGAAGGAGTACAGCGCGATCTCCCCGAGTAAGTACGTCCAGTGATCGGGGAAGACCTTGCGCATCGCCTTCTTCATGAAGGCGGCCCCGCCGATCCGGTCGTCGAGCGCCTTGGCCAGTGAGCTGCCCTTCATCGCCACCCCACGTCAGGTCGGTTTATCCGTTCACCTCCATGACGCTCCCGGGCGACGAAATGTGACACTCAGGCGAAACGTTCGACCGTGACCGGGATCAGCCCCTGCTCGCGGATGGCCTCCCGATGGTGGTGGAGCAGCGCGCCGAGCATGGCGAGCGGCCCGGCGCCGAGCCGTACGGTCACGTCCACGCACCACGCGATGCCGGCCCCGATGCGGCGCAGCTCCCAGCTGAACCCGTGGCCGCCGGCGCTGCCCGACGCCTTGCCGACCACGCGCGGATCGCCGGTCGGCTCCAGCCGCAGCACCGCCTGCGCCTTTGCCAGCCCGTCCGCGCCCAGCTCGCCGGCGAACAGGATGCGGTAACGGCACGCCCTGGTCGGCGCGGTGCCCAGTTGGCGGCCGTGCCCGCCCTCCCCGTCCCCTGATCCGGTTGTCCTGGCGGCTTGCCCGGATCCGGCCAGCCATCATCGGGCCGAGCAGCGTTTGGAAGGTGCTCAACTGGTTCGCTCTCAAAGACTGATCGCACCTGGCGGCGACCCATCGCTCAAACGTTCTACCCAGAACAGGCGCGTCTTGGTAGTCTAACAGTCACTCACCGTAAAGATTGCGAGGTGGTGTGCAGGTCATGCAGGGGGAGGACTCATGCATGCGACCGGCCCTATGCCGAAGTGGAGATTGCGAGTAGTCCATTCATGGCGTAACCGGATCCCCCGCGCGTAAACGCGGGGGCCTTCAGCGTGTGATAGCTGAGGCCCATGTGTTACCAGCACCAGCCAACACCAAGGTAGGAGGTGACCAACGTTGGCTACGTTCCGCGCAGGACAAAAGACCCACCAGGCTGTGCCTCCTCAGCAGCCTGCTCTGGAACTCGGTCCAGCAGACAACCCCGGGATCAGGGACGAAACGGGGACCGAGGGCCGCCGCCGAGCGGCACCCGGCGCGGGACATGTGCGAGAGGAGACCCTCGGCAGTTCACCTGCCGCCGAGGGCGTCACCCCGGACCACCCGGTTCGGGAGCAGGCACGTGAGTGCCACCCGTATGTGTTCGTGCTCGACAAGCACGGACATCCTCTGCAACCCTGCGCCCCCGCACGAGCCCGCAAGCTCCTCAAGATGGGAAGAGCCGTTGTTCACCGGCATACGCCGTTCGTCATCCGCCTCAAGGACCGCACCGCCGCCGACAGCGAGATCGATGGGGTGGAGTTGGGTGTCGACCCCGGCTCCCGGCACACCGGGATCTCGGTGTTCACTGCCCAGGCCGGCGAGCGTCGCGCCAGGTTCGCGATCCAGCTCGATCATCGCGGCGCCTCGATCCGCACGAAGATGCAGCAGCGGGCCGCCTACCGGCGCGGCCGCCGCAGCCGGAACCTGCGCTACCGCGCGCCGCGCTTCTCCAACCGAACCCGGCCGTCAGGCTGGCTGGCGCCATCTCTCCGCCACCGTGTGGTCACGACCGCATCATGGGTGGACCGTCTGGCCCGCTGGGCACCGGTGCGGGCGGTGCACGTGGAGCGGGTCGCGTTCGACACCCATGCCGTCTCCGCTGGTCGGTCTTTGCAAGGGGTGGAACACCAGCGGGGCACCCTCGCTGGGTACGAGGTCCGGGAGTATCTGCTGGCCAAGTGGAAGCGGCGGTGCGCTTACTGCGGCGGTGCGGGTGTCCCGTTGAACATCGACCATATCCACCCCCGCAGCCGCGGCGGCACCGACCGGGTCGACAATCTGACCCTGGCCTGCGTGTCATGCAACCAGGCCAAAGGCAACCAGCCCATCGAGGATTATCTCGCCCGCAAGCCGAACCTGCTGGCGAAGATTCTCGCACAAGCTAAGGCCCCACTCCGAGACGCCGCCGCCGTGCAGACTACCGGTTGGGCGCTGTGGCGGGAGCTCAATGCCCGTCTCCCGACCCATGTGGCCTCCGGGGGCCGCACCAAGTGGAACCGCACTCGAATGGGACTGCCCAAGGCCCACACCTTAGACGCCCTGGCCGTTGGCAAGCTGGACTCCATCACCGCAACCGTGTCTGCCGTGCTTGTCATCGGGTGCACCGGCCGCGGCACTCACGCCCGGACCCGCACCGACAAGCACGGCTTTCCTCGCCTTCGCCTGCCCCGGCACAAACGATTCTTCGGCTATGCCACCGGCGACCTAGTGACCGCCGTCGTACCCACCGGCAAGAGGCAAGGCACCCACACCGGCCGCGTCGCCGTCCGCGCGACCGGCAAGTTCAACATCACCACCGCCCACGCAACCGTCCAAGGCATCAGCCACCGTCACGTCCGGCTGCTGCAACGAGCGGATGGATACGCCTACACGTTTCAGGAGGAATCATCCCGGCTGTAGGCCGCTTTCTTCTCCTGCCTGAACGCAGGGCCTCCACGCGGTGATCTGATGAGATCAGGCGAAGCGCTCAACCGTCACCGGGATCAGCCCCTGCCCGCGGACGGCCTGCCGGTGGTGGTGCAGGAGCGCGCCGAGCATGGCGAGCGGCCCGGCGCCCAACCGTACGGTCACGTCCACACACCAGGCGATGCCGGCCCCGATGCGGCGCAGCTCCCAAGTGAAGCCGTGGCCACCAGCACTGCCCGACGCCTTGCCGACCACGCGCGGGTCGCCGGTCGGCTCCAGCCGCAGCACCGCCTGCGCCTTCGCCAGCCCGTCGGCGCCGAGCTCGCCGGCGAACAGGATGCGGTAGCGGCGCGCCTTGGCCGGCGCGGTGCCCAGATGGAGCGGCGCGGAGGCGGGAAGAGGCTGGCGGCGCCGGAAGAAGTCGCGCAACCGATCCTCCTGGGGCAGCTCGCCCCCGCCGAGGTACGCGTAGGCGTCGCGGGCGTCCCGCCGGTCCACCGGCATCACCCTCCTGCGCAGGGCGCCATCGGACCGGATGGCCCGGCTCACCTCCGGGGCCGCCAACCAAGCGCCAGTCTCCGATCCCCATTCGGCGCTGTCGATGCCGGCCGCGGTGAAGTCCTCGCCGAGCACGAATTCCTCCACCAGGACTCCTGCCGGTGACCGGTCATTCACGGAGGTGGAGATTAGGTAGTAGTCCAGTCCCATTCTTCGCATGATCCTCGGCCTGGGAACGGGGGATCAAGCAACGCGCCGGTCCGGCGGACCGCCAACTCGTTTCATCCGGAAAGCGGTCTCCCGCGAACTAAGGACGAACGACAGCTGTCGAACTCATATGGGGCGGTCCCGGCGAGAGCCGGGACCGCATGCATGCGCGGGGCGACGAGCCTGGGGGCGGAGAGCGGCAGCTTACGTGACCAGCGGAGTCCCCGTGCGAGCGCGACCATCAGACACAACCGCACCGGGGCGGTGCTCAAGGGGGATCAATGAACATCGATGCTGGATCGCGCCGGGCGGCACGGCCTGGGGCGAGACGGGGGGTGGCGAGGATGCTCGCCACGGCCGTCCTGACCACGGCGGCCTGCGTCACCGGCCAGCTGGCGGCCGACACTGGAACGGTCCAAGCGGCAGTGCGGCCCGGCGTCAAGGACGGCGGCGTCACCGCGTTACCTACGGGCACGGATCTGGCCGGGACCTGGTCGAAGGCATCGCAGGCGCTGATGCGGCCGCTGCTCGCCGCGGCGCGCGACGTGCGGGGCCGCCCGGTCGACTGCCGCCGCGTCAAGTGTGTGGCGCTCACCTTCGACGACGGGCCCGGCCTGTACACGGACGCGCTGCTGCGCCGGCTGAAGGCCCACCGCGCGCGGGCCACGTTCTTCGTCGTGGGGCAGAACGTCACCGCCTACCCCGCCATCCTGCGCCGCACCGTCGCGGCGGGGCACGAGATCGGCGGCCACACCTGGTCGCACGCCAACCTGACCCGGCTGCCTGCTGCCGCGGTCCGCGCCGAGTTCGCCCGTACCGACCAGGCGATCAAGGCGGTGACGGGGCTCGTGCCGCGCCTCATCCGTCCGCCGTACGGGGCGCTCAACGCCTCCGTGCGCATGCAGAGCACACGACCGATGGTGATGTGGAGCGTGGACACCCTGGACTGGCTGCACCGTGACAGCGCCAAGGTCACCAAGAAGGCCCTCAAGGCGGTGCGCCCCGGCAGCATCGTGCTCTTCCACGACATCCACCCCACGACGGTGCGGGCCATGCCGGGGATTCTGAAGACTCTGTCCGCGCGCGGCTACACGTTCGTCACCGTCAGCCAGTTATTCGGCGGCAACCCACCGCCCGTGGCCTACAGCGGCGCCTCCAGCCTGCTCTGAGCTCCCGCTCATCCGGAGGCCGTCCGGACGAGGAGCAGCGCGTCCTGGCCGGACGCCGCGCCCCACACCTCACCGGGGCGGCCGTGGATCTGGCGCACCGCCGCGGCCTCGCCGTTCGCGGGAGTGAAGCGCTCGGTGGCGGGGTCGAAGCTGATCAGCCGGTCGCTGCCGAAGTCGCTGATCCAGACGATGTCGGCGGAGTCGACGTAGACGGCGTACGGCTGCGGGGCGTCCCCGGGGAGCCGCCATTCCTTCCACGCGTCTGAGGCGGGGTCGTAGCGGCCGAGGCGGCCGCCGTTCCACTCGCTGACCCACACGCGGCCGGTGCTGTCGGCCCAGACGCGGCGGGCGCCCTGGCCGGCGGTCGGAGGTTCGAGCACGGTGGCGCGGCCGGTGTCCGGCGCGATCCTGGCGATGTGGCTGCCGGCCAGCGAGGCGTAGTAGACGGCGCCATCGGGCGTGGCGGTGATCCCGTACGGTCCGGGACCGCGCGGGGCGTCGTACACGTCGATCTTTCCCGTGTCCGGCGCCAGCCGGCCGTAGACGCCGCTCTGGCCGGTGAACCAGAGCACGCCCGCGGCGTCGAACGCCGCCGTGTTGAGGTCGGCGCCCGCGCGGTCTCCGGGCAGCGGGTGGGTGCGTACCTGGCGGTTGTCCGCGTCCACCCGGACGATCGCGTTGAGCCCGCTGTCGGTCACCCAGGCGTGCCCGCCCGGCCCGGTGATCACGCCGTGCGGTCGGGAGCCGTCGCCCAGCGGCACCTGCGTCACCTTGCCCGTCTTGGGGTCGAGGTGGCCGAGGTAGCCCGCGCTCTGCGCGGTGAACCACACACCGCCGTCGGCGGCGGGGGCCACGTCGTGCGGCCCGGCTCCGCTCGGCACCTCGAACCGCTGCACGGCCGGCCCGGCGGCCGCACCGGTCTGCGCGGGGCCGGCCGTCTGAGCAGGAGGGGCGGTGGGTGCGGCGGTGCAGGCGGCGAGCACGAGCAACACCGCGAGCGGTGCGCTTCGCGTCAGTACGCTTGCCAAGCGGGTCACGGCTACTCCTTCAGTGATCGCCAATCGTCGACGCCGATCCTGGCCACCGGCTCGGTACCACCGCCGGGGGCGAAGACGAACGTCTCACCCTCAGCCGAGGACAGGCCCGTGGCGCGGGACAGATTGAAGCCGTGCGAGACCAGCACGGTGTTGACGCCCTGGGCGGGGCGGCCGGACAGCAGCCGGCGAAGGGCCGCGGCCAGCGCGTCGTCGTCGGTGCCCGGATGGATCTCGTTGATGAGGTCACGGCTCTCCCGCGCCTTGCCGAACGCGAGCTCGGCGGTCTCACGGGTGCGCCGGTAGGGGCTGGCGAGCACCTCGCCGATGGGGATGCGCAGCCGCCTGACGGCCTGGCCGATCTCCCGTGCCTGCGCTCTGCCCTCCGCGGAGAGGTTGCGCTGCGTGGAGGGGTCGGAAAGGTCTGGGTTGGGGTCGTCCTGGGTGGCTTCGGTCGCCGTGTGGCGGATGTAGAGGACATAGCCACCGCGCCGCAACCGCCCGACCAGCCCGGCGTCCGCCGTGGCCGGCCCACCGTCCGCCGTCGCGCCGGCCTCGGGCGACGTCGCGGGGACGGATGACGACGCGGCGGGTGCCGGTGATGGTGCGGCGGGCAGGGGGGCCGGCCCGCCGCAACCGGCCAGGAGGCAGGCGCAGGCGGCAAGCAGCGCCAGGCTGGACCTCACGCCCACGACGCTACGCCTGCCGACCGCAAAGCCGCGTAAAAGTGTCAGCCTCCCGCGGGGTACGGCGGGCCGAGGCTCCAGGCCCGGGCCGTCTGGTCCCTACTGCCGCTGACGGCGATCGGCCGGCCGTCGAGCAGGCCGACCGCCACCGACCAGACGCTGTCGGCGTGCCCGGTGAACGGCGTGCCGAGCGGCTTTCTGGTGCCCAGGTCCCACACGCGCACGGTCGCGTCCTCGCCGCCGGTCACGGCCACGGGCGTGCCGTCCAGGTTGCTGATCGCGACCGACCAGACCCAGCCGGTGTGCCCGGTCATCGGCGCGCCGAGCTCCTTCCTGGCGCCCAGGTCCCACACCCGCACCGTCATGTCCTCGCCGCCGGTGACCGCGACCGGCGTGCCGGCCAGGTTGCCGATCGCCACCGACCGCACCCACCCGGAATGCCCGGTCATCGGCGCGCCGAGCTGCTTCCTGGAGTTCAGGTCCCACACCCGCACGGTCGCGTCGTCGCCGGCGGTCACCGCGATGGGCGCGCCGCCGACCTGGCCGACGGCCACCGCCCACACCGCGCCCTTGTGACCGGCGAGCGGCGCGCCGAGTTGCTTGCCCGTCCGCAGGTCCCAGACGCGCGCGGTGTCGTCGTCGCTCGCGGTGACGGCGACCGGCACGGCATCGAGCTGGTCGAGCGTGGCTCCTCTGACCCATTCCGTGTGCCCGGCGAGCGGCCGGCCGGCCTCCTGCGAGGTACGCAGGTTCCAGACGCGGGCGGTCTCGTCGTCGGAGCCCGTCAGCGCGACGGGGACGCCGCCGAGCGTGCCGACGGCCACCGCCCGCACATCGTTGGTGTGGCCGGCCAGCGGCTTGCCGAGCTCCTTGCCGAACGGGGCGCCCTGCGCGGTCGTGCGTACGGGTCCGGGGTCGCGGGTGACCCGCGGCTGCGGCCACATCACTACCGCCACCACCACGGCCGCGAGCGCCGCGGCGACGGCCGCGAGCGCGCTCCTGGGCACCCGCCGCGCCCGCGACGTCGCGGGCGAGGGCGGGGTCACCGACTCGGTGATCTCGGCGGTCGGGAGGGTGTCGCCGCCGGTCAGGGCGCGGACCAGGTCGTCGGCCGTGAGCCGGCGTCCGGGGTCCTTGTTCAGGCAGGAGGTCACCAGCGGCAGCAACGATTCCGGCACGCCGGTCAGGTCCGGCTCCTCGTACAGCAGCGCGTGCAGCACGGCCGGAACCGACGCGCCCGCGAACGGCCTGCGGCCCGTGGCCGCGTACACCATCGTGGCGGCCCAGCTGAAGACGTCGGCGGCCGGCCCGATCTGGTCGGAGCTGACCTGCTCGGGCGCCATGTATCCGGGTGTGCCGAACGCCCCGGACTGGGTGACCGCGTGCTCGAGGGCCCGTGAGATGCCGAAATCGATCACCACCGGGCCCTCGGGGCCGAGGATGACGTTGGCGGGCTTGAAGTCGCGGTGCACGACCCCGGCGCGGTGGATCGCGGCCAGCGCGGTCGCGGTCGCGACCGCCAGCCGATCCAGCCCGCCGCCGGTGCGCGGGCCCTCCTGCCTGACCACGCGGTCGAGGGACTCGCCGCGCACGTATTCACTCACGATGTACGGCCGGTCGTCATGCATTCCCATGTCGAGGACCCTGGCGGTGCAGAACGGCGCCACCCGGCGCGCGAGCTCCACCTGCCGGAAGAATCGGCGGCGCTCCTCGGCGTCCTCCGACATCCGGGCGTGCAGCACCTTGATCGCGACCTCGTCGCCGTCCGGGCTCAGGCCGCGATACACCGTGCCCTGGCCGCCGTCACCGAGAGACCCGGTGAGCCGGTAGCCGGAGATCTGCCCAAGGCCGGGCTGTGGACGCGACAATGCCCACCTTCTTCGTGTCAGCAGGGACCTCAGCACCGGATACTACGATCGAAAAGGGTTGGCTGGATTACCCGAAGAGGGGACATAATCGGGCACCGGCCTCGCTTTCCGCCGGGCATCACCGGAAAGACATTTCCCGTTAGCCGATTATTCAGATATCCATCCAGCTTTGTATTCTGAGAGGTTTTCGTGACACCTGGTGTTCGATTGATCCGCAGCCCCGACCTCGCGCAGACCGTTGAGTACGCGTACGCGGCCGTCGCCGACGTGCCGGTGCGAGCCATCTGGGCGGCCGGCGCCTGCCCGCTGGACGCCGACGGCACGACCGTCGCCGTGGGGGACGTCGCCGGGCAGACCCACCAGGTGATGCGCAACCTCGTCACGGCGCTCGGCAGCGCCGGCGCCGCGTTGACCGACGTCGTCAAGACCACCGTGTACGTGGCCTCGTCCCGGCGGGACGACCTGGTCGAGGCGTGGAAGGTCTACCGCGACCACATGGGCGCCCACGACGTGCCCAGCACGCTGCTCGGCATCACCGTCCTCGGCTACCCGGACCAGCTGGTCGAGGTCGAGGCGGTCGCGCTGATCACCTCGCCGGAGTAGTCCTGGCACTCACGTCGCGCATCGCCCGGCTGCCGCCGACCGGCGCGAAGGCCGGCCGTCACGGGCATCCGGCGAGGTGCCCGCGACGGCCGGTTCGGCGTCAGGCCAGCAAGGCCGCCACCGCCAGCGCGGGCTCCGGGTGCTCAGCCAGCAGCGCGCGGGCCTCCCGGTGCTCGGCCCCGGCGGCCGCGGGCGCCCGCCATTCGCCCTCACAGCCCAGCAGCGCCGCCACGGCGTCGCAGGCCGCCGGATGCCCCAGGAGCAGCTCGGCCACCGGCCCCGACGCCAGCGGCGCGGAGGCCGCCTTGGGCGGTGCGGGCCGCGCCGACCACGGCGGCGTCCAGGCGTCCACGGCGGCCAGGCTGCCGGGGAAGGTCCGCCCGGCCTCGCGGACGAGCGCCGGCATCAGCTCACCGGCCTGATCCCGCAAGGTGGTGATCAGCCGGGGCAACCACGGCAGCAACACGTTGTCGGGCAACCGCCCGAACGCCTTGGAGATCACCTCGACCACGAACCCCGACAGCGCCGGCACCGGCTCGATGGCCTGCACGAACCCCATGATGTACTGCGGGAACGACGGCACCACCAGCGGGTTGGCCAGCAGCTCGTCGCACCGCCTGCGCAGCTCGGCCTGGGTCAGCAGTCCGAGCTGGGTCCGCGCGGCCCACAACACCGCCACCTTGGCCGGCGCCTCGGGATGCGACTGCTGCACGGCAAGCTCCAGCTGCGCCCGGTCGCAGCCGAGCGCCAGCGCCAGGCTCTCCATCGAGAACAGGAACCCGAGCATGGCGGCCACCTGCCGCACCCCGGTGTCGTCGTCCACGAAGGCCGTGGGCAACAGGGTGCAGTAATGCGCGTAGCCGGCGGTGGCGAACTCCTCGCACCAGGCCGGCAGCTCCGGCTCGTTCGCCCGGTAGTAGGCCATCAGCCGCCGGATCCTGCGCAGCACCTCGGGCGCGTCGTCCACGCTCCGCTCGGTCGCCAGCAGCTCCACGGCCCGCGCCCCGAGCTCGTCGGCGAAGCGCCTGCTGCCCAGGTAGAGCATGGCGTCCTCGACCGCGGCGAGCGCGTCGGCCGCGGTCGCCCTGGGGTCCCAGACCTTGCGCCGCAGCCGCTGCTCCATCACCTGCTCGATGGTGACGCCCTCGTAGCCGAGCTCGATGATGGAGCGCTGGTGCTTGCCGAAGGACAGGTCCCAGCTCTCCTGGATCGACCGCTCCCCCAGCCTCCGCTCCCCCATGATGGGCCGCACCGCGTCGTGCGGCAGCAGGTAACGCAGCATCCACAGCAGGTCGGAGCAGGGCACCAGCTCGGGGTCGGCGTTGAGGTCGAGCAGGGCCCGCTGGATCGTCCGTTTCGTCAGGTCCAGGCCGAGCGGTTCGAGCCGGTCGTAGACGTTTCTGGCCAGCGGTGGCAACGCGTCGTAGCCGACCACGCCGACGCGGTCGCCGCCGAGCAGGATCTCGCAGAGCCGGCGCACGTCCCTGCGGCCCGGCACGACGTCCTTCTCGATGCAGGTGACGGCCGCGTCCTGGAAGTCGTACGGGGTGGGCCTGGCCCGGTTACGGATGCCGGCGAGCAGGATCGACGTCTCGAACACGGCGATCGCGTCGGCGGTGCTGGCCAGGTAGCCGTTGCGGCGGGCCAGCCGGACGATGTCGACGCACCAGCCGAGCAGCTCGGACTGGTCCAGCTCGTCGAGCGCGGGCGGCCGTGAGAGGAACCCGGTCAGCTTGTCGGCCGCCGCGATCGCCGGCTTGGGGGCGGGCAGCTTGGCGATGCGCTTGCGCGTGCCCTTCTGCCCGGTCAGTTGGAACGGGGTCAGGCCGCTGCGGGTCACCGCCTTGGCCCACGTCGCCGCCGCGATCGACACCGAGCCCGAGGCCAGGCCGAACTGGGCCTCGATGGCCGAGTGGCTGGACGGGATGAGGCCGTAGAGCCACTTGGTGTTCGTGCGCGGGGTGATCTCGAAGGGGGCGGTGGAGCGCAGGCCGAACTGCTCGACGTGACTGGCGGCGTGGAAGGCGCCGCACACGTACAGGCAGTCGGCCGGGTCGGCGCCGGATGCGGCCAGGTGCTCGCGCATCCTGGTCCACATGTAGCGCTCGCGGTCCTCGTCCACGCTCAGCCGGTGCCCGTCGGGGTTGAGGCGGCGAAACAGGCTGCCGATCAGCACCATCACCTGGCGGTAGGTGTCGTAGTCCGCGCCGGACAGCGGCTGCTCGACGTACTGGTCCCACCATTCCGACCAGTGCCGCACCTTGCCGTGGTGCAGCAGGTGCTCCTCCAGCTCGGCGAAGCGGGGGCGCAGGTCGCCGATCTCGACGCCGACCGCGTCGCCGTGCAGGCCGGCTTCCTCCTCCTTGGGGGATTTCTGCGCCTCCTCCTTGGGCGCCCACTGGAAGACGTGGTCGGTCGAGCGGTCCACCAGGACCAGCTCCACGCCCGGCGTTTCGAGCGCGTACGAGATGGCCTGGTATTCGGCGGACGCCTCCGTGATGGGCGCCACCACGCTGAGCGGCGCCCACGCCTTCGGGAAGCCGTCGAGGTCGGTCGCGAACGCCTGCACCGCCACCGGCAGCCGGCAGTTGCGCAGCTCGGTCAGCAGCGGCCGCAGGTCCTCGCACAACTCCAGGTAGATGACCTTCGGCTGCTTCTCACGCAGCCGCCGCACCATCGCCAGCGCCGAGGCCGGCGAGTGGTGGCAGACCGGGAAGATCTCCAGCTCCTCGCGCAACGCCCGGTCGACGTCGTTCACCATCCCCGACAGGATGCCGGACACGGTGTCGCCGCCGAACTCCCGCGCCGCCTGAGCGAGCTGCTCCCGCAGCGGGTCGAACGTGCTCATGACAGAGTGGCGATCGCCTCGCGGCCGCCCTCGAGGAACTCCTGCCACGGCCCGCCGCCCTTCTTGCTGCGGGGCTCGACGACGCCGTGCCAGTACTTGTTCAGGATCGCCAGGTCCTCGGGGCTGCGCCGGGCCAGCGACCCGACCAGCGAGCCGGCGAGGGTCTGCGCGCGCAGCACGCGGTCGCCGAAGAAGTGGCTGTGCAGGATCGCGTCCTCGAGCACGCCGATCTGCTCGGCCGTGGACAGCGCCGACTCCAGCTTCTCGTCGTCGCTGGTGGCCGAGGCGGCGGCGGAGCGCAGGTCGGCGAAGCTCTGCAGCAGGATGTCCAGCAGCGTCGGCGGCAGGTCCAGCTCGATCTGGTGCCGGCGCAGCAGCTCTTCGGTACGGAAGCGGACGATCTCCGCCTCGCTCTTCTTGTTCGTCACCACCGGGATGCGGACGAAGTTGAAGCGGCGCTTGAGTGCCGACGACAGGTCGTTGACGCCCCGGTCGCGGCTGTTGGCGGTGGCGATGATGGAGAAGCCGGGCTGGGCGAAGACGATGTTGTCGTCGTCGAGCTCGGGGATGGAGACGTATTTCTCGGACAGGATCGAGATCAGCGCGTCCTGCACGTCGCTGGTGGAGCGGGTCAGCTCCTCGAAGCGGCCGATCACGCCGCCCTCCATCGCCGTCATGATCGGCGACGGGATCATCGACTCGCGGGACTGGCCCTTGGCGATGACCATGGACACGTTCCACGAGTATTTGATGTGGTCCTCGGTGGTGCCGGCGGTGCCCTGCACCACGAGCGTGGAGTTGCGGCAGATGGCGGCGGACAGCAGCTCGGCCAGCCAGCTCTTGCCGGTGCCCGGGTCGCCGATCAGCAGCAGGCCCCTGTCGGAGGCCAGGGTCACGATGGCGCGCTCGACGAAGCTGCGGTCGCCGAACCACTTCTGCGGGATCTGTCTGTCGAGCCCGTCGGAGCGCTCGGAACCGAGGATGAACAGCCGGATCATGCGGGGGCTCAGCCGCCATGTGAACGGCTTGGGGCCGTCGTCGATCGACTCCAGCCAGTCGAGCTCCTCCGCGTACTTCACCTCTGCGGGGGCGCGCAGCATATCGTCACTCATGCGAGGTTTCTCCTAGGTGAGGAAGTTTTTGAGCTCGAAGACGAGCTTGCGGATGTGGCCTGAGATCACCGGGGTGCCCAGGTCCTTGAGTTTCTGGCGGTACCACGAGTCGACGCTCTGGTAGCCGGAGCTGTTGACCGAGCCGACGGGGATGAACTTGACGCCCGAGCGGTGCACGGCCTCGAAGTCGTTGATCAGCGACCGGTTGTCGTAGAAGTCCGAGATCCACACCATCACGGTGTTACGCGGATCGGAGATCTTCGGCCTGGCCAGCGCCATCGCCGCCGTGCCGTCGGTGCCGCCGCCGAGCGTGGTGCGCAGTAGCACCTCGAAGGGGTCGTGCACCCACGGGGTCAGGTCGAGCGCCCGGGTGTCGTACGCGATCAGGTGCACGTCCACCTTGGGCAGGCCCGCGAAGATCGATGCCAGGATGGTGCAGTTGACCATGGCGTCCACCATCGACCCCGACTGGTCGACGACGACGATGAGCCGGGCCGGGGTGGTGCGGCGGGCGGTCTGCTTGTAGTAGAGCCGGTCCACGTAGAGCCGCTGGTCTTCTGGGCTCCAGTTGGTGAGGTTTTTCCAGATGGTGCGCTCGATGTCGAGGTTGCGGAAGACCCGCTTCGGCGGCACCGACCGGTCGATGACGCCCACACTGGTCTTCTCCACCTGGGTACGCAGGACCTCGGCGACCTCGTCCACGAACTTGCGGATCAGCGCCTTGGCGTTGGCCAGCGCGACGCCCGACAGGTTGTGCTTGTCGTGCAGGAGCTGCTCGATGAGCGACATGCTGGGCGTCAGCTGCCTGGCCAGCGCCGGGTCGGCGAGCACTTCGCGCAGGTGCATGCGTTTGACCAGGTCGCCCTCGATGTTGGCGAGGACCGCGGCCACCTCTTCGTCGCCCGGGCTGTGCCGCAGCCCGCCCGGCTCGCAGCCCATGCCCTTCTCGAACCAGGCCGCGTCCTGCTTCCAGCGCTCCAGCTGGGCCGCGGTGACGTTGCCGCCGCCCGTCGAGAAGACGTTGAGCAGCAGCTTGGAGACCAGGGCGGCGCGGCGCACCTCGTCGCCCGCCTCGTGCTCCTTCTCCACCATCAGGTCCTGCAGCTCGACGCCCAGCTCGGGGAAGCGCTGCACGAGGGTGTCGACGGAGACGCCCGGGTCGAGCAAGGCGGGCGGCAGTCCGAGATCGTCGACGATGGCGACGCTGGCGGTCTCCAGTGCGGCCTGCTCATCGGGGACGAACAGCCGCGACAGCAGCCGCCAGTAGAGCACCTGCCGCCGCGTCATGCCGGCGCTCTGCCCGGCGTCGGCTTCGTAAGCGGGTTGGTTGGCGGCTTCGTAGGCGGCTTCGTTGTCTGTGAGGTCGCTCATTTGCGCAGCAGCCGCCCTGCCCGCTCGCGCAGCACGGCGACCGCGTCGCCGGACTTCGCCTCAGCCTTGACCACCTTGGGGTCGGTGGGGCCCATCGCCCAGTTGCCGGTGTGCACGGCGACGGGCTTCTTCTTGACCGTGGCCTGCACCGCGAGCGGCTGCAGCAGCCACCGCCCGCCGTCCCAGCGCAGCAGCCCGATGCACGCGGAGGACGCCGCCACCAGCTCGGGTGTGAGCGGCGTGGACGACGGTAACCGGTCCAGGTCGAGCGTGATCGTGTTGCCTCCGCCGAGCTCCAGCGTCTCTCCCTCGACCGTGTAGCCCTCGATCAGCACGGGCTCGGCGATGCGCACGGGATGGCGGTCGAGCGGCGGGACCGGCGCGGCGACGGCCGCGCCGAGCTGGACGCGGGCGGTCGCGAACGGGTCGGCCTCCTCGCCCGCGCGGGCCCGGTCGTCGTGCCACACCAGGTCGCCGCCGGCCAGCAGGGGCAGGTCCGTGATCTCCAGACTGCGGTGCTCGGCCAGCGCGCCCATCAGCACCGGGTGGCCGCCCATCAGCCGCCACATGGCCGGGCCGACGATCGTGTCGACCTTCGCCGCCGCCACGCTCGTGCGTACGAGCCTGGCCGGCGCGCCTCCGGCCGGCTCGAGGATGGCGTGGACCTGGACGCGTACGACCGTGGCGTGCTCGTGCACGTCGGCGCCCAGGATGAGCAGCCGCCCCGACACCTGCTCGGCGCCACCGTTCCAGGAGCCGGACTGCGACAGCAGCAGGGCACGCATCCACAGGTCGGCCCATCTGCGCGTGGGCACCCGCTCCATCGTGCTCACCGGGCACGAGGCCCGCAGCTCCGCCGCCAAGCCGTCGAGCAGCACCGCCAGCCCGCGCAGCTCCGGCACGGCGAGCAGCGCCTCGATCGCCTGGTCCGACGAGGAGACGACGTCGTGGTCGACACCACGCCAGCCGACGATGGCCAGCTCGCGCAGCCACACCCGGCATCCGGCGAGCAGATTGTCCGGGTGGCCGCCGGTCGCGGGAGCCGCCTCCCAGGAGGCCCGCGTGCGTCCGAGCGCCGCATCGAGGCGGCCGAGCAGGGCATCGTGCACCGCCCCCGTCAACGCGGCCCGCCCACCGGCCAGCGCCGCCAGATGCTCGTCACCGATCGACCCCGCGACCACCTTCTCCACGGACTCGCCGATCCGGTCGCCGAGCGGGCTGGCCGCCAGCGCACCCGCCAGCGCGCCGAGCGCCGCGGCCGGCTCCTCTCCGATCCGCGCGAACCCGTGAACGAGCGCGCCGTCGAACCCCGCCACCAACTCGAGCGCCTCATCGGCTCCGGCCGGCGCGCCACTGAGCAGCTCGCCAAGCTGTACGTCGAGCATCAGCACTCCACCTCCGCGCCCGTGAAACGTGTGCCGGCCATCAGCGCACCGCCCCCATCGCCGGGAACCAATGCAGCTCGGCCAGCGGCTCGGTGCTGTCGGGCACCTCCAGGTAGGCCAGGTGGCGCAGGAACCGGCTGAACACCACGGCCGCCGGCGTGCGCTCGACCAGCCTGTTGAGGCTGTCTATCAGGTCGCCGTCCTCGGCCACCTCGACCCGCAGGTAGCGGGCCACCCGGTCCATTCCGTACTGCAGGACCGCCTCGCCGGCCAGCATGCGTATGTGCTTGCACGCGTAGCCGTGCAGCGCACCGCACGGCCGGTTGTTGTTCGTGCTACAGCTCAGCGCATGGGTGCCGGCGGTGATCGACGAGACGTAGACCCGTTCGATGTCGGATCCGCTCGACACGACGCCCTGGAGACGGCCGTCGGCCAGCTCGACGAACGGCACCTTCGCCAGTTTGCGCGGCTCGACGGGCGCCACCACCCGTACCACGCTGCGTTGCTCCCACGCGGCTCTGTCCGCGTCCACGACCTCAGAACCTCCCGCCCCAGCCGCTCGCAGGGCAGGCGGGAGTGCCCGCGCCTTCGCGAACGGCTGATCAATTGATCCGGGAACCTACCCGACCCCACCGACAGAACGGGGAGAAATGATCAAACCTGCAGGCAGCTCGACGGGACCTGACACGACGGCCGACATCGCTCCCGCGGCATCACACCGATGCTCACGGCTGTTGTCGACAAACCTGTGCGCCGAGAGCGGATTGGCCATGAAACTGTTGTCGATCGGAGTGCCCGCCCTTACCGCCGCAAGCGCGACGAAGACTAGGCCACGTGCTCCTTGATGGCGACGCTGGCCAGCGCGAGGAGGAGTTCCAGATCGGGGGCGGCGTCCACGTGGACGGCCACCCAGGCCCGGTCCCGGCAGGCCTGCACCTGGTCGCAGTCCAGCAGGTAGGGCTCCAGGCGGCCGATCGCCGGAGCGGTCAGACGGACCTGGACCTCGTCGGCGCCGGTCAGCCGCAGGATCTCCGTGCCGCGCACGGCGAACGTCACACCCCGCCGAGTGTCACAGAGCACCAGCGCCGGCCACGAGCGTAACTCGGCCACGGCGCGGGCCACATAGGGTCCCCGCCGTTCAGCTGCCCGTCGCCTGACGGTAATTCCCACATCTCCATGCTGAGGGACGGCGGACCTTCGCGTCACCGACCGTTCCGCAACCGTTATCAACGCTCAGCGGTGCACGATCAGCCAGGTCGCGACGGCGGTCACGGTGTCGGAGCGGTTGCCGATGATGTGCGGCCGGTTGCACGGGAAGGTGATCGAATCACCCTTGGCCAGCGTGACGATCTCGGTCTCGAACTCGATCGTCAGCTCCCCGGCCGTGACCGTGCCCACCTCGTACCCCTCGTGTTTGAGGAACTGCCCGTGGGCGGTGGAGATCGCGTTCGGCGGGTAGGTCGACTCGAAGAACTCCACGTCCGGCGCCGGCACCGGCGATAACCTGCGAAACGTCACTCCCCCGCTGAGCTCGATCGGCGCGACCTCCCACGACCGCCGGATGGCCAGACCGGGCACGGCGGGGTCGGGCTTCGGATCCTCCGGCACGTCGAACACCGCCGCCAGCGGCACCCCGATGGCGGAGACGTAGGCGATGAGCCGGCTCACCGAGGGCCGCATCGTGCCGCGTTCGATCTGCGACACGGCGCTGGGCGAGATGCCCAGCTCCCGCGCCACGGCGCGGAGCGATTTGCCGGACTCGGTGCGCAGGTCGCGGAGCCGCTGACCGAGTCGCTCGTTGCTGACCGCTTCCAGCCCGGTACGGCTCTCCATGGCCTCCACACCATTTGTCACAAGGGATTTACATACGCGCAATTGACAGCAGCGCGTGCAGTCATAGGTTAACGGCAAGTGTTCAGTGATCACTTAACACTACGCCGGAGACCTACCCCCCAAGGATGCCCCAATGTCCGAACCCGCCGCATCGATCACCCAAGCGCCACCCCCCGCCTACGACCCCCGGCTCACCAACGAGGACCTGGCGCCGCTGCGGAAGCAGACCTGGTCGTCGTACAACATCTTCGCCTTCTGGATGTCCGACGTGCACAGCGTCGGCGGCTACGTGACCGCGGGGAGCCTGTTCGCGCTCGGCCTGGCCAGCTGGCAGGTGCTGTTCGCGCTGCTGGCCGGCATCGTCATCGTGCAGATCTTCTGCAACCTGGTGGCCAAGCCGAGCCAGGTCACCGGCGTGCCGTACCCGGTGATCAACCGGGCCGTCTTCGGCGTGCTGGGCGCGAACATCCCCGCCATCGTGCGCGGCTCGATCGCGATCGCCTGGTACGGCGTGCAGACGTACCTGGCCTCGCAGGCGCTCATCATCATCTTCCTCAAGTTCTGGCCGGCCACGGCCGCGCTGAACGAGCCGGCCTTCCTCGGCCTGTCCGTGCTCGGCTACATCTGCTACGCGATCCTGTGGGTCGCCCAGGCGGCGGTGTTCTGGCGCGGCATGGACGCGATCAAGCGATTCGTGGACTGGGCGGGGCCGGCCGTCTACGTGGTCATGGTGGTGCTGGCCATCTACCTGGTGAGCCAGGCGGGCTGGGAGAACATCAGCCTGGACCTGTCGGGCGAAAGCCTCGGCTTCGCCGAGTCGATCCCGGTCATGCTCAGCGCGATCGCCCTGGTCGTGTCGTACTTCTCCGGGCCGATGCTGAACTTCGGTGATTTCTCGCGGTATGGACGGTCATTCCAGGTCGTCAAGCAGGGCAACCTCCTCGGCCTGCCGGTCAACTTCCTCTTCTTCTCCATCCTCACCGTGATCACGGCGTCGGCCACCGTGCCCGTGTTCGGCGAGCTCATCACCGACCCCATCCACACGGTGCAGCGCATCGACACGCCGTTCGCGATCCTGCTCGGCGGCCTCACCTTCGTGATCGCGACCGTGGGCATCAACATCGTGGCCAACTTCATCTCGCCGGCCTTCGACTTCTCGAACGTCAGCCCGCAGCGCATCAGCTGGCGTACCGGGGGGATGATCGCGGCGGTCGGCTCCGTGCTGCTGACGCCGTGGAACTGGTACAGCAACCCCGACGCCATCCACTACACGCTCGGCCTGCTCGGCGCGCTCATCGGGCCGCTGTTCGGCATCCTGATCGCCGGCTACTACGTGTGTGCGCGGCAGCGGGTGTCGGTGGACGAGCTGTTCACGATGGACCAGGCAGGGCGCTACTGGTTCAGCAAGGGCTACAACCCCAACGCGATCTGGGCCACCGTCGCCGCCGGAGTGCCCGCCATCGCCTCCGTGCTCGTCCCGAAGATGCTGCTCGACCTGGGCGTCACGACGACGGACGCGACGTGGATCGCCGACTACAGCTGGTTCATCGGCTGCGGCCTCGGCTTCGTGGCCCTGGTCGCCCTGGAACAGCTCCGGCCCCGGATCACCGCCGCCGCATGACCCACCTCAAAGTGATCAACCCGAACACCGCCCTGGCCATGACCGCGTCCATCGGTCGCTGCGCCAGGGCGGTGGCGTGCCCCACGACGGTCGTCACGGCCGTCAGCCCGAGCATGGGGCCGGAGTCCATCGAGAGCCACTACGACGAGGCGCTGGCCGTGCCGGGGGTGCTGGCCGAGATCGCGGCGGGCGAGCGCGAGGGGGTGGACGGGTACGTCATCGCGTGTTTCGGCGACCCCGGCCTGGACGCGGCCCGCGAGCTGGCCGCCGGCCCCGTCGTCGGGATCGCGGAGGCCGCCATGCACGCCGCCACGCTGCTCGGGCGGGGCTTCAGCGTGGTGACGACGCTGTCCAGGACCGTCGGCCGGGCATGGGACCTCGCCCACCGCTACGGCTTCGCCGCCGCCTGCCGCGGGGTGCACGCCTGTGACATCCCGGTGCTGGACCTCGAGGACCCGGCCGCGCGCAAGACCGTGACCGAGCTGTGCGTCGCGGCCGTCGAGCGTGACGGGAGCGACGCGGTCGTGCTGGGCTGCGCGGGCATGGCGGATTTCGCGGCCGAGGTGTCGGAGGAGACGGGCGTCCCGGTGATCGACGGGGTGACGGCGGCGACCAAGCTCGTCGAGTCGCTCGTCACGCTCGGCCTGCGGACGGGCAAACGCGGCGAGTACGCCCTGCCCCGGCCGAAGCGTTACTCCGGTTTACTGCGCGACTTCACGATCTGACCGAAATGTATTGACGCCTGCGCAGGTTAAGGCTACCGTCGTCTCATAACTAAAAGGAAACTTTCCTAATAGTTTCTTGGCATCCCACTCCCCATTCACCCCCCAACGGATGTCGGAGCATCGATGAGACACAAGATCCTCGCCTGCCTGGCGGCCTTAGCGCTGCCCCTCACCGCCGCGGTCGTCGCCCCGCCTGCCGCCATGGGCTCGGCCACGGTCATGTTCGCCGACTGGGCGCCGTGGACGGCGTACTCGGCGGGCACGCGCGTCACGCACAACGGCGTCGAGTACGAATGCATCCAGTCGCACACGTCCCAGCCCGGCTGGGAGCCGCCTAACGTGCCGGCCCTGTGGAAGCAGACGACCGGCGGCGGAGGCGACACCACGGCGCCGTCGGTGCCCGGTAACCTCCGCTCGACGGGCGTCACCAGCACCAGCGTCACGCTCGCCTGGAACGCCTCCACCGACAACGTCGCCGTCACCGGCTACGAGATCTACCGCGGCGGCACCCTCATCACCACGGTGACGGGAACGACGTACACCAACACGGGCCTGAGCGCCGGCACGCCGTACACCTACACCGTCCGCGCCCGCGACGCCGCCGGCAACCGCTCCGCCGAGAGCAACTCCGTCACCGCGACCACGACGGGCGGCGGAGGCGGCGGTAACAAGGTGCTCGGCTACTTCGTGCAGTGGGGCGTCTACCAGCGCGGCTACCACGTCAAGAACATCGACACCAGCGGCTCGGCCGCCAAGCTGACGCACATCAACTACGCCTTCGGCAACGTACAGAACGGCCAGTGCACGATCGGTGACTCGTACGCCGACTACGACCGGTTCTACCAGGCAGGCGAGAGCGTGGACGGCGTCGCCGACACCTGGGACGCCGGCGCGCTGCGCGGCAGCTTCAACCAGCTGCGCAAGCTGAAGAAGAAGTATCCGAACCTGAAGGTGCTGTTCTCCTTCGGCGGCTGGACCTGGTCGGGCGGCTTCACGCAGGCCGCGCAGAACCCGGCCGCGTTCGCCGAGTCCTGCTACCGCCTCGTCGAGGACCCGCGCTGGGCCGACGTCTTCGACGGCATCGACATCGACTGGGAGTACCCGAACGCCTGCGGCCTCACCTGCGACAGTAGCGGCCCGGCCGCGTTCAGAAACCTCATGTCGGCGCTGCGCTCCCGCTTCGGCTCCGGCAACCTGGTCACCGCCGCCATCACCGCCGACGGCACCAACGGCGGCAAGATCGACGCCGCCGACTACGCGGGTGCCGCCCAGTACGTCGACTGGTACAACGTCATGACCTACGACTACTTCGGCGCCTGGGCGGCGCAGGGCCCGACGGCCCCGCACTCGCCGCTCACCTCCTACTCCGGCATCCCGATCGCCGGCTTCTACTCCGACAACGCGATCCAGAAGCTCAAGAGCAAGGGCGTGCCGGCGAGCAAGCTGCTGCTCGGCATCGGCTTCTACGGCCGCGGCTGGACCGGGGTCACCCAGGCCGCGCCCGGCGGCACGGCCTCGGGACCGGCGCCGGGCACGTACGAGCAGGGCATCGAGGACTACAAGGTCCTCAAGACCCGCTGCCCGGCCACCGGCACCGTCGCGGGCACCGCGTACGCGTACTGCGGTGGTCAGTGGTGGGCGTACGACACCCCGGCCACCATCGGCGGCAAGATGAGCTACTCGAAGAACCAGGGCCTCGGCGGCGCCTTCTTCTGGGAGCTCAGCGGTGACACCGCCAACGCCGAACTGCTCACGGCCATGAGGAACGGCCTGGGCTGACCTTCATCACGAAAAGGGCCGACTCCACGACGAGTCGGCCCTTTTTCTGTTGTCAACGCCCCAGCTCGCCCAGCTGTTCGGGCGTCAGAGACACCGTCGATGCGGCCAAGTTCTCCTCCAGGTGGGCGATCGTTGAGGTGCCGGGGATCGTGAGCAGCACCGGGGAGTGTGCCAGCAGCCAGGCCAGGCTGACCTGGGCGGGCGTGGCGCCGACGGCCTTGGCGACGTGTTCGACGGGACCGCCCGGCGCCGCCAGGGCGCCCTTGGCGATGGGGCTGTAGGCGATGAACCCGATCCCCTGCTCCTCACAGTGCCGCAGCACGTCTTCGGAGAACCGGTTGGTGAGGTTGTACCTGTTCTGCACGGTGCAGATCTCGACGATGCCTCGCGCCTGTTCCAGCTCCTCGACGCTCACCTCCGACAGACCGACATTGGCGATCTTGCCTTCCTCCTGGAGTGCCTTGAGCTCGCCGACCTGGTCCTCCAGCGGCACCAGCGGGTCGATGCGGTGCAACTGCAGCAGGTCGATCCGGTCCACCCCGAGCCGGCGCAGGCTCATCTCGACCTCCTGCCGCAGGTACGCGGGTCGGCCCACGGCATGCCACTCGCCCGGTCCTGTCCGGACGAATCCGGCCTTGGTCGCGATGAGCAGTTCCTCCGGGTACGGATGCAACGCCTCCCGGATGAGCTCCTCGTTGACGTAGGGCCCGTAGGAGTCGGCGGTGTCGATGAAGTCCACACCGAGCTCGACGACCCGGCGCAGCACCCGGATGGCCTCGCCATGGTCGCGTGGCGGCCCCCAGACACCGGGCCCGGTGAGACTCATGGCACCGAAGCCGAGCCGGTGCACGGTCTTGCCGCCAATGGTGAACGTGCCAGTGGACTGGAGCTCTATGGACATACGGGGACACTCCATCTGAACGTCAAGGCTGACTTTCCCACCAACATCATGGACTCCCATGGTCTGGAGCAGCCCGGCGACTTCCCTTGGGGGACACGCGGATCGCCGTGATCATGCCACTCGTCACCGGGAATCGGGGCGATCAGGACACACCACAGAGGACCGCTGGGGTCGAGCCGATCGCTTATTTGACCACGTAAGAGGGGCCGTAGGTGACGGAACGTGCATGAGATCTCACGATGAGGACGCACGGTGGGTCAAGGTCAGGTAATCTCCGCGCGTCACCCGGTGTGATCGCGTGAACGCGTATGGCCGTGACAGCGTACGGCATGCGAGACTCGGCTTTATGGAAGGTGGCGACGACATGAGTGCTCTGCCGAGCGAAGGTTGGCTGGCCGCGCATCCGCCGCCCATGCGCACCGCTCTGTTTCCCCTCGGTCGGGTCACCGGTTACACCGTCGATGACTGGCTCAAGCTGCCCGAGTCCGGGGAGCGCATCGAGTTGGTCGACGGGAGTTTCGTGGTGAGTCCTGTGCCAATGGGACTGCATGCACTCTGCGCCGGCGGTTTGCGGACGATTCTGCAAGCGGCGGCCAAGGCGGTCAGGCCGGATCTCGTGGTGGTGGAGACGGTCAATGTGAGAGTGGGGGATCAGGACGGCCTCATTCCCGATGTGGCCGTGCTGCCCCGTGACCTCGTCATGTCACGCATGGTCGTCTTCCCGGCGTCGGAAGTCCTGGCGGTGGTCGAGGTCGTCAGTCCCGGGCCGGGCAATCGTCTGCGTGACTATGAGATCAAGCCGCCCAAGTACGCGAAGGCCGGCATCGAGGTGTTCATCAGGATTGAGCTCGAAGGAGCCGACATTCCGCGCGTTGAGGTGCTCCACCTTGGACCGGAGGGATATGAAGTGGTCAGCCAGGCCAAGGCAGGAGAAATGCTCACGCTGACCGAGCCCATTCCTGTGTCCTTCGATCCCGCCGAGATCCTGGCCTGAGGTGCGAACAGCGATGCTCCTTCCGTGCGGGCGACGCATTCCACTGCTCGTGACGGCACCCGGGACATGACGCCTATGGACGCTGGTGCCCGAACCTGACCGGCTTCGGACCGCGGAGCCGGACCTCCGGATCGGTCATCGCCTGGGGCCGGGCCGGGAGCTCGGCGGCCGGCTCGATCACCGGCTCGGTCCCTTCGGCCTCCGCGATCCTGCGGACGAGCCGCTCCCGAAGCTCGGCCGCCACCCCGGTGTGTGACGGGAGCCCCGCCCGGTTGACGAGCTCGTGCGGGTCGTTCTCCAGGTCGTACAGGGCCTGCTCGCGGTAGCGATCGGCGGACGGGTCGTCCCACGGGTGGGCGTGTTCGGCGACCGCGTAGTACTTCCAGCGGGACGTACGGATGCCACGCCCCACCTCCGACTCGCTGACCTGGAAGAAGACCTCGTCTGGCCAGGAGGCCCGAGGGTCGCGCACCAGCGGCAGGAACGACCGTCCCTGCATCTCAGCAGGTACGGGCAGTCCGGCGGCCTCCAGCAGCGTCGGCGGCAGGTCGAGCGTGCTGACCGGCCGCGAGATCGCGCCGCCCCCGTCGAAGCCCGGGCCGCGTAGCGCCAGCGGCACGCGCAGCGACGCGTCGTGGCAAGAGCGTTTGTACTCGCCGTTGCGGGTCTTGAAGTGGTTGCCGTGGTCGGAGGTGTACGCCACGATCGTGTCGTCCAGCAGGTCCATGCTGCGCAGCGCGTCCAGCAGCCGCCCGAGCCCCTCGTCCAGGCGTTTGACCTGCCCCAGGTAGCCGCCCATGTGCTGGTGTGCGGTGCCGCCGAGGGCGGCCAGGTCCGGCGGCATCCAGGTGCCCTGGTAACGCTCCTCGTAGCCGTCGGGCGCCGGGTAGTTGTCCACCTCGTTCTGGTGGTGCGGCTCCAGGAACGACACGAACAGGTAGAACGGCTCGTCGTGGTGGTCGGCGACGAACCTGATGGCCGCGTCCACGAGCGCGTCGGAGCGGTAGCCGGGCAGCATGACGGGGTCGTTCGCCTCGTCGAACACGACCGTGCGGTAGGCGTCGGAGGTGTGCTCGAGCGCGTTCGCCGCCAGCCACGACTGGTAGCCTCCCCGCTGGTCCGCCGGCACGGGCTCGCTGCCGGCCAGGTGCCACTTGCCGATGTAGCCGGTGGCGTAGCCGGCCCCGCCGAAGTGGTGCGCCAGCGTGCGCTCCTCAGGAGGCAGGACGCGGCCGTTGCGGTGGACGCCGGTCGTGGTCGGGTAGCGGCCCGTCTGCAGGGCGGCGCGGGCGGGCGCGCACACCGGCTGAGGGGTGAGCGCGACCGTGGCCTGCGTGCCGTGCCTGGCCATCCTGTCAAGGTTGGGGGTGAGCGGGCCGACGGTGTCCCACCGCTGCTGGTCGGTGAAGACGACGATCACGTTCGGACGCAAGAAGACGACTCCTTAACTATCGAAGGCCGGTCAGTGCGATGCCACGCACGAAGTATCGCTGGGTGAAGATGAACAGGACGGCCGTGGGGACGAAGAGGATCACCGAGCCGGCCGCCGTCAGGTGCCACAGCGTGAAGTACTCCTGGTTGAACAGGGTGAGCCCGACCGGGATGGTGCGCATCTCGGGCGTCGTGGTGGCGACCAGCGGCCAGAGGAACTCGTTCCACTGGAAGACGAAGGTGAACAACCCGAGCACCGCCAGGGCGGGCCGCGTCTGCGGCAGGATGACGCTCCGGTAGATGCGCAGCTCCGAGGCGCCGTCGATGCGGGCCGCGCTGATCAGGTCGTCGGGGATGGGCTGGATGAACTGCCGCATGAGGAAGATCCCGAACGCGTCCATGAGGAACGGCGTGATCAGCCCCTGGTACGTGTTCAGCCATCCCATGTTGGCCATCAGCACGTACAGCGGGATCATCCGCACGAAGAACGGCACCATCAGCGTGGCCAGCAACGCCACGAACAGGGTGTTGCGCAGCGGGAAGCGGAACTTGGCGAACACGTACCCGACGAGCGGGTCGAACACCAGGTGGGCGAGGGTGATGGCGCCCGCCACGACGAGGCTGTTGACGACGAAGTTGCCGAACGGCGCGCGGGTGAACAACTCCGCGTAGTTGCCCCATTGGGGCGAGTCCGGCACCAGCACCGCGTCCGCCGACAGCGTCTCGGCCTCGGTCTGCAGCGACAGCGAGAGCATGTAGAGCAGCGGCACGATCGTGATGACGGAGGCCAGCACGAGCAGGGTGTAGAGCAGGGCTTTGCGCATCAGTATGTGACCTCCCCGCGCCGCCCGGCACGCAGCTGCACCAGTGTGAACGCGACGATCACGATCAGCAGCAACACAGACTGCGCCGAGGAGTAGCCGAAGTCCCTGGCGCGGAAGGCGACGTTGAAGATGTGGAAGACGGACAGGTCGGTGGCGTCGCCGGGTCCGCCGTTGGTGATGATGTACGCCTGCCCGAACGCCTGCAGCCCCGAGATCACCGCCATCACCGACACGAACAACGTCGTCGGCGCCAGCAGCGGCAGCGTGATCCGCCAGAAGCGATGCCAGGCGTCCGCCCCGTCGATCTTGGCGGCCTCGTGGTAGGTCTCGGGGATGCCCTGCAGCCCGGCCAGGAACAACACCATCGTGTAGCCGACGTTCTGCCACAACGTGACGGCGGCGATCGTGAGCAGCGGCGCGGTGTTGAGCCACTGCTGCTCGGGCAGCCCGGCCGCGCCCAGCATCCGGTTGAGCACGCCCAGCTCGGGGTCCAGGATGTTGCGCCACAGCAGCCCGACGATCGCCACCGACGTCAGGTACGGCACCAGCAGCAGCACCCGGAAGACCACCCGCCCCTTGAGCGGCTGGTCCAGCGCGAGGGCCAGGGCCAGCCCGAGCACGATCGACCCGATCACCACCAGCACCGAGAACGCCACCGTGATCAGGAACGAGTGCCGCACCGCAGGGTCGGCCAGCGCCTGGGTGTAGTTGCCGAGCCCGGTCCACTGGTCGGCCTGCGGACCGGTGCGGAAGCTGGTGGCCACCACGTTCCCGATCGGCAGGTAGAAGAAGGCCGCGAAGAACAGGATCGCCGGGAGGAGGAACAGGTAGGCGGTCCTGGCGTAGCGGCCCGCCAGGGTGCGGGGTCTCACTTGAGGAAGCCCTCCGCGGTCTGGGCGAATGTGGCCAGGACCTCGGTGGCCGGCTTGTTCTGGATGAGCACCTGCTGGTACATGACCTTGAGCTGCTCCTCCCACTTGCCCAGCTGCCCGGTGAGCCGCACCTTCTGGCCGTTGTCCTTGGCGGTGGGCAGTGCGTCGGCGAAGACCTTGATGACCTCGTTCGACTGCACTTCGGGCAGTTCCGTCCAGGAGACGCGCGGCATGAGCATGCCGGTCTCCTTGGTGGCGGCCTGCTCGACCTCGATGGCGGTGATGCGCTTGATGAAGTCCCACGACAGCTCGGGCCGGGTGGCCTTGGCCGGCACGAACATGCTGACGCCGGCCGCCTGGGTGGCCTGGACCTTGTTCTTCAGCGGCGGGGCGACGCCCAGCTCGATGTCGGGACTGGTCTTCCTGATGGGGTCGAGGTCCCACGGTCCGGTGAGGATCATCGCGGCGCGCTTGGCCGAGAACAGCTTCTGCGGCCCCGAGTAGTCCGTGCTCGACACCGGGACGGGCGCCACCTTGTGCTTGTGGACGAGGTCGGCCTGAAACTGCAGGGCGGCGACCGCGTCTTCCATCGGCGTCATGACCTTGCCGGTCTGCGGGTCGTAGGGGGTGACGCCGGCCTGGTTCAGCCACGGCCACACGTAGGTGTAGTCCTGGTTGAGCGCGACGCCGTACACGCCGTCCTTGGTCAGCTTCTGGGCGGCGGCCAGGAACTCCTCCCAGGTGGTCGGCACCTCCACTCCGGCGTCCCGCAGCATGGCCTTGTTGTACAGGAGCGTGTTGCAGGTGAAGTGCAGCTGCACCCCGTACACCTTGCCCTGGTACGAGTTGCGCTCGACCGTCACCGGCTGCCAGTCGGAGGGGAAGCCCATCGCCTGGCCGTCACGGTCCACGAAGTCCTGCAGCGAGCGGGCGTTGCCGGAGATGGCGAACTCCTGCACCCACCCGCCGGGCTCCTCCACCAGGTCCGGCACGGTCCCCGAGGCGAAGTCGGCGAGGAGCCTGGTGCGCAGGTCCGGCCACTGGTATTTCTGCAGGTTGACCTTGACCTTGTTGGCCTGCTCGAACTCGGCGATCACCTTGCGGTAGGCCTGGTAGTCGTGGCCGGCGTTCCAGTAGACGGTGAACGTGCCGGGCGCGGCGGTGTTCTGCGCGGTGGGGGCGCCCGCGCAGGACGACAGGACGGGCACGGCGGCGGCCGCCCCGGCCAGGCGGAGCATGTCACGGCGGGAGAGAGTGGGGGACATCTCGTGTTTCCCTTCTAGGAAGAGCCCCGCCGCAGGAAGGTCCAGGAGCGGACGATCTCGCGGGCGGGCGGAGCCTCCTCGGCCTGGAGGCGGTCGAACAGCAGTCGCACGACGTCGGTGTAGTCGTGCCTGAGCGGGCCGACGGTGCTGAGCTGCGGGTTGGTGATGAGACCCTCGTCGATGTTGCCGGCGCCGACGATCGCGACGTCGCCGGGCACGCTCAGCCCGGCGTCCCGCGCGGCCGAGATCGCGCTGATCGCGGCGCGGTCGGAGGCGGCGAAGATCGCGTCGGGGCGGTCGGGAGAGCGCAGGAGCTCGGTGGCGGTCTGGTACGCCGCCACGCGGTCGTCCGCGCCCGAGGTGATGATGCGTTCCGTCACGCCGTGCCGGTCGAGCGCCGTGGTGTAGCCGAGCAGCCTGCCGACCGGCCGGTCCCGGTAGAGCTCGTGGCGGTGCGCCAGGTATGCGATGCGCCGCCTGCCCTGCGCCAGCAGATGTTCGACGGCCTGCACGCAGGCCTCCGTCTCCGGCGTGCGGACGACGTCGCAGCCCTCGAGGCCGCTCTCGTTGCTCAGGACGACCATCGGCAGGCCGGTGGCGGCAAGCCCGCTGAGCAGGTCGTGCGTGAGGTGGTCGCCGACCACGTTGATCAGCGCACCGTCGGCGATCCCGCCGCGCAGCACGTCGATCGCCGCGTTCGCCCGGGCCTCGGAGTAGACGGCCAGGGTGATCACGGAGTAGCCACGGGCGTCGGCCATCTCGTGCAGGTCCCTGGCCAGCCGCTCGTCGGAGGGCACGCCGCCGATGGAGCTCAGCACCAGGCAGACCCGCTGGGTGCGGCGCTTGCGCAGGCTCCTCGCCGCCTGGTTGGGGGTGTAGCCGAGTTGCCTGGCGGCATCCAGCACCCGCTGCCTCGTCTCGGCGGCTACGGGGCGGTCCCGGCCGCTGAGCACGTAGGAGACGGTCGCGACGGACACGTTCGCGAGCTCGGCCACTTGTCGTGCTGTAGGTCTCATGCTAGTCGAATAACATAGCATTTCCGACTGGAATACAAGGTAATTCTCTTCTCCTCATCTCGCTGGAGTGATCGGGGCGGCTCGCGGGTCGGCCGATCAGCATCGCTGTGCTGTTAAACGATTAACATCGCCGAAGTACCACGACCGTACTCCTTCTCCTCACTACGGATCAACCCGTCATTTGAGGATCCGCACAGGGTTGGGGAGCAGGTCGAGAAACGTTCGCATCCAGGCGGCGGCGACCGTGCCGTCGATCGGGCGGTGGTCGGCCGATAGCGTCACGCGCATCACGTGGCCGGGTCTGAGCTTGCCGTTCTTGACGATGGGTTCCTCGCGAACGGCGCCGACGGCCGGCAAAGGGCCGAGCGAGGACAGCACTGGGTGTACTTCCTCGCTCCATAGGGCATGCAGTTTGAGCTTGTGCCTTATCCAGGGGGAAGGCGTTCGACCGTGCGCGTACTGAGAGCCAGCGGGTGGCGCGCGGGTAATCATCCCACCTAGCCGGAACGACTGCGGCGCTGCCGGGTCCGACCTTGGTCACGTCCACGGCCTCGGGAAACAGCGGAATGGTCGCCCAACCCTGACACTACGGAAAGTGGTCAATGATTGCGCTCGCCTGTCGAGGCGTACACGCTGAGTAGATTGTGAATCCCGCCCTAATTTCAGGCGATCCAGACTCCTCGAACGACCCCGTCTGCGTCAGGAACAACGGCGGACTCTCGCAAATCGGAGGTAGCTATCATGAAATTCATGCCTTGGTCAGCCAACTCCTTAAGATCATCGGCTCCCCAATGATAGGCAGCGTACGTCAACCGGCCCGAGGTAAGCGGAGCCCTGAAGGCGGTGAAGTCTTCTTCCATAAGAGCCGGATTGAGATGCGGGTCCGGATCAATTGCTACGCACAGCAGGGATCGAGGTTGAACCGACTGGCGGATTTCGTTAATATTATCCGGGTTTAGCAGGAACCAATTGCACCCGTAATCGCCGTGCGCCCAACGCTCGCATAGCAATACCACAGCCGTCTCCACAACCGATCTGATCGACGTCCAGAAAATGTCGTCTGCGGAGGCTTCAACGAGTCGACCAGCGTCCGGGAAATCCGGCATCCGATTGCACCATTGCAGGCGCAGCACTTCTCTGCCTAGGTCGGCCAGTTTGTCAGCACTGTCACGGGTTATATAAATACTTACATACCCGTTGAAACCTACAGAAATTTGAAGGCCGGGCGCGGTGAACCTACAATACGGCGACGCTCCTGCCAGCATATCAACAACCATGCTTATCGCCTCAGCCGGACCCAGCTCCACCCCATTTCGAAGCGTTGAGTGTCTAGTCGGCAATGGCTCAGGAACTAGCAGATTTCCAACCTCCAGCGACTCCACGCCGGTTGTCTTCACAACCTTCCATAGCGTGTCACGCAGCCTCGCGGAGTACTCCTCCCAGCCGGGCGCATCGGCAAGATGCTCCGCAACAGCATCATCTGCTGGGCCTACAATCAGTTCTTCCGTTACTTCTCTATCCATTTGGAACCCCATCCGAGACTGTGAACCCCGGCGCCCCTGCAGCGTCACGCAATGGCCCGCCCCAATCCGTGGAGGAGATTACGGGCAGACCACGGAGCCACTCACACAACCCAGCCAGGTGAAGAATCGAGATTGGTGGGCCATCGCTTCGTTCACTTCCCACCGATAAACAGCCCGAAAGAGTTATAGCGCTCAATTCTGATGGTCGAGCGGCGAGATGCAGTCCTCTCCTCGAACAAGAAATGCCGCCATGTCGTTGTTCTCAGCTACTGTCCGTGAGCCCATATTCCTGCGGGCGAGCTCTCGAAGCGTCGGTGAGCAGTAAGGCTCGGGCATGGCTGCTATTCCAATGCTGTCCTGCCATACTGTTCCCACAACGAAAACTGATCCATCTATGGCAGACATAACAAATCCCGGATGACCGTATCCAGATCCGAGAATACCAGCTGCCGCCCCAGCTCCTGCAAAGTCCCAGTCACCTAGCAGCTCCACCAAACCCCATACGGATTCCCACCACATGGGATCCTCCCAATTGGTGGCTTGTTCGCGAGCTTGGTCGAAGACCGGATCAATAGCAGGGCTAAGCGAGACTAGAAACCGGCGATCCTCAGTGAGGAGGCCGAGCTCAGTAGCCATTTCGTACCAGTCGACATTGAACTTCGCGATGCGATCAGGGTCACTAAGTTTAACAGTCCGATCGCATCGTCCCTCATCTCGGCCACATGAAGTCACCATTCCGGCAATAAAGGCAGGAATTCCCGTCTCACGCCTAAGACCAAGGAATCTCATACCGAAGTCCGACATTAGCCTTGCGATCAAATCCTCGTTCAAGACGCCCCTATCTCGCGCACGACTGAGCCTTTTTCATCCTGAAAAGCGGCCTTCTTCGAGGGCTTGAAGCACGATGATGGCGCGTTCGCCGCAGGAGCGTCTGCAAGCGTGCGAGCGGTTGACCGCCCGCTGGCCCGCGAGAACGGCGACCGTCGCCGTTGACGCTTGACCAGGAAGAACTCAGCGGACGGGGATCGCGTGCTCTGATACGGCGACCGCCAGCAGTGGGAGGCTCCGCCCGGGGATAGAACCGGACGGGGTCATGCCGATCCGAGTGGCACCCATCGCCAGGTAGAACGGCTCGGCATGCGGATCCGCCTCGATTACCAGGCGCGCGAACCCGAGCCCACGCGCGCCGGCAACCGCGTGCTCGAACAGCAGGCGGCCGATGCCTTGCCCGATGGCGTCCGGTTCGACGAAGAGCATGCCCAGCTCTCCTTCCGGCGGATCCCCTTCCACGGTGACGAACCCCAGGACCCGGCCGTCCTGGTCGGCCACCATTGCCCGCCGGGCCTCGACCTGCGACGCCAAGACGGTGAGCTCTTCCCGGCAGGCCGCCATGAACGTCTTGTCATAGCCCCAGTAAGCCTTGGATCGGAACGTCAGCTTGCTCAGGAGCTCCGCCTCGTCCGCCCGTGCGGCCCTGACCAGCACGCCCGTCCTCTTGCTCGCAGCCTCGCCGTCACTTGGTTTTTCCGGCATGGTCGCAGTCTCCCTCCCGGCCTCGTCGTGGTAGATCTTCGCACAGGCGATTCAGGGAGCCCTCTTGATCCTGAGTAGCAGCCGTCTTCGACAGACTGCAGGACGAGGATGGCCTGGACCATTACTGCCGGGCACCCGCCAGAGTCGGACAGGTCGTGCCACGGCGGCCGCCCCCCGGCGTCCAGGCCGGCCCCGTTGAGGGTCACCACCCGGACGCCGGTTGTTGTTCGACGTCCTCGGCCAGGCGGCCGTCTTCCTCCGTGGAGGCGCACGGCACTAACGGGTCAGGACACGCGCACGAACTTCACAGCGTCCGCTCGGGCGTTGCCGTTGCTCCGGGTGAGCTTGACCGAGCCGCTCTCCCCCGCCCCGAACGACCAGGTGCCGAGCTTGACCCAGCCTGTGCTTCCGGCCGTGTAGTCCAGGGACTGTGTCGAGGTGCCGCCGCTGTGGGTGACGTCGATCCTGGAGCCGGTGTCGCTGCCGGGATACACGATCTTGTAGATGTAGACGTCGTAGGTGCCGGCGGCAGGCAGCCACGCGCCCCAGGTGGCGGACGCGGCCGGCTCGTTGCTGTAGCGCGAGGTGTTCTCCAGCGTGTGGCCGCGGATGCTGCTGGTCGTCCAGGTGCCGGTCTCGGCGTAGCGGTAGGCCGTGGGGCCCTCGTTGTCGGTGTAGCCATCGCGCTGGTAGTAGCGGAAGTAGTCGAACTGCACCTGGCCTGGCAGCGCCGACGTGTCGACACCTGGGCTGTTCTGCAGGTTGATCGCGATGGTGGTCAGCCAGACGTTGATGAAGTCATGCTGGGTGCAGCAGGTCGGTGAGTAGTTCCCGGTGTACTTCAGCACCCCGTCGACGTAGAACTTCACCTGGGTCTCGGCCCACTCGAAGCCGTAGGTGTGGAACGCGGCCGAGGTGTCGAACCCGGTGGTGTAGTGCCCGCTGCTGACGGTCGTCTTGGTGCCGTCCGGCTTCCAGCCGTGCACGTTGTGGGTCAGGCGTCCCGGCAGGTGGGAGTCCATCTCGAACCCGTCGATCTCGGTACGCCGCCCGGAGTGGAAGGTATTGCTCCCGTCACCGGCCATGGCCCAGAACGACGTGTGCCAGCCGGAACCGACATTGGTCTTGGCCCGGGTCTCGTAGTAGCCGTAGCGGAAGGCCTTCTTGCTGACGAGACCGCCACCCGAGTAGGCCATGCCGTTATAGGGCACAGGCTCTTCCTTGAGGTGGATGGTCATGAGTCCGTTGCCGAGGGTGACGTTTTCGGGCCGCTGGGCGCTCCAGCCCTTCACGTCGGTGCGGTAGTTCCACTTGCTGGTGTCGACGGACGTGCCGTTGAACTCATCCGACCACACCAGCGTGTAGCCGGCCGGCGCGGCTGCCTGTGCGGCCGCCGGGATCTGTACGGCGAGCAGCGTTAATCCGAGAACGAGCAGTATGCGTGCGAACATAAGAACACACCTCTCACATGGTGTACGGGAGTCCGCCCGGTGGAGACGCGGGAATGGCGGTTCCGCGCGTGTCCGCTGCCGGGCGGCTCTCTTATTTCTGCAGGCCCTTGGCGGTCTCGGCCGCCTTGGCCAGCGCGTCCTTGGCCGATGCCTGGCCCACGAGCACGGCCTGCACCTGCTCAGCGATGGCCGTTTCGATCTGGCCATATCCGGCGTAGCGCCAGAACGGGTTCGGCGTGGCGGTCTTGGTGATCTTCTCGGTCCACTCGGCGGTGAAGGCGTCGCCGGCCACCTTGGGGTCGGCCAGGCCGGCGGTGGTGGTCGGCGGCAGCTTCACCTTCTCGAAGAAGCCGGCGACGGTGGCGGTGTCGGACGTGGCGAACTTCGCGAAGTCGGCCGCGGCCTCGGCGCCCTCACCCTCCACGACCACGATCACGTGGCCCCACAGCAGCGCCTGCGGTGTGCCGCCGGCGTCGAGCACCGGGCGTGGGAGCGGCTTCATCTTCTCGGTCAGCGACTTGTCCGGCGACTGGCCGGCCACCACACCCCGGGCGATGATCGCATCGTCGTAGAAGGCGGCCTTGCCCTGGGCGAACAGCGCGCGGGCGTCGAAGCGGTCCACGTCGGGTGCGATGAGCTTGGCGTCGTACAGCTGCTTGTACCACTCGACGGCCGCCACCGACGCGTCGTCGCCGACGGTGATCTGTTCGCCGTCCAGCAGAGGGCTGCCGAAGGTCTTCATCCACGGCAGGATGTCCTTCAGCTGCGCCGCCTTGGTGGCCGCCGCATAGGGCACGATGCCGTCGCCGAGCTTGGCCACCTTGGTCAGCGCCGCCTCGAACTCCTCGGTCGTGGCAGGCAGCTCGGACACGCCGGCCTTCTGCAGGATCTCGGTGTTGGCGATCAGGCCGATGGAGCCGGTGGTCCACGGCAGGCCCAGTTGCTTGCCGCCGTACTGCCCGCTGGACAGGGCCACCTCGGTGTAGCCGCCCTGCGCGGCCTGCGGCGACAGGTCGCGCAGCTTGCCCAGCGAGGCCATCGCCGCCAGCCAGGCGACGTCGAGCTGTACGGCGCCGCTGAGCTGGCCACCCCTGATCTTCAGGGTGACCTGGTTCAGATACTCGTTGTACGGGAACGAGGCCGTGTTGATCGTGACTTTGCCGGCTGAGGCGTAGGCGTCCACGATCGCCTGCACGGCCGCCTTCTGCGCTTCCTCGTTCAGCGACCAGGAGGTGAAGCCGAAGGTCTTGGCGGCGGCGTCACCCGAAGACCGCGCCGCGCCGCCTCCGGTGGCGTCGGGGGCGCAGGCGGACAGGGCCGTGACGCCCAGCGTGGACAGGCCGAGGAGGCGCAGGGCGTCCCTGCGGTTCATGGGGGGCATCGGTTTCTCCTCTGAAGAGGGTCAGCCCTTGACGGCGCCGGCCGTCAGCCCGCCGACCAGGTATCGCTGCAGGAACATGAACGCGGCGATGACCGGGAGCGAGACGACGAAAGACGCGGCCATCAGGTCTGGCCAGGCGGTTTGGAACTCCCCGAGATAGGTGTGCACCAGCCCGGGCGGCAAGGTCTGCCGCTCGGGGTCGGCGAGGGTGAGGGCGAAGATGAAGTCGTTCCAGGCCCTGACGAAGGCGAACAGGCCGGCGGCGACGAGACCGGGGGCGGCCAAGGGGAGTGCGACCTGGTGCAGGGTTCTCCAGCGTGAGGCGCCGTCGATGGCGGCCGCCTCCATGAGGGAGCTGGGGACGGTGTCGAAGATGCCCTTGAGCATCCACACGCACAGCGGGAGCGTGAACGTGGTGAAGCTGAGGACCAGCGCGGCGTAGGAGCCCAGCAGGCCGGTGGCGCTGAACACCGCGTAGAGCGTGATCAGCAGCAACGCCTGCGGGAACATCTGTGAGGCCAGCACCAGGTGCATCAGCGAGGTGCGTCCCCGGTATCGGAACTTGGAGAACGCGTAGGCCATGTAGGCGGAGACGATCACGCTCAGGACCGCGGTGATCATCGAGACGATGACGCTGTTGATCAGGTAGCCGAACAGCTGCTCGTTCTTCGCCAGGTTCACGAAATGCTCGAGTGTGACCTCGGTCGGGATCAAGGACGGCGGGAAGCTGAACGCCGTCTCGTCGGGCGTGAGGGCCGTGACGACCAGCCAGTAGATCGGCGCCAGCCCGAAGAGCCCGATGAGCCCCACGGCGACCCAGGCCGCCGCCCTTGATCTGACCACGTCAGGCCGCCGCCGGGCCCGGACGGGCCGGGCGAGGGTCGTCGTACGGGACCGGGTGGCGGTGACGGTCATCGGGCGTCCTCCTTCTCACGGCGCAGGTAGATGGCCACGAGGATGAGGAGCAGGAGCATCCAGAGCCCGCCCAGGGCGCTGGCGTGGCCGAGGTCGAAGCCCTTGAAGGCGGTGTCGTAGACGGCCACCGCGAAGGTCTTGGTGGCGCCCGCCGGGCCGCCGCCGGTCAGCACATAGATGGTGTCGAAGTGCTGGAAGTTCCAGATGAACTCCAGCAGGAACACGATTCCGGCGATGCCCTTCATATGGGGCACGGTCACCGACCAGAAGCGGCGGATCGTGCCGGCGCCGTCCACGGAGGCCGCCTCGTGCAGTTCCTTCGGCATGGTCTGCAGCCCGGCCAGCAGCATGATCATCATCCAGGGGAAGCTGGCCCAGGTCTTGGTGACGATGACGGCCAGCATGGCCGTGTCCGGATCCCCGAGCCAGCTGAAGCGCGTGCCGAGGATGCCGTTCAGCACCCCATAGTTCGCATTGAAGATCCAGAGCCAGAGGAACGACACCACCACACCGGGGATGACCCAGGGGAAGAGGAAGAGCCCGCGCAGGAAGCCGCTCCCGCGAATGCCCGCGTTCAACGCCAGGGCCAGCGCGTAACCCAGCACGAAGGGAGCGACGGTGGCCCCCAACGTGAAGATCATGGTGTTTCTGAACACCGGCCAGAAGTCCCCGCCCAGCACGTCGGCGAAGTTGGCCAGGCCCACGAACAGCCGGCCCGGACGCACCAGGCTCTGCTCGAAGAGTCCCGTCACCAGCGCCGACACCAGCGGATACGCGATGATCGCGCCGAACAGCGCCAGCCCGGGCAGCATGAGCAGCCAGGCGAACTGGGCATCGGATAACCGTCTCATCGCGTGCCCGCCAGGTGCATCGGCCCCACGTATCCCAGCGCGATGCTGACCGAGTCGGCCGTCTCGATCACCGTCCGGGCGAGTTCCGCCTCCCGAGCCGGCAGGTCTATGGCGGACAGCGGGCCCGAGATGGAGATGGCCGCGGCGATCTCCCCCGTCTGGTCCCTGATCGGCGCCGCCACGCAGGCCCGCCCGAAGGCGAGCTCCTCCACCTCGGTCGCGTAGCCCCGCGCCGCGCACGCGGCCAGCTCCTCGTCCAGCCTGTGATGCGTGGTGATCGTGTGGGAGGTGAAGCCGTACATCGACGGCAGCAGCGTCCTGCGCTCCTCAGGCGTCAACGCCAGCAGCAGGCACTTGCCGATGCCGGTGGCGTACAGCGGCTTGCGCTGCCCGGTCAGCACGAACGACCGCGGCGCCAGCCGCCCCTCGAAGTTCAGCAGATAGAACATCGAGTCGCCGCGGCGGATCGCCACGTTCACCCCCAGGCCGAGCGTGGCGGCCAGGTCCTGCGCCACCTGGCGCGCTTCACGGTGGACCGGGTGCTGGTTCAGCGCGACGCCGCCGAGGGTGATGGGCGCGGTGCCGAGCCGGTAGAGCCCGCTGAGCTCGTCGCGCTCGACGAACTCCAGCGACTCGAGCGTGGCCAGCAGCCGAGAGGCGGTGGAGGTGCCGAGCCCGGTCGCCTTGGCGACGTCCGACACCCGCAGCTCGGGCCGGCCGGACAGGAACGCTCGCAGGACCGCGGCGGCCCGCTCAACGCTCTGATTGCTGCTCTGTTCGGAAGCCAACCTAGCTCCATTGCAATTGATTTGCGATATGTGGGATGGTTACGCACATGTTGCAAGGGAGTCAACCCCCGTCCATCACGGAAGTGCGTTGCTTTCCGATAAAGATCCGCCATGTGGACGCGTACCTGGGCACCCCCGCCGTCGAAGACCGCTACTTCGTGCGGCCGCCGTGGAAGTCGCTCTATTCGGCCCGCTTCGAGACCCTGCTGGTGGCCGTGACCTGCGCCGACGGCACCACGGGGTGGGGCGAGGCGCTGGCCCCGGTGGGCCCCGAGATCCCCGCCGCCGTCGTGGAGCGGCTGCTGGCGCCGGTCCTGATCGGCGAGGATCCCACGCGGGTGCGGCCGCTGTGGCAGCGGCTGACCGGGCTGATGCGCGAGCGCGGGCACCTCACGGGGCATCAGGCCGACGCCCTGGCCGCTGTCGACATCGCCCTGTGGGATCTGTGCGGCCGGCTGACCGGCCTGTCCGTGGCGCAGTTGCTGGGCGGGGCGTTCCGTGAGGTGGTTCCCGTCTACGTCAGCGGCCTGCCGCGGCCGAGCGATGCCGAGCGCGTCCAGCTCGCCCAGGAGTGGGCGGCGAAAGGCGCGACGAGGGTGAAACTGCACCTCGGCTACGGCGTGGACAAGGACCTGGCCACTGTGGAGGCCGTGCTTTCCACGGGCCTCGACGTCGCCGTCGATGCGCACTGGGCCTATTCGCTGCCCGAGGCCGTGCGACTGGCGCGTGGCCTGGCCGAGCGGCGCGCCCTGTTCCTGGAGGCCCCGCTGGTGCCGGAGGACGTCGAAGGGCATCGTGACCTGTGCGCGCGTGCCGAGCTGCCCGTCGCGGTGGGCGAGAGCCTGCGCAACCGATACGAGTTCGCCGGCTGGCTGGGGCGGCGGGCGCTGCAGCTGGCACAGCCGGATGTCGGCAGGACCGGCATCACCGAGCTCATGGCGATCGGCGAGCTGGCCGCCGCGCACCATGTGCCGGTCGCGCCACACCACTCCACCGGGCTGGGAGTGGCGCTGGCCGCGGGCCTGCAGGTCAGCGCGGCGCTGCCGAATCTGGCGTTCTTCGAATACCAGCCGACCACCTGTGAGGTGGCGTCCCAGATTCTGCGGAACCCACTTGCAGGTGATGCAACTGGATTCCCGTTTCCGGCTGGACCGGGTCTCGGCGTGGAGGTCGATCGTGACGTCGTTACCGCTCTCGCGAAGGAGTCATAAGTGACCTTGTCTGGACTTATACCGATCTTGGCCACGCCGTTCACCCAGGAGGGTGAGCTCGATGTGCCGAGCCTGCGGCGGCTGGCCGAATGGCAGCTCTCGGCGGGCGCCGACGGCGTCGCCGTGTTCGGCATGGCCAGCGAGGGCTTCGCCCTGACCGCCGCGGAACGGGCGCGCATCCTCCGCGAGGTGCGCGCGGCGGTGCGGGACGCTCCAGTGGTGGCCGGCGTCGGCTCCACCAGCACGGCCACGGCACTGGAGCAGGCCCTGGCCGCGGTGGACGGCGGGGCCGACGCCTTGATGGTGCTGCCGCCCTACCTGGTCAAGCCGTCCGGCGGGCAGCTCATCGACTTCTACGGGGAGCTCGCCGCCCGGTGCCAGGTGGACATCATGGTCCAGGACGCTCCTGGCGCCACCGGCGTGAGCATGCCGGAGTCGCTGATCGTGGAGCTGAGCAAGCTGGACGGGGTCACCTCGGTCAAGGTGGAAGCCCCGCCGACGGCCCCCAAGGTGGGCGCCGTGGCGGCCAAGGTCGCCTCGGCCTTCGCGGTATTCGGCGGCCAGAACGCGCTGTTCTGTTTGGAGGAGTACGCGCGCGGCGCGATCGGCACCATGCCGGCCTGCGAGTTCACCGATCTTCTCGCCCCCATCCTCCAGGACTGGCGCTCCCACGACGCCGCGGTGTCCTTCACCCGGCTGCTCCCGCTGATCCGCTTCGGCATGCAGCCGGGCATCGCCTGGGCGGTGCACAAGGAGGTGCTGGTCCGCCGCGGCCTCATCGACGCCGCCACCGTCCGCCTGCCCGCCAAGCCGCTGGATGCGGACAGCCGCGAGGCGCTCGACCGCATCCTGGGCGTGCTGGGATGGTGAGCGGCATGCCCCATGCCGACGATCAGCCGGGTGCGGGTGCTCGGCTGACGCCGGGGCCCAGGCGAGGCCGCGGGGTGCTGGTCGCCGGGGGCAACTCGCCCATCGGCCTGGCCATCGCGCGTGCCTTCGCGGACGAGGGCGATCAGGTCTTCGGCGTCGGGCTCCAGCCCTGTGACGACGCCGCCTTCACCGGCTTCCTGACGGCCGACTGCTCGGATCCCGGCCAGGTCGACACGCTGGTCACGGCCGCCATGGAGGTGCTGGGCAGGCTGGATGTGCTGGTGGCGGCGACGGCGGCGATGCCGGTGGCCTCCGTGGCGGCGACATCCGACGAGCAGTGGCGCAAGGCGATCGGCTCGACGCTGGACGCGGCGTTTCACCTGTGCCGCGCGGCTGTGCCGTACATGACGGACGGCGGCGCGATCGTCGCGGTGGGGTCGGTGAACTCGTTCCTGCACGCACCCGGGCTTCCGGCTTACTCCGCGGCGAAGGGCGGGCTCGACGCGCTGATCAGGCAGATCGCCGTGGAGTACGGTCCGGGCGGGATCAGGGCCAACATCGTCTCACCGGGGCTCATCGGCGGTGAGGACCTGGACAGGGCTGCCGAGGGATATCCGCTGTGCCGTACAGGAACGCCGGAGGAGGTGGCGGCCGCGGTGGCGTTCCTGGCTTCACCTGCGGCCTCCTTCATCACCGGAGCGACCCTCCCGGTGGACGGCGGCCTGTCCATCGCCTCCCCCGCCGCCTTCCTGCGGCCCGATCTGCGAGCGAGGTTCCATCCACTGGGCGGGGATGTCAGGTGAGCGGACCGGTGCTTCCCCGTGCGGTGAGCCTCGCCGGTTCCGTCTCGACGTCGGGCACGGGATCACCGTGGAGGAGGGACAGCAGGTGGCGGGCGGCGGCCGACCCCAGCGCGGGGACGTCGCGCCGCACCGCGGTGAGCGCCGGGCGCACGACCTGCGCCAGCTGCGAGTCGTCCCACGCGACGAGGGACAGGTCGCCGGGCACGCGCAGGCCCATCTCCTGAGCGACGGACAGCCCGGCGACGGCCATGATGTCGTTGTCGAAGACGATCGCGGTCGGCCGGTCGGGAGAGCTGAGCAGGCGGCGGGTGGCGCGCCCGCCCTCCTCACCGGTGTAGTCGGTGTACTGGGTGACGCATTCGGGCAGGCCGAGGCGGGCGCAGGCGGCGGTGAACGCCTCGTCCCGCACGGTGGTGTGCACCAGATGCGGCAGCCCGGCGACGCGGCCGATCCTGCGGTGGCCCAGCGCGGCGAGGTATTCGACGGTCTCGTGTACGGGCCCGCTCTCGTCGGAGTGCACCGACGGCAGCGAGCCGACGCCGGGTTGCCCGCCGATCACCACAGCCGGCATGCCGAGCTGCTCGAGCACGGGCAGGCGCCGATCGGAGACGTGCACCTCCACCAGGATCGCGCCATCGATCCGGCCCTCCGCCCACCAGCGGCGGTAGACCTCGATCTCGGCGTCCTGGTCGTCGGCCATCTGCAGCATCAGCGCGCACGCGTGCGGCTTCAGCGCCGTCTCGATCCCGCTGAACAGCTCCATGAAGAACGGCTCGGCGCCGAGAATGCTCGGCGGCCTGGCCAGGACGAGGCCGACCACGCCTGCGCGGGCGCCGGTCAGCGCTCGGGCGGCGACGCTGGGACGCCATCCCATCTCGTTGGCGACCTTCAGCACCCGCGCCCGCGTGCTCTCCGACACGCCGGGCCGCCCGTTGAGCGCGTAGGACACGGCGCCCTGGGAGACCCCCGCCCGCTGGGCGATGTCCGCGATGGTGGGCCGCTTCACGGGCAAACCCTACCCGTCCGCCGTACGGGACAGCTCATGTCTCTCACCCCTTGATCCCGGTGAAGCCGATGCCGCGGACGATGTGGCGCTGGAAGGTCAGGAACAGCAGGAGCGGCGGGACGATCGCGACGAGCATGCCGGCGATCACCTGGTTCTGCTCGGCGGTCTCGGCCAGGCGGGGCAGCGCGACCGCCAGCGGCTGGCTCTCGGCGTCGGAGATGGCGACCATCGGCCACAAGAAATCCTTCCATGCGTCCATCACGGCGAGCAGCGACACCACGGCCAGGATGGGCCGTGACATCGGCATGACGATCTGCCAGAACAGCCGGATCGGGCCCGCCCCGTCGACCTGGGCGGCCTGATACAGCTCGCTGGGCAGCGCGTCGAAGAACTGTTTCATGATCAGCACGTTGAAGGCGTGCGCCCCCGCGGGCAGCCACACCGCCCATGGGGTGTCCACCAGCGACAGGTCGAGAACGGTCAGGTAGAGGGCGACCAGGGACACCGTCCCGGGAACGAACAGCGTGGCCAGCACCGCGCCGTAGACCAGGCGGCCGAAGCGGGGCTTGAGCACCGAGAGCGCGAACGCGCCGGTGGCGGCCACCAGCAGCTGCACCAGCCAGGATCCGCCGACCAGCACGACGGTGTTGAACAGGTAGTGGCCGACCCGCAGCTCCGTCCACGCCGCCGTGAGGTTCTCCGGCTGCAGCGAGGAGGGCCACAGCCGCAGGGGCTCGCGGAGCAGGTCCTGAGTCGGGGACAGGGCGCCCTTGGCCGTCCACAGGATCGGACCCAGGCCGACCGCCAGCGTGGCCAGCAGCAGGAATCCCTGGGTCAGCCGCAGCCACCAGCGCACTCCCGTCCGTCGTCGGTCGACGTCCGAGACGATGCCTCTGGCGCGGGCGTCGCTCATACGCTGCTCCATTTCCTCGTCAGGCGCAGGTAGGCGGCGGAGATGACGCCGAGGGCGACCGCCAGCAGCACGCCGAGCGCGGCCGCGGTGCCGTAGTCGCCGTAGATGAACGCGTACCGGTAGATCAGCAGCAGGATCGTCACGGTGGAGTCCTCCGGGCCGCCGTCGGTCAGCACGAACGGCTCGGTGAAGATCCGGAACGTGCCGATGATCTGCAGCAGCAACATGATCAGCAACACGCCGCGCAGGTGCGGCAGCGTGACATGCCAGACCCGCCGCCAGATGGAGGCGCCGTCGATCTCCGCCGCCTCGTACAGCTCGCCCGGCACGGAGGACAGCGCCGCCAGATAGATCAGCACCGTGGAGCCCGCGGCCGCCCACGTGGCTTCGAGCACCAGGCTCGGCATGGCGGTCGCGGTGTCCTGCAGCCAGGGGTACGGCCCCAGCCCGAGCACGCCGAGCGCCTGGTTGAACAGGCCGTGATCAGGATCGTAGAACCACTTCCACATCAGCACCGCCACCACGGGCGGCACCGCGACCGGCAGGTACACCAGCACCCGGAACAGACCGCCGAGCTTGCGCAGTTCGGACATCACTACGGCTAGGACGATCGGCACCGGGAAGCCGAAGAGCAACGCCAGCAGCACGAACCAGACCGTGTTACGCACCGTGATCCACAGCAGCGGGTCGGCCAGCAGCGCCGCGAAGTTGTCCAGGCCTGCCCATTCCGGCGGATCGACCAGATTGGTGTGCTGGAAGCCGAGCAGCACGCTGCGCAGGATCGGCCACCAGGCGAAGAGGAAGAACACGGCGACCATGGGCAGCATGAACAGCCAGCCCGCCGGCCGGAAGGGACGACGGCGCGCGGGACCGGTCGCCCTCGGGGCGGTCCGGTCCCGCGTCCTCGCTGTTTGCAGCGTCGTCACCGCTGGGCCCTGTCGAGCGCGGCGGCGGCCTTCTCCTCCGCCTTGCCCAGCTCACCGGCCGGGTCGGCGTCCCGCCGCGTCAGGATCGCCTGCACGGCGGTGTCCAGCGCGGCGTAGGTGTCCTGGCCCGCGACGGCCGGCTCGGTGACGAACTCCTGTGCGGCCACGCCGGTCTCGTAGGGCTCGAAGTTGGCGACCGGCACGTTGGCGTGCTTGCGCTCGGCCTCGATGACCGGCTTCGCCACGGTCGCGCCGTACAGGGAGACGTAGGGGAAGCCGATGGGCACCTTGTCGGCACTCTTGGCGGCGGCCACGCTCCCCGCGAACTGCGGGTCGTACTTCGGCTTGAGGTGGAAGAAGTCGATCCACTTCACCGCCGCGGCACGCTCGGTGGCCGTGGCCTTGGGGCTGACGACGGCCACCTTCCCGCCGAGCAGGGTGGCGGGTGTGCCTCCGGAGGGCAGGGCGGCCATGCCGAACACCTCGGGCGTGCCACCGAACTGGGTGGCGAACTCGGTGTACGAGCTCGGCGTGGCGATCATCATGGCGACCTTGCCTGCGGCGAAGTCCTTGGCGAGGTCGGCGGCGTTGCGCAGGTGCTGGGTGCCCATGGAGTCGTCCTCCCAGCGCATCGCCTTGAGCAGGCCGAGCACGCCGCGAGCCGGCTCGGTGTCGAAGGTGGCCACCGCCTTGCCGCCGGTCTCCTGCTGGAGGCGGCCGCCGAAGGTGTAGGTCATCGCGGTGAAGATCCAGCCTCCGGTGTTGTTGGTGGCCGGTACGGCGAAGCCGGGCACCCCGGTCTTCTTCGTGATCGCTTTGGCCGCGGCGCGCACCTCGTCCCACGTCGCCGGCGGCTTGTCGACGTCCAGCCCCGCCTTGCCGAACAGCTCCCTGTTGTAGACAAGGCCGAGGGCGAACTCGCTGGTGGGCAGGCCGTAGATGCGTCCGGCCTGGTCGGTGGCCGGCGCAAGCGCCCGCTTGTCGAACTCGCTCGCGTGTGGCAGCTTCTCGACCTCGCCGGTGATGTCGGCGACCTGACGCCGCTTCACCATGCCGACCGGCTCGGTGAGCGGGACCTGGAAGACCGTCTCGAGCTGCCCGCCGGCCAGGCGGGCGGCGAAGGTCTTGGCCTCCCATTTGGACTCGCGCGGCTCGATGTCGATGTCGGGGTTCTGCTTCTCGAACGCCGCCACCTGGTCGAGGAACTGCTGGCGCACGTTCTGTTGGGTCGTGGGCGGCATATCCGCGACGGTGATCAGCGTCTTGCCGGCGGTGGGCTCGGATGAGGAGCCGGACGAGCAGCCGGCGACCGCGGCAACGGCGAGCACGGCGGCGAACAGGCCCGGCAGTCGTTCTCGCATGAGAGCTCCGTTCAGGGGGTGGGCCTTCTTTACATGGCCGTCACTGTGCATTAACAAGCATAGGGCTGTCAATAGAGAGATATGAAGCGCCTCATAAACGCAGACGCCCATCTGAACTGGGGGTTGACGCGATCCCACCCCGATCATATGGTCCGACTACTTATGCGCTTAAGTTACATCCTTCGACCTGTGGAGATCATGTGAGCGTGTACCGCCCGCTGGACCGCGGCTGGGCTGTGACCGCCGTCGCGGCCGAGCCGCCTGTCGAGCGCGTGCCCGCCACCGTTCCCGGCTGCGTGCACACCGACCTGCTCGCCGCCGGTCTCATCGAGGACCCCTACCTGGACCACAACGAGGACCGGCAGGCCTGGATCGGCCGCACGAGCTGGCGGTATGAGACCGAGTTCGCCTTCGGCGGGCCCGGCGACGACCAGGTCGACCTGGTGTTCGAGGGGCTCGACACGATCGCCACCGTGTCGCTCAACGGCGTCGAGCTCGGCTCCACCGCCAACATGCACAGGACCTACCGCTTCCCCGTGCGCGATCTGCTGCGCACGGGCGGCAACACGCTGGCCGTCGACTTCGAGTCGCCCTATGACCACGCCGAGCGGCAGCGCGCCACGGTCGGCGACCGCCCTGGGCCCTATCCGGCGCCCTACCAGTTCATCCGCAAGATGGCCTGCAACTTCGGCTGGGATTGGGGTCCCGCCCTCGTCACCGCCGGCATCTGGCGGCCTGTCGGCCTGCACACGTGGAGGATCGCGAGGCTCGCCGAGGTCCGCCCCGAGATCACCCTTGACGGGCGCGACGGGCTGGTCCGGGTCCACGTGGCGGTGGAGCGGGCCGCCGACGTCCCCCTCACGGTGACCGCCGCGGTGGCCGGTACGGTCGCGGCCGCGTCGCTGGCGGCGGGTGAGCACGAAGCCGTGCTGGAACTGCGGGTACGGGAACCGGGCCTGTGGTGGCCGCGCGGCTACGGCGCACAGGCCCGGTATCCGCTCACCGTGACGCTGGAGCAGACCGGGGAGACCTGGACGCGCCAGGTGGGCTTCCGCTCGATCCGGCTGGACACCTCACCGGACGCGGAGGGATCGGCCTTCACCCTCGTCGTCAACGACGAGCCGGTCTTCGTACGCGGCGCCAACTGGATACCCGACGACTGCTTCCCCACGAGGACCACCCACGATCAGCTGGCCGAGCGGTTCGCCCAGGCGTGCGAGGCCAACGTGAACCTATTACGGGTGTGGGGCGGCGGCCTCTACGAGAGCGACGACTTCTACGACCTGGCCGACGAGCTCGGCCTCCTGGTCTTCCAGGATTTCCCGTTCGCCTGCGCCGCCTACCCGGAGGAGGAGCCGCTCTCCTCGGAGGTGGCGGCCGAGGCATGCGAGCAGGTGGTGCGCCTGGCCCCGCACCCGAGCCTGGCGTTGTGGATCGGCAACAACGAGAACTTCCTGGGCTACGCCGACTGGGGCTGGGAGGAGCGGCTCGAGGGCCGCACCTGGGGCGCGGCCTACTACCTGGACGTGCTGCCGGGCATCGTCGCCGAGCTGGACCCGACCCGCCCCTACTGGCCCGGCACGCCGTACTCCGGCGACCCGGGCCGCCATCCCAACGCGCCCGAGCACGGGACCGTGCACATCTGGGACGTGTGGAACGAGCGGGACTACCTCCACTACGCCGGCTGGCGGCCCCGCTTCGTGGCCGAGTTCGGCTTCCAGGGCCCGCCCACCCACGCGACCCTGCGCCGCGGCAGCTCCCAGGATCCGCCGGTCTCCCACCAGAAGGCGGCGGACGGTGACGCCAAGCTGCTGCGCGGACTGGGAGATCACCTGCCTCGGCCGCGCTCCTTCGACGACTGGCACTACCTCACCCAGCTCAACCAGGCCCGTGCGGTGGCCTTCGGGATCGAGCGGTTCCGCGCGCTCATGCCGTCCTGCATGGGGGCGATCGTCTGGCAGCTCAACGACTGCTGGCCGGTCACCTCCTGGTCCGTCGTCGACGGCGAGGGCCGCCGCAAGCCCGCGTGGTACGCCCTGCGCCGTGCGTACGCCGACCGCCTGCTGACCGTCCAGGACGGCGACGTCGTCGTGATCAACGACAGTCCCGGCCCGTGGTCGGGCGAGCTGGAGCTGGTCCGCCACAGTCTGTCCGGCGAGCCGCTGGCCAAGGAGTTCGTCCCGGTCCGGGTGCCGCCGCGCGGCCTGGCGCGGATCCCGCTGCCCGTCCCGGCCGAGCCGGAGTCCGAGGTGCTGGTGGCCGTTCTCGGGGAGGCGCGGAACGTGCACTTCTTCGCCGAGGACACGGCGATCGCGTTCCCGCCGGCCGCGTTCGAGGCGGAGGTGCGGCCGGTGACGGACGGCCACCTCGTCACGGTCACGGCCCGGACGATCCTGCGCGACCTGGCGCTCTTTCCCGACCGGCTCGATCCGGACGCGACCGTGGACGATCTGCTGATCACGTTGCTGCCCGGGGAGCGGGCCGTCTTCCACGTGCGCGGTTCCCGGGATCTCGACCCCGCCGCGCTGACCTCGGCTCCCGTACTGCGTTGCGTGAACGACCTGAGGTAGGACGAATGGGACTCGACGCGTACGTGGCAGAGCTGGACGCCCGTTATGAGGCGAACGTCCACATGCCCTGGTCTCTTCACACGGGGAACGACTACCACACGCGCCTGCGCAGAGGGACCCGCGTCCACCAGACCAAGGAGGCCGCCGACTACGCCCTCGCGCTGCTGCGACTCGGCAGGGCCGACCGTGCGGCCGACGTGCTGGACGCGCTGGCCGGCCTGCAGGTGACCGATCCCCTGTCCGAGCACTACGGGATCTGGGGATGGTTCCTGGAGGAGCCACCCGGGCAGATGGCACCGGCCGACTGGAACTGGGCGGACTTCATCGGAGTACGGCTGGCGCAGGTCCTGGCCGTCCACGACGAGTTACTCGACCGCGGCGTGCGCGAACGAGTGAGCGCCGCGCTGCGCCACGCCGCGCTGGCGATCTTCCGGCGGAACGCCGACCCCGGCTACACCAACATCGCGGTGATGGGCGCGGTGACCACCGCCGCGGCGGCCGAGATCCTCGGCCTGCCCTTCCTGCTCGACTTCGGCCGGCGACGCCTGCGCGCCGTACTCGCCCTCCACGACCGGAGCGGAGGGTTCACCGAGTACAACTCCCCCGCCTACGGGCGGGTCGTGCTGGAAGAGCTGGAGAGGGCCGCGCTGATCGTGGCCGACGACGGCTTCCGCGCCACCGCCGAGGAGCTGAGGCGACGCACGTGGGCAGCCCTGGCCGAGCGCTTCCATCCGGGCACCGGCCAGCTCGCCGGGCCGATGAGCCGCGCGTACCACGACCGGCTCCAGCCGGACCTCGCCGCCTACCTCGCCGCACAGACCGGGTCGCCGATCAAAGCCAGGGAGGAAGGGGTGGGTGCCCCGCTCCTCGTGCCGCCCCTGCCCTGCCCGCCGGAGCTCGCCGAGCGGTTCGGAGCCCTCAAGGAGGCGCCGGTCCAGCTGCGCACCCGCTTCACCGCCACCACCACCGGCACTACCTGGCTCGCCGAGGACGCCTGCCTGGGCTCCGCCGACGAGGAGTGCGCATGGGTTCAGCGGCGTCCGCTGCTCGGATACTGGCGGACGCCCGAGGATCCCGCGGTGGTCCTGCGCGCCAGGATGCTGCTCAACGGCCACGACCTGAGCGCCGCCTGGTGCCGCCAGTATCAGGACGGCGCGCGCGTGCTGTCGGCCTGGTGGCTCAGCTACGACTCCGGCGACGTCCACCCCGAGCTCGACCGCCCGCCCGGCAGCGTCTTCCACGTCAGCGACCTGCGGCTGCGCGTCTCGTTGCAGGGCCGTGGAGCCACGGTGCGCGAGCTGCGCGACGGCGTGTTCGCGCTGACGGCCGGAGCGCGCCAGGCCGTCGTGCACACCGGGCCCGCGGAGTTCCTCGGCACCGCGAGCACGTGGCGGGCCAGGGAAGGGGGCGGGGCGGCAGGCGCGGAAGTCGTGCTGTACGCAGGCCCCTCCGCGCCCGTCGACTTCCACCAGGCCAGACTGCACGCCGCCTTCGCCCTGGAGCTGATCCGGGTGGGACGGCACCACAGCACCGCCACCCTGACCGCCTCGCGGGAGGCGGCCGGCACCATCCGCTGGGGCTGGGACGGACTGACCGTGTCCACCCCGATCGACCCGACGCCCTTCGACCGGTAAGACCCGCGGCAAAGGAGTTCACATGTCCCCGATTTCGCGACGCAACCTGGTATTCGGCGTACCCGCCCTGGCGATGGCCGGCGTGCTCGCCGGGCAGCGCCCGGCCGCGGCCGGCGCGCTGCTGGTCGACCGGTACGGCCAGTACCTCTACGAGGACTGGCCGGGCAAGGTCACCTCGGACGAGCAGTTGAAGCGCGAGTACGCGCAGGAACGGGCGAGACTGTCCGGGATCACCTTCGACACCACCACCTACGACCGGTACGGCGGCCTGAAGAGGCTGGGCCGCCGTGCGGCCACCGGATACTTCCGGCTGGAGAAGGTGGACGGACGCTGGTGGTTCGTCACACCCGACGGCCACCTGTTCTTCCTCAAAGCAGTGGACGCCTTCTCCGCTGACGAGTGGGGCTACGGCACCCTGTACAAGAACGCCGACGGCAGCCCCAGGCAGCTCTTCCAGGAACTGCCCGACCCCGGCCGGTTCGCCGCGGCGTACGCCGTCGTCGAGCAGGGGTTGCACACGGTGAGCTTCCTCAAGGCCAACCTGATGCGGAAGTACGGCGACGACTACCGGGACGGGTGGCGCGACATCAGCAAGCGCCGGATGATCGATTGGGGGTTCAACGCGCAGGGCAAGTGGCATCGGGATCCGGCTGTGGTCATGCCGTACATCGAAAGGGCCCCCACCCCCGTCGACGTCATCAGGGTGCGATGGGGCATCGACCCGTTCGACCACGACTTCTCCGCCAAGCTCGATCGCGCCTTCGACGACTTCGGCCTGGCGCGCTTCCGCGACGATCCCTGGCTGATCGGCTACTTCTTCGAGAACGAGCGCGGCTGGAACCGTGACGTCGTGGCCGAGGTGGTGCGGCAGGGCTCGGGCCTGCCGGCGAAGCGGTCGTTCGTCGCCTACCTGGAGGAGACGTACGCGGACCTCGCTCGGGTCAACGACCTCCTGGGTACGGACGCGGGCTCGTTCCGCGAGCTCACCGACCTCGCGATCGACATCGCCAGGGTGCCCGCACAGGACGTGCGGGCCTTCATCACCCTGGCCTCGAAGACCTACTTCAAGAAGGTGCGTGCCGCGATCAGGCGGCAGGACCCGCACCATCTGTTCATCGGCTCGTCCCTGGTGCCGACGTGGCGGACCAGCCCCGAGTGGAACGTCGGCGGGATCGAGCACCTCGACGCGATCTCCTTCGACTGGTATTCCAGGAGCGCCGACTACCTGCGGCAGTACGAGACCTACGACAAGCCGATCGTCAACATCGAGTTCTCCTTCTGCTATCCGAGCAGGGGCCTCACCTCGCACAACGCGGGGATCACCGCGACCGGCATCGCGAACCGCGGCGAGCTGTTCCGGGCGTTCGTCGAGGCGCAGGCGAAGAGCCCGGTGTTCGTGGGGTACGCCTGGTTCGTCCACTACGACCAGGCGGTGACGGCGAAGCCGGGCGCCACCGAGTCGTTCAACATGGGCCTGGTGAACCAGCAGGATCAGCCGTACCACGAGATGACCGACATCATGCGCCTGACCAACAGGGACCTCGAAACGGTCCATCTGCGCGGCGCCGACGGCTTGTAAAAGGCAGAGGGCCGACGTAGCGTACGTAAAGTACGTACTTGACGAACCTCATGAGGTTGGCGCCGATGAATCCGCGGGAGAGCGAGTTCGTCGACCGGATGGGGCTGATCATGGAGCGTCTCGGCGGGACGCGGACGATGGGCCGGCTATATGCGTGGCTGCTCATCTGCGACCCGCCTGATCAGTCCCTCACCGATCTGGCGGCGGAGCTGGGCGTGAGCAAGACGGCGACCAGCACGGTGGCCCGGCAGCTGGAGCTGACCGGGATGATCGAGCGCGCGCCCACGGCGAAACGGGAGCACCGCTACCGGGTGGTCGGCGGCGGATGGACGCACGTCCTGCAGGTCCAGCTGGCCGCCGTGCGGCAGACACTGGACGTCCTCGACTTCGGACTGTCGATCATCGATGGAGACCGCCCCGAGCAGCGGGGACGGCTGGAGGAGACCCGGAAGTTCTTCGCCTTCACCGTGCAGGACGCGGACGAGATGCTCCAGCGCTGGGAAAAATATCGCGACAAGTCGGACTGAGAGCAAGGGAGGGAGAGGCGATGGCCACCATCGTCGAGCGGTACAACGTTCCCAAGCAACACTTCTGGCTGCACGGACCGCGAACCGGCCAGCCGGTCGAGTACGACTCCGACACCGGTCTGTGGAGCGTCTACGGCTACCCGGAGCTGCTGGAGGTCCTCGGTGACCCCGCGACCTTCTCCTCCGACACCATGCGCATCGTGCCCAAGGACCAGCTGCCCGAGGGCGAGGAGATCTCCTTGGCGGGCTTCATCACCCAGATCGACCCGCCCGAGCATGGCAAACTGCGCAAGCTGGTCAGCAGCGCCTTCACCCGCAAGGTCATCGCGGATCTCGAGCCGAGGATCGCCGCCCTCACCCGCGAGCTGCTCGACGCGGCCCGCGATCGCGACCGGTTCGAGCTCGTGACCGATCTGGCCTACCCGCTTCCCGTCATCGTCATCGCGGAGCTGCTGGGCGTGCCCACCAGCGATCGCGCCCTGTTCAAGGACTGGGCCGACGCGCTGTTCCAGCGTGACGCCAAGCTCTCGCTCAAGGAGACCCCCGAAGAACGGGGCGTGGACGTGCAGGCCACGATGACGGCGTGGCGGGACATGTTCGCCTACCTCGCCGGCCACGCCGCGGAGCGCCGGCGGCAGCCGCGCGCCGACCTGCTCACCAAGCTGGTCGAGGCCGAGGTGGACGGCGAGCACCTGCCCGACGATCAGGTCGTCAACTTCGCGATGGTCCTGCTGCTGGCCGGGCACATCACCACGACGATGCTGCTCGGCAACACGGTGCTGTGTCTGGACGCCTTCCCCGAGCAGCAGGAAAGGGTACGCGCCGACCGCACGACGATCCCGGCCGTCATCGAGGAGTCGCTCCGCTATCTCACCCCGTTCGCCGCCCTCGCCCGCGCCACCATGCGCGAAGCCGAGCTCGGCGGGGTGACGATTCCGGCCGACACCCTGGTCATGTGCTGGCTGGCGACCGCCAACAGGGACGCCCGCCAGTTCCCCGACCCGGACGTCTTCGACCCGGGCCGCGACCCCAACCCGCATCTCGGCTTCGGCCGCGGCATCCACTTCTGCCTGGGCGCCCCCTTGGCCCGGCTGGAGGGGCGGGTCGCGCTGGACATCCTGCTCGACCGGTTCCCCACTCTGCGCACCGACCCCGACGACCCCGTGGACTTCATCCCCACGCCGACGATGGCGGGAGTGCGCCGCCTTCCGCTGCTGGTGTGACGTCACAAGGGGTGCTTCACGTAGGCGTCGCGGTCCGGCGCGTACGTGACCCGCAGACGGTTGCTGGTCACCGGCGCGTTCGCGGCCATGGGCGCGGTCCCGGGATCGGCGACGGCGGCGCGCCCGCGCGGGATGGCGCTGGTGGCCCGGCCCGCGAAGGCCTCCCTGGGGCGGCGTACGGTATCCACCTGGACGTACAACGGCGTCGTGCCGGGTCCGCCGATCGAGGCCACGGCCGGGGACATCGTCAGAGTGCCGCTGATCAACGCGCTGCCGGCGGACACCACGGTGCACTGGCACGGCATCAGGATCGACCCTCGCATGGACGGCGCGCCGGGGTTCTCCCAGGAGCCGACGTGGCCCGGGGAGGGGTTCGACTACGTCTTCCGGGTGCCGGACCCCGGGACGTACTTCTACCATTCGCACGTCGGCACCCAGCACGACGACACCCTGCGCAGTGGCGCGCTCGGCGGCCACGAGCTGACCGTCACCCACACCGACGGGTTCCCATGTGACCCGGTCACCGTGGACTCGGTCCTGATCGGGATGGGCGAGCGCTACGACGTCCTCGTACGGCTGGGCTCGGGAGCGTTTCCCCTCGTCGCGGTCGCGGAGGGCAAGCGCCGCGTGCCGACCAGTTGCCCTCCCCGTCCAGGACCGTCACCGTGCGGCTGGCGATGCGACCGTCCGGCAACGAGTGGACGCTCAACGACCGGCCGGCCGCCGACCCGATGCGGCTGCGGGTGGATCAGGGGAGACCGTCCGCGTCGTCCTGGACAACCAGTCGCCCATGTGGCATCCGATGCACCTGCACGGGCACACGTTCCAGCTCAACGCGTACGGCGTGCGGGGGCCGCGCAAGGACACGGTCCGCCGCCTCGCGGCGGCACCCACGGCCACTAGGCGTCCGCGCACGGCGTGCCCATTTGCGTACGGCGTGCGCGACGCGCTAGGGTGTGGTCCCATGGCAGCAGACAAGCAACCGCTTCCGTCGGTGTGGGCCCGCCCGCGCAAGGAGCGGGAGCAGCCGGTCCTGAGCAGAGAGCACATCGTGGCCGAGGCCGTGCGGCTCCTCGACGAGGAGGGCATGGACGCCCTGAGCATGCGCCGCCTGGGCAGCAGGCTGGGCGCGGGCGCCACCTCGCTCTACCGGCACGTGGCCAACAAGGACGAGTTGTTCGAGCTGGCCGTGGACGAGGTCTATGGCGAGCTGGCGCTGAGCGCGCCGGGCGATCCGGCCGCCTGGCGGGCCACGGTGACCGAGGTCGCCGGCGGACTGCGCGCGACGATCCTGCGCCACCCGTGGGTGGCCGCCAAGCTCGGCGAGGCAGGGCTGTCCTACCTCGGGCCCAACGTGCTGCGCCGCTCCGAGCACCTGCTCGCCGTGTTCGAGGGCGCCGGCTTCTCGCTGAAGGAGGCCGATCGGGCGATGAACGCCGTCATTGCCTACGTGCTGGGCGTCTCCACCAGCGAGGCCGCGTGGATCTCCATGGTCGCCCGCAGCGGGCAGAGCGAGCAGGCGTGGGCCGAGCAGCTGTGGCCGGCCGCCGAGCAGGCCGTCCGGGACTTCCCCCGGCTGCGCGCCCTGTATGCCGAGCAGCGCGAGGCCAAGCCGTCCGCGGAGAACGAGGACAACTTCGAGTACGGCCTCCAGCGCCTCCTCGACGGCCTGGAAGCCCGCCTCCGCACCACCGCCGGCTGACCCGCCTCACCACGGCGGGCAGCATGGCCGCCCCGAGCAGGGGTGTTCCGAGCCTGGCTCACGATGTGATTCACGAGGCACATCGTGGCCGGATCTTGCGACGTGACCCCGAGCTACGGAAGGATCACCGGGTCGACACACCCCCCGCGCCCCGGCGAGCACCCCCCTCGCTCAGTGGCCGCATGACGACATGGAGAGGCTGTCGTGCGCACACAGGAGAGCATCGAGCAGTTCGGTTACGAGCAAGAGTTACGACGCGGAGTCGGGCTGCCAGACCTCGTGTTCTACGGCCTGGTGTTCATGGTGCCGATCGCGCCTTTCGCGATTTTCGGCCTCGTCTACTCGCAGTCGGGCGGCATGCCGGCGCTGGCGTACCTGGTCGGGATGATCGCGCTGCTGTTCACGGCCGCGTCGTATGCGCAGATGGTCAAGGCGTTCCCGCTGTCGGGGTCGGTCTACAACTACGCGGGCCGCGGCATCGCGCCGCCGGTCGGGTTCCTGACCGGGTGGATGGTGCTGCTCGACTACATCCTCGTCCCGTGCCTGCTCTACCTCGTGGCGTCCATCGCCATGAACTCCAGCGTGCCGCAGGTGCCCGTGTGGGCGTGGCTGGTCATCTTCGTGGTCGTCAACATGGTGATCAACCTGCGCGGCATCCGGATGACGGTCAAGCTCACCCGCGTGATGATCGCGTTCGAGCTCGTCGTGCTGGCGTTGTTCCTGCTGATCGGCGTCTGGGCGCTGCTGCAGGGCAAGGGCCAGGGCTTCAGCCTCGCGCCGCTGTTCAATCCCGAGACGTTCTCCTGGCCGGTGATGTTCGCCGCGGTCTCGGTCGCGGTCCTGTCGTTCCTCGGCTTCGACGGCATCAGCATGCTGGTCGAGGAGTCCACCGGCGGCTCCGTCCAGGTGGGCCGGGCCATGCGGGTTGCGCTGGCCCTGGCCGGGGTGTTGTTCATCGCGCAGGTGTGGGTGGCCGCGCTGCTGGTGCCCGACCCCGCGGGGCTGCTGAGTGAGGGCAGCGAAACCGCGTTCTACGACGCGGCGGCGCTCGCCGGCGGCGAGTGGCTCAGGCACGTCACCTCGACCGCCACCGCGCTCTCCTGGGGCCTGGCCAACACGCTGGTGGCTCAGGTCGCCGTGTCGCGCCTGCTCTACGCGATGGCGCGCGACAGGCAGCTGCCGTCGTTCCTGGCCAAGGTGTCGGTCCGGCACTCGGTGCCGTCCAACGCCATCATCCTCATCTCCGTGTTGTCCATCGGGCTCGGGATCTGGATGACCACCCGCGACGACGGCGTCGTGCTGCTCTCCAGCCTCATCAACATGGGCGCTATGGTCGCCTTCGTGGTCCTGCACCTGTCGGTGATCGTCCACTACGAGTTCCGCATGCGGTCCGAGAACATGTGGTCACACCTGATCTCACCGCTGATCGGAATGGCGATCCTCGTGTTCGTCGTGATCAACGCCAACGTGTGGGCGCAGGTGCTCGGCCTCGCCTGGTTCGGCATCGGCGTCGTGGTGCTGGGCGTACTGTACGGCCTCGGCCTCCGTCCCGCCCTGCCCGGCATGGGCGTCAAGTCGACCCGCCGGTAGCGGACAAAGGATTCATGCCGCCATGAACCGGCTGCCGCTTCATCAGGACCTCTACCTCATCGCACACGATCAGTCCGGCAAGCCCTTGATCCATCAGTCCTCGATGGCGCTCGGGCTGGCCGGCGCGGCGCTGCTCGACCTGGCCCTGGACGGCCGCGTCGCGGTCGCGAGGGGCCGGGTCGCGATCTCCGACCCCGTCGTCCCCACCGGCGACCCGCTCACCGACGACCTGCTCGCGCTCGTCGCCGGGGAGCCAGGGGACGTGCGGTCACCGATCAAGAAGGTGGCCGAGCGGGCCTACGACCGCACCCGGGAGGATCTGGTCGCGGCCGGCGTGTTGCTGCGGGTGACCAAGAGGGTGATGGGCGTGCTGCCGACCACGCGCTATCAGCTCGCCGACGTCGCCTCGGTCGTACGCGCCTCTTCGGGGGCGCGTTCCGCGGTCGAGGGCTGGAAGAAACCGGACGCCCGGGGCGCGGCGCTGTGCGGGCTGGTGTCCGTGCTGCGGCTGGAGGCGGAGCTCTACCTCGACCTGCCGTCGAGCGAGCTCGTCGGCAGGATGCGCGAGATCGTCCGCGACGGTCCGCGGGTGGTCGGCGAGTTGGTCGCCGTGGTGGACACGCTGGTCGCGGAGGCAGCAATAGCGGTATATCGCTGATTTGTCGTGATACATGGACGATGCCCCAAACGCGAGTTACGCTCCGCTCGCCGAGATATGGGGGGAATTCATGAGTTACACGCTATTACGCGGCAATTTTGTCATCCGATATCCGGACCTCCCGCGACAAGGGCCGGAACCGGACGGTGACACGGTCAAGTTCCTGCCCGACAACCCCGCGCTGGTCGAGGCGCTGCCCCGGCACTCCGGCTCGCCGCCGGACATCACGCGCCGCGGCATCTCCGCACGTCTGGAGGCCATCGACGCGCTGGAAACCCACTTCGGCGAAACCCACCAGGAGCTGACGGGCGCCGAGGCGGCAAGGGACGAGCTGCTTCGGCTGCTCGGCTTCACCAACGTGGTCTTCTGGGACGACCTGCCGAACAAGGTCCGCTCCGCCGACCAGGACGCGATCCGCGGCCACGTGCTCACCAACGGCATCGACGCCAACGGCCGGCTGATCGCGTTCGTGTTCGCGGGCGACCACCCGGGGGCGGACGGCTCCCGGGTGTTCCTGGACGGGCCGCTGGCCGACGCCTCCGTCAACGCCGCGCTGCTCGCCGCCGGGCTGGTCTATCCGGCGTTCTACGCGACCCTGCCCGCCGAGCTGCGTACGCACCTGGCGGACGTGTCGGCGGCGGCCAGGCAGAAGGCGCTCGCCACCGGCATCTGGCCGCGCTCCACCGCCGACCCCGACGGCGTGGCCGTCATCCCCGACCTGGCCGCGGCCGAGCAACTGGTGATGTGGCCCAAGCTGTTCCGCCGCATCGTGCCGTACCTCGCGGCGGGATTCCCCGACTTCGACGGCTTCGACGCGTGGCTGCGGGCCGACCCGGTGCACCGCGACGACGAGCTGTTCCTGCTCGACAAGCTCGAACGGGGCAACCTGCACGACGTCGTCTGGGCCTCCGGCCACCAGATCCAGCTGACGGTGTGGCCGGAGGCGTTCATCATCAACCCGGATCCCGCGCCGCCGGGCTCGACCGTCAACCCGCCGCTCATCGCCGTGGGCGACGTGCTGATCGTGGCCGCCCTGCCCGACCCCGTCGGCGCCGACCGCGGCGCGGAGTCGGTCACGCTGCTCAACGTCACGCCAGGCCCGGTCGACCTGTCGGGCTGGTGGTTGTCGGATGCCGCCAACGCCCGCAAGGACCTGAGCGGTGCCGTGGCGGGCGGCACCACGCTGCGAGTGCCGCTCGACGGGGCGCTGCAGCTCGGCAACCAGGGCGACGGCCTTGTCCTCGTCGATCCACGGGGGAACACGATCGATCAGGTGAGCTACAAGGGCGAGCGGGTACGCGCGGGCCGCACCATTTGCTTCGGCCGCTGAAGCACGGCGGTTCCGCTGGCCAAGGGCGGCCTCACGTCGGAGACTGGGCGTTCCGACCGGCGATACGAAGGAGTTCGCGATGTTCATGGCGCGGTACATGACACGTTCGATGCTCAGGTTCGCGGTGGGGGCGGCGGCGGGGTACATGCTCGCGGTGCGCCCGTGGCACCTGCGCTGGGGCGCCGACGACGGCGAGGTCTACGGCGAGATGGCGGGTGACGACATCGTCCGCACGCCGCAGTACCAGGCGACCCGCGCCATCACCGTCGAGGCCTCCCCTGCGGCCGTCTGGCCCTGGCTGGTCCAGCTGGGCGGTCCTCCTGCGGAGGAAGCGGAGCAGCAGGGGCTCAAGGTCGGCGACACGCTGCGCTCCGGGCCTGATGGCGCCGGGTTCGTCGTGGAGCAGACCGATCCGCCGCACACGCTCGTCCTGGTTCATCGGGGCGAAGACGCCATCACCACGTCGTCCGTCTCGCTCCGCGAGATCGACGACGGCAGGACCAGGATGGTGTTCCGCGTCCGGATCAAGGCCGAGCCGGGCCTCAGCGGCACCCTCTATCTCGCCAGGATGGACCTGGCCGACTTCCTGACCGTGCGGAGGCAGATGCAGACCATCAAGTCCCGCGCCGAGTCCGCGCGCTGAGCGCGGGAGCCCAGCGGCGCCGTCCCCTTCCTCGGGGACGGCGCCGCTTGGTGTTGACGGCAGACCTTGACTCCGATTACGGTTCCGGCACGATTGGTGAAATATTCGCCACTTTTCCGAAACTTTCGGAGGCACCATGTTACGAGGACTTGTCGCCATCACCGTGCTCGGTCTTCTGGTGGTGAACCCGGCGCACGCGGCGCAAGCACCGGCCATCACCGTGAACGAGCGCGTCACGCACCAGCAGATGGACGGCTTCGGCGTCTCTCAGGCGTTCCGCCGCAACGAGTTGCTCGAGGCACTGTCGCCGGCGCAGCAGCGGGAGATCCTCGACCTGTGGTTCGACCGGGAGAAGGGGGCCGGCCTCAGCATCCTGCGGCTCGGCATCGGCTCCTCCCCCGCGGGCAGCCCGTACGACCACATGGTGTCGATCCAGCCGGAGAACCCCGGCGGCCCGGACGCCCCGCCCAAGTACGTGTGGGACGGCGACGACAACAGCCAGGTCTGGGTGGCCAAGGAGGCCAAGGCGTACGGCGTGAAGCGCTTCTTCGCCGACGCCTGGAGCGCGCCCGGCTACATGAAGACCAACGGTGACGACAAGAACGGCGGCAATCTGCTGCCGGAGTGGGAGAAGGCGTACGCCAACTACCTCCTGGCGTACACGAAGTTCTACGAGCGGGAAGGCATCAAGATCACTGACCTCGGGTTCACGAACGAGCCCGACTGGACGGCCACGTACGCCTCCATGCGCTTCACCCCGGAACAGGCCGCCCAGTTCGTCAAGGTGCTCGGCCCGATCGCCAAGGGCAACGTGAACCTGGTGTGCTGCGACTCCTTCGGCTGGAACCAGGCCAAGGCGTACACGGCGGCGATCGAGGCCGATCCCGAGGCCCGCCGCTGGGTCAAGACGCACGCCGGCCACACCTACGCCAGCCCCGTGGACGCCCCGCTGCCGACCAGCAGGAAGACCTGGATGTCGGAGTGGAACCCCAACGGCTCGACCTGGAACGAGGCCTGGGACGACGGCAGCGGCTACGACGGCTTCACGATCGCGCAGGCCATCCACGACGCGCTCACGCTGGGCGACGTCAGCGCCTACATTTACTGGCTGGGTGCCTCGCGCGGCACGACCAGGGCGTTCATGCAGGTCGACGACACGGCGAAGACCTACAAGGTGTCGAAGCGGTTGTGGGCGATGGCGGCCTACAGCCGGTTCATCCGGCCGGGCGCGGTCCGGGTGGACGCCTCGGCGGCGAATCCGGCGCTGAAGGTCTCGGCGTTCCGCAACACGGACGGGTCGAAGGTGATCGTGGCCCTCAACACGGGCACCGAGGCCGTCACGTGGGACGGCGTGCGCGGCAGGGCGACCGCGTACGTGACGAACAACGACAACTCGCTCACCCCGTCGGCCGTGACCGGCCGCACGGTGACCCTCCAACCGCGGTCGCTGACCACCATCGTGGTCCGCTGATCGGCGGCGAGAGCCCGGAGCGGTTTCCCCGGGCTCTCGCCGCATCCCTGCCGTCAGCCCCAGACCTCCTGGGCGGTCTCGACGATCAGGCGGAGCTTGGCGAACTGCTGGTCGGCCGTCAGCTCGTTGCCTTCGACCGTGGAGGAGAAGCCGCACTGCGGCGACAGGCAGAGCTGGTCGAGGTCGATGAACTTGGCGGCCTCATCGATGCGCCGCTTCAGCGTGTCCTTCGACTCCAGCTCCCCGTGCTTGGTCGTGACCAGCCCCAGCACGACCATCTTGCCCTTGGGCACGAATCGCAGCGGCTCGAATCCCCCGGACCGCTCGTCGTCGTACTCCAGGAAGAACCCGTCCACCTTCAGCTCCCCGAACAACGCCTCCGCGACGAAGTCGTAGCTGCCCGAGGCGGCCCAGGACGAGCGGAAGTTGCCGCGGCACATGTGCGTCGTGATCGTCATCCCGGCCGGCTTGGCCGCCAGCGCGGCGTTGATCTGCTTGATGTAGCGCAGGTGCATGTGCTCGGCGTCGTCGCCCCGCGACTCCAGCTCCGCCCGCTGGGCCGGGTCGTTCAGGTAGGCCAGGCTGGTGTCGTCGAACTGCAGGTAGGTGCACCCCAGCGCGCCGATCCTGCGCACCTGCTCGGCGTAGGCGGCGCTCAGGTCACGCCAGAACTCCTCGACGTCCGGGTAGACCTTCGGGTCGATGGCGGCCGGCCCGCCGCGGTAGTGCACCATGCTGGGCGACGGGATGGTCAGCTTCGGCACGACCGTGCTCACGGTGTCCCGCAGGAACATGAAGTCGTCGGCGAAGATCGGCTCGCGCAGCTTGATCCGGTCGTGCACGCGCAGCGCCGCCGGGGTGAACTCGATGTCGCCCTGCTCGTTGTGGAAGCGGACCGTGATGTGCTCGTCGGTGGCCTGGCCGATGCCGCCGAGCCGGTAGATGAAGTCCATGTGCCAGGAGGCTCGCCGGAACTCGCCGTCGGTCGCGCTCTGCAGGCCGATCTCCTCCTGCCTGCGCACCACCTCTCGGATGGCCGCGTCCTCCGCTTCCCGCAGTTCGTCACCCGCGAGGCTCTCGCGGGCGCGGAGCAGGGACTGCGGGCGCAGGAGGCTGCCGACGTGGTCGGCGCGGAAAGGCGGTGAGGTACGCATTGCGGATCAACTCCCGTAGAGCTTTCTGAGCGGGGCCTTGAGCAGCTTGCCCGCCGCGTTCTTGGGCAGTTCAGGGACGAATTCCAGATATTTCGGGATCTTGAAGCGGGCCAGCCGGCCGTCCAGATGCTTCAGCAGCTCCTCGGGCTCGGCCGTCGCGCCTGGCCGCAACACGACCAGGGCCTTGCCCACTTCATCCCACCGGTCGTCGGGCACGCCGATCACCGCGCACTCGGCGACCGCGGGATGGCTGTACAGGACGCTCTCGACCTCGGCGGGGTAGATGTTCTCGCCGCCGGAGATGATCACGTCGTTGATCCGGTCGGAGATGCGCACGTAACCGTCCTCGTCGGCGACGCCGACGTCGCCCGAGCGGAACCAGCCGTCCGGCGAGAGCACCTTTGCGCTCTCCTCGGGCCGGCGCCAGTAGCCGGGCATGACGTTGGGTCCCTGGACGTAGACCTCGCCGGGCTCGCCGGGGGCCGCCTCCGAGCCCTCAATCGTGACCAGGCGCACGTCGGAGAAGAAACACGGCACGCCGGCCGTCCCCGCCTTGTCGATGGAGTGCTCGGCGCCGAGGAAGAGCGCGCCCGGCGCGGTCTCCGTCATGCCGTAGCCCTGCAGGAACGTCAGCCCCCGTTCCTGGTAGGTCGTGATGAGCGGCAGGGGCACCGGCGCGCCCCCGCACAGCAGGTGGCGCAGGCTCGACAGGTCGGCCTTGGGCCAGCGCGGCGACTGGGCGAGGAAGGCGAACATCGACGGCACCCCGAACATCACCGTCACCCGCTCGGTCTCGATCAGGTCGAACGTGCGCTCCACGTCGAAGGACGGCTCCAGGATGGCCCGGCCGCCCTTGAGCACGCTCGGGATCAGCGTCTGCGCCAGCGCCGCGATGTGGAACAGGGGTGCGCTGATCAGCGTCACCTCGTCGTGTGCGAGCGGCACGTCCACCAGCAGGTTGACGGCGTTCCACGTGAGGTTGGCATGCGTGAGCATCGCGCCCTTGGGCCGTCCCGTGGTGCCCGAGGTGTACATGATCAGGCACACGTCGTCCTGGCCGACCGGCTCGTCGATCGGCTCGGGCGAGCCCGTCGCCATCAGGTCCTCGTAGTCCGCGGCCGGGATGTGGCGGCCGGGCAGCCCTTCGCCGTCCCGCCCTTCGCCGAGCAGCACCACCGACGCGTCCGCGTCCTGGAGGATGAAGCGCAACTCGGGCGTGGTCAGCCGGGTGTTGAGCGGGACGAACACCGCCCCCAGTAGCCCGGCCCCGAAGAACGTCTCGACCAGCGCGCAATGGTTGGGCCCGAGGTAGGCCACCCGGTCGCCGCGCCCCACGCCCAGCGCGGAAGCCAGCCGATACGTACGTTCCCGCAGGTCACGGTAGGTGTGATCGCGCCCGCCGCAGGTCAGCGCCACGCGGTCGGGCGTCATGCGGGCCCTGCGTGCCGGCCACGATCCAAGCCCCTGGTTCCGCATCAGTGCTCCTCCAGGCTCAAGTTAGGCCACTAGACGATCGCTGTCACCGTTCTGCCCAACTTTCGTCGGGGACCGTGTCGAGGAGCCGCTCGGCGATCGCCGCGGCCTCCGGCCTGAACCGCTCGTGCAGCGCGTGGCAGACCCGCTGGGCCTTCTCCGCGGGCCAGTCGTGCGGCAGGTAACGCAGCGGGAGCCGGGGGTCGGTCCTGATGATCTGCAGCCAGCCGGTGAGCAGCGTCAGCGAGCGGGCCAGGTCGTCGGGCGCGTCGGGCGCGGGATCGGCCTGGTCCCAGCGGCGCAGGAACGCCCGGTAACGCTCACCCAGCCCGGCCAGGTCGTACGCGTCCCGCACCAGCGCCTGCATGTCGGTGGGCCGCCGCGGCTCGGCGGCGAACACCTTCACCTCCACCCCGGGCACCTCGGGCGCCTCCACCTCGCCGGGAGCGATCCACAACCCGTTCTGCAGCGGCCCGAACCCGGCCCAGATGAGCTGCGAGCGCAGCTCGTGCCGCTGCCGCTGCCATGAGGCCGGCAACGAGAAGCCGATGAGCGTCCACCGGTCCTCGGCGGCGTCGTTGACGACGCCGCTGTGCCAGATGCGCCGCTCGCCGTCCCTGAGCACCTCGGTGCTGGTCGGGGTGAGGCCGAAGTACATACGCCGCCCCGAGCGCTGCCGGCGCAACAACCCGCGGCGGACCATCCGGGTCAGCGTCGAGCGCGTCGCCTCCTCGGAGACGCCGACCTTGGCGAACGCCTCGAGGAAGCTGCCCGAGAAGACGCAGATTCCGCGACCGTAAACGTGATCTCCGAGAAAGGTGAGAATCACCGATTGAGGCCGCACACCGCCACCCCCACGGATGTTGGGCATTGTCTTGACAGCCGTAATGTACCTGCCTACATTCAGGGCGACATCCGGCCCAGGAGGTCCTGATGCGCAGGCTTCTACCGTCTCTGGTGTGTCTCGTGCTGGCCGTGGCCGCGTGCGGCGGTAGTCCCGGCGGGTCAGGTGGTGACGGCCCCATCAAGGTCGGCCTCATCGTCTCCCTGACCGGCAACTACACGCCGCTCGGCAGCGAGGACAAGAAGGCCGTGGAGCTGGCGGTCGAGCAGGTCAACGCGCAGGGCGGCTTACTGGGCCGCACGGTCGAGCTGGTCACCCGGGACGACAAGACCGCTCCTGACCAAGGCATCGTGGCCTACAACCAGATCAAGGGCGAGATCGACGCGCTGATCGGGCCGGTGTTCTCCAACTCGGCGCTCGCGGTGGAGCCGCTCGCGCAGCGGGACAAGATGCCGTACCTGTCGCTGGCGCCCGCGCAGGAGCAGGTCGAGCCGATCAAGTCGTACATCTTCGTCACTCCCGCCCTGTCCAGCATGTACGCCGAGCGCTACCTGCAGTACATCCAGGCCCAGGGCATCAAGACGATCGCGGTGGCCTGGGACTCCAAGAGCGCGTACTCGGTCTCCGGCCACAAGTCCATGGTGGCGCTCGCGCCGAAGTACAACGTGACGATCGCCGTGGACGAGCCGTACGAGACCACGAACTCCGACTTCAGCGCGGTGTTCCAGCACGTGCGCGACTCCGCCGCCGAGGCGCTGGTGTTCTGGGGCTCGGGCGCGCCCGGCGTGACGGCCGCCAAGCAGTACGTCGCCTCGGGGCTCAAGACGCCGCTGTTCCTGACCGCGTCCCAGGCCAGCAAGTTGTGGCTGGAGCCGATGGGCCGCGACGCCGAGGGCATGACCGTGCAGAGCGCCATCGGCGTCGTCGGGGACCACCTGCCGGCCGGCAAGCAGAAGCAGATCATCGACCAGATGGCCAAGCCGTACCAGCAGAAGCACGGCTACCCGCCGCCGCAGTTCGCGCAGGACGGCTACAGCGCGAGCCTGCTGCTGTTCGAGGCGATCAGGAAGGCCGGCAGCACCGACAAGACCAAGATCCAGCAGGCGCTGGAGAGCATGGACCTGATCACGCCGAACGGCCGCTTCCGCTACTCCCCCACCGACCATTCCGGGCTCTCCCCCGAGTTCATCTCGGTCAACACGGTGAAGAACGGCCAGTTCGTGCCGACCGACTGGGCCAAGGAGCAGCTCACCAAGACCGTCAACGCGGCGGGGTAGCGCGTGCTGGCGGTCACCGGGATATCCCGCTCCTTCGGGGGCGTCTACGCCGTCCGCGACGTCTCCCTGAGCGTCCCGGACGGCGAGGTCTGCGGCATCATCGGGCCGAACGGGGCCGGCAAGTCCACGTTGTTCAACCTGATCATCGGGCATCTGGCGGCCGACCGGGGCGAGATCTCCTTCCTCGGGCACCGGGTGGACCGGCTCGCGCCGCACCGGCGGGCCAGGCTCGGCATGTCGATCGTCTTCCAGGCGGCCCGCGTGTTCCGCGGCATGACCGTCAGGGAGAACGTCATGGTGGGGATGCACGGGCGTACCGGCGCGGGGTTCGTGTCGGCGGCGCTGCGGCTGCCCCGGCACCGGCGCGACGAGCGGCTCATCGCGACCGAGTCGGACGCCGCTCTGGAGCGCGTGGGCCTGGCCGAGTGGGCGGACCGGCCCGCCGACCAGCTCCCCATCGGCCAGCAGCGCGCGTTGCAGCTGGCCCGCGCCCTGTGCGCGCAGCCGCGGCTGCTGCTGCTCGACGAGCCCGCCTCCGGACTGCGGGGCCAGGAACGCGAGCGGCTCGCGGCGCTGGTGGAGGAGCTGCGCGCGGGCGGACTGACGATCCTGCTCATCGAGCACGACGTCGCCTTCGTGACCCGGCTCGCCGACCGGCTCGTGGTGCTCGACCTCGGCCAGGTCATCGCCGACGGCCCGCCCGCCGAGGTGCGGGCCGACCCGCTGGTGCTCGCCGCCTACCTCGGACAGGCGTCATGACCCCCGCCCTCAGCCTCGGGCAGGCGTCATGATCGACGTCAGGGACCTGGTCGTCTCGTACGGCACCGCGACCGCGCTGGAGCACGTCACGCTGAACGTCGGCAAGGGCGAGATGGTCGCGTTGCTCGGTCCGAACGGCGCCGGCAAGTCGACGCTGGCCAACACGCTCGCGGGCCTGCTGAAACCCGCTTCCGGGACGGTGGAGATCGGCGGCAGGCTGGCGTTGATCCCGGAGGGCCGCCAGCTATTTCCGGATTTGTCGGTCGCGGACAATCTGGCGCTGGGCGGCTGGCGCTCCGGCGAGCGCGACCCGTCCTCCGTCTACGACCTGCTGCCCCAGCTGGCTTCGCTGGCCAGGCGGCAGGCGGGTGTGCTGTCGGGCGGCGAGCAGCAGATGGTCGCGTTCGGCCGGGCCATGATGTCGCGCCCGTCGGTGCTCGTGGTGGACGAGCTGTCCCTGGGGCTCGCCCCCAATGTCACCGCCGACCTGGCCGGACACCTGGCGGAGCTGAACCGATCGCAGGGCCTGACGGTGCTGCTCATCGAGCAGAACGCGCGGCTGGCCTTCGACCTGTGCCGGCGGGCTTACGTGCTGGAGTCAGGGCGGGTGGTGGCCGAGGGGGACTCCGCCGACCTGGCCGGCGATCCGAAGGTGGCCGGCGCCTATCTGGGGGGTGCGATCACATGAGCGCGTTCCTCACGTACCTGCTCAATGGGCTGGCGGTCGGGTGCGCGATCGCGCTCATCGCCAGCGGCCTGGTCGTCATCCACCGGGTCACCGGCGTGGTGAACTTCGCCCAGGGCACCTTCGCCGTGATGGCCGGGCTGTGCACGTCGTCGCTGCTCGGGCTGGGCTTCCCGCACGGGCTGAGCGAGGTGACGGCCATCCTGGTCGCGGCGGTGGCGGGACTGCTGACCGGGCTGGCCGCCATCGGCAAGCCCGGTGTGACCCCGTTGTCGTCGCTGATCGTCACGCTCGGCGTCGGCGTGCTCGCCTACGCGGTCGACATCGTGTTGTGGGGCGACCAGCCGCGCTCGGCGCCCGGCCTGGCCGGCTCGGTGACGGTGGCAGGGGCGCGGATCCAGACGCAGCACCTGCTGGTGATCGTGGTGACGGCCCTGACGTTCGTCGCGCTCGCGCTCTTCTTCGGACGCACCTACCTGGGCAAGGCACTGACCGCGTGCGCGTCGAATCCCTATGCCGCCCGCGTCGTCGGCATCGACACCCGCCGCATGGGGCTGGTGGCGTTCGCGCTGGGCGGGCTGCTCGGCGGCCTCGCGGGGGTGCTGGTGACGCCGTTGCGACCGATCTCGTTCGACACCGACGTCACGCTCATCGTCAACGGCTTCGCCGCGGCCGTCTTCGGCGCCCTCGCCCGGCCGGTGATCACCCTGCTCGGGGCACTGCTGCTGGGCGTGGCCGAGACCATGGCCGCCGGCTACGGCTACGGGTCGCACCAACTGGAGATAGCGCTGGGTCTCATGATCATCGTCATGATCGTCCAGGCCGGCTGCCGCACGGCCATCTCCCAGGAGTCCACATGATCAGGCTCGTGGCCGGCGCGGTGGTGGCCGTCGTGACGCTGGCGTTGCCCGCGCTGCTGGACGACAGCGCGCTGGCCGTGTACATCCTGCTCGGCCTGGCCGCCATGGTCACGGTCGGGGTATCGCTGCTCATGGGGTACGCCGGGCAGGTGTCGCTGGGCCAGGGCGCCTTCTACGGCGTCGGCGCCTACACGGCCGCCCTCCTCGCCCTGAGCGGCGTGCCACCGCTGGCCGGGCTGATCGCCGCCCCCGTGGCCGCGGCCCTGTTCGCCCTCGTGATCGGCATGCCGCTGCTGCGGTTGCGCGGCCATCACCTGGCGTTCGCGACCCTGGCCATGCAGCTCATCCTGCTCTCGCTCGCCGGGCAGCTGGAGTTCACCGGCGGGGACATCGGTCTGCAGGCCATCCCGCAGTTCTCGCTCGGCGGGTTCGAGGCGGGCAGTGCGGCCGCGTACGCGTACCTGACCTGGGGAGGGCTGGCGCTGGTGATGCTGGTGACGCACAACGTCATCACCTCGCGGCCGGGCCGCGCCCTGCGGGCGCTGGCCACGAGCGAGACCGCCGCCGCGTCGTCCGGCATCCCGGTCGGGCGCTACAAGCTGGTGGTCTTCGCCCTGTCGGCGGCGTTCGCCGGCCTCGCCGGCGGCATCTACTGCTTCTACACGGGCTACGTGGCGCCGGGCTCGTTCCCCGTGCTGATCTCGATCCAGTACATCGTCATGGCCGTGGTCGGCGGGCTGGGCACCATCTGGGGAGCCGTGGCCGGGGCTGGGGCGATCACGCTGCTCGTGCAAGGGCTCGACGGCCTGGCCAGTCTGCCCGGGATGCCGTCGTACGCGCCGAGCGTGTTGTCGTACGCGGTGTACGCGCTCGTGCTGATCGTGGTCGTGCTGTTCCTGCCCCACGGCCTGGTGCCGGCCATCACCGGCCGCCTGTCGCGCAGCCGGGAAGAACCTCCCGTGGAGACCCGCTGATGACTACTCCGCGGGAGACCGTTCGATCAACGCGGCGAGCAGCGCCGCGGTGGCCGCGCAGCCCAGGCCGATCCCCCAGCCGAGCGGGCCGACGGGGCGGCAGCCGAAGACCTGGCTGAGACCGGGCGTGGAGACGATCAGCACCAGCGTGGCCAGGGACAACAGCGCGGCCAGCACCACCACCCGGTCCCGCCCGCCCAGCGCGAGGGTCTGGAGCAGCTGGGCCGCCACCAGGCCGATGAGCCCGACCGTGTCGGCCCGGCCCCGCGTCCCGCTCATCCGCGCGAGCAGCCACGCCGCCCCCGCCGCGACGCCCGTGGCCACCGCCCGCAGGTAAATGTCCCTGGTCAGAGCGGCGCCGAGGGAGACCTCGGGTCCCTCGGCGAGCAGCCGCTCGGGGCTGGCGGCGCTGGGCGGCCGGATGGCCACCGCCATGGCGGGCAGCATGTCGGTGAGCAGGTTGACCAGCAGGAGCTGGCGGGCGTTCAACGCGGTGCGGCCGGTGAGCAGGCTCGATCCGAGCGTGAAAGCGATCTCCCCGACATTGCCGCCGAGCAGGATGCCCAGCGCGTCGCGGACGGAGGCCCACATACCCCGTCCCTCGACGATCGCCTCGATGATCGTCTCGATGCGGTCGTTGAGCATGACGATGTCGGCGGCGGCCTTGGTCGCGGGAGCGGCGTGCGAGCCCAGAGACACGCCCACGTCGGCGAGCCGGATCGCGGGCACGTCGTTGGCGCCGTCGCCGGTGACGGCCACCACCCTGCCCGCCGCGCGCAGCCTGGTGACGATCCGCGCCTTGTGCTCGGGCGTGACCCGGGCGAAGACCGCCACATCCGGCAGCGCCTTGGCCAGGACCTCGTCGTCCAGCTCCTCCAGCTCGGGGCCGGTCATCACGCGCCGGCCGTCCAGCGCGCCGATCTCCGCCGCGATGGCCTCCGCCGTACTGGGATGATCCCCGGTGATCATGACGACCTGCACACCGGCGCGGACGAGCCGCTCCACGCTGCGCTTGGCCGTCGGGCGCACCGGATCGGCCAGCCCGAGGAACCCGAGGAAGCACAGGCTCTCGATGCGGGACTCGTCGAGATCGGCGCGGCTGGAGGCGGGCCGCTCCGCCACGGCGAGCACCCGATAACCGCGCAGGGCGAGCCGGTCCACCTCCTGCTCCAACCGCTGCCTGATCGCGAGGTCCAGCGGCACGACCCGCCCGTTCACCACGACGTTCGTGGACTGGCCGAGCACCACTTCTGGAGCGCCCTTGACGCTCAGCAGTTGCCCCGACTCGCCGCGGCCGAGGACGGCGTGGTAGCCCCGGGCCGGCTCGAAGGGCAGCTCGGCCACGCGGTGCCAGGTGCGCAGCCCCTCCTGAGGGGTGATGCCCAGCCTCTCGGCGCCGTCCACGATCGCGCGGTCCGTGGGGTGTGGGATGGCCCGCCCGCCTCCGAAGCGCGGCCCCGCGCGCAGCGCCGCGCCCACGATCGCCCGCAGCTCGGGCGCGGCCTCCTCCACCTCCTGCTCGATCTGGCCGTCCGACACCAGGCGCAGGCTGATGTGGCCCTCGGTGAGCGTGCCCGTCTTGTCGAAGCAGAGCACGTCCACCCGGCCCAGCGCCTCGATCGTGGACGGGTTGCGGACCAGCGTGTTGCGGGTCGACAACCGCTTGGCGGAGGCCAGCTCGGCCACGGTGGCGACGAACGGCAGCCCTTCGGGAACCGCCGCGACCGCCATGCTCACCGCCGGGGCGAGGGCTTGGGTCAGCGGCGAGCCACGCAGCAGCTCGACCAGCATGAGGACCACACCGGAGCCGACCGCGGCCGGGAGTATCCGCCGGCTCAGCGCACGCAGCCGCAGCTCCACGCCGCTCGGCGGCGGCTCCTGCCGGGCCAGTCTGGCGGTCCTGCCCGCTTCGGTCGCCTCGCCGGTGGCCACGATCACGGCGAGCCCGTGCCCGGCCGCGACGGTCGTGCCCTCGTACACCATCGAGGCGCGGTCCGCGACGGCGGGCGCCGCGACGGGTGCCGCGGTCTTGGGCACGAGCTGCGACTCGCCAGTGAGCGGCGACTCGTCGACCTCGAGCCCGGCCGCCTGGATCAGCCTCCCGTCGGCCGGCACGGCATCGCCCGCCCTGAGCTCGATCACGTCGCCCGGCACCAGATCGTCGGCGTATGCGGCCACCTCACCTGCGGCGCGGCGCAGCCGGACCCGGACGGCGGTGGTCTCCGTCAGGCGCCGCAGCGCGCGCCCCACACCCCGCCGCTGGGCGCCGCCGAGCAGGGCGTCCACCACGATCACGCCGGCGATCAGCACAGCGTCGAGCACCGAGCCGAACGCGGCCGACACGCCCGCTCCCGTGGCCAGCACCGGGGTCAGCGGGTTGGCGAGCTCTCTCGCGGTCTCGCCGACCAGGGACTCCGGGCCGATCTTCACAGGGCGGATCGAGACGGTCCTGCGGCGCTCCGCCTCGGCCTCGCTCAGGCCGTCCGGCGAGGACCCGAGCCGGGCCAGGACGTCGCGGACGGCCATGGCGTGCCAGGGCGTGTGGTCGGCCTGGACCGGCGGCTCCGCCCGCCCCATGCGCCGGCCCGCCCACTCGCCGGTCGCGAGGGCGGCCAGCACGGTCAGGTTGTGGACGAGCTGGGCGCGTCGAACCGCGGTCGCGGCCGGACCGAGCAACGTCACCCCGGTGCCGGCGATCGACCCGGCGGCCGCCGTCCACACGCCGCGCACACTCGCCCTCCTGGCCGCCGGCAGGCATTGGAGCAGCAGGTGCACGCCGTCGAGCCCGCCCATGACGTCGGCGTCCCACGGAACCCGCCGTACCCCGTCGAGCACGCCGACGCCCAGGTCGGCCTGCCGCAACGCGCGCCGCCCGCGCCGCGACACCACGGCCACGCCGTGCCCCTCGGCCTGCAACGCCCGCACCGACGCGGCCAGCCGCGACCCGCCGGGCACGACCTCCTCCACCCGCAGCCGCCCGGCCAGTCCCGGATCGGCATCGGCCAGCACCATCCGGCACGTCTGTTGGGGCGCCGCGACCACGGCCTCGGCAAGGGGATGCAGCTCGCGGGCCAGGCCGACCACGGCGATCGGCACACCGTCCCTGGCCACCGCGACCCGCCGGAGCCCCTGTTCAAGCCATCGCTCGGGCACGTCCTCCGGCGGCGCGGGCGCCGCGCTCCACCCGTCGCGCCGCCGCCGGGCCACGGGGTCGGCGAGGTCGAGCAGCGCGTAGAGCCGGGCATGCAGGTCGTCGAGGTCCACATCGGGGGCGAGCGGCACGACGCTGTCAATCGTCCACGCTCCCGTGGTGAGCACGGTGGCGTCCAGCACGACGGTGTCGATCCGGTCCATGCGGCGCAGGGCGTCGCGGTCGAGCACGATCGTGCCACGTCCGGCCAGACAGCGCGCCACGGCGCTGACGAAGGCCTCCCTGCCGAGACTGGCCGCCTTGGGGATGCCTGAGACCAGCATGGACACACCCCGCTGGTAGCTGTGGCTGACGATCGTGGTCAGGCCGTGGGCGGCCACCGTCGCGGCGCCGGCCGCGTCGGCGTAGCGCTCCACGGGGCCGAGCGGCAGCGGCGCCGGACGCGTCGCGGCGGCGGCCCTGGTATGCCGGTACGCCCCCTCCTCGGCGGCGAACTCCTCCTCTCGCCGCTCCCACGCCCGGCGACCGGCGCGCGTGTCGACGTACCGGCCGGCTGCGGCAACGGAGTCGATCAGCAGCGACAGCGGTCGCACGGCCAGCGTGGCGGAGACGACCCGGCCCGTCGCCAGCATCGTGTCCACGACCGGCTTGCCGGCGCGCTGCTCCAGCGCGCCGCGGACCCACGGGGTGTGCTCGATCAGCGCGAGGACGCTCGGCACCGCCACGGGGAGCCGTGGTGCGCGGGTCAGCGCGCCGGCCATGGCGATCCCGGCGCCGGCGAGGTGCAGGCAGAGGCCGACCGCGGCGCGGGCCTGCTGCTCCACGCCGTCGAGCACACGACCGTCCCCCAGCGGCTCGCCGCCCTCGTCGAGCTCCTCCACGACGGCCACGAACTTGTCCACGTCGGCCGTCTCGTCGCAGGCCACGAACACGCAGCCGAGCGCCCCGTTCACCTCGGCGCGCGGCGCTCCCGCCGAGCGCAGCCGCTCTTCGAGAGCGCGAGCCGGCCGCTCGGTACGCGGCCCGCCGATGTTCCGCAGTTCGATCCGGACCCCGCCCGCACAGGCTCGGACCCGGCGAGCGCGTGGCAGGACGCTTCGCACGGGTTCGGGGAGCATGTTCAGGATCGTGTCAACGGAGAGCAGACCGGACAACGCCGTGTGACCTCCCGTCCGCGCTACTCGTTCTTGCGTCTCGTCGTCGTGGTCACGATGATCGTGCCGGCGCCGATGAAAGCTATTCAGGTTCCTTATCCATCGCCTGACCCCTTATTCCGGGCGGTAGAGATTTGACTGTCTTTGCGGGCCGTAATTCCCGGCCGCACCACGGCGACCGGGCACCTCAGGTGGTGCAGCACCGCATGGCTGACCGAGCCGAGCACCGCCGAGGCGAAGCCACCCAGCCCACGCGAGCCCACGACGACCAGGTCGGCTGTGCCGCCCGCCTCGATCAGGAAGTTGACCGGATGGCCGACCACCGTCTCATCGGTGATCGCGACATCCGGATTCCCGTCGCGCCAGCGGGCCACCCGCTCCTGCGCCGTCTCGGTCTCCTGCTCGTAGGCGTCCTCCAGGAAGCTGCCGTACGCGGCGGCATACGTCGAGACCACCGGGGCCTGCCAGGCATAGATGACGTGCAATGGAACCTCGCGAGCACGCGCCTGCTCGACGGCGTAGCGCATCGCGGCCTCGGAATGCTCCGAGCCGTCGTATCCGACGACAACCCGTCCGTGCACCACCACCGAAGTCTCGCGTACGACCACCACCGGACCGGCGGCGTGCCCGGCGACGCCCATGCTGACCGAGCCGACCATCATGCCGGCGAACCCGCCGAGCCCCCGGCTGCCGATCACCACGCTGTCGGCCGAGCGGGACTCGCCGATCAGCGTGTCGACCACGTTGCCGGACAGCAACTGCGTGGTCACCTCCACGCCGCGGGTCAGGTCGCGAGCGTGGTCGGCCGCCGCGGCCAGCGTTCCTGCACAGTATCGTGTCGTGTCCACGCGGTAGGGCCATTGCTCGCACACGTGCAAGATCCGCAGGCTCAGCTCTCTGCGCTGCGCATCGGCGGCCGCCCACTCCACAGCCGCCGTCGCCGGTGCGGACCCGTCCACGCCGATCACGATGTGTCTGGCCATCACGCACCTCCCCCGTTCTCCCTCCAGCCTCGCACGATCCGGCCTGCGGAGCGCCCGCGCACGCGCTCCTATCAGCGAATGGCCGGGGCTAGCCAAGGGGGTAGGTTCGGCCCTCGACGCCCCACTCGCCGAACGGCGGCCGCTCGCCGCGGTCGATCGCCCGGATGGAGGGGCGGCCGATATGGGCGAAGACCAGCCGCCCCACCTGGAGATCGCGCGCCTGCCGCGCGACCTGGAGCACGCTCGCGTGCCCGCCCACACCGCCGGCGAAGCGGATCGGCCTGTCCCACCCCGCGGCGTCGGCGAACATCAGGTCCACACCGGCCGCCCAAGCGGGAAAGGCCCAGAACTCCGGCGCCCAGGCGGCCTGCGCCCGATCCGTGCTGATCAGGTAGCCGTAGGTGGGGTGGGAGGTGTGGCTGACCGGCAGCGGCACGATCTCCACCCCCGCGGCCTCGTAGACCGCCACCCCGGCGGTCATCCGGAGCCCCCGCGCCGCGTGGCGGATCTGGGGCATCAGCTCGGCGCGTTCATCGCAGACCAGCCAGCCGTCGAGCCGCTCCCCGCCCGCCGCGTCGCCGCCCCCATCGAGCAGGACCCGGTTGTCCTGCCAGCTGGCCAGGAGCCCGGCGGGGCGGTAGCGCGGGGAGTTCATCGCCCCCACCCCCACCAGGCTGAGCCGCACGGCCGTCATCCGACGGTCCAGATCACGTCCCCGCATGCCGTCAGCATGTCCCTCCCCCTGGGATCAGTATGCCCACGAGCAGTCCGCCGACCTACAGACAAGGGAACAACTGGAGCCCGCTCAGCTTCGCCGTCGAGCGAGCCGAGGAGCCGGGAGGCGTCCTTGAGCCATCCCGCCCCGCGACAGCAATCCGTGTCCCTCGGAGGTTTCGGCGCGTCGATGGGCGGGTGATCGCGCAAGCGGGCCGCGTGACGGATGATCGGTGGCCTGCCACGGGTGAGCAGGCCACCGGAATCGCTATATCTTCCCTTGCTTGATATCCGTCAGGAGATCCCGGAACTCGTCGGCGGCCAGGACGATCGTGCCGCCCGACGGATTCTTGGAGTCGCGCAGCCCGACGCGGCCGTCCGTGAAGAGGGCGACTTCGACGCAATCTCCATTGGACATGCTGTGACGGCTCTTACGCCACCCGCCCCAGCTGGGGTCGATGACCTCGTTCATTTCTCTACCTCGTTCCAGGTGAGGCAGAAGCACCTAGACCGTCGTCCATCTCTTCCCCTGGTTCTCAATGAAGCTCATGGTGTCCTGAGGACTCAAGGCCGCCTCAGAGATCTTCTTGAATGCCACAAGGTGCCGATGGGTTCGCATCTCGTCCTCATCGACTCCGCCGCCCTGCTCCGTCTCTACATAGAGAACATCAGGATGAAGTTCTCCCAGATTCTCAAACGTGGGAAATCTCAGCAGAATAAAGCTTTGAGCCAGCACCGGAGGGCCTTGGCTGTTCAAGAGAACCTGAAGCTCGATATTGGGCCTTTCGGCTACTTCCCGCAAGTGATGCAGCTGCTCCGACATGATTGATTCGTTCCCGAACTTCCGCCTCAGGACGGATTCGTCGAGGACGACCTTCGACGTCAAGGAAGGATCCTGCATGTATCTTTCCCTGCGCGCCATGCGAAGCTCGATACGGCGCCTGATCTGACGAGGAGTCAGTTCGCCCAGCGCGGCGCCTATTACGGCACTCGCATAGGCCTCCGTTTGCAGCTGGCCTGGGATCACCAGAGACTGCCACTCCCATCGCTCTGCCGCCGCGCTTTCGAAACCAAGGAAGCGTATGTAGCCATCCGGGATGGATTCCGAGTATTTCTCCCACCATTCCGGAGCCGAAGACAGCGGCACCAGATCGAGAAGCCGTGACCGATCCGGTTCCGGCATCTCGTAGAGATCCAGCAGTGCTTCTACGTCCTTGGCGTTCGGTAAGATCTGCCCGTTCTCCAGCCTTGAGATCTTCGATGTGGACCACTTGAGCTCAGTCGCCACCTGGGGTCCGCTGAGACCGACAGCCTCGCGCCTCCGGCGCAGCTCCGCTACGAGTCGGCGTCGGTAGACGGTGGGGCTGCCGTCGGCCATTCGGTGCCTCCCCTCTAGTTGATCACGTGTACCCAGCTAAGGTCTTGCACAATCCTTGCCGGGATGTTCGGTCGTTGTACCGGCTGGCTTCCCTGAACTATTCCCAGCGGGAATTTCGCTCGGATTCCCTCCGGCATATCCTCAGGGTAGCCCGCCGAGACGCTGGATCAAGGGAGAAACGCCGAGATGAGGGTCTTCCGCCTGGCCGCCCGCCTCGCCGCCTGCCCCTCCAGGGGTTCTCCACCTGCACGCATCACATGGTCAACGTGAGAGGAACCTCTTGATCATGACCCACGGTAGGCGCATCCTGCACTGGCTCGCCCATGCGATCGAGACTGCCCTGATCGCCGGGCTGCTCATCTTCTCTGTCACCAGAGAACTCGGGGCGGAGCCGCTCGCCGCCCTCGGCGCTGCGGCAGGTGCCTTCATGGCCGTCATGATGGGCTTCGCCGCCTACCTCGCCGCGACGGGAGCCGTAAGACCGCCGGATCCACCGGCTGCGGGTGACGCCTGATTAATGCATCTCATGACGAGGAACACGGGAAACCTGGCGGCGTCGGCGCGCTGCGCCGCCCAGTCAGGGGCGGGCTCGGGCTCGGCCATCTCCTCCAGCCAGAGGCCGTGCCGGCGGAAGGTGTTGACGTAGGTCGAGAGCGTGCGGTGGTTGGCGCCGACCTGGCGGCGCAGGGACGACAGCTCGCCGTCGGCCCGCCACCGGCCCTCGGCGTAATAGCTCGCGTCCCCGGACCACGAGCCCGAGACACCCCGGCCGCCCGGGAAGCACGGGTGCAGGATCGAGCACGCGAAGACGCCCCCGGGCCGGAGCACGCGGGCGGCTCCTGCGATCGCGCCTTCGAGGTCGTCGATGTCGGAGAGGCCGAAGCTGCAGACCACGGCGTCGAACAGGCCGGAAACGCCGGGGATGTCGGATGCGGCCGCGTCGGCGTGGAGGTAGCGGATGCCGAGCGGGGCGGCCTGTTCGGCAGCACGTGCCTTCTCGATCAGGGCTGACGAGAGGTCGACGCCCACGACGTCGGCTCCCCTGCGGGCGAGCGCGCGGCTGATCCGGCCGTGGCCGCAGGCGATCTCCAGGACCCGGCGGCCGGCGATCGGCTCCAGCAGGGCGAGCAAGCGGACGGCTGCGGGGTCGTCGACGGTGTCCGTCCAGCCGGCTGCGTAGAAGTCGGCGACGTCGTCGTAGCGCGCGGCACCTGGCATGCCCTCGACACTACGCGGCCGAGCCCGTCGTGCCCGGCATTGTTCGTCCAGCGCGCAAAGCGCCAGCAAAAGATTCGTTATGACCGTGCATGGTTCAGGTGCGATCGACTCTCCGTAGCGTCCGTGTGATAGCAGGATCGCTCCCGGGTGGACCAGGTACGGGGGACGAAATGGGCGTGCCCGGAATTGCGGCGATCGTCGCGCTCGCGGCGTTGGGCGGAGGTGGCTGGAGCGGCCAGTCCGCGGCGGCCGTCTCCCTGCCCGGTGCCGGACCCGAGCTCCGGATCACCGCAACAGTCAGCCCGGACCCGATGACCACCGGTGGGGTGTCCGTCTACGCGGTGACCGTCACCAACACGGGGGGCGATGATGCCGAGGACGTGACGATCATCGACGCCCTCGACCGCGGCACGTCCCCAGGCCGCCTCCCGGACGGTTGCTCCCTCGCCGGCCAGGCCATCACCTGCGGCGGACCCGGCCTGACCATCCCCCCGGGACAGAGCGTGACCTACGACATCCCCGTCACGACCGACCCGTCGCTCCCCGACGACACGGACGTCGTCGCCCGGGTTCACGTCACCGCCTCGAACGCGACGGGCGACGCCACGCGGCTGATCAGCCGCGCCCGGACGATGGCCGACGTGGAGATCGCCACGACCGGCCCGTCCAGCGTGAAGGCGGGCGCCGGCATCACCTACAGAGTGAAGGTCGGCAACAACGGCCCCTCTCCGGCGGTGGGCGTCACCGTGGAGGACCCCATCGACGGCGACCTGACCACGCCCACGGGTCGCCCGTCCGAATGCCCCGCGGGGAACTGCCGGCTCGGCACGCTGGCTCCGCGCGAGAGCAGGACGCTCGTCTTCACCGCCGCCGCCCCTGACGTCACCGGCGTGATCGACAACTGCGCCGCCGTCTCCACCGTGAGCCACGAGCAGAACACCGGGAACAACCGCTCCTGCACGTCGATCGCCGTCGAGGCGGTCCACAGCCCCAGCCCGTCGCCTGCCCGCACGCTCACCCGCGCCCCACCGGAAAGGCGGGCCCCTGCGGTGGCCGACCGCGCCGAGCCCAGGCCCGGTGGAGACGGTCCGCGCAAGGAGCCACGCGCCACGGTCACCGGCTCGCGTCCGGGCGTGGACCCGTACGAGCCCAGCCCGGTCCCCTCCGGACAGCCGGCGGCACGCGACCACGAGCCCCTGCCGATGACCGGCGTGTCGCTGTGGCTGATCGGTCTCGGCGTGCCGGTGCTGCTCGCGATCGGCCTGCTCGTCCGCTGCCTCTCGAGCCGGGAGTGATCAGGAAGGGCTCCTGGACAACGCCTCCCGGGTCCACGACCCGAGCACCAGCAACGTCTTCGTCCCTGTCACGTCCCCGGCCCGGCGCAGCCGGTCGATGACCTGCTGCAGATGGCCGAGGTCGCGCACCCGTACGTGGATCAGCGCGTCCGGATCCCCCGCGATCGTGAACACCGCCTGCACCTCCGGCACCTCCGTGGCGGTGCGGACGATCTCGCTGACCGGCGTCGTGCCGGGATAGCGCAGCTCGGTGAACGCCTCGATACCCCACCCGAGCTTGGCGTAGTCGATCTGCACGGTGAACCCCTTGATCACACCGAGCTCGCGCAGCCGGTCCACCCGCCGCTTGACCGCGGCCACCGACAGCCCGACCAGGTCCGCCATCTCCGAGAACGTCCTGCGCCCGTCCTCCCGCAGCAGCCTCAGCACGTGGTGATCGATCTCGTCCACGACAGCCATGCCAGAACCCCTTCCTCAGGCGCAAAGAACATCAGCCAGACAGCCGGAAGCTTCATATTGTTTGCGTATTTGGGGCACCTTCTCATCTAATACTTGCGGATGTCCTGCCCACGTTGCTGTGCTGGGAATCACCACGTACGAAGCCAGGAGGAGGTACGCGTGAGCGCGAGCGCGACTCCCGCCCCCGTGTCGCTCGACGACAAGTACACAGCCCCCGACGGCAGGGTGCTCATCTCCGGCATACAGGCCCTGGTCCGCCTGACGCTGGAGCAGCGCCGCCTGGACCGCGAGCGCGGGCTGGACACACGGGTTTTCGTCACCGGTTACCAGGGGTCGCCGCTGGGGGGTGTGGACCTGGAGATGGGGCGGGCGGCCCGGTTCCTGGACGAGGCGGGCGTGGTGTTCCAGCCCGGGCTGAACGAGGAGCTCGCGGCCACGTCGGTGGCCGGAACCCAGATGCTCGCCCAGGTGCCGGGCCGCCGCCACGAGGGCGTGACCGGCTTCTGGTACGGTAAGAACCCCGGCCTCGACCGGGCCGCCGACGCCATCAGGCACGCCAACGCGGCCGGCACCGCACCGCTCGGCGGCGCCGTGGCCTGGATCGGCGACGACCCGGGTTGCAAGTCCTCCACGCTGCCCAGCTCGTGCGAGCCCATGTGCCAGAGCCTGTCCATGCCACTGCTGGCGCCCGGCTCGGTCGCGGAGATCATCGAGTTCGGGCTGCACGCGGTGGCGATGTCCCGCGCCACCGGCCTGTGGACGGGACTGAAGATCGTCGCGGACATCGCCGACGCCTCCGCCACCGTGGACCTCGGCCCGCTGCGGGCCGCGATCCCGGTCCCCGCCCGTACCGCGGGCAAGGCGACGCCGATCCTGCTCGGCCCGGCCGCGCTCGACGCCGAGCACGACATGCTCACTCGCCGGCTCGACCTGGCCCGCGAGTACGCCCGCGCCCACGGGCTCAACCGGGTGATGGCCGGAGCGGGGAACACCGCGCTCGGCATCCTGGCCTCGGGCACCACCTACGCGGTGGTCCTGCGGGCGCTGGCCGACCTCGGCCTGGACGCGGCGGCCATGGACGACCTGGGGGTGCGGCTGATCAGGCTGGCCATGCCGTTCCCCGTGGACTTCGAGGATCTGGCCGCCATGACGGCCGGCCTCGACCGGGTGCTGGTGGTCGAGGACAAGGTCCCGTTCCTGGAGGGGCAGGTCAAGCAGGCGCTGTACGGCGGCGAGCGGGTGCCGGCCGTCGTCGGCAGGGAGCTGCTGACCGCGCGCGGCACGCTCGGCGCCGAGGACGTGGCCAAGGCCATCGCCGCCTGCGTGGGCGCCGACCGGCTCCCGCGGCCGGCGGTCACGGTGACCAAGCGCAGGTCGCTGCCGCTCGTGGCGGCGCGTACCCCCTATTTCTGCTCCGGCTGCCCGCACAACGCCTCCACCCGCACCGCCGACGGCACGCTGGTCGGCGTCGGCATCGGCTGCCACGCGATGATCGCGCTGGACGGGCACGGGCGCGGCACCCAGGTCGGCATCACCCAGATGGGCGGCGAGGGCGCCCAGTGGATCGGGCTGGCGCCGTTCACCGAGGACCGGCATTTCGTGCAGAACCTCGGCGACGGCACCTTCCACCACTCCGGTTCCCTGGCCATCAGGGCGGCCGTGGCCGCCGGGGTGTCGATGACGTACAAGCTGCTCTACAACGACGCCGTCGCCATGACGGGCGGCCAGCGGGCCGAGGGCCGGCTCGACGTGCCCGCGCTCACGCGGGAGCTGGCGGTCGAGGGCGTACGCCGCATCGTGATCACGACGCCGGAGCCGGAGACGTACCGGGGCGTGCGGCTGGCGCCGATCGCCTCCGTACGGCACCGCGACGACCTTGCCGCGGCCGAGCAGGAGCTGGCCGCGCTCGACGGTGTCACCGTGCTCATCCACGACGACCGGTGCGCGGCCGAGGAACGGCGGCTGCGCAAGCGCGGCAAGCTACCCACCCCGGTCGAGAAGGTCGTGGTGAACGAGCGGGTCTGCGAGGGTTGCGGCGACTGCGGCGACGTCTCGACGTGCCTGTCCGTGCAGCCGGTCGAGACCGAGTACGGCCGCAAGACCCGCATCCACCAGGCCTCCTGCAACTCCGACCTGAGCTGTCTCAAGGGCGACTGCCCGTCGTTCCTGCTGGTCGAGCCGGGCACTCCTGCCGCTCGCCAGGCATCGCCGCCGCCTCCGCCCGTGGACGAGCCCGCAGGCAAGCCGGGCGAGGTGCTGATCAGGATGCCCGGCATCGGCGGCACCGGCGTCGTGACCGTCTCGCAGATCCTGCAGATGGCCGCCCACCTCGACGGGCTGCACGCGGCCGGGCTCGAGCAGACGGGCCTGGCGCAGAAGGGCGGGCCGGTGGTCAGCGACGTGCGGATCTCGCCGCGCCCGCTCGCGGGCTCGGTACGCGCCTCGCACGGCCGTGCCGATGTGGTGATCGGGTTCGACCTGCTGGGCGCGGCCTCCGACACCAACCTGGCCGTGGCCTCGCCGGAGCACACCGCCGCCGTGCTGAACACCGCCGTCGTGCCCACCGCCGCCATGGTGACCGGCCGGATGCCCGTGCCGGGGCACGCCTCCGCGGTCGCCCGCGTGGAGTCCGCCACCAGGAGCGTCGTGTGCCTGGACGCCCATGAGCTGGCCGAGGCGCTGTTCGGCGATCACATGCCGGCCAACCTGCTGCTCGTCGGCGCCGCGTACCAGCACGGCCTGCTGCCGGTGTCCGCCGCGGCCATCGAGCAGGCCATCACCCTGAACAGGGCCGCCGTCGAGCAGAACCTCGCCGCCTTCCGCTGGGGCCGCGCGGCGGTGGCCGACCCCGAGGCCGTGCGCCAGGCCGTCCTGCCGGCCGCCGACGAGCCGGCCGAGAAGCTGGACGAGGTCGTGGCGCTGCGCGTGGCCGACCTGACCGGCTACCAGAACGCCGCCTACGCCGCCACGTACGCCGAGGACGTGCGCAGTGTGAGCGACCTCGCGCTCGAGCGGGCCGGCGAGGAGGCCGGCACCGAGATCGCCCTCGCCTACGCCCGCGGCCTGCACAAGCTCATGGCCTACAAGGACGAGTACGAGGTGGCCCGCCTCCACCTCGACCCCGCCGAGCAGGCCAGGAGGGAACGCGAGTTCGGCGCGGACGCGGTCGTCACGGTGCTGCTGCACCCGCCGGTGTTGCGCGCGATGGGCATGAAGCGCAAGATCAAGCTGCGCCGCTCGGCGCCCGTGCTGTTCCGCGGGTTGCGGGCCGCCCGGGTGCTGCGCGGGACGGCGTTCGACGTGTTCGGCCGGGCGCGCGTGCGGCGGGTCGAGCGGGAGCTGGTCGGCGAGTATCGCGAGCTCGTGCGTGCCGCCCTGGCCCGGCTCACCCCCGCGACCGCCGGCACCGTCACCGAGATCGCGGGCCTGCCCGAGCTGATCCGGGGGTACGAGGACATCAAGCTCGCCCGCGTGGCCGAGTTCCGCGAGCGCGCCAAGACCGTGCTCGCGCGGCTGGAAGAGCCCGTTTCGAGCGTGGAGGGATCGTGACCGTCGACCGCCTGCTGCCCGGCCAGGACGCCAAGGACCTGATCGACCTGACCCGCGAGATCGCCGACAAGGAGCTCGCGCGGCGGGTCGACGAGCACGAGCGCGCCGAGACGTACCCGGAAGGGCTGTTCGCGACGCTGGGCGAGGCCGGGCTGCTGGGGCTGCCCTATCCCGAAGAGTATGGGGGCGGCGGGCAGCCGTACGAGGTGTATCTGCAGGTCATCGAGGAGCTGGCGATGCGGTGGGCGGCCGTCGCGGTCGCCACCAGCGTGCACACGCTCGCCTGTTTCCCCGTTTTCGCCTACGGGTCGGAGGAGCAGCGGGCGCTGTGGCTGCCCGACATGCTGGCCGGGCGCCTGATCGGCGGCTACAGCCTGTCCGAGCCGCAGGCCGGCTCCGACGCCGGCGCCCTGACCTGCAGGGCCGAGCGGGTCCCTGACGGCTACCGGATCAGCGGCAACAAGGCGTGGATCACGCACGGCGGCATCGCCGACTTCTACGCCCTCTTCGCCCGTACCGGGGAAGGGACGCGGGGCATCTCCTGCTTCCTCGCGCCAGGGGCGGCCGACGGGCTGACCTTCGGGCGGCCCGAGGAGAAGATGGGCCTGCACGCCGTGCCCACGACCAGCGCCCACTGGGACGGCGCCGTCCTGGAGTCCGACCGCCTGATCGGTACGGAGGGCCAGGGTCTCCAGATCGCCTTCAGCGCGCTGGACTCCGGCCGGCTCGGCATCGCCGCCTGCGCGACGGGCCTCGCCCAGGCCGCGCTCGACGAGGCGGTGGCCTACGCCAAGCAGCGGGAGACGTTCGGCAAGCGGATCATCGACCATCAGGGGCTCGGGTTCCTGCTGGCGGACATGGCCGCCGGGGTGGACAGCGCGCGGGCGACGTACCTGGACGCCGCCCGCCGCCGCGACGCCGGCCTGCCCTACAGCCGCCAGGCCAGCGTGGCGAAGCTCGTGGCGACGGACGCGGCGATGAAGGTGACGACGGACGCGGTGCAGGTGTTCGGGGGGTACGGGTACACGCGGGAGTTCCGGGTCGAGCGGTACATGCGCGAGGCCAAGATCATGCAGATCTTCGAGGGCACCAACCAGATCCAGCGCCTGGTCATCAGCAGGCACCTGGCCAAGTAACCTCCGGGGGAGGACCTCTGATGCGCAGCGTGACCTATTCGATGAGCGTCTCACTTGACGACTACATCGTCGGGCCGGACGGCGGCTGTACGAGTGTTCTCCACCACGCTGTCGGCGGTGCAGGGCAATGCCCGCCTGACCTCCGGTGGCCTGGCGGAGGAGATCGAGCGGTTGCGAGCCGAGCCGGGGGACGGCAACATCGCGAGTGGATCTCGAACTCGTCGAGACCCGCACGGGACAGCGTCAGAGCAGGTCAGCTGCGTGCTCCCAGCGGGTCGCCGACCCGCGACCGGTCGAACGGCGGCAGGTTGAATCGGTCGCGAATGGTCTGCTGGACGGTGAACTTGTCGGCCCGCGCGTCGACAGACATCACATATTCCTTGCCCCGGAACAGCTCGATCACCGGATCGATCTTGCTGTGATAGTCGCGCAGCCGCCTGGCCAGCGCGTCCGGGCTGTCGTCCGCCCGGCTCACCAGCTCCCCGCCGCACACGTCGCACCGCCCCTCGACCTCAGGCCGGTGCGCGATCAGGTTGTAGTCCATGCCGCACTGCGAGCACAGCCGCCGGGCCAGGACGCGCCGGCGCACCTCCTCGTCGGGCAGATCGAGGTGGATCACGCCGTCGATGTCGTAGCTCTCCAGGAAGAACTCCGCCTGCCGGCGGTTGCGCGGGAAACCGTCGATGACGAATCCGTAGTTCCAGTCGTGCTGGTGGAGGCGGTCCTTGACGACGTCCTCCACCAGGTCGTCCCCCACCAGTTCTCCCGCCGCGACCACGCGGCGTACCTGGGCGCCGAGCTTGGTGTGGTTCTTGACATGCCAGCGGAAGATGTCGCCGACGCTGATGTGCACCAGATCGAGGTCGGCGGCGAGCAACTTGCTCTGGGTGCCCTTGCCACTCCCCTGCACGCCCATGATCACATATTTGCGCATATCTCTTCGCCTTCGCGGTCAGGTCATTCTCCGGGCATCGTCACCTTCCCATCTGCCCTGCACGCCTGAGAAGCCGCGCGGGGTGGCACGGCACCCCTCGAACGGCGATACGTAGATTTGCCGATGCCTGGCATGCCTTCGGTGCTTACTCTCAGGCCCATCGAGCGCCCTGCGAGAAGGTGGGTACATGCGTGCGCTGACCGCGTTCCTCTCGTTCCTCATCGTGTTCACGACCACCTCCCCGTCCGCGAGCGCGAAACCGGCGCCCGCCACGCCGGCGGACGTGGTCTTCCAGCGGGCCGACTTCTCGGCCGGCACGTCGGAGGGCACGACGACCGGCGACGGCCTGTCGTTCGGCTCGGCCGCCGGCACCACTTCCTACACTGACGCGCTCGGCACCAAGACCTGGGAGTACGCGCGCTGGACAGGGCCCGAGCGGGCCATCGGGTTCCCCGCGACCGAGCTGGTCGCCTCCTGGACCGCGGATCTGCCGCCGGGCAGCTGGCTGCAGGTCGAGACCCGCGCCAGGAACGCCGAGGGCCTGACGAAGTGGTATTCGCTGGGCCGCTGGGCGTACGGCGAGGGCGACATCCGGCGCACGTCGGTGCCGGGGCAGGGCGACGCGGACGCCTCGGTCGCCGTGGACACGCTGGTCGCGGCGGCGGGCAAGCAGATCAGCGCCTACCAGCTGCGCCTCACGCTCTATCGGACGCCGGGCTCGTCGGTGACGCCGCGGGTGCGTACGTCCGGCGCCATGGCCTCCAACGTGCCCGAGCGCAAGACCGTGCCGGCCAGCCCGGGCGGCGGCGCCTGGGGGACGGAGCTGAACGTGCCGCGCCGCTCCCAGAACGTCCACGAGGGCCACTACCCCGAATGGGACGGCGGCGGCGAGGCGTGGTGCAGCCCGACCTCGACCACGATGGTGCTGGGCTACTGGGGCAAGTGGCCGAGCGCGCAGGACACGGCCTGGGTCGATGCGTCCGACCCGAACCCGGAGGTCGACTACGCGGCCCGCTACACCTACGACCACGCCTACCAGGGGGCGGGCAACTGGCCGTTCAACACCGCCTACGCGGGCCGGTACGGCTTGGACGGGTTCGTCACCCGGCTGCGGTCGCTGACCGAGCTGGAGCTGCTGATCAAGGCAGGCATCCCGGTCATCACCTCGCAGTCCTTCAAGAAAGGCGAGCTGCCGGGCGCCGGGTACGGCACCAATGGGCACCTCATGGCGATCATCGGCTTCACCGCGACGGGCGACGTGATCGCCAACGATCCCGCGTCCCCGGACAACGACGCCGTGCGGCACGTCTATCCGCGGGCCGACTTCGAGAACGTCTGGCTGCGCAGCTCCAGCAGCGGCGGCATCGCGTACGTCATCCATCCGCCGGGCCACGCCCTGCCTGCCACGACCCCGGGGCTGCCGGCCAACTGGTGAGGCTCTCGCGGCCGGCGCTCCCCGAGAACGGGGCGCCGGCCGGGTGACCCATGCGTGCCCGTCGTCGGCGGTTTGCCCGACTCGACGGGGGACGGGGAGTTCCGTACCCTAACAACTCCCGATAACTGTGGGCCGACCACGCTGTGGAGCGCTGGATGACCGAGGACGAGTCTGCGTCACTGGAGACGACCCGGCTGGTTCGGCCCAGGTGGAACGGTCCACCGTTGCTGTTGTCGTCCGATGGTGTCCGCGTCCTGGTGGCGGGCACGGGCGTGCATCGCCCGGAGTCGCGGCTGCCGCAGGCCCCCGCCGTCCCGGCGACCGTCAACGACGTGTCCCAGGCCCTGGTCGAGCGGACGGGCCTGGCCCCGGCCAACCTCACCGTGCTGCTGGACCCGGCGACCCCGGCCAACCTGGGCGAGGCGCTGGAGCGGGCCGCGCGGGAGGCCACGTCGGTCCTGGTGTTCTACTACGTGGGTCACGGCGTCTTCACCCCTGACGGCGAGCTGCACCTGGCCACCCGCGCCACCGTGGACCTCGGCCAGGGCATGCCCGGCTACCAGGCGCTCCCCTACGGCATGGTGCGCACCATCCTGTCGTCCTCGCCGGCCGAGCTGGTCGTCGTGGTGCTGGACTGCTGCTTCACCGGCGGCGGGCGGCCCGCGCCGGCCAAAGCCGCGGACCGCATCTTCGAGGGCATGGGGCGCAGCGCTTATGTGCTGGCCTCCGCCAGCAGGGACGACAACGCCTGGGCGCTGCCCGGCGTCCGGCACACCGCGCTCAGCGGGGCGCTGCTCAGGCTGCTCAACGAGGGCGAGGCGGACGGGCCGCCGGCGTTCACGCTGGACCACGTCTACCACCGGCTGACCCACACCCTGCCCGGCGCCGGATTCCCCCGGCCGCGGCGGCAGGCCACGGACGTGGGCGACCGGGCGCCGCTGGCCGCCAACCCCGCCCATGCGGGGCAGCCCAACCGCTCGGGCCCGCCGATGGGCTCGCCCGGCGACCTGTCCAGCCCCTATCGCGGACTGGCCGCCTACGGTCCCGAGCACGCCGAGCTGTTCTTCGGGCGCGAGGAGCTGACCAGGTCGCTGACCACGCGGGTACGCCAGGCGCTCAGGGCGGACGGCAAGCCCGTCGTCATCGGCTCGCAGGCGTTCGCGGCCGGCGGACCGCTCATCCTCACCGGCCCGTCGGGCGGTGGGAAGTCGTCGGTGCTGCGGGCCGGGCTCATTCCCGCCCTGCGGCAGGACGACGACGTGTCCTGCGTCATGCTGGCGCCCGGCGCCGATCCGCTGGGCGCGCTGGCCCGCGAGCTGGCCGAGCTCGGCGGCGGCGACCCCGCGCGGCTGCGTGCGATCATCGAGTCCGATCCGAGCGGGGCGCGGCGCGGCCTTCCCGGGCGGTTACTGCTGGTGGTGGACCAGTTCGAGGAGGTGTTCACGGCCTGTCCCGACGGCGCGGTGAGGGCGCGGTTCGTCGAGGCGCTCGCCGAGCTGTCCCGTGCGGCGGCCGTGGTGATCGCGGTACGCGCCGAGTTCTTCGGGCGCTGCGCGGCATACCCCGGGCTGGTGGAGTCGATGCGGCGGCCGGAGGTGGTCACGCCCATGACCGCGGCCGAGTTGCGCGCCGTGATCGAGCAGCCGGCCGTCCGGTCCGGCCTCAGTGTGGAGGCCGGCCTCGCCGACCTGATCCTGGAGGACCTGCGGGCCAACGAGGCGGCGCTGGAGCGGTCGGGCGGGCCGCTGCCCCTGCTCTCCCACGCCCTGCTGGCCACGTGGCAGCGGCGGTCCGGCGGCGTGCTGACCATGGCGGGCTACCGATCGGCCGGCGGCGTCACCGGGGCGGCGGCCATGAGCGCGGAGGACACGCTGCGGGGGCTCGGCGCGGAGTTCGAGCCGGTGGCCCGCGACCTGCTGGTCCGGCTCGTACGCGTGGACGACCAGGTCGGCGGCACGACGCGGCGGGTCCCGCTGGCCGAGCTGGCTCCCGACGCGCCTTCGGTCGGCGGGCAGGTGCTGGCCGAGCTGGCGAGAGCGCGGCTGGTCACGGTGGCCGGGGGCGAGGCGGAGCTCGCCCATGAGGCGCTCATCCGCGCTTGGCCCCGGCTCGGCGGCTGGATCGACGCCGAACGCGCCACCTTGCTCGTACGCCGCCGCCTGTCGGAGGACGCGGCGACGTGGCACCGGGAAGGCCAGGACCCGGCCTACCTCTACACCGACAACCGCCTGCCGGCCGCCCAGGCCCTGGCCGCCACGACGCCGGGTCCGGCGGCGGGCGGCCCGGCGGCGGGGGGCGGGCCGCTGACGCCCCATGAACAGGCGTTCCTCCAGGCGTCGGTGCGGCGGCACAGCCGCCGGGCGCTGATCGGCCGGGCCGTCATCGCCGCGCTCTCCGTGCTCCTCCTCCTGGCCGCGACCGGCAGCGTGCTGGCCTTGCTCCAGTCCAGCCAGGCCTCGACCCAGGCCGAGCAGGCGACCGGCCAGCGCGACCAGGCACTCTCCCGTCAGCTCGCCGCCACCGCCAACAGCCTGCCCGACACTTCGCTCGCCGCCCAGCTGGCTCTGAGCGCCTACCGCGTCTCGGCCACCCCCGAGGCCCGCGGGGCGCTGCTCGGCACGCTGTCCCGCCCGCTCCCGGCCCGCATGATCGGCCACACCGCCCCCGTCGAGCGGGTGGCATACCGCCCCGACGGGCGCGTGCTCGCCACCGTCTCCGGCGACTACACCGCCCGGCTGTGGAACGTCGCCGACCCCCTCCGCCCCAAGAGCGCGGGCATCGTGAAGGGCCACACGAGGGGGCTGACGGCGGCGGCGTTCAGCGCGAACGGCAAGATCCTCGCGACCGGCTCGGCGGACGAGACCGCCCGCCTGTGGGAGGTCTCCGACACCGCCCGCCCGCGCGCCCTGGCCACGATCACGGGCCACGGCGAGCCGGTGGTCTCGGTGGCGCTCAATCCGAAGGGCGACCTGCTGGCCACCGCGGGCGCCGACAAGTCCGTACGGCTGTGGAACATCGCCGACCCCGCCAAGCCGCAAGCGGTCTCCGTGCTCAAGCAGACCACCGACCCCACCGAGGTGGCCTTCAGCCCCGACGGACGCATGATCGCGGTCACCTCGTCCACCGGCGTCACGCTCCTGGACGTGCTCACCCCCGCCAAGCCGAGCAGCCTGGCCGCGCTGACGGCGCCGGACGGCGGCGGCGTCAGGAGCGTGGCGTTCAGCCCGAACGGCCAGCACCTCGCCACCGCCTCCAGCACCGGCACGCTGCACCTGTGGAACATCACCACGGCCAAGCTCGCCGGCACCGCGACCGGGCACACGCAGGCGGCCGGCGACGTGGCCTTCAGCGCCGACGGAAACGTCCTGGCCAGCTCCTCCGCCGACGGCACCGCCCGCCTCTGGGACGTCTCGACTCCGACCGACCCGCAGCCGGCGGCCACGCTGACCGGTTTCGCCGGCACTGTGACGGGGGTGGCGTTCAGCCCGAACGGCCAAAACCTCGCCACCTCGTCCGCCGACGGGACCGCCCGCGTGTGGAACGTCGCCGACCCCGCCCGGGTCGCCGCCCGCGCCCGGCTGGCCCGGCACACCGCGCCGGTCAACGGGGTGGCGATCGCCAAGGGCGGCCGTACGCTGGCCAGCGTCTCTGACGACAAGACCGTCAAGCTGTGGGACGTCTCCGACCCGGCGTCGGCCACTCCCGTGTCCACGCTGCGCGGGCACACCGACGCCGTCGTGGCGGTGGCCTTCAGCCCGGACGGCCGCTACGTGGTGTCGGCGTCCCTCGATCGCACGGCCCGGCTGTGGCAGGTCGAGCGGCCCGCCAACCCGAAGTTCGTGGCGACGCTCCAGGGGCATACGGCAGGGTTGCGGTCGGCGGCGTACAGTCCGGACGGCAAGGTCGTGGTGACGACCGGGCGGGACGGCCGGACGATCGTGTGGGACGTGTCCACGCCCGCCACCCCCAAGCGGGTGGCGACGCCGGGCGCCGCCGACGACCGGCTCGACGTGGCCGCGTTCCGGCCCAGCGGAAGCGTCCTCGCGACCGGCTCGGGCACCGCCGCCGTGCGGTTGTGGGACCTGTCCAAGCCGGCCCAGCCGCGCCGGCTGGCCGACTTCGCCGCCGCCCCGGGTGGCGTGCTCGACCTTCAGTTCAGCCGGGACGGCAAGACCCTGGCCGCGGCGGCGTCGGACGGGACAACGCGGTTGTGGGACGTCACCCGCCCCGAGCAGCCCAAGCGGGTGGCCACCCTGCCGGGGCACGTCGCGGACGTGTCCGCGGTGGCCTTCAGCGCGGACGGCCGCATGCTCGCCTCGGCCTCCCGTGACCGCACGATCCGGGTGTGGAACGTCGCCGACCGCGCCCGGCCGGCACTGTGGGCGGTGCTCGGGGGCGCGAGCGCGGTCGACGACGTGGAGTTCGGCCCGGACGGCACCGTCCTGGCCGGCACGTCCGACCTGGCCACTCAGCTGTGGGGGCTGAGCGTGGAGCAGGCGAGCGAGAGCGTCTGCCAGTCGTCGGGCATGTCGATCACCCGGGAGGAGTGGGCGCAACACCTCCCCGGCCGGCCCTACACCCTCCCCTGCCAGGCCCAGAACTGATCAGGCACTGATCAGGCCTGGTAGGTCACGTCGGAGAAGGTGGCTCGGCACCCTTCGCCCGCCAGGTCCTGCACCCACAGGCCGACGAACGCGCCGGTGAACCCGAAGGACCGGATCTGGCCGTCGATGATCTCGTCGGCGTTCTCGTCGGACAGGGTCGTGGCGTCCAGCTCCACGGAGATGGGCCGGCCGTCGGCGGAGAAGCGCAGCACCGGGCCGTCGAACTCGACGCCGAGCCGGGTCGCGGGCTCCCCGGTGAAGTGCACGGTCCGCGTGCCCCGATCGCTGCCGGTCAGGATCAGGCCGTCGGTGGTGAGCGCGAGGTGGTACCAGTTGCGGGAGTTGTAGTAGGCGGTGATGCCGGCGGACTGGTGCACGCTGTCGGGCTCGAACGTCAGGCTCGTCTGGAACGTGCATGTCGCGCTGGTGACCCGGCGGGCGAGGAGGCTGGGGGCACGCAGCCCGTACGGGGACTGCCCCCCCGTGATCGTCACCCGGTCGCCGTCGAAGCTCACCCAGTCGGGCGAGGCGGGACGGCGCAGGGTGCTCCAGTGGTGCTCGGCCGGCTCGAGGTCCACGCGCTGCCACGGATGCGGCGGCAGCGCGGGCGCGGGCACCTCGACGGCGGGCACCGCTCCGGCCACGCGCGGCCAGCCGTCCACCCACGCGACCCGCTGGATCGCGGATTCCCTGCCCAGCACGCAGCGGCCCCGCTGCGTGTGGGGGCGGGCGGCGAGGTGCGCGACGTACCACTCGCCGTCCTGGGTCCGCACCAGGCAGCCGTGCCCGGCCTTCTGCAGCTCCAGGGTGGGATCGTGGCGGGAGGTGAACATCGGTCCCGCCGGGTCCGGCTCGTACGGCCCGTCCAGCGTGCGGGACCTCAGCACGCTCGCGCCGTGCTCGTAGCCGGTGCCGCCCTCGGCCACCATCAGGTAGTACCAGCCGTCGATCTTGTAGATGTGCGGTCCCTCGGTGACGCTCCGGTTCTCGAGAATGATCCGCGGCTTGCCTGCTCCCGCGCCGCCGTTGAGTTCCTGGAGCTCGATGCCGGCGAAGCCGTGTCCCGGGCGCGAGTCGAAGACCATGTTGAGCAGGTAGGTGGCGCCGTCGTCATCGTGGAAGAGCGCGGCGTCGAACCCGCGTCCGGGCAGCCTCACCGGGTCCGACCACGGGCCCTCGATGGAGGGGGCGGTGATCAGGTAGTTCGCGATGTCCTTGTAGCCGTGGGCGTAGTTGTCCATGACGCCGTAGACCAGGTGGAACAGGCCGTTGGCATACGTGAGGTCGGGCGCCCAGATGCCGCCGGAGTCCGGCACGCCCGTCAGGTCGAGCAGCCGGTGGTCGGTGAGGATGCCGCCCAGCGGCCGCCAGTTGACCAGGTCGCGGGAGTAGTGGACGCGTACGCCCGGGTACCACTCGAACGTTGACGTGGCCAGGTAGTAGTCGGCGCCGACCCGCAGGATGGACGGGTCCGGGTGGAAGCCGGGCAGGACGGGGTTGCGGATGGCCGTCCGTGTCATGGCTGCCTCCATTGGATAGAAACCGGTCGCCGTGAACGCTACGGCGATGGGTTACGGACCACAAGAACGCGTTACAGACACGTTACTTTTGAAGCACCTGACTCCGGGCTTCGCCTGCCAGGACACCTCTTGCCAAACCTCCCGTTGACCGCAACCCCTCTCGCCCCCTACCGTAGGTATCGGTTTCTATCTCCGGAATGGAGGCACGTCCCTGTGCGCCCCCGCCCGAAGGCGTCGTCCATCGCGCCCGGAACAGCTCGCGATGCTCTCTACGCCACAGCTCTTGAGACGGGCGGTCTCGCGGATCGAGCGTACTCTCGGGGGGATGCCGAGCGGATCACTCCCGCCATAGACTGCGTTGAGGTCGCGGACCTCCGATGCTCAGCCTGTCGTCAACGACCATGAAGGGCCGGCCTTGTCGCGAAAAGTAAGCCCCAAGGAAGTGGGCGCGACGGACGAGCGCGTCACCGTCCGTGACGTGGCCGCGCGGGCCGGGGTGTCGGCCACCACGGTCTCCCGCGTGATCAAGGGCGACTACCCGGTCGCCCAGGCCACCAGGGCACGAGTGCTGCGGGCCATGCGCGACCTCGACTACGTGCTCAACGTGCACGCCCGAGCCCTGTCGGGGGCCAGCACGAAGATGGTGGCGTTCATCCTCGACGACGTCACCGGCCCCTCCTTCGCCCACGTCGCCAAGGGCGTCGAACAGCAGGCCACCGCCGAGGGCCGGCTCTGCATGGTGTGCACCACCCACGGCGACCCGGCCCGCGAGCTGGCCATCGTCGAGGCCATGCGCGAGCAGCGGGCCGACGCGGTCATCCTGGTCGGCGGCGGCACGATGGACGACACTTACCGCGAGCGCATGTCGCACTTCGCCCACGCCCTCGACAAGGCAGGCTCCCGCCTCGTGCTGTGCGGCCGCCCGCCCCTCGGCGAGGACGTGCCCACCACGGTGGTGGAGTACGACAACGAGGGCGGCGCGTACGCCATGGCCAGCCATCTGCTGTCGCAGGGACACCGGCGCATCGCGCTGGTAGGCGCCACCGCCGACGACCTCAGCACCACGAGGCTCGACCGGGTGCGCGGCTTCATGCGCGCCCACGAGTCCTTCGGCGTGCCCCACGACCCGGACCTGGTCGTCCCGGCGGGCTTCGACCGCACCGACGGCTACGACGCCGCCCGCCGCCTGATCGCGCTGGGCGCCGAGTTCACCGCCGTCTTCGCCGCCACCGACATGGTGGCCATCGGCGTCCTGGCCGCCCTCCGCGAGGCGGGGCTGCGCGTGCCGGAGGACGTCTCCCTGGCCGGCTACGACGACATCCCCTTCGCCGCCGACCTGACCCCCGGCCTGACCACCGTGCACATTCCCACCGAGGAGCTGGGCCGGACGGCGGTGCGCCTGGCCCTGAACCGCCAGGACCGCCAGCACGTCGTCCTCGGCACCCACATCGTCGTCCGCGATTCGGTCCGCCCCCCGGCCCGCCGGTAGGTATAGACCTCGTGAGCCGATCAGCAAGCCGTTATCGAAGGTGTTGTAGATCAGACGTCTTCAGCCCAGTACTTCTGCATCCTCGCAACGGCGTCCTCCTTGCTCATCGCTGCGACCTCGGCCTCATCCAGACCCACTCTAGAGATCAGCAAATGAACAAGATCGGCGGGCAAGGCGTTTGACGGCGGCGTGGGCGCTCCGCGATCGGGCAAGGCACCGTCCTTGACGCACGCCCAGAACGTTGCCTCGTCCACCTGCAGCTGATCGCGCAGTATGTGACCCCATATGCTCGGGCCGCAGGTGCTTCGATCGACCGGATGGGAGATCCGCGTTCTCAAAATCCGGCCATCGGGAAGGTTCACCTCATAGGTGAGATAGTGGGTCCCCGTTCGCCCGCGAGCGTTCCGTACCGGACGCCAGCCTTCGATCTGACAGAACCGATCGTGGTCGTCGCGCGTGGGCTGGGGCCAGGTCATCGAGCCTTCCCCACCAGCCATTCGCGTAGCTGATCGTCATCGCTGAAGCTGATCAACTGCACCAGACCCCAGTTCTCGTGGTGGTTAGGGGCATCAAGCAAGTGGTCTTGCCAGTCCTCCGCGTATTCGCGGAGCGCGTCAACCATTTCCGTAACAGCCTCATTGAAGGTCCGGCCGTCGGCCGCGATCGGCAATCCAGGAATGAAGATCGACCAACCGTCAGCCTCGGGAACCGCCTGGGCGCGAGATGGAGTGACCGCGGCAAGATAGCGGCGCAGTCTGTCGACGTCCACGAGGGCGGTCGTGGAGGACTCTCGACGAACCGTGGCCACACGGCCGCGTTCAGCCGCGTCCAAGAGTGCTTTGAGATGCGCACGGGCATCTGTATAGCTGTCAAAATGAACGGCGGTCATGCTGGACACCTCCACTGAAGCGTGCCTCCAGGATGCCTCCTGGCCAACTAAGTACGTCAAGTACGCCACGTACTGACGAATAGCATCTCAGAGCCGGATGACGATCTTTCCCAGCGCCTTGCCGGAGGCGTAGTAGCGGTAGGCATCGGGCGCCTCGTCGAAGGCGAACACGCGGTCGATGACGGGACGGATGCGGTTGACCTCGATGGCGCGGTTCATCGCGACGAACTGTGCGCGGCTGCCGACGGCGACGGGACGTATGGTGGCGCCGGAGGCGAACAGCACCCGCGGGTCGATGGGCGGTGCGGCGTTGGAGACGAAGCCCACGCAAGCGACATGACCCTCGATCGTCACCGCCTTGAGCGACTGCTCCAGCAAGCCGGCGACGTCCACGACGCGGTCGGCCCCCCGGCCGCCGGTCAGCTCCCGGACCTCGGCGGGCCAGTCCGGCGTCGCCCGGTAGTCGATGACCTCGTCGGCGCCCAGTTCGGCCAGGCGTTGCGCTTTCGCCGGGCTGCTCGTGGTGGCGATCACCCGCGCGCCGAGGGCCTTGGCGAATTGGAGCGCGAACAGCGACACCCCGCCCGATCCCTGTGTCACCAGGGTTTGGCCTGGTCGCAGGCCGATGCCGTCGCCGGTGAGCGCGTTCCAGGCGGTGGCGGCGGCGCAGGGAAGCGTCGCGGCCTCCTCGTACGACAAGTGATCGGGGATCGGCACAAGCCCGCTCTCCTCGACCACCGCGAGCTCGGTGAGCATGCCGTCCAGCGAACCGCCGCGCTGCGGCAGGTGCTGGACGCCGAACGGTCCGTCCTGCCAACTGGGGAAAAGCGTGGCGGCGACCCGGTCACCGATGCGGAACCCGGCGACGCCCGGTCCAACCGCGACGACTTCGCCCGCCCCGTCGGACACCGGGACGACGTCGGGTTTCACCGGCAGCACGTAGTCGCCGCGCAGCACCATCAGCTCTCGGTAGCTCAGCGAGGTGGCGTGCACGGCCACCACGACCTGCCCGGCCCCCGGTACGGGGTCTTCGTGCTTCCTGATGGACAGACCATCGATCCCGGCGCCGCTGTCGACGTGATAACTACGCACGGGATTCCTCCCCATCAGCGGCGGCCGGCGGGACCTCGCCTGCGGTCTTGCTGTAACCAAGGGCTTCGACGATCAGCCCGTTGAGTGCGGCGGGGTCGTGCTCAACGAAGGCGCGATTGAAGCGGTCGATGACATCGGCAGTGGTACGCATACACGCTCCGCGAGATAGAACGTTCGGTCTATCGAGACCATATCGACCGGTTGATCTACTCGTCAACGGATGGCAGGCTGTGAACCATGAGCACGCGCGCCACGCCCGGCCCCCGGGAACGCCTCCTGGAGGCCGCCCAGAAGCTGACCTACAGCCACGGCGTGGGCATCGGCGTCGACACCCTGCTCAAAACGGCAAACGTGGCGCGGCGCTCCCTGTACGAGCACTTCGGCGGCAAGGACGGACTGATCGCCGAAGTGCTCAAGCGCAGCACCGCCGAGGACGAAGCCCGCTACCAGGAGACCATGCAGGCGGCGGGCGACAACCCGCGCGGCCGCCTCCTGGCGATCTTCGACAGGCTCGCCGGGATCATCGCCAAGCCGGACTTCCGCGGCTGCCGCTATCTGGCCGCCGACCTCGCCCTGGCCGACCCGGAGCACCCCGGGCACGCCATCACGCGCGACTACCGGCGGCGCGTGCACCAACTCCTCGAGGACGAGCTCATCAAGCTAGGGCACCCGAGGCCCGCGCACGCGGCCGGCCAACTCCTCCTGCTCATCGACGGCACACTCGCGGCCGGAGCCACCCGGCCCGGCACCGACCCTGCCGCCTCCGCCCGCGAACTCGCCGAGCAGATCCTCGACACCCGGCGTTAGCTGCGCCCTAGCCGGCCAGGCGCAGCACGCCCCAGTGGCTGGTGTCCAGGTAGGTGCGGCCCGTGGCGTCGTTCCAGGTCACCGCACCGGTACGGGCCGCGCCCGTCGCGTCGTTCACCTGGACGTCGAAGCCCAGCAGTGTCCCTTCCGCCAGCGTGATCGTGGGCAGTTTGATGGCCGCTTCCACGACATATCCACCAGGCACTGTCTTGGCCACCGCCGTCACGTTGTCCTTGACGCCGGCGGCGTCGAACGTGCCGCCGACCGTGACGCGGCCGGTGAAGCTGACCCGGTACTGGCCGTCGTCGTCCGTGTAGCCCTTCGTCTTGCCGTTGCCGGGGTCGACGAAGATCTCGACGGAGTCCTGTTCCCAGGGGTTCGGGGACTCCTCGCTCAGGGTCGGGTCCGTGACGTGGGCCAGGACGTACAGCGTCGACCCGCTCCACAACGATCTGACGCGAGCAGTGGCGCCGGACGTGCCCTGGATCCAGGTGGCGGTGCGGATGTCCTGCGCAGCCCGCCAGACCGGCTCCGCGACACCGTCCACGACGGGCGTGCGGTGGGCGGCGGAGGTGAGCTTGACGGCGGGCACGGGGGTCACCTTGCCCGTCCAGGAGGTGGCGGTGCTCCCGTCGCGCACGGTCACGTCCACGTCGACGCCCTTCTTGACCAGCGCCTCGACGCGATAGCCGGTCGCGGTCCGCTTCACCGCCGCCTTCGGCCCACCGGCCCGGGTCACGGTGTGCGCGGTGCCGTCCACGGTGAAGGTCACCTTGTCGCCCGCGCCGACGGTCGTGTCGTTGACCTCGGCGAGGACGTACATGCCTGTGGCGGCGGAGCGCGCCTGGAAGCCCGCGGACACGTTCCCCACCCGGTCGAGCGGGGCGTCGGGCAGCAGGTCCCACTGCAGGTCCCGCTTGCCGTCCACCGACACCGTCCCCGCGGGCGCCTCCAGCTTGCGCACCAGCGGCGGCAGCTTGGACGGGTCCGCGACGGCCCAGTACGCGGGCTTGGCCTGCAGGTCGTGGTCGAAGAGCAGCGGCGCGTTGAGCCGCGGAATCGGCCAGGTGTTCAGCCAGCTGACGTCGTCGGACTCGCCCCACACGGTGACCGAGCTGAGCTTGGAGGCCTGCCGCCGGAAGACGTCGAACAGCGCCTTGTACCGGTGGCCCTGCTCGGCCAGCAGCTCCGGCGAGATCGACGGGTAGGAGGAGACGAAGTCGGTGTAGATGCTCACGTCCAGCTCGGTGACCTGCTGGTCCACGCCGAGCGTGGCGAAGCGCTCGATGGTGGCCTCGACGTAGGAGGCGGGCGGCTGCTCGATGTTGAGATGCAGCTGGTGGCCGACGCCGTCGATCGGCACGCCCTCGTCCTTGAGCTGCTTGACCAGCGCGTAGAGGGCTTCGCGCTTGCGCGGGAACTCCGTGTTGTAGTCGTTGATGAAGAGCTTGGCGTCCGGGTCGGCCTCGTGAGCGGCGCGGAAGGCGGTGCGGATGTAGTCGAGGCCGGCGATCTCGTACCACTTGGAGCGGCGCAGCCCGTCCGGCTGGTTCTCGTCGATCACCTCGTTGACCACGTCCCAGACCGCGATCTTGTCCTTGTAGCGGGTCACGAGCGTGCGCACGTGGTTCTCGACGCGGCGCAGCAGGGTCTCCTTGTCCGCGCCCTCGAACACCCAGGCCGGGGTCTGGCTGTGCCAGACGAGCGTGTGGCCTCGGACCGTCATGCCGTGCTCGACGCCGAAGTCCACCAGATGGTCGCCGTCGGCGAAGGCGAACTCGCCCTCGCGGGGCTCGGTGGCGTCCCACTTCAGCTCGTTGCCGGGGGTGATGCCGTTGAAGTGCCTGGCCAGCAGCTCGCCGTGCACGCCGAGCGTGTCGGGCCTGGTGAGCGCCGAGCCCATGGTGAAGGGCACCTTGTCCTTCAGTGCGGGGATGTCGGTCTGGATGGGCTTCGGCGCGATGTAGGTCATCGCGAAGTCGTCCAGGTAGAAGGGGAAGGTGCCGCTGTCGGACTCGAGGTACACGCTGAGGAAGTCCACGTCGTACGCGAGCGTGTACGTTCCGGCGAGCTCCACCCACTGCCCTGCGGGCACGTCCGTGGGCGGCACGATGCGCTCGTAGCTGGGCGTGCCGCCGGTGCGTCGCTCGATCGACAGGCCGAGCCGGCCGGCCGCGGTGTCGGGGCCGAGCCGCACCCACACCGACAGGGCGTACTTGTCGCCCTTGCCCATCCGGCCGAGCACGTTCATGGCGGGCCCGTCCCAGGTGGCCGACCGGCCGGTGACCGCGAGGCTGTGGGCGCCGCCGTGGGCGGCGGCCGTGCTGGACTCCAGGGTGGCGGCGGCGCGCGGCGACCAGTCCTGCGCGGTGCCGTCCTCGAAGTCGGTGCTGATCGGCTCGCGGGTGGGGTCGCCCTGGGGGCTGAAGACGATGTCGTCCAGGTAGTACTGGGAAGTGGCGTCGGAGCTCTCGGCATAGAGCTGGAGGTCGGTGGAGTCGGCGGTGTAGAGGTAGGTGCCGGCCAGCCGCACCCACTCGCCGTCGGTCACGGTGGCCGCCGCGACGCGCTCGTAGGTGGTCTCGCCGCCGGTGGGGGTGCGCTGCACGGTCAGCGCGATCGTGCTGGCGGGCTGCCCCGTGACGAGCCGCGCGTACGCGGTCACGCGGTAGGTGACGCCCTTGACGAACGGCGCGGCGATCGAGGCCCCATGCCAGGTGGCGGTCCGTCCCGTGGTGAGCAGGCTGCTCGTGCCCGCGTGCGCCGCGTCCGTGGTGACCGCGACGGAGACGTCGCCGCCGCGCGGGCCCCAGCCCTGCGTCGTGCCGTCTTCGAAGTCGTACGTGAGGTCCGCCGCGTGCGCGGGAAGCACCGGCACGAGGCATAAGAGGGCGGCGGCCATCAGGGCTCGGAGGGTGCGCACAGTGCTCCTGCGGGGTGGGATGAAAGTTTCAGGGATGTTCCGATAAATGTCAGGCGGACTGTAGATGCGGCGCGCGGATGCGGTCAAGATGTGTCACAGACGCGATCGGTCCTGCAACCGCTTGTTGCAGCAAAGGTGCAGTTTTACTGCACCTATTGACGTGTACACGGCATTACGCGAACGTTTCGTGCAACCGATTGCCGCACTCTGCGAGGTTGCGCATGCGACTTCTGTTACTCATCCCGTTGGCAGGGCTGGCGCTGGCCATGACGCCGCCCGCGACCGCCCAGTCCCGCACCACGATCGTGGTCGCGGCCGACGGAACCGGCGACCACACGACCGTGCAGGCGGCCGTCGACGCGGTGCCGTCCGGCAACGCCCGGCCGGTCACCATCCTGGTCCGCAAGGGCACGTACAAGCAGCAAGTGGTTATCCCCGCTGACAAGCCGCACATCTCGCTGGTGGGCGACACCCGGGACCCGCGCGGGGTGGTGCTCACGTTCGACGCCTCGGCCTCCACCCCCAAACCGGACGGCTCGGGCACCTACGGCACCTCGGGCAGCGCCTCGTACGTGATCAGCGCCCCCGACTTCACCGCCCGCAACCTCACCTTCGAGAACTCCTACGACGAGGCCGCCAAGGGCAACAGCCAGGCCGTGGCGGTGCGGACGACGGGCGACCGGCAGGTGTACGAGAACGTCAGGTTCCTCGGCAACCAGGACACCCTCTACGCCAACACCCCGTCCGCCGCCACGACCGCCCGGCAGTATTTCCGCGACTGCTACGTCGAGGGCGACGTCGACTTCATCTTCGGCCGCGCCACCGCCGTCTTCGACAACTGCGTCATCAAGGCGCTCAACCGCGGCAGTACGGACAACAACGGCTACGTCACCGCGGCGAGCACGGAGCTGAGCAACCCGTACGGCTTCCTGATCTACCGCAGCCACCTGACCAGCAACGCCCCGGCGCGCACGTTCCATCTGGGCCGCCCGTGGCCGGCCGGCGGGTCGGCGACGGCGCGCGGGCAGGTGCTGGTGCGGGAATCGTGGCTGGGGCAGCAGTTCAAGGACGTGCCCTGGACCGACATGTCGGGCTTGAACTGGCGGGACGCCCGGCTGTCCGAATACCGCAACCACGGCCCGGGCGCGACGGTCACCAACGACCGGCCGCAGCTCACCGCGGAGCAGGCCGCCACGTTCACGCCGCAGCGCTACCTGGCGGGCACGGACGGCTGGAACCCCGTGCACGGCCACCACCCGCACCCCGGGTACGGGATGGGCCGGGAGGCTCTCCCCCGCGACGACGGCTGGGCGGCGGCCACCACCGGCACCACGGGCGGCTCGGCGGCGCGGCCGGAGAACGTGCACGTCGTCTCGACCCGGGCGCAGCTTCGGGCCGCGCTCGGCGACCCGGCCGACAACACGCCCAAGATCATCTATGTGAGGGGCGCGATCGACGCCGACACCGACGACTCCGGCGCTCCGCTGACGTGCGCGGACTATGCGGTGAACGGCTACAGCCTGCCCGCCTACCTGGCCGCGTACGACCCGGCCGTGTGGGGCAGGACCAGCGTCCCGTCAGGACCGCTCGAGGACGCGCGCCGGGCCTCGTACAACAAAATGGCCGCGCACGTCACGGTGACGATCGGCTCCAACGTCACCCTGGTCGGTGCGGGCGGGGACGCGGCGCTGAAGAGCTTCGGCCTGCGGATCAGCAACGCGGACAACGTCATCGTCCGCAACCTGACCATCACTGACACCTCGGACTGCTTCCCGCAGTGGGACCCGACCGACGGCGCGGACGGCAACTGGAACGCCTCGTTCGACAACGTCGAGGTGTCCGGCTCCACCCACGTCTGGCTGGACCACAACACGCTCAACGACGGCGACAACCCGGACTCCGGCCAGCCGCTCCACTTCGGGCGCCCGTACCAGGTCCACGACGGGCTGCTGGACGTGGTGCGCGGCTCGAACTACGTGACGCTCTCCTGGAACCACCTCAGCGGCCACGACAAGGTGACGCTGATCGGCAACACCGACAACCCGACCAGGTACGGCGAAGCCGACAAGCTGAAGGTCACGCTGCACCACAACCACTTCGAGGGTCTCGGGCAGCGCACGCCCCGGGTGCGCTTCGGCCAGGTGCACGTCTACAACAACTACTACACGGGCGGCCCCACGCACGGATACAGCATCGGCGTGGGCTTCGCCTCGAAGGTCTACGCCGAAAGCAACGCCTTCGACGGCATCGCGGCGGCGAAGGTGCTGTCGGTGTTCGGCGGCACCGCGGTCACCGCCAAGGACAACCTGGTGGACGGCGCCCCGGCCGACCTGGTCGCCGCCTACAACGCCGCCAACGGCACGGCACTCGGCACGGACGCCGGCTGGACCCCGACGCTGGTCACCCGCATCGATCCGGCCCAGGCCCTCAAGGCCCTGGTCCCGGCGGGAGCGGGCGCCGGCCGCCGCCACCTCTGAGGACGACGGCAGGTGTGCCGGGGCCACCCCGAGTGGCCCCGGCACATGCTAGAACCGTCGCGTGACGACCTACACCCGCATCGATTCCCCTGACGCGCCCGAGCCGCAGGGCGGCTACACGCAGGCCCTGGCGGTCGAGGGCGCGTCGAAGCTGCTGTTCGTGAGCGGCCAGATCCCCGAGACGCGGGAGGGCAAGGTGCCCGGCGGTTTCGAGGATCAGTGCCGCCTGGTCTGGGCCCACATCCTGGCGGCCCTGCGGGCGGCGGACCTGGACGTGTCCCACCTCGTCAAGGTGACGACATACCTGTCGGACCGCCGCTACGCGGACGTCAACGGGGCGGTGCGCAGGGAGATCCTGGGCGACCACCGCCCCGCCTTGACCGTGATCATCGCTGATATCTATGACAGTCAGTGGTTGCTGGAGATCGAGGCGATCGCCGCCCTTTAGAAGGTTCCCGTCGATTGCCCGATTCTCCTGCGCTCCGTCACGGAAAGTGAAAGAGTGGCTACAGCGAGCCGGAAGGGCGGGGGGTGGCCCTTCCGGCTCGATGCATCACGTCCCGTAGGCCTTGACCTCCAGAAGTCCCACGGAGCTGCTGCCGTTGCCGGTGAGCAGCACCCGCAGCCGGGTCGTGCTCGTGGCGGTGAAGGTGACGTTGTTATAGGCGTTCTTGGCCAGCGTGTACGCCGAAGCACCGGGCACGTCCACGTACGCGCTGCCGTTCCAATACTGCAGCTTCCACGACGCCGGCATGTCGATGCCCTGGTCGTCGTCGAAGAAGTACACCTCGGCCCGGTTGAGCGTGCGTGCCGAGGACCACGTGAGGTCCACCCACTGCTGCCCGGTCTGCGGCCAGCAGCCCCAGCGCGGGTTCACGGTGTCGTTGGACGACGGCGGGTCGATCCCGTCGTTGACGGCTGCGACGCTCTCCCACGAGGAGGTGTACGACGCCGACGGCGTGGCCTGCAGCGCCAGGTTGGGGTTGGGTTCCGGCTGGACCCCGCCCCGGTTGTGGACCTTGATCTCGGTGAGCCCGGTCCTGGCTCCTGAGGCGGCCGTGGCCAGCACCCGCACCCGCTGGGCGGTGACGGCGGAGAACTGCACCACGTTGTAGTTGGCCCGCGGCGTGGCCGGGGTCTTGGCCTGGCTGGGCACGTCCACCCAGGTGCTGCCGTTGTGGTACTGAACGGTGTAGGAGGCCGGGGCCCGGTAGGTGGTGCTGGCCGGGCGGCTGTCCTTGAAGTAGAGCCGGACCTCGTTGAACGTGCGGGCCGCGCCGAAGTTCAGCTCGTACCAGTCCTGCCCGGCGGTGGTGCCGCCCCAGAACGGCTCGTTGATCGGGAACCCGTCCTTCGCCCCCGCCGCGGAGCTGCCCGAGGCGGTGGTGGAGGCGGTGGGGGTGGCGTCGGCGGCCAGGTTGGTGAGGTTGGCGGTCAGGTCGACGCCGGCCTTGGCGAGCAGGTCGACCATGCGGGCGCCGGTGTGGTTCACCTGCGCGGGCGGCTGGAGGCTCGGAACGGCGACGTTGTGCGTGACGGTGCCGCTGGTGGTGACGGCGCCGGTGGCCGGATCCCACGTGAACGGCACCAGCGACGACACCGTGGCCGCCCGGCTGCCGTTGATGTAGATCGAGTAACCCTCGGGCACGCCGGGGTAGCGCACGACGCCGTCGGCCGGGTCGTCCCAGACGATGGTCAGGTCGGCGTTGCGGTAACGCAGGTTGTTGACGGTGAAGTGGGTCCAGCCGATGTTGATCGGCGAGAGCTCGACCTTGGCGTCGTTACGCGGCCGCAGCCCGGCGACGTCCTCGATGACCGTCCAGTTGCTGCTGCCCAGGATGTTGTGGTGGATCCAGGAGCGGTAGGTGATCGAGGAGCCGTTCCAGTCGGCCCAGAACTCGTTGGCGTCCGGCCACTGGGTGTTGCCGTTGACGTATTGGGCCCAGGCGTTCCAGTAGAGCAGCTTCTTGTACCAGGTCGTGTCGATCCACTCGTTGGAGTAGTTCCGCAGCACCGAGGAGAGCAGGCGGAACTGCACGGTGGAGTTGATCGTGGAGAAGTTGTTGCTGCCGGTGCCCGAGGCCGCCTTGTCGGCCTGGTTGGCGGTGTAGAAGGGGAAGATCGGATACTGCGCCGGATCGTCGAAGAGGCGCAGGGCCTGCTTGTAGGTGGCGGTGTTGGGGATCGCGCCGACGGCGAACGGGTAGTAGTTGTTGATCTCCTTCCACGGCACGTACTCGTTGGTGGACTTCAGCCGGTGCTCGAACAGCTGCCTGCTCGGGTTCCAGAGCACGTTGACGATGGCGTTCTGGATCTGGGTGGCGAGCGTGCGCATCTCGGTCGCCTTGGCGGTGTTGCCGATCGCCTCGTACGCCTGCGCCGCGGCCAGCGCACCGCTGTACTGGTAGGCGGCCTCGGCGCGGTCCATGCGGCCCGGCTTCCAGTGGAAGGACACGGCGTCGGCGTCGTTGCCGGTCAGGGCGCCCCAGTCGTACTCGATGAGCTTGTTGTTGTCGGTGTCGTAGAACGACAGCTGGCCCTTGACGTCCTGCTCGGCGTAGCGGGCCAGGTTGGCGGCGATGGCGGGCTGGCCACCGTGGATCTGGTAGCTCTTCCAGGCGGCTTCGCCGATGTACTGCGTGTAGCTGTTGGACCAGTTCTCCGGGTCGCCGGGGTTGTCCAGGAAGCGGCCGTTCTTGGAGGTCTGGCCGACGCTCAGCCAGTCACCATAGGAGTAGATCGGGTTGCGCAGGTATTTGAGGTCGTCGATGTGCATGGGCTGGGTCAGCGCGATCGCGTTGTTGTAGCCCAGCACACCCTCCATCGACGTGGGGAACTGGAAGGTCTGGCCGGGGATGTCCGCGTCGAGGTGGTTGTAGCGCATCAGCCACCAGCGGTAGTAGATGTTCTTCTTGATCCCGGGCTCGGGCACGTCGATGTAGGGCACGTTCTCGGCCCACCACCGGTTGTACGCGCGCACGTGGGTGGCGAACGCCGTGGCGGGCGTGTAGCCGGCGTAGGCGTCGTACTCGGTGCGGGAGGCCGCGATCTCATTGGTGACGAAGCCCATGACGACCTTGACGGTCACGGTGGCGCCGGCGGCGACGGTGACGGACCTGTTCAGCCCGCCGCTGGAGACGGTGAACCCGTCGCCGGTGAGCCTGGGGAAGATCGTGGTGAGGTTGTTGTAGGCGTTGACCTGGCCGGTCAGCTCACTGCCACTGCCGGACGTGGCGTACGGCGAGGTGGCCCTGACCTGCAGCGTCGTCGAGGCGGAGCCGCCGTTCGTGATGGCCAGGTTGGCGACGGCCACGTTGTTGTCGGTGATGAACTTGGTCTGGTTGATCGTGATCGAGCCGCTGGTGTGCCGGCTCTTCCAGTGGCTGGGCGCCTGCCAGCGCGAGCTCACCTGCTCGGTGAAGGTGCCGGGGGTGACGGCGACGGTGAAGGCGTTGTTGTTGTTGATGCTCTCCCAGTACGCCGCCTGCCCGGCGAAGCCGAGCGTGCCGGGCGTGTGGGTCTTCATGAACAGCGCCCGCCCGCGCGTCATGAGCCAGGTGCCGGCCGGGTCGTTGCCGGGACGGGCCAGCAGCCGGTCCATCCAGAAGTCGGTGCCGGAGCTCTCGGCGTCGTAGATGGCCTGCATCATGTTGCCGGTCGTGTACGAGCCGGGCGGGGCGGGGACGGCCGGGCCGCCGAAGGTGGGGAAGCCGATGGTCTGGTCGGCCACGGCCGGCGGACCGGCGACGACCAACCCGGCGATCAGCAGCAGGGCTAACAGGGCGCGCCTCATGAGAAAGCCCTCCATTCGAGCACGCCGGTGGAGTAACCGGACCTCGAGGTGATGTTCAACCGCAGCCGCGTCGTGCTGACCGGGGTGAAGGTCGTGGCGTTGAAGGTGTTGGCCGCTACACCGCAGCCGGACGCGCCGGGCACGTTGACGTAGGCGCTGCCGTTCCAGTACTGCACCTGGCACGAGGCGGGCAGGTCGATGCCGAGGTTGTCGTCGAACCAGTACACCTCGGATCTGGAGATCGTCTGCGGGGTGGGCCAGGTGTACTCGATCCACTCGGTGCCCTGGTGGTTCCAGTTGCCGTAGGCGCCGTGGCTGTGGTCGGCCGAGTTGGCGGGGGTGTAGCCGTCGTTGATCGCGCCGAGCGTCTCCCACGGCGAGACGTAGGAGGTGGACGGGGTGGCGCTCGCCGCCAGGTTGCCCGGTGTGGTGGGACCGCCGGTCTGGACGACCTTCTGCATGGTGCCGTCGGCGTTGAAGAAGAGCTTGTCGATCGTCACCGAGCGGCGGAAGTTGCCCCCGCCCGGGGCGGCGGCGTTGTGGTAGACCATGTACCACTGGCCCTTGTACTCGATGATCGCCGGGTGGTTCGTGGTCGAGCTGACCTGGTCGAGCACGACGCCGCGGTGGGTCCACGGGCCCATCGGGTTGCCGGCGGTGGCGTAGCGGATGCAGGCGTAGTTCGGCTGTGAGCAGCCGGAGTCGTTGGCCGCGTAGGCGAGGTAGTAGACGCCGTTGCGCTTGAACATCCAGGGCGCCTCCCAGAAGTTCGACACGCCGCTCGGGGTGACCACAGAGCCGTTGATCGATGTCATGTTGGCGTTGAGTCGGGCGGCGCGCAGGCCGTAGTAGGAGCCCCAGTACATGTAGACCTGGCCGTCATCGTCTCTGAAGACGGTCGGGTCGATATTGAGCGGCGAGGAGTTGGGGGTGCTGTCGCTGACCAGCGGGCCGCCGATGGCGTCACGGAACGGGCCGGTCGGAGTGTCGCCGACGGCCACGCCGATGTTCATCCAGCCGGGGCCGTTGCCGTTGATGGAGACGTACCAGTAGTACTTGCCGTCGGCACCGCGCTCGACCTCGCCCGCCCAGGCGTCGGCGCCCGCCCACGGGAAGCTGGAGATCGACAGCTTGGCGCCCTGGTCGGTGAAGGTGGTGGCGTCGGTGGAGCTGAAGACGTGCCAGTCGCGCATGACGAAGTTCGTGCCGCCGCTCGGGGCCTCGTCGTGGCCGGTGTAGACGTACAGGGTGTCGCCGACGACCAGCGCGGCCGGGTCGGCCGTGTAGATCGCGGTGGTGATCGGCGCGCCGGCGAGCGCGGGATGCGGGATGCCGAGGATGACCAGGAGTGCCGCGGCGAGGACCGCCGCCCATCGTCGTGTCATGAGAGTGTGCCCCTTAGTGTGTTAGCGCTAACATCACTGACCCGGAACGACGTAGCGAACCTAAAAGGTTTTCGGGAACGTAGAACGGGTCGATAGGGGCTGTCAATCGGCGACTGCAACTGTGTGCATCCGTGCTGAGCTGGTCTTTTTCCGGCTCATGGCCGCTGATCAGCTAACGAGCGCTTGGTCACAGTTTCATATCACCGAAAAGGGTTTCGATGAGTGGACCCGAACTCATCAAAGCTTCATCTTTCCCACAGAAGTCATCAAGGGCACGCCTTCTACCTTGAGGTCCGCACCATCGGATCAGCGGAGAGGGACGACAGTGGGACACGATCACGAAGGTCAGCGGGTCAGCAGACGGCGGCTGATCACCGGCATCAGCTCGCTCGGGCTGGGCGGCCTGCTCGCCGCGTGCGGCAGCGACGCCGGCACGGGAACGGCGACGGCCGTCACCACCTCCACGGGGGCAATCGTGACGCCGGAGGCCACCACCACCAACGACCTGACCTCACTTTTCAGCGAGGCGAGCACCTGCAAGCTGACCCAGACCACGACGCAGGGCCCCTACTACTTCGACGCGGACAAGATCCGCAGCGACATCCGCGAGGACAAGCAGGGCGTGCGGCTGCGGGTCGCCATCAAGGTGCAGGACAGCGAGACCTGCAAGCCGCTGCCGAACGCGGTGGTGGAGATCTGGCACTGTGACGCGGCCGGTCTCTACTCCGGCGCGGAGGCGCAGTCCACCGGTGGGGGCGGCGGGAACCAGCCGAACGGCACTCCCCCGAGCGGCGCGCCCACCGGCGCCCCGCCCAGCGGCGGCCCGGCGGCCGGTGGGGGCGGCGAGGGCGACACGGCCGACCTGACGCCCACCGACGACAAGCGATACCTGCGCGGCGCGCAGGTCACCAACAGCGACGGCATCGTGGAGTTCACGACCATCTGGCCGGGCTGGTACCGGGGGCGGACGATCCACATCCACGCCATGGTGCACTTCAGCAGCGAGCGGGTGCTGACCACGCAGATGATGTTCGACGAGAACCTCAACAGCGCCGTCATGGCGATGTCGCCGTACTCGGAGCACACGGGGCGCGACACGTTCAACGACAACGACAACATCTACGACGACAGCATGCTCATGAAGGTCACCAAGGAGGACGACGGCTACCTCGGCGCCATCGTCTTCGCCGCCGACTCCGACAAGGACGGCTCCTAAGAGCTATCCCGTAAGTCTGGCCGGCGCTCACCCCGCTGAGCCCGTAAGACTGGCGGCCGGCTAACCGCCCACGTGGATGCCTGGGCGGCGGGTGGGGTCAGGCTCGCGCTGGCGGATGATCTCGCGTACGACCGGAGGCGTGTCCCCGCGTCCCAGAATCAGGTAGCGCAGCAGGTGCATCACCGGCGAGCCCTCGGACCACTCGAAGTAGCAGTGCGGCCGCACACCGGTGGCGTCCCTGAGGGTGAGCAGGATCGCCGCGATGGCATTGGGCACGGCCGGGCTCTCCGCGCGCAGCACGCGGTGCCCGTCCACCTGGGCTCCGCGCACGCGCAGCACGTCGCTGAAGTCGGACGGGTCGATGACGCCGATCTCCAGGAAGAGCACGTCGGCCCGCCCGGGCACCGGGTTGAGCCCGCGCTGCTCCGCCTCCTTGGCGTCGTACTCGGCCTTGTCACCGCTCTGGCGGCGGTTGGCGATGAGGTTGAGCGCCCCGTCGTAGGAGAGGGAGTCGGTGATGAACCGCCGGGCGGCCTCATCGAACTCGATGCGGTCGGCCCGCAGCTCCGTCGTGCGCGACACGCGTGAGATCAGCGAGATCACGACGATGCCGAGGATGAACATCCCGGAGATGGCGATGCCGTCGGGCTTCTCCCTGATGTTCTCCGCCAGGGCGTACAGCAACACCAGGGTGAGCACGGTGAAGCCGGCGATGGCGGCCCGCTGCCGTTTGCGGATGGCGGAGATCGTCACCGCCACCGCGCCGGACACCATCATGGCCAGGATGCCCGTGGCGTACGCGCCCGCCTGCGCGTCCACGTCCGCGTCGAACGCGATGGTGAGCACGATGCAGATCACGGTGTAGACCAGCACCACGGGCCGCACCGCACGCCCCCACTCGGGCGCCATGCCGTATCCGGGCAGGTAACGCGGCACGATGTTGATCAGCCCGGCCATCGCCGAGGCCCCGGCGAACCAGAGGATGAGGATGGTGCTGATGTCGTACGCCGTGCCGAACGCATCGCCCAGCTGCTCATGCGCCAGGTACGCCAGCGCCCTGCCGTTGGCCGCGCCGCCCGGCCTGAACTCCTCGGCCGGAATCAGCACCGTGGTCACGAAGCTGGTCGCGACCAAGTAGACGCTCATGATGAGCGCCGCCGCGGTCAGCAGCTTGCGCGTGTTGGCGATGCGCGAGGCCAGCCGCTCCTCGGGGCTCTTGCCCTGAGCGGCCACCAGCGGCATCATGCTGACGCCCGTCTCGAATCCCGACAGGCCCAGCACCAGCAGCGGGAAGGCCAGCACCGCCGGCCCGATGACGCCGCCGAGACCGCCCCCGCCGCTGGTCAGCGCCTCGATCCAGCGCGACATCGCGTCCGGCGTCGCGAGCACCTCGGCGATCCCGACGGCCACGACGACGGCGTTGAGCCCGAGGAACAGGGCGACCAGCGGGATCGCCACGCCGACGGCCTCGGTGAAGCCGAGCAGGAACACCCAGCCGAGCACCAGCAGCAGCACCACCGTCAGCGCGACCTCGTGGCCGTGCAGGAAGCTCGGGAAGAACGGGTTCTCCACGACGTGCACGGACGCGTCGGCCGCCGACAGCGTGATCGTCACGATCCACGACGTCGCCACGAAGCCGAGCAGCGCCAGCACGAACAGCTTGCCCCGCCAGAACGGCAGCAGCCGCTCCAGCATCGCCACCGACCCCTGGCCGTGCGGGCTCTCCTTGGCGACCCTGCGGTACATCGGCAGCATGCCCAGCAGCGTCAGCGCCACGATGAGCAGTGTGGCCAGCGGCGAGAGCGCGCCGGCCGCGAGCGCGGCGATGCCCGGCAGGTAGGCCAGCGTGGAGAAGTAGTCGACGCCGGTCAAGCACATGACCTTCCACCAGGGCTGCGGCTCGGCGTGCCCCTCTTCCGTCTCGGGGCCGACCGGATGGACCTGATGCCGCAGCAGCCACCGCGCCACCGAGCTCGACGGGGGCGCCGGGCGCGAAGGGCTGTCGACCACCGCGGGAACGGCCAGGTCACCGGTCACCGGATCTTTTCCTCTCCTCGGAATGCACACCACCCTAGAACTTCTCGACCAAACCACCCCCATCGGCTGGGCGATTCTGTGGACAACGCGTCCGGTGGCCCCGTAAATCGGTTGCCCGCGCGAAGGGCGCTCTGATGTGCTGGCGTCAGCCGACGACCGCCGACCAGGAGCACGCGATGCTGACAACGTTCATGTCCCCCAGCGAAAGGACAGCTCAACCCGGAGGACATGAGGTTCGTTGCGTACGCTCAACTTGGGGATCCTGGCGCATGTAGACGCCGGCAAGACAAGCCTGACCGAGCGGCTGCTGCACGCCGCCGGAGTCATCGACGAGATCGGCAGCGTCGATGACGGCAACACCCAGACCGACTCGCTCGCCTTGGAACGACAGCGCGGCATCACCATCAAGTCCGCCGTCGTCTCCTTCGTCATCGGCGACACCTCGGTCAACCTGATCGACACCCCCGGCCACCCGGACTTCATCGCCGAGGTGGAGCGGGTGCTGAGCGTGCTCGACGGCGCCGTGCTGGTCGTCTCCGCCGTGGAGGGCGTGCAGGCGCAGACCCGCGTGCTCATGCGGACGCTGCGCCGGCTCGGCATCCCCACCCTGGTCTTCGTGAACAAGATCGACCGGCGCGGGGCCCGATACGACGGCCTCCTTGACGACCTCGCGGCCAAGCTCTCCGTCCCGGTCGTGGCCATGGGCTCGGTCACCGGCCTCGGCACGGGCGGCGCCTCGTTCGCCCCCTTCGCGGACGCGCCGGGGTTGCTCGACGTGTTGGCCGACCACGGCGACGAGCTGGTGGCCGCGTACGTGGCGGACGAGGGCTCGGTCTCGTGCAAAAGACTCCGCGCCGAGCTCGTGGCCCAGACCGGGCAGGCGCTGGTGCACCCGGTGTTCTTCGGCTCGGCCATCACGGGTGCCGGCGTGGACGCGCTGATCGCGGGTGTCCGCGAGTTGCTGCCCGCGGCCCAGGGCGACCCCGGAGGACCGGTCTCGGGCACCGTCTTCAAGGTCGAGCGCGGCCCGGCCGGCGAGAAGATCACATACGTCCGGATGTTCTCCGGGACGGTACGCACCCGCGACCGGCTGCGGTTCACCGGCGGGCAGGAGGGCAAGGTCACGGCGATCAGCGTCTTCGACCACGGCTCCGCCGCCCAGCGCCAGGAGGTCGCCGCAGGACAGATCGCCCGGCTCTGGGGCCTGACCGACATCCAGATCGGGGACACGATAGGCGAGCCGCAGAAGGGCGCCGCGGAGGGGCATTTCGTGCCGCCGACCCTGGAGACCGTCGTGGTCCCGGCCAGGCCCGCGGACAAGGGCACGCTCCACCTCGCCCTGGCCCAGCTCGCCGAGCAGGACCCGCTGATCGGCCTGCGCCAGGACGACCTGCGGCAGGAGGTCTCGGTCTCGCTCTACGGCGAGGTCCAGAAGGAGGTCATCCAGGCGACGCTGCTGAACGACTTCGGGCTCGACGTCACCTTCCGTGAGACCACCACGATCTGCGTCGAACGCCCGATCGGCGCCGGGTCCGCGTTCGAGCTCATCGGTAAAGACCCCAACCCGTTCCTGGCGACCGTCGGCCTGCGGGTCGAGCCCGGCCCGCCCGGCAGCGGGGTGAAGTTGCGGCTGGAGGTGGAGCTGGGCTCGCTGCCGTACTCGTTCATGAAGACCATCGAGGAGACCGTGCACGAGACGCTGCTGCAGGGCTTGCACGGCTGGCAGGTGATCGACTGCGTGGTCACGCTGACGCATTCGGGCTACTGGGCGCGGCAGAGCCACATGGGCGGCGTCTTCGACAAGAGCATGTCCAGCACCGCGGGAGACTTCCGCAACCTGACGCCGCTGGTCCTGATGGCCGCGCTGAAGCGGGCCGGGACCAGGGTGTACGAGCCGATGCACCGTTTCACCCTGGAACTGCCCGCCGACACCCTGGGCCCGGCGCTGCCGGTGCTGGCCCGCCTGGGCGCCGTGCCGCGCACGCAGGCGTCGTCCCTGATCGAGGGCGAGATCCCGGCGGCCAGGGTGCACGAGCTCGAGCAGCGCCTGCCCGGCTTGACCCGCGGCGAGGGCGTGCTGGAGACCGCCTTCGACGGCTATCGGCCGGTACGCGGCCCGTCCCCGGAACGGCCGCGTACCGACCACAACCCCCTCGACCGGAAGGAGTATCTGCTGCACGTCGTCAGACGTGTCTAAGTACTTGATGGCAAACGTCAAGTACTGCTTGGTCGGCTTTGTCCTGTAGAGTTTGGACAACTGCCCAAGGCGATCGTCCAAGGAAGTGCGCACATGACCTCACCTTCCGCGGCCCGCGGTCAGGAGACCCGGCAGCGGCTGCTCGACGCGGCCGTCGCGCTCGTGCCCGAGCTCGGGTGGGGCGGCGTCACGACCAGGCTGGTCGCCGAGCGGGCCGGGGTGGCACCCGGCGTGGTGCATTACCACTTCGCGTCGGTGACGGAGCTGCTCATCGCGGCCGGGACGGGCTTCAGCGGCGGCCTGCTCGACCAGATGTCCGGGGAGCTGACGGCCCGGGCCGAGATCGGTGAGGGGGTGGACTGGCTCCTGGGCGAGCTGGCGCGCTACAGCGGCGTGGATCCCGCCTCGCTGCTGGTGGTGGAGATGTTCCTGGCCTCGACGCGGCTGCCGGGGCTCCGCGAGCGGCTGGGCGAGCAGATCGCCGCATTCCGCTCGCGTGTCGCGTCTTGGCTGGCCGAGCGCGGCTACCAGGGTGACGCGGAGATCGCGGCCGCGCTGCTGGCGGCCGCCGTGGACGGGATCATGTTGCACCGCGCGCTGGACCCCGACCTGGACATCGCCGCGCTGGCGGGGCCGCTGCGAGCCATGTTCGGGCTCGGCGGCTGATGCGGGCGCACGGCGACCAACGCGAGCTCGGGTTCGGGCTCGAGAAAGGGAGGCGACCTTGAAGGCTCTCATCTGCGGTGCCGGGATCGCCGGGCTGACGTTGGCCTGGCATCTGGAGCGGGCCGGTTGGGAAGTGGAGGTGGTCGAACGCGCGGCGGCGTTCCGCGACGGCGGATACATGATCGACTTCTACGGGCCCGGCTTCGAGGTCGCCACGCGAATGGGGCTGCGGCCGCGGCTGTTGGAGGCCCGCTACCCCGTCAACGAGCTGAGCTACGTGGACCGGGCCGGCAGGCAGACCAGCCATCTGACGCTGACGTCCGGGCTCGACCAGGTGGTCAGCCTGCCCCGCGGCGACCTGGCGCGGGCCATCGCCGACGACGTGCGGGCTCCCATCACGTACGGGACCACCGTCGAGTCCGTAGAGCAAGACGCCGGCGGCGTGTCTCTCCGGCTGACCGACGGCACGTCCCGGGACGTGGACCTGCTCGTGGGCGCGGACGGGGCGCATTCGCGGGTGCGCGGGCTGGTCTTCGGCGACGTGACGCCGCGTTACCTCGGGCACCAGGTGGCGGCCTACATCGTGGAGGACGAGGAGCTGAGCCGCCGGGTCGGGACCCGCTACCAGATGCTCACCGAGCCGGGCCTGATGGCCGGCGCGTACGCGCTCCGCGACGGCCGGCTCGCCCTGCTGTTCCTGCGCCGCGAGCCGGACCCGGCGCTGCCCGCCGATCCGGCCGCGGCGCTGGGCCGCCACTTCGGCCATCTCGGCTGGATCCTGCCCGACGTGCTGTCACGCTGCCCGAACCCGCCGGAGCTGTACTACGACCAGGTGACCCAGGTCGAGCTGGAGCGCTGGCACCGCGGCAGGGTCGTGCTCGTGGGAGACGCCTGCCAGGCCGTGTCGTTGTTCGCCGGGCACGGCGCGTCGATGGCGATGGCGGCCGCCTGGGTCCTCGCCGACGAGCTGACGACGGGCGGCCGGGCGGCTACGTCCGGCGTGCACGGCGAGCGCCCGTCCGCCGACGGGGACCTTTCGGTCACGCTGGCGCGTTACCAGGCGCAGATGGCGCCGAGGATCGGGGAGGTCCAGCGGTTCGGGCGCCGATTCGTCAAGTGGATGGCGCCGTCGAGCCGATGGCGGATCGGCGCGCGCGACCTGCTGTTCCGCCTGGCCGCCCTGCCTGGGGGCAACCGCCTGTTCGTCAACTCGCTCAGCCCGGGCGGCCACAACCTGATCACCAGCCGTTCCGGCTGACCCGATCAGCCCTCGACGCGCTTCTTCAGCGCCCCGTTGAGATTCTCGAAGTTCCTCCGGGTGCCCTCGATCATCTTGCCGAGGAAGGGCACGAGCAGGCCCTTGAAGCTCTCGCTCTGCGTCAGACGCGTGCCGCCGTCCGGGGTGGCCGTCAGCGTGAACTCGTGCGTGCCGTCGAACAATCCCGGCACGATGAGGTGGCCGACCCACCTCAGCACCTTGCCCGGCTCGGCGGCCAGCACCTTGGGCTTGAACGTGATCGGCCGCCCGTTCTCCGGGAACATCCGCAACACGAGCGTGCTGCCCACGACCGCCTCGCCGGAGCCCTCCTTGATGAACGGGTTCCACGCCGCGTACCCGGCAAAGTCGACGAGGATCGACCACACCTGTTCGGGAGACGCCTGGATGTCGATGGCGGTGCTGATTTCGCGCATGCGTGACTTATACCGGTATTTCATTGCTCCAGCGTGAACGCAGCCAGGCGAGTGCGGCGCGCCGCGAGTGCTCGCACCGTTCCCGCAGGTGAGGCTCCTGCGCAGAGATCGCGACGGTCCGCGTCCAGTAGCCCAGGAGCGCCACCAGCAGCGCGTCCACCCGCTCAGACCAGATCCGCCCAGGCAGGGCCGCCACAGGCGCGTCCCCAGTCCACGAGCCGCGCGGCCCGCCTGGGAAGGCACGCGCGTTCCCAGGCTCCAACGGTCCCCATGGCCGCAGCATGTGGGGTGCCAGCGGCCGCTCCGGACGCGGGTGCAGCGGTCACGACCGCCTCGAACCGGTAGTCGTCGGCGAGGCGACCGTGGCCCGGCGTGGCCTTGACGAACACCCGGCCGCCGTCCCCGAACTCCCGGCCATCGTCCCCGAACTCCCGGCCGCCGCCATCGAGCACGGCCACGCCGGCCACCCCGTCCGAGAAACCGCCCGCCGCGGCGAGAAGCTCGTCACGGCCACGCCCAGCCGCTGCTCGACCTCGGCCGCGATCGGCCGAGGCAGCTCGGGTCGGCTACGCCGCCGTATCGTTCTCATCCTCCTCGTCGGGTTGGTCGCCGCTGCGATCCAGCGCCAGCCGGGCCGCCCGGAAGCGGGCGCAGCGTGCTTCGAGCTCGCGTTCGTCCTCGAGGATCCACTGTTCGATCATGGTCACCCAAGTGACCACACCCAGGGGCGAGAGGCGGCGGACTTGGCACAGTTTTTTCACCTGAGCAACTCGACCGTGCCACGTTCCCCGTCCACCCTGATCCGATCCCCGTCACGTACCCGCATGGTCGCGTTGCCGGTGCCGACCACGGCCGGGATGCCCAGCTCCCGAGCCACGATCGAGGCGTGCGACAGCGGGGCGCCCATGTCGGTCACGACGGCGGCGGCACGCGGGAACATCGGCGTCCAGCCCACGTTCGTCAGCGTCGTCACCAGGATCTCGCCGGGCTTGAGCCGATCTCCCTGCTCGGGCCCGGAGATCACGCGGGCGATGCCCTCCACCACGCCGGGCGCACCGGGGAAGCCTGTGACGGTGTCGCTCACCGGCACGGTGTGGCCGCGCGCGTCGTGGACGTCGGCCCGCCTGCCCGGGTCGGCGGCCCAGCGGACCGGGTCGAAGCGTCCGACGATGAGCGTCGGGTACGGCGGCAACGCGGCGTACTGCTCGAACGTCGCCCGCCGCACCGGCACCTCCGACAACGCCGCCGCGTTCCCGCGGAGCAGGTCCAGAAGCTCCTCCAGGTACAGGGCGAACACGTCGTCGCCGTGCCCGGTCAGCTCCCCCGCGCGCACGGTGAAGGCCCGCAGCACCCAGAACGCCCGCATGTTCTCCGAGCGCGTGTCCTCGCGATCGCGGACGACCGCGCTCCAGCGCCGCACCCGCTCCCGCATCTTGGTCTCCTTGCCCGGGTAACGCTCGGCGAAGCGCGCCCAGGCCTCCTCCCTGGCCTTCTCCTGCCGTGCGAGCAGCGCCTCTGTGTCGGCCTGCAGGTCGCGCAGGCCCGCCAGCTGGGCGTCGATCCAGCCGGGGTCCTCGCCGGGCCGAAGGATGGAGACCTCGAACTCGTGGGGACCGCGATGGCCGTACGTCCGGGCGAACTCTTCCCGGGTGATCTCGCCGCGCGCCAGCCTGGACAGCCCCATGACCGGGCCGAGGCTGGCCAGCTCGCCATCGGCGTTGACGCCGGTGAGCATGGCCTCGGCGTCGACGTCGCCCATCATCTTGCGCAGCTTGTCGCGGGTGTAGACCAGGGTGGAGCCGCCCTGCCGGCCGGCGGCCTCCAGCATGCGGCAGGAGGTGACCATGTGCGGCTGGATCTCGCGCTCGTACAGGTCGGCCAGCTCGGGGCCGGAGCCGGTGGCCGCGATCCGGGCGCGTAGGTCCTCGCACCGCTGCTGCGAGGTGGCCAGGAACGCCGGCATGCCCTTCAGGTTCTCCCGGACCCGGCGCTGGATGTTGATCGCCATGGGCACGACGCGCTTGATGATCGCCCAGCGGGAGATCTTCACCCGGGGCACGTCGAGGCCGGGCGGGAGCTTGCCGAAGACGTTCTCAATCACGCCGAGCCGACTCTTCATGCCGAGGGATTCAGCGATCGTGTAGACGATGCTGAGGTTCATGTAGAAGCGGCCGCCGATATTGCCGACCAGGTCGAAGCCGGGCAAGGAGGAGGCGGCCATGGCCTCATGGATGAACAGCCGCACGAACGACCACGTCACCGGGGTCATCACGTCGGGGATGGCCTCGCCCAGGTTGCCGGCGGTCCACAGGTAGTCGCCCTTGAGGCTGTCGTTCCACTCCTCGACCTGCGGCTTGAGACCAGTGATCGGCCGGGCTTGCACCACCGAGAACGCGCCACCGGACCTGGCCCACTCCACGTCCATCGGCATGCCGTACAGGTCCTGCACCCGGGTGCCGATCGCGGCCAGCTCCACCGCCTGCGCCGGGGTGAGCACCGGCGCGCGCCGCAGCTCGTCGGGGACGGGCCGCTCTTCGGTGCCGGTGGGCGTGCGTACGGTCATGACCGTCTTGTCGCCGGTCTGGGACCGGGTGACCACGCCGCCGGAGAGCACGATCGTGTCCGCGGTGACCTGGCCGCCGACCACCGCCTCGCCCAGCCCCCAGGAGGCGTTGACGACGGTCTCCGCCCGGTTGCCGGTGACCGGGTCGGCGGTGAACATGATGCCTGCCGCGTCCGCGTCCACCAGCTCCTGCACGACGACCGCCAGCGCCACCTCGTCGTGCGGCACGCCGTGCTGGTCGCGGTAGGCGACCGCACGCGGGTTCCAGAGCGAGGCCCAGCACCGCTTGACCGCATCGAGGAGGGCGTCGCCCCTGATGTTGAGGTAGGTGTCCTGCTGACCGGCGAACGACATCTCCGGCAGATCCTCGGCGGTGGCCGACGAACGCACCGCCACCGCCACGTCCTCGCCCAGCGCCGCGTACGCCTGCCGGATCTCGGCGGCGAGGCCTTCGGGCACGTCGTGACGGGCGAACAGCGCCGCAGTGCGCTCGGGATCAGCCGGGTCGATCTCGTCGTGGAAGGCGGACACGAACGCCCGGTATGCCTCGGTCGTGACATGGAACCCGTCGGGAACCGGCAGCCCGGCCCTCACCAGCCGGGCCAGAGACGCACCCTTCCCACCCACGGTCGCCAGATCGGCCGCGGCATCGTCCAAAGGCAGCACAGCGCTCACGTCACACGCTCCTTAGCGCCCAGGGAGTCGGCCAGCTTGTGGCGGGCGATCTCCACCATGGCTTCGATGAAATCCCGCGTCGCCCGCGCCACGGCGGCCGACGGCGGCCGGCCGGTGTCCATCGCGCGCGATATGGTGTCGGCCACCAGCTCAGCGATCCGCTCGTCCGGCAGCCGCTCCTCCTCCGGCAACATGTCCGGCAGCGCCACGAACCCGTACACGATCGAGCTGATCACCGTGGCGTGATCCCCGGGCTCCGCTCGCACGGCGCCGAGCTCGATCAGCCGCTTGAGATAGGTGTCGAAGGCGCCGCCCAGCCCCAGCGCCGTCGTGCTCTGCCGCTTGCCGCGCGTGAGCTTGCCGAGCACCTCGGAGTCGCCCATCAGCACCGCGCGGAGCAGCGGCCGGCGCAGCAACGTGCTCACGAACCGCCCGAACAGCTCGCTCACCGTGGCCGGCTCGCTCGCGCGCACGTCCTCGAGCATGCGGACCCGCTCGCGGCGCAGCAGCGCGGCGAACAGCTCGTCGCGGGTCTTCCAGTGCAGGTAGATCGTGCCCTTGGCGACACCGGCCCGCTTGGCCACGTCGTCGATCGTGGTCTTGTCGTAGCCCCAGCGCAGGATCAGCTCGGCGGCGACATCGAGGATCCGGTGCGCCCGCTCCAGTTCACCCCATCTTCTCCAGGAGGAGCTCGGCCTGCGGGGCGAAGGCCGGATCGCCGGTGCCCGCCGCCGCCTCCAGCATCCGGCGGGCGAGCGCCAGGTCGCCGCGCTCGTACCGGATCTCCCCGAGCCTGCAGGCGGCCTCGGCCACCAGGTCGGCCTGCTCGGTCAGCTCCAGCGTCAGCTCGTAGTAACGCAGGGCGCCGTCGCGGTCGCCGAGCCAGTAGCACAGCTCGCCCAGGTGCGCGGCGGCCATGCCGGACTCGCAGTCGCCGGCGTCGATCACGCGCTGGTACCAGGTGAGCGCCTCGGGGAAGTCGCGGTTCCGCTTGGCCAGCGCGCCGAGGTACATCGCGGCCAGCGCGCCGGTGTGCCCGTCGCCTGCCTCGACGGCCCGCACGTACCATTCGCGCGCCCGTTCCTCGTCCTCGTCGTGATAGCTCTGGCCGAGCGCGACCATCGCCCGCGCGGCCAGCCCGTCGTCGCCCGCGTCGAGCACCCGCAGATACGTCTCCCGCCCCTCGTCCACCATCCCGGCGCCGACCAGCGTCTGCGCGAGCGTGGCCAGCGCGATGGGCTCACCGCCGGCGGCCGCCTCCCGCAGCGTGCGCAAGGACTCGGTCGTGTCGCCCCGGTTGTCCTGCAACATGCCGAGCAGGCTTCCGAACACGCCCCTGATCGGGCTGTCGGCGTCGGCCGCCTGCCGCCGTGCGACGTCGTAGAACGCCTCGTCGTCACCCTCGCCGTCGAGCAGCTCCAGCAACCTGCCGCCGGCGACGAAGCGCACCTCGGGCTCGCCGTGCTCGCTCAGCCGCTCGAAGATCGCCCGCGCCTCGGCCCGCTCCCCCAGAGCGGCCAGCCGGTCGGCGACGTCCAGCTCGGTGAACGGCCCCCGCCCGGCCCGCTCGAAGTACGCCCGTACGGCGGCCGGGTCCGTGCACTTCCTCCCCAGCTCCCGCGCGACCTCCGCGCCCGGCTCACCCATCAGCTCCAGCACCTGACCGGCCGCGTCGTGCGCGCCGCGCTCGAATTCCTCGTGGGCGAGGGCACGCAGGTTCCCCAGTGCCTCCCCGGCGAGCTCGGCGCCGGTGGCAGCGGCGGCGGCGAACGCCTCGGCGGCCCCGAGCACATCGCCTTCGTCGTGCCGCCAGCAGCCGATCATGATGTGGCCGATGGCGGCGGTGTCCGGCTCCCCGGCCGCGGCGGCCGCCTCCGCCTCCTCGTACGCGCCTGCCTGCTCGCCCATGTCGTACAGGACCTTGGCCAGGTTCGTCCGCAGACCGGGGATGAGCGGTGGGAAACCGCTGTCGATGCCCTTGCGGTACATCTGCGCCGCGCCCGCCAGGTCGCCCAGGCCCCGGTAGGCGTCGCCCCATCCCCAGTAGCCCGTGGCCACGGTCCGCGGGTCGCCGGTGGCCACCGCCCATTCGGCCGCCTGGGCCGCGGCCTCGTGTTCCCACTCGCCTACCAGATGGGTGACCAGCAGGCGCAGGCACTCCAGGTCGCCACCCGCCGCGCCGTCCGCCAGCGCCTGCCGTACGCCTGCCGCGTCGCCGCGCTCGTCCAGCATCTCGGCGAGCGCGACGGCCGTGCCGGGCATCCCGGAACGCAGGGCCTCCACGGCGCCGGCGAGGTCGCCGCGGCGCTCGCGGACGATGGCGAGGTTGTGCCAGGCGGCGTGGGCCGTCTCCGGATGCTCGGTGGCAGGCAGGAAGCACAGCTCGGCTCGGCCTGGCTCGCCGGCCTCGGCCCAGCTCGCACCCAGCGAAAGGTACGCCTCCGCGACCGTCTGCCGATCCTCCGCCGCCGTCTCCCTTGCGGCCCCGGCGGTCTCCCGGCCGGCCAGCTCGATCACCAGGCGGTAGAGCCGTCTGGCCGTCGCCTCGTCGTCCTTGCCCCTTGCCACACGCAGCGCGTGGACCAGGCCGTCGCGCCTGTCGTCACCGGCGAGCGCGGCCAGCAGGCGGCGGGCGTGCGGCACGTCGCCGTCGTCGAGCACGAGCACCAGCTCGGCCAGCGCCGCCGAGCCCACGACCTCGGCCAGCGCCGCGATGGCCTCTTGCCGGTCCCCATCGGCGGCCAGCACCCATCCCCGCTCCTCGGCCGTGCCCGTGCCCAGGCGCACCCGGGCCACGGCCGCGGCCCAGCCGTCCTCGTCCAGTGCGGCTGCCCGCTGGTAGGCGGCGCGGGCGTACTCGGCGTCGCCCGCCTCGGCGAGCAGCCGGGCGGCGGTCACCAGCGTGCCGCCCGCGGACTCGGACCCGGCGGCCACGGCCCGCTCGAACGCCTCCTTCGCACCCGCCAGGTCACCGGTCCTGGCCAGCAACTCGCCGAGCAACCGCGCCTCACCCCCACCGTCCCCGCCCGATGGCGCGCTCGCGCCGTCCGCGCTGGACGCGTCGTCGGTGTGCGGGGTCGTCAGGACCGTCAGGGCGGCCGTCAGGTCGCCGTGGTCGCGCAGCATGCCCGCCAAGTACAGCCGGCCCTCGGCCCCGAACGCCGCCAGCAGCGCGCGGGCCTCCTCGGGCTCGCCACTCGCCACCAGCACGTCCGCCAGCCGCACCGTCGCGTCCGCCCGGCGCCGCTCGTCGCCGTCCCGCACCACCCGCCGACAGGCCTCGGCCGCCTCGCCCAGCTGCCCCAGCTCCTGCCGCACCCGCGCGAGGTCGCTCAGCGCCATCGCGGCCAATCCTTCGTTCTCGCCCTCCGCGGCCCGCGACCAGGCCTCGATCGCCCCCAGCTTGTCCCCGGCCTCGTTACGCAAGGCGCCCAGATAACAGTCCGCCTCCTGGCGGAAATCCGGATGCCCGGCGGCGGCCACCAGCGAGAGCGCCGCGTCGGCGGCGGCCGTCTCGCCGCGCCGCTGCCAGGCGTGCGCGCTCTCCATCCCGAGCATGCTCGTCAGCAGCGCGTTGCCGCCTTCCGGCACGCCCGCGAGCGCCTCCGCCGCGCCGTCGAAGTCCCGGTCGAGCAGGCGCCTGGCGAACCTCCCCATCGCCGGTGGCTCGCCCGTCGCCAGCTCGAACGCGCGGCGCGCGGCGGCGAGGTCGTCGAGCCGCGTCCAGGTCAGCCCCAGCAACCAGGCGCTGCGCCCGGCCTCGTCACCGCTCTCCCCGGCGATCCGCCGCTCGTGCAGCCGGCAGGCCGCCAGCAGGTCCCCTTGCTGCTCGAACAGCGCCGCCAGCGACCCGGCCGCCTCGCTCCGCAACCCCTGGTGCGCGCTGTCCAGCGCCATCGTGTACGCCGCCCGCGCCTCGGCAGGCTCGTCCTCCACCAGCCCGCCCAGCAGGTAGCCCACCCAGGGGGCCAGCACCGGATGCCCCTCCGCCCGGGCCCGCCGCAGCAGCGCCACCGCCTCCTCCCGGTCCGGCAGGATCTCCTTGGCCAACGCCGCCGCGTACGACAGGGCGAGCGGCTCCCCGGACTCGGCCGCGTCGTGGAGCAGCCTGGAGGTCTCCGACAGCGCGTAGCCGAACGAGGCCAGCACCTGGGCGAAGACCGCCGTGCCGACCGCGGCCACGGCCGGGTCGGCGTGGCTCATGGTCTCGTGGTAGCGGGTCAGCCCCTCCTCGCGCCCGAGCCGCTGGTGGTCGATCACCGCGCGCAGCACCGGGTGCAGGTCCTCGCCGGAGATCCGCAGCAGGTGCAGGAGGAATGCCGCGGCGAAGCCCTGCACGACGTCCTCGCCCTCGGCCACGTACGTCAGCAGCTCGTCGGCCTGCTCCCGGTCGCCCTCCCCCAGCTCCAGCTCCGCCAGCGCCATCATGGCCCGGATCGACTGCGCGGGCGCCCCGCAGTCGCAGGCCCCGCGCAGCAGCCGCCGGGCCTCGGCCAGGTCGCCGGCGCGCAGGTGGTCCAGCGCCGCGTCGATGTCCTGGACCGCCTGCTCCTCCACCGGGTCGGCGAGCGGCTGCCGCCGGTCGTCGTGGTCGAGCAGCAGCCTGGCCTTGAACGCGGCGTCGGGGTCCACGTGCCCGGCGGCCAGCCGCGCCAGCTCCATGACCTCGTCGTACGCCTGCGGATGCTGCACGAGCAGCAGGCCGAGCAGCGTCACGCAGACCGACGCCCACTCGCCCTCCCCCGCCTCCAGCACCGTCCGCAACGCGGCCAGCGCCTCGGAGACCTCGCCTGCCTCGGTGTGCATCTGGGCCAGGCATGTCTGGGCCTGCACGACGTACTCGCGCTGCCCGCTGGCGATCACCCGGCGGAAGATCGCCTTCGTCTCGTCCTCGTCGCCGAGCTGGGCGGTGACCTTGGCCAGCTCGATCAGCGACGGCAGCCGGACGTCGGGGCGGGGGTCCTCGGCGGCCACGCGGTAGGCGGCCGCCGACTCGGTGTATTCGCCCAGGTCCACCAGCACCGCGCCGAGCAGCTTGTGCGCCGTCGCCAGGTGGTCGGGGTGGCCGACGGCGATGGCGTGCTCGCATACCGCGCGAGCGGCGTCGAAATCCCCCTCCTCGGCGTACACCCGGTAGAGCTGGAACGCCGAGAGCGACACGACGTGGGGGTCGCCGCAGGTCAGCAACACCCGGTAGTCGTCCTCGTCCTCGGCCTGCTCGTAGAGCTCGCGGGCCGAGGCCGGGTCCTGGTGGAACTCCGGCAGCTCCAGCCGCGCGGCCAGCTCGGCCACGGCGGGACTGTCGCACCGGCGGGCCCGCTCCAGCGCCTGCTGCGCACCCCGCGCGTCGCCCAGCTGCGTGCACACCAGCACCATCGCCGTCTCGGCAAGGGCGGCCACCTCGAAGTCGGCGCCGTCCGAGGCGATCGTCAGCACCCGGTGCGCGGCCGGCCACTCCTTCGCCGTGACCAGCATCATGCCCATGGCCATGGCCGAGCGCTGGCCGAACACCGGGTCGCCCGACTGGATCACCGACCGGTGCGCCGCCTCGGCGCCCTCCAGATCACCCTGCTCCTGCAGCAGACCGGCCAGCAGATGGGACGCCTCCGGATCGCCCGTGGCCGCGATCTGCCTGAACAGCGCGGCGGCCCGGTCGAGCTCCCCCGCCTTCCAGCACGTCATGGCCGCGTCGAGCTCTTCTGACGCCATTCTCCACCCCAATGTCAGCCAATGATGTGAAAAAGCTACAGATGCGCCGCGTCGGTCACAGGACATTCCGAGATCTCCGGTCCTCGCCCTGCGGAACGCCGGAGCGCCGTAGCGTAGATCCCATGGCCAAGGCGTTCTGGATCGACCAAGAGTTCGACAGGGACCGTGACGGGCGCTATGCCGTGCACGTGCGTAAGAACCTGGAGAAGTTCGAGTGGGGCGACATCGCACCCGTCCGGTTCGCCTGTGCGGCATGGCGGCTGGCCACGCCGCCGTCCCTCACACCCGGGTACGTACGGTGGGACCGCCGCGTCCTGGAGGCCACCTGCCACCGCAACACCTGGGACGGGACGCTCTACGCGCGCGTCAGGCTGGTCTCCCCGCTGCCCGAGGAGCTGACCCGCTCGCGGGCCTGGTGGCGCGATCGCGGCTGGCTGGGCTGGCAGGAGACCTTCGGCCAATATGTCGATCCGTCGCAGCAGGACCTCGCCAGGATCCCGTTCCTGCGGGCGTCGCTGCTGGTCGAGGCGCCCGTGCCGCTCGAGGACCTGCCGCCGGAGCCGGAGGGCCCGCACGACGAGGTCGAACAGCGTGCCCACCGCGCGGTGACGGTGCTGGCCCGCGAGCTGAACGCGTTGGTGTCCCCCGTCCTCGATCAGCTCGGCGGCTGACCGGCCAGCATGTTTGATTAACGGCGGGGTAGCAGGCGCCCCATGAGGATCCTGCTCATCGTGCTGGCGGTGGCCCTGGCCGGCTGCTCCGTCGACACGGCCTCCCCCACGCGGGTGGCGGAGCGGTTCCACGCCCTGATCACCGCGGGCCAGGACGAGGCCGCGTGCGGGATGCTCGCCCGCAAGACCGCCGACAAGCTGCCCCGTCGCGGCCAGTCGTGCGCCGACGCGCTGCGTGAGCTCAGGCTGGGCCCCGGCGGCGTGGTCGTCTCGGTGAGCGTGTGGGGGGACGAGGCCCAGGTGCGACTGGCCGGTGACACGATCTTCCTGCACCGCTACAGCGACGGGTGGCGGGTCAGGGCCGCGGGCTGCGAGCCGGTGCCCGACCTTCCCTACGACTGCGAGGTGGACGACTGATGCGCGTGATGTTCGCCCTCACCACGCTCGTGATCGTGGTGGGTCTCACGCTGTTCTTCTACGTGGGGTGGTCGAGGCTGTGAGGTGGGTCAAGGAGAACTCGCTCGCTCTGGCCTTCCTCATCATGTTCCTTCTGGCGGTCGCCGGCCAGGCGGTGGCCGGGACGCTGGAGTTCAACGACCAGCAGCGGGCCGAGGGGGCCCCGCCGGTCTCGGTGCTCCAGTACGTGGCGTCCTCGGCGTTCGCGGTGAACGTGGCCGAGAACTGGCAGTCGGAGTACCTGCAGTTCTTCCTGTTCGTCATGCTCACTGTGTGGCTGGTGCAGAAGGGGTCGCCCGAGTCCAAGAAGGTGGACGCGATGGGCACGGAGTCCGACCATCAGCAGCAGATCGGGGCGCACGCCACTCCCCAGTCCCCCTCCTGGGCCAAGGCCAAGGGGTGGCGGTTGTGGTTGTACAGCAACTCGCTCGGGCTGGTGATGGGGCTGCTCTTCCTGTTGTCGTGGCTGGCGCAGTCGGTGGCAGGGCAGGCCGCGTACAACGCCGAGCGGCTCGGCGACCTGCGGGATCCGGTCACGTGGGGCTCATACGTCACCTCGCCGGAGTTCTGGGACCGGAGTCTGCAGAACTGGCAGTCGGAGCTGCTGGCCGTGTTGTCGATGGTGGTGTTGTCGATCTATCTGCGCCAGCGCGGGTCGCCCGAGTCGAAGCCGGTCGGTGCGTCTCACCTGGCCACGGGGGTCGAGGGCTGACCGGTGACGACGGCGACGACGCGGGTGCCGGGGGCGAACGCGCCCTGGCGGGCGAGGTCGAGGATCCCGTAGAGCATCTTGGCGACATAGACGCCTTCGACTCGATATTTCTCGATAAATCCGTCCAAAGCCGGTGTTGTCTTGGCGTATCCGCCGAAGTGGTAGTCCAGGTTGAGCGACCAGTTCGACCACGTGCGCCCGTACGCCTCCCGCTGCAGCCTGGCCACCTCGCCGGCGAGGAACCCCGCCCCCTTGAGCACCGCGAACCCGATCGCCCGCTTGCCCTCCGGCAGTCCCGCCGAGATCCCGGCCAGCGTCCCGCCGGTGCCGACCGGACAGCAGACGACGTCGTACGGCACGGCGATCTCCCCGGGCAGCTCGGCGCACCCGCGCACGGCGGCGGCGTTGCTGCCGCCCTCGGGCAGGATCGCCACGTCCTCGCCCCACCGCGCGCGCAGTCGCGCCTGCACCTCTTCGGTGTGCTTGAGCCGATAGGAGGCCCGGTCGAGATAGGTGAGCGTCATCCCGCAGGCCTCGGCGTAGGCCAGGGACGGGTTGAGCGGGAGATGCTCCTCGCCCCGGATGACGCCGATCGTCTCGATCCCGTGCCGGCGCCCGGCCTCCGCGACGGCCCTGACGTGATTGGAGTAGGCGCCGCCGAAGGTCAGCAGCCGGCGATGGCCCAGGTTGTGCTTGAGTTTGCGCGGCTTGTTGTCGTCGTGCATCAGGAACACCCGGACCTGACCGAGCCCTGGATCCAGGAGCTCCTCCATGGCGCTAGTCTACGGTCGGGTCTTTGTTGAGGAGTGTTCGATTATGCGCGTTGCTGAAGCTTTCCGTGCCGCCTACGGCGCGTCCCCCCAGACCGTCTGGCACGCGCCCGGCCGCGTCAACCTGATCGGCGAGCACACCGACTACAACGACGGCTTCGTGCTGCCGTTCGCGGTGCCGTGGGGCGTGACGGCCGCGGTCACCCCGCGCACGGACAAGACCATCCGCCTGCTCTCCCTCCAGTCCTCAGGCGAGCCCGTCACGATCACGAGCCACGAGGAGTCCACGGGCTGGACCCGCTATGTCGTCGGCGTCCTGGCCATGCTGGGCGACCGCGTGGCGGGCGCCGACATCGCGATCGACGGCGACATCCCGTCGGGCGCGGGCCTGAGCTCCAGCGCCGCACTCGAGGTCTCCGTCGCCTCCGCGCTCAATGAGCTGCACGACCTGGGCATGACGCCCATGGAGATCGCCCTGCTCAGCCAGAAGGCCGAGAACGGCTTCGTCGGCGTGCCCTCCGGCATCATGGACCAGGCCGCCTCCGCCCTGTCTGAGGAGGGGCACGCCCTGTTCCTCGACTGCCGTTCGCTCGGCTCCCGCAACATCCCGCTCGACCTGGCCTCCCACGGGCTGAGCATTCTCATCATCGACACCCAGGTCCACCACGAGCACTCGGGCGGCGAATACGCCAAGCGCCGCGCGGAATGCGAGTCCGCTGCCCGCAAGCTCGGCGTCCCGGCCCTGCGTGACGTGACCGATCTGGCGGCGGCCCTGGAGCTGCTGCAGGGCGACGAGCGCAAGCGCACCCAGCACGTCGTGACCGAGAACCACCGCGTGGAGGCCCTCATCGGCCTGCTGCGGGCCGGCGCCATCACCGAGATCGGCGCGCTGCTGAACGCCTCGCACCTGTCGCTCAGGGACCAGTACGAGGTGTCGTCGCCCGAACTGGACGTGGCGGTGGAGGCCGCCGTCAAGGGCGGCGCCCGGGGCGCCAGGATGACCGGCGGCGGCTTCGGCGGCTCGGCCATCGCCCTGGTGTCCGACGACCGCTTGGAGGTCGTCCAGCAGTCGGTCGTGGGCGCCTATGCCGAGCACGGCTTCCAGCCTCCCCGCTTCCTCCCCGCCACCCCGGCCCCCGGCGCCCACCGCCTGGCGTAAGAGCATCCAGCTCCGTAAAACAGTCGATTCCGACGGCCGACCTCGTCATGATGGCGGCCATGACAAAGCGCAGGCATCGGCCGGCGTCCCGCCGGGAGATCATGGCCGAGTTGCATGGCTCGCTGGACCGTCGCTACCGCCCCGAAGACGTCGCCGACCTGGTGATGCAGGCGCTGGAGGGGCAGCTGACCCGGCGCGAGCGCGTCGTGCTGGAGCGCGCGGCCAAGCACTCATCGCGGGGCGCGGCGTCGTTCTCGTCGATGTCGACCGACTATGCCCGCCCGGTGGGCGGGACACGGCAGGTGGCGGCGGCCAGCCGGCTGTTCGAGCGGTCGGTGGAGGTGGACCCGGACGATCCGGAGTCGTTGCTGGAGTTCGCGGCGAGGATGGGCCGCTCGATCCGGTGGACGCCCGGCCACAGTGACTTTCTGGCCGACCGGCTCAACCGGCAGGCCCGCGACGCGGCCGGGATGGAGCTGTCCAAGCGGCAGTACAACCGGCGGTTCCGGATGCTGCGCAGGCTCTCGGCCAAGGCTGGGACGCTTGCTGCCGAGCAGGGAAAGCGGCGCCTGCTCATGGTGGGGGTCACTGGATTCGCGGCCGAGGTGCCGTTCGAGCGGTTCGCCGCGGATGCCGACGCCGCCTGCTTCGTGGCCTACTACACCGCGCGCCGCAAGCTGCGCAGGGAGTTCAGCCTCGCCGGGCGGGACAACCCGTTCGACGAGATCGCTTCGCTCCTGCTGGATCGGTGCACGAGCCGCTCCGACTGGTGGATGATCGCCCAGGTGCGTACCAGCCCGGACGTCCTGGAGCACCTGAACGAGGAAGAGCGAGGCCTCCTGCTCGGCCGCTGGTCGTCGGTGATGCGGCACAGCGCGGCGATGCTCCGCGAGCGCTGGTGGCCGGACACCGACCGCGAAACGATGATCGTGCGGCGCGGCCACGACTCCACCACCTGGAACAACCTGGCCGTCGCCTACAACGCGGCCCGGGCGGGCTGGCTGGCCTGCCTGGCCGCGCTGAACGCCCTGGAACTCCTGGACGCGGCCTGCCCCGGCAAGGTGATGCGGCTCATGGCCGCCGACCTGGCGGCCTGGCATCGTGCCGACGGCGGCGACGTCGATCCCAACACGAAGGTGTGGGCGGGTCTGCCGCCGCCCTGGGAGGTACTCGACGGCGACGTACCCTGCACGCGCGCCGACGTCGAGGCGGCCTGCCGGCGCGCCGGCCTCGATCCGGTCTCCTCTGGCTGGACGGCGCCCGCGCCTGCACGGGCGACCGCGGTGTTCCGGCCCACGCCGGAGCTGGTCCACGGCGTCACCATCGCCGACCCGGTGTGGGCGGCGCTGCTGCGCCGCGCCGGGGTATTCAGCGGCCAGCACGTCAAGGAGGAATTGGCCGCCGACGCCCGGCACGGGCTGCGGTCCGGCGTCGTGCTCAGCGATCTGCCCGTGAAAGAGCACCCGTCGTAAAGGGGTGGCGCGTGTTCGCGGGAACCGAGCACACTAGGGCTGCCACGCCGTAGTTCAGTGGTAGAACGCCTGGCTCTTCATCCAGGTGGACGCCGGTTCGAGCCCGGTCGGCGATGGCGAGGCCTCGTTGTAGCTCAGTGGTAGAGCGCCCGGCTCGGGACCGGGTGGACGCCGGTTCGAGCCCGGCCGACGAGGCCGCCCCTTCGCCGCGGGTCTACAGCGGGGGAAAGTTCGGCGGGCGGCGTTCCAGGAAGCCGGCGACGCCTTCGGCGAAGTCGGGGCGGCCGAAGGAGGCCATCATCTCCTGGACGGCCACCTTGGCGGACTCCTCGAGCGTGACGTCCCAATCCCGCCACACCTGCCGCTTGATCACCGCCATCGACGCCGGCGAGCTGTGCACGGCCAGCTCCCGCGCATATGCCTGGGCCTCCGCCACCACCCCGTCCCCCGGGACCACCCGGTTGACCAGCCCCAGCTCGTACGCCTCCCGCCCGGTGAACACGCGCCCCGACAACAGCACGTCCATGGCCCGCTGCTGCCCCATGATCCGGGGCAGCACCCATGACAGCCCGTACTCGGCGATCAGGCCGCGCCGCGGGAAGGCGGTGGTCCACTTGGCGGACTCGGCCGTGAAGACCAGGTCACAGACCAGGGCATGCACCATGCCGAGCCCCGCGCAGGCCCCGTTGACCGCCGCGATGATCGGCTTGCCGATGGTCGTGGGGAAGCTGGTGGGCCGCGGATCGGGGGTCTCGTCGTAGGAGCCGGTCTGGATGGCGTTCAGGGTCTTGAAGTCGGCCCCGGAGCAGAACCCCCTGCCCGCACCCGTGACCACCACGGCCCGCACCCCGGGGTCTTTCTCCGCCTCCGCCAGCAGGTCGAAGTAGCGCCGCCCCATCGCGTCCGTCCAGGCGTTGAGCGTGTCGGGACGGTTGAAGGTCAGCGTGAGCACGCCCTGGTCGACAGCTGAAAGCACGAGTTCCGCCATGCTCCAACCGAACCATGTTCTAGCCCGCGACGGCAAGTACCGTGTCCCCATGGACCGAGACCTCGCCTGGGACGGCTGCCACAACGTCCGGGACCTGGGCGGCCTGCCGGCCGCCGGAGAGCGGCGTACCCGCTGGGGAGCCGTGGTGCGCTCCGACACGCCCGACCGGCTGACCGAGGCGGGCTGGGCGGCGGCAGCGGCTCACGGCGTACGGACCATCGTGGACCTCCGCACGCCGGGCGAGCACCGGGCAGCGGGCCAGGGCCATCGCCCGCGGTGGATGACCGTGATCGACGTGCCGCTGCACGAGCCCGGCGAGCCCCACCAGCACGGCGGCACGCCGCTCTATCTCCGCGCCTTCCTGGAGCGTCACCCGGATCGATGCGCCCGCGTGCTGCAGGCGATCGCGCAGGCGCCGCCCGGCGGGGTGCTCGTGCACTGCGTGGCAGGACGCGACCGCACCGGCCTGATCGCGTTGTTGCTGCTCACGCTGGCCGGGGTCGGCGCGCCGGACATCCTGGCCGACTACGAGCGGTCGACGGCCCGCCTGCGCCCGCTCTACGCGGCGCTCGGCCAGCCCGACGACGACCTGCGGGTGCAGGCATACCTGGCCAGGACGGGCACCACCGCGCGCGAGGCTGTGCTGGCGGCGCTCGACGGCCTCCACAGTCTGGACGCCTACGTGAGCGCCGCCGACCTGGCCGCCCTGCGCGAGCGGCTCACCGCGAGCACGCCGCGCGCGGGCGGCTAACGGTGATGGGCGAAGGCCGGGGTGAGGACGCTGGTGTCGTAGTAGCGGTGGAAAACGGGCGTGGCGCTGCCCGACAGCGGCGGCACGATCCACGACCAGTCGGCCGGGCAGACGCGCCCCGCCTTCTCCTCCTTCGCCAGATGGGTGAGGAAGCGCCGCGACTCGGTGTGGTGGTCGGTCATCGTCACCCCGGCCTGCTCGAACGAGTGCAACACCGCCACGTTCAGCTCCACCAGCGCGTGGTCGCGCCACAGCGAGCGCTCGGTGGAGGTGTCCAGGCCGAGCCGCTCGGCCACCACCGCGAGCTGGTCGTACCTGTCGGTGTCGGCGAGGTTGCGCGCGCCGATCTCGGTCCCCATGTACCAGCCGTTGAACGGCGCACAGGGGTAGCAGATGCCGCCGATCTCCAGGCACATGTCCGAGATGGCCGGTACGGCGTGCCAGCGCAGCCCCAGGTCGGCGAACCAGGGGTACTCGGGATGCATCAGCGGCACCTCCAGGACGGCGTCACCGGGCAGGTTGCACAGGAGCGGATCCCCGAACGCCGCCTGGATGATCACCGGCAGCACGTCGAACCGGCCGCCGGTGCCGCCGCGCCACCCCAGCGCCTTGGCCGTGTCGGTGAGCTCGGCGTTCTTGGGGTCGCCAACAACCTGGCCGCCACGAACCCGATGCCCGGCGTAGCGGACGAGCTGGTCGTTCAGTATGCGGGGCCCCGGCAGGGCGGGGGTGTCGGGCTGCAGGACGGTGACCGTGGGCCTGATCTTGCCGTCGCCGGTGGCCTCGCGCAGGTGGTCGACGCACTCGAGGGCCACGCCCTCGGCGGTGCTCACCTGCCTGCGGTCGCGTACCCGCAGCGAGCGCCAGTAGAGCCGGCCGATGCATCGGCTGCTGTTGCGCCAGGCCACCCGGGCGCCGAACTCGAGCTCCTCGAACGTGTGCGTGTAAGTCCCGGTACGGGCGACGTCCCTGGTGACGTCGCGCAGCCGGGCGTACAGGCCGCCCACGGAGGGGTTCTCGGCGTGGTAGAGCCTGATGAAGCGCTCCGCCTCGCGCAGGTCGGTGGTTCGCTCCAGCCATGACCGCATGGCGGGCGCGTCGAAGGGACGCAGGGACGTGATCCAGGTACGCACGCGGCAACCAGCACTTCTCCATCAGCGGATCGCCCCGCCGGTTCCGGGTTCGGCGGCACGTCCTTGGCGGGGGCGCCCTTTCCTCGCCTCCGTCTCGACCTTCCCGCGGCTCCGGCCCAGGGGACCGGCGCCTCCATCCTTTCCCGCCCCACCCGCCTTTGTCCCGCCAAATGAAAAATCATGTGCTCGTGGTATCACAAAGCGTGAAAAGGCAGCGTGCCCCCGGAGGCACCGGGGGCACGACGCTCTACTGCGCCACGAAGTCGTCCCACACGCAGGTGAGGTGGAGGACGCGGCGCTCGTGCCAGCGCTTGCCGACGACCTTACGCGGCAGTTCCCTGGCGGGTACGGCGATCGACACCCGGTCGGCGGGAATCAGCGTGACGCCGTCCGCGGCGGTTTCCCAGGTGTGCTCCGGTTCGATGACCTTCTCATCGATGAGCTCGGCGACCTTGGCCCTGGAGAATGTCACAGCCTTGCCGCGGCCGCTGATCCAGCACGTCAGCTTGCCGCTGACGAAGACCGGCTCGGCCGGCTCGGCGTGCACCTGGACCGAGCCTTCGTGGCCCGGCTTGGGGTGCACTCTGATCGGCTCGTGGTCGGCCAGCGCGGTCCCGGCCATGCCGGCCAGTCCCAGCACGACCGCCGTCCCGACGATCGCGAGGCGCCGCTTCAACATGGGATCTCCCTCCCCGAGGTGATTCGGACTCCTGGAGGGTCGTACGCGGCGCCTGAAGCGGGGCTTAAGACACCCGAAGTGATCTTCAGCGATCTATGATCCCTGTAAACGCGTCAAGGTGATCCCACAAAGCAACAAGGCCTCTCCCGAATGGGAAGAGGCCTTGATGAGTGGCTCCCGCGATAGGACTCGAACCTATAACCTGCCGGTTAACAGCCGGCTGCTCTGCCGTTGAGCTACGCGGGATCGACACCGTCTCTGCGCTGATCACCAGGGCCTTCGGCCCTTGCGTCGTGCGCAGGAATAGATTAGCGCACTCCGGGAGTGCGTGTCGCATCGTGAGCGGGGTAGGCCCGGAGACAGCGGAGGTGCGAAATGCGATATCGGATGACATTCGCTGCGGGCCTGGCGATCGGCTACGTGCTGGGCAGCCGGGCCGGACGCGAACGGTACGAACAGATCAAGCGGGCGGCGCAGCGGATCGCCGACAACCCCCGGGTTCAGGAGGCCGCGGGCGTGGTCGGCGCGCAGGCATCGAAGTACGCGGGAATGGCGAGGTCCAGGATGGGCGACACGCTGCAGCAGCGGATCCCGTTCCTGAGCCGTGAGGCCCACAAGCACGATGGCGGCACCGGCTGGCCGGAGGAGGAGGCCCAGGGCGAGGGCGTGGAGAAGAAGGCCCGCGAGAGCGGGATCCCGTACTGACCGAGCGCAGGGGTGTGCGCGAGGTCACACGCCCATGCTGCGGCGCACTCCCTCCAGAGCCTGCTCGGCCTGTGCGCGCAGGCCGGGATCCTCGGGGTCGAGGCCCTCGTCGAAGACGAGGGTCCAGCCCAGCACCTCGCCGCCGGGCCGGCGCCTGGCCACCAGCCGCACGCCGCCCCGGCCGGGCAGCTTGACGTGCTTGTTCACCACGATCGTGGCGTTGACGCGCTCCCGGACGGTCTCGGGCAGCATGCGCGGCTCGTCGATGCGCTCGGCGTAGGACCCGCCGTCCATGGTCGTGACGATCAGCCCCTCCTCGCTCCACGATGCCTTGTCGATCGTCTCGTAGGGCACCCGCGTCCCGTCGGGCAGGTAGAGCGCGAGGTTCGTGGCGACGAGGAAGCCGCCGGCCTGACCGGGCGCGAACGTCAGCACCCGCTCCCCCGGCTCGGTGGTCAACGATTTGCGCACGTCGGCGGGCAGACGGCGGAAGATGCTCATTCCTCAACGGTATCGGCGAGCAGGTCGAGGGTGAGCGCCGCGCTCCAGGAGAAGTCCCGGCAGCCCCGGCCGCTGCCGTCGAAGGGGTCGAAGCACTCCCGGAAACCGGCCTGCCTGACCAGGCGCAGCGTGCCGTTGGTGAGCTGCTGGGCGAGATGGTCGAGCGAGTGCACGGCCGCGGCCCGGCGCAGCAGCCAGTTGGTGTTCACCCACGAGGGCCCGCGCCAGTAGCGGGTGCGGTCGAACTGGGTGGCGCGGATCTCGCAACTGGGCACCGGGTAGCCGGTGGCGCCCATGAACCTGGCCGACTCGAGCATCTCGACGGCGGCCTGCAGGTGCTCGCTGGGCAGCCAGGGGTCGAGCAGCGGCCCGAACCCGCCCACTGTGGACACTCTGATCAGCCGGTCGGCCCGCAGGTCCCTGGCGTAGAAGCAGCCGTCCCACAGGCGCTCGAGCATGGCCTGCCTGATGCGCGCGGCCTGCTCGACGTGGGGTGCGGGATCGGCGTGCGCGAGCGGAGCCAGCTCCGCCATGGCCTGGCAGGAGGCCAGCCAGATCCCGTTGAACATCGGGTCCTCGACCGCGAAGGGGTGCTCGTCACGCAGGTAGCCGGGGCTGTATCCGGCGTCGCGGTAGCGCATGGCGAGCCAGACGTAGCGGTCGTGGTCGCTGTCGGGGTGGCGCTCCTCGAGCTCCACGTGGCGGTAGCCGTACCTGATGACGGGCAGCGCGGCCAGCGGCTCGTCCCAGGCGGGGCTGTCGTCCATGCCCGACTCCCACGGGTGCACGATCGCGGCGAGCCCCGCGCCGCCGAGGTCGCGGGCCGAGGCGAGGTAGTCGTGCTGGGCGACCAGCGCCGGGTACGCCTTCCTGACGAACGCCTCGTCGCCGGTGTGCTGGTAGAGCCACCACAACGCCAGCCCGTGCAGTGGCGGCGCGGTCAGTCCCGAGGTGAGCACGTGCGGCGCGGCCTCGTGCTCCTGGGAGCGCCATACGGAGGGCCCGGGGAAGTACGCCTCGCGCGTGTGGAAGACGATGTGCGGCACCATCCCCGTCGCCCACTGGCCGCGCAGCAGGCTGAGGAGCTCGTCGCGGGCCCGGTCCGGCCGGTGCCTGGCCAGGCCGATGACGACGAAGGCGGAGTCCCAGCTCCATTGGTGCGGATAGAGGCCTGGCGCGGGCACGGTGCCAGTGCCCGTCCAGTTCGCCTCGAGCACGGCCATGGCCTCGCGCCCGAGCGCGGCATCGTCAACCGCCGGCCGCGCTTCCATCACCCAACTATGACTGGGGATCCCTCAGGAAGCTATGTCCCCTGCCCCGACTTCCTTTGGACCCACTTCGACACGAACATGACGCCGAGAGCGACGGCCCCGATGATGAGGCCCCACTTGAGGAGCGTGAGCGCGAACCCCACGAGCGGGCCGAGGAGTACGAGCGCGGCGACGACCGCTGCGATGATCAGAAATATGCGTCCCATGTCCGTAACGCTAAGAGATCCTTTAAGCGGATTGCAGGCGACACAGGGTTGAATCAGGGACAAGTCAGGGGTCCCCCCGAGCCAAAGGAACTTAAGCCGTCCGACCCGCCGTTGAGCCGGTATAAACCGGGGCACGGGGGATCTCTTCACGGGGAGCGTGATGAGCCTGGGACCACCTATGAGCAGGGAAGGCGTCGAGCACGCACTGCGCGCTCGGGCCGACGAACGCGACCGCATCTCCGGCGACCTGCTCGATCTCGAATCCCATACCACTTACCGGTTACTCAAGGGGGCCACCTTACGCGGCGCGACCGAACGCCGCTGGGCCGCGGCGCAGGAGTCGCTGGCCCGCCTCTGGCGGCTGAACGACGCCTATCGCGCCGTGTTACGCGACGCCGAGCAGATCAAGGCCGCGCGGAGCAGGCTGAGCACCGAGCAACTGGCCGAGCTGACCGAGCTGCTCGCGGGCACGTCCGTGTTGTTGCGGGCCGCCGCCAAACCCGTCGAGCAGCGCTCGCTGCTGCCCGAGGCGGACGAGCGGCTGACCCTCGACGCCACCGTCACGCAGATGGACGCCGCGTTCCAGGACGTCACCTCCGCCCTCAACGACATCGACGCCCAGTGGAACACCCTGCTGCCCCGCCTCGACACCGCTGGCGCCGAGCTACGGCGCATCCGCGAGCTGGAGCAGGATCTCGGCGAGAGCGCCGCCGGCCTGGACACGCTGGAAGCGGAGCTGAAGCGGATGCGTGCCGCCGTCGTGGAAGACCCGCTCGGCGCGGCCATCGAGCCCGATCTCGACCGGGTCGCCCGGCTCCTGACCGCCTCGCTGGCCGAGCTGGAGCTGGCCATCGTCGTCAAGCAGGACTACGCCAGGCGCCGCGAGAACCTGGCGGCCGCGCTGGACCGGGTACGCGCGGCCGAGAGCGAGGCCAGGCTGGCCCACGGCGCGGTCGTGGTCAAGATCGCCCTGCCGCCCCAGGCCCAGCCCAGGAGCAGGGTGGACGCCCTGACCGGCGCACTGGACGCGCTCGACGTCTCGGCCGACACCTGGGTGCTGCGGGCCAAGCGGCTGGCGGAGCTGGAAAGTGACGCCGACGGGGCGGCCGAGCAGGCGCTGGCCACCGCGAAGGCGCTCTACGGGCTGGTCGGCAGGCGTGACGAGCTACGCGGGCGGCTCGGCGCCTGCCAGGTGATGGCGGTGCGCAAGGGGATGGCGGAGGATCCGGCCGCCACCGGCCTGTTCGCACGGGCCCGCGCGTTGTTGTGGAGCGCCCCGTGCGACCTGACGAAGGCGGCGGCCGCCGTCGAGGACTATCAGCGCGCGATCCACGGAGGGACCTCATGAGCCGCTGCGCGCAGCCAGGCTGCACGGGCACGATCGACGAGGGTTACTGCGACCTGTGCGGCGCCGCGGAGAGCTCTCCCGCGCCTCCCGCCTCGTACCGGACGCAGCCTTCGTCGCCGCAGACGAACCCGGTGAGCCGGCCGACCAGCGGGCCGACGAGCAGCGGCAGGTCGCGGGCCGGGGTGCTGGCCACCATCGCCGACCTGCCGTCGGCGCCCTACCGCGACCCGGCGACCGCCGTGATGACCAACCCCGAGGTGCCCGAGGAGAAACGGTTCTGCGCCAACCCCGACTGCGGCAAGCCCGTCGGCCGCTCCAGGGACGGCCGGCCCGGGCTCACGGACGGGTTCTGCCCCCACTGCCGCACCGCGTTCTCCTTCACCCCGAAGCTGGACAAGGACGACCTGGTGGCCGGCCAGTACCGGGTGCTGGGCTGCCTGGCGCACGGCGGGCTCGGCTGGATCTACCTGGCCGCCGACGAGAACCTCGACGGCCGTTGGGTGGTGCTCAAGGGCCTGCTCAACACCAACGACGCCGAGGCGCTGGCGGCGGCGGAGGCCGAGCGCAAGGTGCTCACCACCGTCGATCATCCCAACATCGTCAAGGTGTTCAACTTCCAGCGTTCGGCCGGGCTCGGCTACATCGTCATGGAGTACGTCGGCGGCCAGTCCCTGCACGAGCTGCGCCGCCAGGGCCCGCTGCCGCTGCGCGAGGCCCTGATCTACGGGCGGGAGATCCTGCAGGCGTTCGGCTACCTGCACGAGGCCGGCCTGGTCTACTGCGACCTGAAGCCGGCCAACGTGATCAGGGTGGGCAAGGGGCTCAAGCTCATCGACCTGGGCGCGGTGCAGCCCCTCGGCTCCCCGCCGGGCACGTCGTGGGCCACGCGCGGCTATCACGCCCCCGAGCTGGAGACCCATCCGTCGTCGGTGACCTCCGACCTCTACACCGTCGCCAGGACGCTGGCGGTGCTGACGATCCCGGGGTTCAGCCCGGTCGTGAACGGCAATGCCGCCCCGCTGCCGCAGGACTGCGGGCATCCGTCGTTCACCCGATGGCTGCGCAGGGCCACCGCCGTCCATCCGGCCGACAGGTTCCAGAGCGCGTGGGAGATGGAGGAGCAGCTCCTCGGGGTGTTGCGCGCGATCTGCGCCCAAGAGGAGGGAGTGCCGTACCCGCACCCGTCGACGTTGTTCGGGCCCGAGCGGGGCGCGGTGGGGACGGCGCTGTCGGAGGCGGACGATGAGGTGTTCGGGCCGCTCGACCCCGTCGTGGTCGCGCACCGGCTGCCGGTGCCGCTGGTCGACCCGGGCGACCCGGCCGCGGGCGCGCTGGCCGGTTTGCTCGGCCGGGATGGCAAGGAGCTGCTGGACCAGCTCGCCGCGATGCCGCCGACGCCCGAGACGAAGCTCATGCGGGCCAGACTTCTGGCCGAGGACGGCGCGGCGGAGACGCCCGTCGCGCTGAGCGCGCTGGCCACGGAGCTGCCCGGCGACTGGCGGGTCACGTGGTACCGCGGCGTTCTTGCGCTGGCCACGGGGCAGATGGGGCAGGCGGTGTCGATGTTCGACGCCTGCGTGTCGCTGGTGCCCGGTGAGCTGGCGCCGAAGCTGGCGCTGGCGTTCGCGCTGGAGTGCGCGGGACAACGGTCGGGCCCGTCAGGCGCGGCCCCTTGGTACGAGAGCGTCTGGCGCACCGACCACGGCTGTGTGAGCGCGGCGTTCGGGCTGGCCAGGACCGGCAGGATGGGCGTGCTCGACGAGGTGCCCGCCACGTCGAGCCACCGGATGGCGGCGCAGGTCGCGCTGGCCGCCTCCGCGGTGCGCCGCCCCGACCCGGACGCGATCGCCCCCGGCGATCTGGTGGCCGCGGCCGGCCGGCTGGCGAACCTGCCGGACCTCGAAACGCGCCGCCGCGAGCTGCTGACGGCCGAGTTGCTGCACGGCGGGCTGACCTGGCTGGAGACGAACGCGCCGCCGCCGGACCTGGAGCTGGCCGGAGCCCGGTTCACCGAGCCAGGGCTGCGCAGGCGACTGGAGTCCATCTACCGCAAGCTCGCCGTCACGGCGAACTCCCGGCAGGAACGCTACGCGCTCATCGACCAGGCGAACGCCGTACGACCGAGGACATGGCTGTGACCGGGGACACCGCGCGCGCCGCCTGCTGCCCGGTCTGCGAAGCTCCCGTGCTCGCGGGCGACACCTACTGCGAGGCCTGCGGTCACCCGCTGGGCGCTCCCACGTGCGCGTCCTGCGGGGCGGCCGCCGTCGACGCGGAGGGCTACTGCGAGCGGTGCGGCCTGCGCCAGCCCACCGGGCGGGACCACGCGGAGACCGTGCTGGCCAACGGCGCGGCGGCCCTGACGGACAGGGGGCTGCGCCGCAGCCGCAACGAGGACGCGATGGCGCTGCTGGCCTCCGGCCACACGGTCGTGACCGTGGTGTGCGACGGAGTGGGCAGCTCGCCCAGGGCCGATGAGGCCTCCGCGGTGGCGGTGGAGACCGCGGCCGCCGCGCTGGCCAGGGGGTTGTCGCAGGAGGAGGCGTTCGAGCTGGCCGGCCGGGCGGTGACCAAGCTGGCGACCTCCGTGTACGACGCTCCCGCCTGCACGTACGTCGCCGCCGTGGTCGAGCGGGACCGGTTCACGCTCGGCTGGGCCGGTGACACGCGGGCCTACTGGATGCGCGGCGACGGACACGGCGCCTTGCTGACCGAGGACGACGCAGTGGAGACCGGCGAGATCACCGCCTGGCTCGGGGCGGACGCCGAAGACGTCACGCTCCACGTACGGACCTTCACCCCCGCCGCGCCCGGCCTGCTGCTCGTCTGCAGCGACGGCCTGTGGCGCTACCTGGACGGCTACGCCTTCCCCCGCTCCGGTGCCCCACTCGACATGGCCCGCGAGATGTTGCGGCACGCACTGGACTCAGGCGGCCAGGACAACGTGACGATCGCCTTGATCCCCTTAGGAGATGCCCGTGAGTGACCAGCCCGCTTTCACGTTGACCATCGACCAGAACAAGTACCTCCCCCTCGACGGCCGCGAGGTGCACGCCATCCTCACCGTCGGCTCCACGGGCGGCGTCACCACACAGGTCGTGCCCGCCGATGCCGCCGAGGTGATCATCGTGGACACGTCGGGCTCGATGAGCGGCGGCAAGATCCGCGAGGCGCGGCAGGCGGCCGCCACGGCCGTGCGGACGCTGCGCGACGGCGTGCTCTTCGCGGTGATCGCCGGGACCGAGTCGGCCAAGATGGTCTACCCGGGCGGCAGTCCGCGCCTGGTCAAGGCCACCGCCGCCACGAAGGCGGAGGCCGAGCGGGCGATCGGCCGGCTGCTCGCCCACGGCGGCACCGCCATGGGCGAGTGGCTGAAGCTGGCCGGGCACGTGTTGTCCGCGCATCCGTCGGCCATCAAGCACGCGCTGCTGATGACCGACGGCCAGAACAACGAGAGCGCCGAGGTCTTCGGCAACGTCCTGGCGGGCTGGAGCGGCAAATTCGTGTGCGACTGCCTCGGGGTCGGCGACGACTGGGTGCCGGCCGAGCTGCGGAAGGTGGCCGAGGCGATGCTCGGCACGTTTGACTTCGTCCGTAACCAGGGGGATTTGCCGGAGTATTTCCGTCGACTCACGCAGACGTCGATGAGCAAGACCGTGGCGGAGCTGTCGCTGCGGGTCTGGGTGCCACAGACGGCGCAGCTCAAGTTCGTCAAGCAGGTCTCCCCCGTACTGCTGGACCTGACCGGCAAGCGTGCCGACGTCAACCCGCTGACCGGCGACTACCCGACCGGGTCCTGGGGAGCCGAGGAGCGCGAATACCACGTGTGCGTCGAGGTGCCGCCCGGGCAGGTCGGACAGGAGATCAGGGCGGGCTGGGTCAAGCTCGTACGCCCCGACACCGGGGACGTCGTGGCGAGCGGCAACGTACTCGCCCAGTGGACCGACGACCTGGCGCAGTCCACCCGGATCAACGGAAAGGTCGCCCACTACACCGGCCAGGCCGAGCTGCACGACCTGATCCAGGATGGGCTGAGCGCCCGGGCGATGGGCGACGTCGACACCGCCACCGCCCGCCTGGTCAAGGCCAGGGAACTGGCTGCCGAGTCGGGCCGCGAGGACACTGCGCGGCTGCTGGAGAAGGTGGTCGAGGTCGATCCCGCCACCGGCACGGCCCGACTGCGCAGGAACGTCGACAAGGCCGACGAGATCGAGCTCGACACCGGATCGGTCCGCACCAGCCGGCTGCGCAAGGAAGGAAACTGATGGCGACCTGCCCGCAGGGGCACGCGTCCGGCGCCGACGACTACTGCGACGTGTGCGGCGCCCAGATGGCCTCCACGCCTCAGGCGCCCGCCCCGGCTCCCACCTCCACCCCGGCCGCCGCCGAAAGCTGCCCCATCTGCCAGACGCCGCGTGCCGGGCAGTTCTGCGAGGTGTGCGGCCACGACTACAGCAGTGCTGGATCCGCAGCGCAGCGAGGACACTCAGCGCTGCACTCCGAGCAAGGCGGCAGTGCTCCCTTCCGGGTCCCGGCGGCCGGGGCCAGGTGGGAGGCCGTGACCGCCGCCGACCGCGCCTACTACGAGAAGGTCATCGCCGAGGGCGGTCCCGACGCCGACGCGGTCGCGTTCCCGCCGTACTGCCCCGAGCGCTCCTTCGGCCTGTACGGCGACCAGGTGCGCATCGGGCGGCGCAGCCAGGCCAGGAACCTGGAGCCCGAGATCGACCTGACCGGGCCTCCCGAGGACCCGGGCGTCTCGCACCTGCACGCCGTGCTGCTGGCGCAGCCGGACAGCTCCTGGACGCTGGTCGACCCGGGATCGTCCAACGGCACCCAGGTGAACGGCAAGCTCCTCAAGGTCAACGTGCCCGTTCCGATCCGCCCCGGCGACCGCATCCACCTGGGCGCGTGGACCGTCATCACCCTCAGGGAGGGCACACCATGACCGTGATGGCCCCCGGCCGGGCCGCGGTGGCGCCGGGCGGGGCGGCCCCGCCGCCGGTCCGCAGGAGCGTGCCCGGCAGGATCCGGGTCATCTCCGGCATCACCGTCGCCTCGCTGGCGCTGCTGTTCGCGGCCCTCGCGGTCGGCAGCGCGAGCGCCCGCGACGGCCTGCAGGTCATCGGCCACGACGCCGGCCCACAGGTGGTCGCCACCGCCGGGCTGCACCTCGCACTGAGCGACATGGACGCGCAGGTCGCCAACATCCTGGTGATGGGCAACGGGTGGGCCAACCTGCGCCAGAAGGCCATGGTCCAGTATGAGCAGCGCCGGTCCGACGCCAACCGGGCGCTGCTGAAGGCGTTCGAGTTGGCGGGCGACAACCCGGCCGAGCGGCGGACCGTGCAGTCGGTGCTCGACGGGCTCGGCGCGTACGAGCGGCTGGCCGGGCAGGCCCTGGTGCTCGACAAGCGGGCGAACCACCCTCCGGGACCGCCGCCCGAGGACGTCGTGGCGATCTACCGCCAGGCCACTGACCTGATGCGGAAGGTGCTGCTGCCGCAGGCGTACAACCTGACCCTGGAGACCGGCACGATCGTGCGCAGCTCCTATGACGAGAAGGCGGTCATGGTGCCGCTCCTGCGGGTCGCGGTGGTGCTGGCCGGGCTGCTCGCGCTGGGCTGCCTGATCTGGCTCCAGGTCTTCCTGGCCACGCGCTTCCGGCGCATCCTGGGGCCGGCGCTGCTGGTGGCCACGGTGGCGACCGCGGTGGCGATGATCTCCGGGGCCGGCGCGCTCGGGCGGGATCAGGAGGCGCTGCGGCAGGCCAAGTCGGCCGGCTTCGATCCGGTGCTGACGCTGGCCAGGGCCCGTGCGATCAGCACCAGCATGCAGGGCGACCAGAGCCGCTACCTGCTGGACAAGGAGCGGGCCGACACCTACGAGCACACCTACCTCGACAAGTCGCTGTCGCTCATCTACAGCCCGGCAGGCAACCTGAGCGCCTACCACGGCATCGTCAGCAAGGGCTCGGCGAGCGGCTTCCTCGGCCTGCTGGGGCCCGAACTGGTCGGCAAGCAGGGCCAGGAGGTGATGCGGGCGTACCAGCGGTTCCAGGCTGCCGACGAGGCATTCCGCGACCTGGTGACGAGCGGCCGCACCGCCGAGGCGGTCCCGGCGCGCCTCGGCCAGGTCAGCCAGGCGTTCGGCGCCTACGACCGCTCGCTGGTGGCGCTGACCGACCGGCATCAGGACGAGTTCGAGCGCGCGATCAAGCGCGGCGAGAGCACGCTGGACAGCCTGTGGACGCTGGAGGAGTTCGCAATGGGGGCGATCGGCCTGCTGGTGATCGGCGGGGTGTGGCCACGACTCAAGGAGTACCGGTGAAACGGGCGCTGGTGATGGTGCTGGCCCTGGCCGCGACGCTGGTCGCGGGCTGCGGGACCGGGGAGCCGGAGTCGATCGTCGATGACGACGAGTTCCTGCGCATCGCGGTGCGCGAGGATCTGCCCTCGGTCGGGTTCCTGCGGCCCGACGAGGAGTACGAAGGCTTCGACGTGGACGTCGCCCGGTACATCGCGGGCAAGCTCGGCAAGGACTACCACCTCGTCCCCGTGCTGGCGGCGGACCGGGAGCAGGTGCTGCTCGACGGGCGGGCCGACATGGTGGTGGCGACGTACACGATCAGCCAGGATCGCAAGGCCAAGGTGCTGTTCGCGGGGCCGTACCACATCTCCTACCAGGACATCCTGACGCGGCAGGGAGAGACGATCACGAACGTGCGCGACCTCAAGGGCCGCAAGATCTGCGAGGTCCAGGGCTCGAACGCGGCCCAGCGAGTCGTCCAGGAGCGGAGTGTGGCGGCGGAGCTCGTGCCGTTCGCCGACTACGCGCAGTGCCTGGCGGCGCTGAAGAGCAAGAAGGTGGACGCGGTCACCACCAACGACGTCATCCTGGCGGGCCTGGCCAAGCAGGACGGGTCGGGGCTGCGGCTGAACAACGCGCAGTTCAACGAGCAACGCACCGGGGTGGGCCTGCGCAGAGGCGACGTGCCGGGCTGCGAGGCGGTCAACCGGGCGATCACCGACATGTATCAGGACGGGACGGCGGCGAAGCTGCTGCACAAGTGGTTCGACGGGTCGGGGCTGGACCTGAGCACGATCGCGGTCCCGCAGTTCGAGGGCTGCTCCTGAACGTGCGAGCGGGCCGGGTCGTGTCGCCCCGGCCCGCTTCGCACGGCTCTCAGTCCAGGTAGTCCCGCAGCATCTGGGCGCGCGTCGGGTGGCGGAGCTTGGCCAGGGTCTTCGACTCGATCTGGCGGATGCGCTCCCGCGTGACCCCGAACTCCCTGCCCACCTCCTCCAGCGTGCGCGGATGCCCGTCGGCCAGGCCGAAGCGCAGCTGGATGATGCGCTGCTCGCGGTCCGACAGCGTGGCCAGGATGTCGTCGAGCTGGTCCTGCAGCATGATGAAGGCCGCGGCCTCCATGGGCACGACTGCGTCGGCGTCCTCGATGAAGTCACCGAGGTCGGAGTCCTCCTCGCCGATCGGCGACTGCAGCGACACGGGCTCCTGGGCGATGCGCTGGATCTCCACCACCCGATCGACAGGGAGATCCATCTCCTTGGCGATCTCCTCGGGAATCGGCTCGCGGCCGAGGTCCTGGTGGAGCTGGCGTTGCACTCTGACGAGCTTGTTGATCGTCTCCACCATGTGCACCGGGATGCGGATGGTCCGTGCCTGGTCGGCGATGGCCCGGGTGATCGCCTGCCGGATCCACCAGGTCGCGTAGGTGGAGAACTTGTAACCCTTGGTGTAGTCGAACTTCTCGACCGCCCGGATGAGCCCGAGGTTGCCCTCCTGGATCAGGTCCAGGAACAACATGCCGCGGCCCACGTAGCGCTTGGCGATCGACACCACGAGCCTGAGGTTGGCCTCGATGAGCCGCTGTTTGGCTCGGGTGCCCTGCCAGACGAGCTCCCTGAACTCCGGGAAGGCCAGACGCGAGACCCCGTTGGCCAGCTTGTCCTCGGCGAACAGGCCGGCTTCGATCGACTTGGCGAGCTCCACCTCCTCCTCGGCGGTCAGCAGCGGCACCCGGCCGATCTCCCGCAGGTAGATGCGGACGAGATCGCTGGTCGGGGCCCGTTTGCCTAGGTCTTCCTCATCGGCGCGGGTGGATTCCTCGTCGCCCTGGGGCTCGAGGACCTCCACGCCGTTCTCGGCGAGCATCCGCACGACGCGTTCCAGCGCGTCGGACGGCAGCTCGGATCGGTCAAGCGCGGCTGCGACGTCATCGACGGTTACGCTCCCGCGCTCTCTTCCCTTCGCGACGAGGTCCGCCACCTGATCTACCGATGGCGGACTGCTTGGCAGCACCGATGCACCCACGGGAGACAGTCTGCAGTATTGGTTCCATCAAATGGCAGACCCATTTTTGTCACTGAAGGTAAGGCGATCGTCCTTACCGAATTGAGATCGAAATAAGGTTTGGCCAGAGTTCGATCAGGAAAGTAAAGTCAATTACGCGATCAGGATTCACGCGCCCGGCACGACCCTCCGGTCGGACGCAACTCCTTGACTGCCTCTATCGCGTTGTCCATCACCTTTGTCGCATGTTGGACCGGGCCAAGTTCCCTGGTCAACCACCCAGTAATCTCGATAAAGATCGCGGCTGAACTGTTATCAACCGGCGACCGCTCCCGCCGCCTGCGTCCCACGGGATCCGCTCAACGATCTTTTTCGCCGGCGCCGTTGGCGTGGCTTGCTGATCGGCGGCGGGTCGCGCGGCGGCCGTGCTGAAGATCGTGTCATCACGTCCCGGCTGTCCCGTCGGCGCGGCCCGAATTTCCCCGCGCGCCGTTGAGTAGGGCCTACTCATGCGCTGAGCGGGCCGGGCGCCTAGCGTCGGCGCTGATGGCCTGGAGGTGGCGATGCGGTACCGCCTTGCGGTGAAGGCGCTGGTCGCTGTGTTGATCGTGCTGTCGGCCCCGGCGACACCGACCGGAGCGGCGGCTGCTGACCCGTGTTGCGCACCGACCACACAAGAAACGCCGGACGTGCAGGAAACGCCGAGGCCGCGGCAGACCTGTCCGGCGCTGGGCGGCCGGGGCTTCTCCGCCGATACGGGACCTGTGCCCGACGTCACGGGGCAGACCTTGGAAGCCGCCACCGCCTCACTGGCTCAGAGCGGCTTCGCGACGGAGCCCCTGCCCTCCGACGCGGCGGCCCACTGGACGGTGATCGACCAGTCACCGCCCGGCGGGACGAGCGAGATCTGCGGCTCCCGTGTGACCGTCACCCTCCAAGCGCCGCAGGTGCGGGTCCCGGACGTCGTCGGTGAGCCGGCGGACCTGGCGAAGGACCGGATACGGGAGGTGGGGCTCGAACCGGTGGTCGCCGAAGGCGCCTTCGCCGAGCCGGCCGTGGTGGCCTCGCAGGACCCCGCCGCGGGCACGCCGGTGGCGCCTGGCACCACCGTCACCCTGCGCCTGAGCGCGCCGCCGACGTCGCCACCCGACGAGCGCGTCAAAGTCCCCGACCTGAGTGGGCTCAGCGCGGACGCGGCACGGCGGCGGCTGGATGACCGGGGGCTCACGCTCGTCGTCGGCAACGGGGATTCGGGCAAGGTGAGCGCCCAGGACCCGGCTGCCGGGAGCCTCGTCGAACGAGGCGGCTCTGTCACCGTCACGCTGACCCCGGGTACCGGGCCGGTCGGCACCGGCAGCCCTGAGGCCTCTCCGGCCCGCGAGTCCGGCGAGTCCGGCGAGGGTGAGGAGTCACCGGGGATCGACACCGGGGACAGCGTTGAGACGGGGGCGTCGAGCGGGCCGTCGTCCCTCGTGCTGCTGATCGTGATCGCGGTACTGGCCGTGCTCGGCTGGTTGCTGCGGCGCGCTCGCCGTGGCGCGAGCGGGGCCGGTGACAGCCCAGGCGGCTCCGGTGACGAGCCACAGCCGTCGCCGCCTTCCGTCGTCTGTGTGCCGTACGCGGACCCCTCCCCGCAGGTGGAGTTCCGTGACGTCGCACCCTCGTTCAGGTTCGACCTCGTCTGCCATCACGACCAGGGCCGCCAAGAGATCAGGGAGATCGTACGGTGACCGTCAGCTTCCGCACCGACCCGAACACCGCCGACCTGCTGCTCTACGCCAACCCGCAGAAAGCGGGCGAGGAGCTGACTCGGCGCATGGACGGGGCGCTCGACGAGATCAGGCAGCAGGTCCGGACGCCGCCCGGCGAGCTGGCGGACAAGGCGGCCACGGCGGGCGTCGAGCTGCTGCGCGGGATCAATGTGGGTTCGGTCCTGCTGAGCGGCTGGGCGACGTACCGCAACCTGCGTGCCGCCGCCCGCCGTACCCTGGACAACCCGGGCACCGGACAGATGGTGCCGCTGGTCGACCACGAGGTCGTCTCCCGCCACGAGCCCTCCGTCGAGGTCCAGGTCAACGGGCAGCCGGTGGGCCGGCTGCGCTTCGGCATCGATCTGGTCCTGCACGTCACGGGGTTGCAGGCGAGCGTGCGCAACGGCAGGCTGATACGCCTGACCGGCGGCGACTGCGTGGCCTCCGCCGTGTGCAAGGTCCAGGGCGTCGAGGTGGCCCGGCAGGACTACGTGCTGGTCACGTTGCCGATCAACCGGGACCTCGGCGAGGGTTATCCGATTCTGCGCGAGGCGCGGGCGGCAGCGGGGGCAGGCAACGACGAAAACGACTCGCCATAGCTGGACACGCCCCCGCGGGCGATCGCGAACCCGTCACGGGCTGCCTGCGGCGCGATTGCGCAGGACCCGGCGTTGCTGCTCCAGCGCCACCAGCTCACCGAACAACTTGTTGTACTCCTGCTGCTCCTCCACCGGATTGAGCCGCTGGATCCGTGACTTCACCTGGGCGATGGCCCGATCGACCGCGATGGCCTCGATGGCGGCCAGCATCGCACCCGCATAGCGCTCCTCCGCGTGCGCGTCCGCCTGGATCGGCTCCACCGCGAACCGGGTCACCAACGCCCGAGCCCCCTCCTCATGGGCGTGCTCCAGCAACAGATCCACCCACTCCCGGCCACCGTATCCGGCCGCGACAACACCACCCGCGGCCGCGATGACCTTGTGCAGGGCGACATGGTCGGGCGCCGTGAACGCCTGCGGATCCAGGGCGTCGAAACGCGGCCCGAGCAGCGCGGGCCGCTGCACGGCCAGCCTGAGCAACTCGCCCTCCACCCGGATGCTCGGATCGACGGGCGCCGCCCTTTGCGCGCGTTGCGGGCGGCCCTGCTGCGCCCCGGCGACCGCGGCGATGCGCTGCATGACGAACCGCTCGTCCATGAAGCCGAGCCACCGGTCCAGGTCGATGGCATAGCGCTTGCGCAGCCCGACGTCCTTGATCCCGGCCACGATCGGCGCGGCCGCGTCCAGCGCGGCGATCTTGCCTTCGTTGCTGCGCAGGTCGTAGCGGGAGATCGTGCTCCTGATCGCGAACTGGAACAGCGGCTCCCGGCTGGCGATCAGATCCCGCACGGCCGCGTCCCCCTGCTTGACCCGCAGGTCGCATGGGTCGAGCCCGTCGGGCTGCACCGCGACGTAGGTCTGTGTGACGAACTTCTGCTCGTCGGCGAACGCCCGCAGCGCTGCCTTCTGCCCAGCCTCGTCACCGTCGAACGTGAAGATCACCTCGCCACGGAACTCGGCCTGGTCCAGCAGGAACCGGCGCAGGATCTTGATGTGCTCCGCGCCGAACGACGTGCCGCACGTGGCCACCGCCGTCGGCACCCCGGCGAGATGACAGGCCATCACATCGGTGTAGCCCTCGACGATCACCGCCTGGGACCGCTTGGAGATCTCCCGTTTCGCCAGGTCAATCCCATAAAGCACCTGGCTCTTCTTGTAAAGCGGCGAGTCAGGCGTATTCAGATATTTCGGCCCTTCATCGGAATCAAGCAACTTGCGCGCGCCGAAACCGATCACATCGCCCGTGGCGTCCCTGATCGGCCAGATCAGCCGCCCGCGGAACCGGTCGATCGGCCCCCGCCGCCCCTCCTTGGCCAACCCGCCCTTGACGAGCTCCTCGGTGGTGAACCCGCGCGCCAGCAGGTGCCGCGTCAGCGCCTCCCACTCGTTGGGCGCATATCCGACCCCGAACGTCTCCGCGTCCGCCCGCTCGAACCCCCGCTCCGACAGGAACCGCCGCCCGGGCGCCGCGTCGGGCCCGAACAACTTGCCGGCGTAGAACTCGGCCGCCGCCTTGTGCGCCTCGATCAGCCTGGCCCGCTCGCCGTGATCCCGCCGGGGAACGTAGCCGCCCTGCTCGTATTGCAGCTGGATCCCGGCCCGCTGCGCCAGCCGCTCGACCGCCTCGCCAAAGGTCAGATGCTCGATCTTCTCGACAAAGGTGATCACATCGCCACCTTCGGAGCAACCGAAGCAAAAGTACATTCCGCGCTCGGGGGTGACGTTGAAGGACGGGGACTTCTCGTCGTGGAAGGGGCACAGGCCCTTGAGGTTGCCGCCTCCGGCGTTGCGCAACTGGATGTGCTCGCCGATCACGTCGGCGATGGGTGAACGCTCGCGTACGAGCGCGATGTCGACATCACGGATCCGGCCAGCCACGCCGGTGAGTCTATTCGGACCCACCGACGTTCCCGGCACCTGCCGCCAGAATGGTCTCACCCCTGGGTTGCAAGAGAGGGAAACCGGCTCTGCGCGGGTCCCCGGTCGGCTACAAAGGTAAAGGTTGTCGGTGGAAACGGTGACGCGGGTGGAGATCATGCGATCGGGGCATCTCGGACGATGGGCGGCCATGGCAGGCGCTCTGCTGCTGACCGGCGCCTGCACCCAGGCCACCGGCCTGGCGGGCGTGAGTGCCCAGTCGCCCTCCACCGCCCCGGCGACGGGCACGCCGGCGGTCACGGCCACGATCCCGACGCCCAGCCCTTCGGCCGAGCACCAGGCCGCCGAACAGCCGCCGCAGGGCGAGGATCCCGTCAAGGTGCCGCCGCCGAAGTTGTCGAAATACACCTACACGTTCCCGGTCAAGGGCTGCAAGACGACCTACCAGCGCAAGCTGCTCGTGCTGCCCAAGACGACCATCTGGGCCGGCGAGGGGTGCGCGTTCGTGGCGCCGATCGGCGGCGTGGTGGACGAGGTGAACGCGCAGAACAAGTGGCGGCCGTCCACGGACGCGGGCGCCGACCGCGAGGGCAGGTTCGTCACGATCATCGGTGACGACGGCGTCCGCTACCTGGGCGGCCACCTGGACACGGTGGCCGAGGGCGTCAAGCCGGGCGTGCGGGTGAAGGCCGGACAGCTGCTCGGGCGGGTGGGCCGGTCGGGCAACGCCCGCGACACCGGCCCCAACCTCTATTTCGCGATCTCGTGGAAGACCGGTCCGTCCCTGTGGTGGGTACGCAGGGGCATGGTCGAGCCGTGGGACTACCTGGACGCCTGGCAGTCGGGCAACCGCACGCTCTCGCCCCGCGAGGAGACGCTGGCGCTGCGCGGCAGGCTGGGCGAGACCCCACGCTGCACCGTGCTGTGCTCGTCGAAGAAGGTCGCGGACGACGACCGGCCGGAGCCGCAGACCGGCGACGAAGAAACCCCGGCCGCGGTCACGATTGCCCCGTCGCCAACTCCTTAGGGTTGACGATGGTGCGTGATCTGATCAGCTCCTGGATCTCTTCGACGACGTCCCAGACGTTGACGTTCATTCCGGCGATCACCCGGCTGTCGCGCAGCCAGTAGGCGACGAACTCCAGGCTCTCGACGTCACCGCGGTAGACGATCTCGTCGTAGCCCTCGATGTCGCCGGAGAACTCCATGCCGAGCTCGTACTGGTCGGTGTAGAAGTACGGGATCGCGTCGTAGGCGACCTCTTGGCCGAGCATGGAACGGGCGGCCGCGGGGCCGCCGTTCAGGGCGTTGGCCCAGTGCTCGACGCGCAGGCGGCGGCCGTACAGGGGGTGGAAGGGCTCGGCCACGTCGCCGGCCGCGAACACGTCCGGGTGCGAGGTCCGCAGGGCCGCGTCGGTGAGGACGCCCTGTTCGACCTCGAGCCCGGCGTCGCGGGCGAGCCCGACCTCGGGCACGGCGCCGATGCCGACCACGACGAGGTCGGCGGTGAGCCGCTCGCCGGAGCTGAGCCGCACGCCGGTGTCGGTGATCTCCGCGGCGGCGGTGCCGAAGCGCAGGTCGACGCCTTTACGCGCGTGCATGCGGGCGAACACGTCGCCCAGTTCGGGGCCGAGCGCCCGGTTCAGCGCGGTGGGCTCGGGCTCGACGACGGTGACGGCACGGCCGGCGGCGCGGGCCGCCGCCGCGGTCTCCAGGCCGATCCAGGAGGCGCCGACGATGAGCACGCTCTCGGCCTGCTCGAAGCGTTCCTTCAGCGTCTCGCTGTCGTCGACCGTGCGCAGGTAGTGGCCGGGCCCCGGCAGGCGCCTGGGCGTGGCGCCGGTGGCGATGAGCAGCTTGTCGTACGGCTGGCGCGACCCATTGCCGAGCCTGACCACATGGTGATCGAGCTCGATGCGGGTGACCGGAATGCCGAGCCGCAGGTCCACGCCGTTGTCCGGGTACCACTCGGGGGCGTGCACGAAGATCTTCTCTCGTTCGCTCTTGCCCTGGAGGTAGTCCTTGGACAGGGGCGGTCTCTCATAGGGCCGTTCGGTTTCCGCACCGATCAGCACGATCTCGCCGTCGAAGCCCTCCTCGCGCAGTGTCTGCGCGGCTTTGGCCCCGGCCAGCCCGGCTCCGACGATCACATATGTGGCCATGGGCGCAGTATCCGCCCGCCGCGCAGATCCGGAAAGCGGGTTCTGTCAGGTGACCAGCCTCATTGGCAAACCTTGGTCAGCACGAGGGGGTCAGCGCGAGAGCCGGCGGTGCCAGGCGACGGCCGAGGTGTCGGTCAGTGAGGCGATCTGGTCGATGACCACGCGGACGCGGGCGGCGTCGTCGCGAGCCTCGGCGTACGCGGGGCGGAAGGCGGGCTCCAGCGTGCCCGGCGCGCCGAGGGTGATCAGGGACGCCAGCTCGGTGATGAGCTCGCGCTGCCTGGCCTGGTTGGCGTGGTGGTCCTCGGTGGTCATCACGTAGTGGGCGGTGACGCCTTTGAGTAGCGCGCACTCCAGCCGGGTGGTGTGCGGGACGATGAGGTCGGCGTGGTGGCGGGAGCCGTACACCCCTCTGGTGGCGGCCTGGGCGGAGCGGCAGAAGCGGCCGATGAGGCCACTGGTGAGGGCCTTGAGCCCGGCCAGGTCGGCAAGGGTGGCCTCGAAGCGGCGCGGCCAGAGTTTGTCGGCGATCAGCTTGGCGAAGACCTCCTCGAGCTCGTTGAGGTCCGCGCCGGGGGCGTACCAGGTGCGGGTGATCTCGCAGACGTGCCGGCGCTCGGTGGGCGACTGGAGCGCTTCGGGGGTGACGTGGCCGGAGTGCAGGGCGTCCTCGAGGTCGTGGACGGAGTAGGCGACGTCGTCGGCCCAGTCCATGATCTGCGCCTCGAAGCTCACCCGTCCCTCCGGGGCGCCCTTCCTGATCCACCGGAACACGGGCAGGTCGTCGTCATAAACGCCGAATTTGGCTGACTTTTCGCATGTCCAGGGATATTTGATGGAAGCATCGAGCGCCGCCCGCGTCAGGTTGAGCCCGGCGCTGCGGCCGTCCTCGGTGAGGACCTTGGCCTCCAGCCTGGTGAGCAGGCGCAGGCTCTGGGCATTGCCCTCGAACCCGCCGCACGCGGCGGCCAGGGCGTTGAGCGCGACCTCGCCGTTGTGGCCGAACGGCGGATGGCCGAGGTCGTGCGCCAGGCAGGCGGTTTCCACCAGGTCGGGGTCGACGCCGAGGGTGGCCCCCATCTCCCTGCCGACCTGGGCGCACTCGAGGGAGTGCGTGAGCCTGGTGCGGGGGATGTGCTGGCCGCCGCCGAGCGTCTCGCCAGGGCCCACGACCTGCGTCTTCGCGGCCAGCCTGCGGAGTGCGGCGCTGTGCAGGACGCGGGCGCGATCGCGTTCGAACGCGGCTCGCTCAGGATTGCCGGGAGGTTCCGGAACCCAACGCTCCTGGTCATGCTGGTCGTAGTACGACATCTGTATCAGCAATTTTATCCAGTTTCCCGACTCCGCTAAGGTCGAGCCTCGCGAGAAACCATTTCCTTGGGAGCCCTCCCCCATGACCACAGCGTTTCGAGCGGTGCTGGCCTTCGCCCTGCTCGCCGGCTTCTACGTCCTTGTCGGCCTCATCCTGGCGGCCGCGATCTTCTTCGACGTCATGCTGCTCGTCGACTTCCACGCGAACACCGTCAAGATCGCGATCGTGCTCACCCTGGCGGCGGGCGCGCTCGTCCGTGCCCTCTTCATGGTGAGCCGCCGCCAGGGTGGCGAGCAGCCGGGCGTGCCGGTGGGGCGCGAGCACGAGCCCGTGTTATGGCAGACGGTCGAGGACCTGGCCCAGCGGGTACGCACCGCGCCGCCGGACGAGATCCGGCTGGTCCCCGAGGTCAACGCGGCCGTGTCGGAGGACACGCGCTGGCTCGGGCTGCGGGCGACGAGGCGGCGGATGTTCGTCGGCCTGCCCCTGCTGCAAACGCTGACGGTGGATGAGATGCGGGCGGTGCTCGGGCACGAGCTCGGCCACTACAGCGGCGCCCACACCCGCCTGGGAGCGCCGGTCTACCGGGGCCGGGTCTCGCTCATCGCCACGGTCCAGGGGCTGGGCAACCACCCGTTCATCCAGCGGCTGTTCGCCTGGTACGCCAAGCTCTACCTACGCGCCTCGCAGGCCGTCTCACGCAAACAGGAGCTGGAGGCCGACCAGTTCGCGGTCGCGATCGGCGGCCGGCAGGCCATGGCGGGCGCCCTGCGCAAGATCCACGCCACCGCGCTGGGCTGGGACCTGTACGTCAACCACTACCTGTCGCTGACGGGCTCGGGCGGCGCCCGTCCCGCCTCGGTGTTCGGCGGTTTCCACGCGATGATGAGCGATCCCGCCCGCCAGGCCGAGATCACCAAGCTGGGCGAGGAACCGGAGGAGGTCTCGCCGTACGACTCACACCCGAGCCTCGCCGAGCGGCTGGCCGCCATCGAGTACCTGCAGGAACCGCAGCACGTGCCCGACCCGCGCTCCGCCCTGACCCTGCTGCGCGACGCGAACGTGGCGGTGCAGGCGGTCGAGCAGTCCATGTGGACGCCGGAGGCTCTGACCGGGCTGCGGCCGGTGCCGTGGGACGAGCTGGTGGCGCACGGCATGTACGCGGGCCGCAACGCCGAGGCCCTGCACGACCTGGCGGTGGCCGGTCAGCGGGTGATGGGGGCGGCGCGGCCGTACCTGGACGCGGCGTTCGAGGCGATCGCGCGCGGGCGGCAGGCCGAGCTGGAGGAGCGGCTGCGCGAGCTGGGCTGGAACCCGTCGGACACCCTGCTCGCCGGGGTGCTGGGCCAGGCGCTCGAGGCGGTGCTGATCCAGCTCGGCGAGGCCAAGTGGACGTTGTCGTGGTCGGGGCCCGCGCGGCTGCTGTTCGACGACGGGGAGGAAGTGGCGCTGTCGGAGTACGCGGCCCAGGTGGCGGCCAACCCGGCGGCGGTGGCGGGGCTGCGCCGGTGGCTGGGCGATCACGGCATGCGCCACGACTACGTGCCCGTCCCGGAGCTTGCCGCGCATTGAGGGTTTGCGGCCGATTTCCTCGGCTTTTGCGTGCAAAGTCTCACAGGGTCGTTCAATGACAGACTTCAAGGCATGACCGAGAAGGACATCATCGATTTCGTCACCGGCCTGCCCGGCGTCGTCGTCTTCACCGCGGGTCCCGGCACCGAGGCCCCGGAAGTGGCATGGGGAGACACGTTCGTCTACTACGCCCCGGACGGCAAGGTGCCCGAGCGGCAGCAGCCGTTCGCCACGATCGTCACCAAGGACTACCCCGGCTTCGACACCGCCTCCGACCTCAACAGGCCGGAGGTGTTCCGGCTCAACGTGGCCGCCGGGCGGGCCGCGTTCGAGCGCCTCCTCGGCTACCCGCCGGCCGCGCACGCCGACCGTCACGCCGGCTTCGACTACACGGTCACGGACCAGGTCCTGCCACACCCGGTGTACGCCGTCCAGGGGTGGATCTCTATCCTCAACCCCGGCGAGCAGGCGCTTTCCCTGCTGGCCGACGCCCACACCCGAGCCGCCGCCCGCCACCGCTGAGTTCACGACCTCGGCGCGGCGGCTCATTGCCAGGTGCGCGGTGTGGGCGGCGGGCAGCGAGGCGGTCTCGTGACGCTGCGGCGCAGCGCGGCTTAGAGCCGTGTCTTCATCAACGCCTCGACACGGGCCAGCTGGGCGGCCAGGTCGGCGACCTCGGAACGCAGCGAGGCGATGGCCACGGCCGTGCTCTTGTTGGTCTGGTAGTCGTGCATCGCGAGCTCGGAGGCCACCTGGTCGCTGCGCCTGCCTGCGATGAGCAGGACGGACGCCTGCAGTCCCGCCAGGCACGACAGCACCAGGTTGAGCAGGATGTACGGATACGGGTCGAAGCCGTGCCGGCCGTTGCCGGTGATCCAGACGGCGAGCACGACGAGGAAGGTGATGACGAACGGCCACGACCCCATGACGAGCCGCGTCCGGTCGGCCGCTCGTTCGCCGAGGGTGAGCCGGCTGCCGGTGCGGACCCCCGGATGACGCTCCCAGCGGCTTCGCCAGGACCGGCCGAGGTGGTGATCGGTCTGCATGGCTCGATCGTGCCGGGCCGCGCATGAGAACCGGATGAAAGCGCGGCTAGATCAGCGGCAGGCGGGCGGTGACCACGGCGCCGCCGAGGGGCGGGCCGTTGCGGGCCGAGACGAAACCGCCGTGCGCGATGACCACCTCCCGCACGATCGACAGGCCCAGTCCCGCGCCGGGCGCCGCGCCACTGCGGGCGTCGTCGCCTCTGGTGAAACGGGCGAACGCCGCGTCGAGCAGGTCGTCGGGGAAGCCGGGCCCATCGTCGGCGACCTCCACCGTGGCCGACTCGCGCTCGCCCGTGACCCGGATCCGCACGGTGCCCGCCCCGGCGGCCGCGCTGTTGCGGGCCAGGTTGGCCAGGACCTGCCGGAGCCGCTCGGGGTCGGCGTTCACCACGATGGGCTCGCCGGAGGCCTCGATGCGCAGGCCGAGCGCGGGCCCGAGACGATGTGCCTCGGCGGCGGCCAGGTCGAGCAGATCCACGGCCTCGGTGCGGACGACGAGCGCGCCCGTCCGGGCCCGCGCCAGCAGCAGCAGGTCGTCGGCCAGCCGCGACAGCCGGTCCGCCTCGCCGAGCGCGGCCCGCAGTGACTGCTCGACCTCGCGGTCGTCGCCGATGGCGTCGAGTGCCAGCTCCAGCTCGCCCCGCAGCACCGCGAGAGGGGTGCGCAGCTCGTGGCTGGCGTCGTCCACGAACGCCCGCTCGCGCTCGGCCGCGACGCCGAGCCGGGCCAGCATGTCGTTGAGGGTGCGGGCGAGCCGGGCGATCTCGTCGTCCCCCGGCACGGCGGGCAGGCTGCTGCCGCTCTCCAGCGACGAGATGATGGCGGCCTCACGGGTCAGGGCGTCTACGGGCCGCAGCGCCGCACGCACGACCGCCCAGGCGCCGATGGCCAGCGCGCCGACAAGCAGGGGCGCGGCGATGAAGAGCACCAGCGCCAACCGGTCGCGGGCGGTGTGGACGGGCTCGGCCGACACCGCGACCGCCAGCACGCCCGAGCCGATGCGCTCGGTCAGCACCCGGACGGAGATCGGCTCGTCGTCCTCCCCGACCGGCAGCGACCGGGTGGCCGGCGTCCCGTCCACGGCCTGGCGGACCTGCTCGGGGCTGAGCAGACGCCGCTCCCGCAGCGCGGCGGAGCCGGCCAGCACGCCGCCGTCCGGGCCATACAGCTGGGCCATCGGGTCGTCGGTCAGCGCGGCGGCGTCGCCGACCTCGAGCGCCGCGGCCAGGTCGCCGGCGCGGGCGGTCAGCCCGGCGTCGATGGCGGCCCAGAGCTGGCGGTCGAGTGCGGTGTACAGGAGGGCGAGGCAGACGGCGAGCACGCAGGCGGCCCCCGCCGCGGTGACGAGGGTCACGCGGGCCCGCATCGAGGCTGGTAGCAGCCGCACGTGCACAGCCTGGCACAGTCCGCCCGATCGGGCCGAGACGGCTCTCATCTGCCTCTCATCGACGGGCTCACATCCTGAAGCCACGAAGACCGGATCTCACCCGAGGAGCCTGTCATGAGCGTCCCCACCTTCGAGCCACGCCAGTCGCACGTCTATCCCGGGCCCGCCCCCCACGTCCGTTCTCACCGGTCGCGGCGGGCGGGCGGCCGGGTGCTGGCCGCTTCCCTCGCCATCGTCGCCGCGGTGGCGGCCGCCGGCGCCGGGGGCTATCTGGGCGGCCGCGACGTCGCCAGGGCGAGCACGCCTGCCGCCGCCGTTCCCGCGGTGTCCGGGGCCGCGGTGAACGCACCCGCCATCCTGGCCACGATCGAGCCGTCGATCGTCACGGTACGCACCCGCTCCGTCGGGGTGAACGCGCTCATGGAGCCGGTCGCCGAGCAGGGCACCGGCACCGGATTCGTGCTCGCCGCAGGCGGCCTCATCGCGACGAACAACCACGTCGTCGAGGGCGCTCAGGCCATCACGGTCACGCTGCGGGACGGGCGGACGTTGACGGCGAAGGTGCTGCGCAACGACCCGGCGGCCGACCTGGCCGTGCTGCGGGTGAACGCCACCGGCCTGCCGGTCGCGCCGCTCGGGGACTCCTCGACGCTGAAGGTCGGCGACCCGGTCATCGCGATCGGCAACGCCCTGGCCCTGCCGGGCGGGCCGACGGTGACCGAGGGCATCGTGTCCGCGCTGGACCGTACCGTCCAGACCGACGCCGGGGCGCGCCTGCAGCACGTGATCCAGACCGACGCGGCCATCAACCCCGGCAACAGCGGCGGCCCGCTCGTGGACGCCTCCGGCCGCATCGTCGGCATCAACACGGCCGCCGCCGGCGACGCCCAGAACATCGGCTTCGCCATCGCCATCAACGGCGCCCGCCGCACGATCGACGACCTGCTCGCCTGACGGACGTTTAGGGTGGAATCATGAGGGTGCTGGTCGTGGAGGACGATCCCGGCATGTCCCGCATGCTGATCCGCGGACTGCGCCGCGAGGGCTACGCCGTCGACGCCGCGGGCAACGGCCAGGACGCGCTGTGGAGCGTCACGGAGAACGACTACGACGCCGTCGTGCTCGACGCGATGATCCCCGCGCCCGACGGGTTCGAGGTGTGCCGGCGGATGCGCGCGGCGGGCCGCTGGGCACCGGTGCTCATGCTCACCGCGCGCAACGCCGTGACCGACCGCGTCCGCGGACTGGACTCGGGCGCCGACGACTACCTCACCAAACCGTTCGCGTTGTCGGAGCTGTACGCCCGGCTGCGGGCGCTGACCCGCCGCGACCCGCACGAGCGGCCGGCCGTGCTCGAGGTCGGGGATCTCATCCTGGACCCGGTCAGCCACGTGGTGCGGCGCGGCGAGTCGGCGATCACGCTGTCGCCGAAGGAGTTCGCACTGCTGCACGAGTTCATGCGGCGGCCCGGCGAGGTGCTCAGCCGCACCCATCTGATCGAGCACGTCTGGGACTTCGCCTACGACGGCGGCTCGAACGTGGTCGACGTGTACGTCCGCTACCTGCGGGACAAGGTGGACCGGCCGTTCGGCCGCGACACCATCCAGACCGTGCGCGGCGCCGGCTACCGCCTCGATCCCGCGGTCTGAGCTCTTCTTGACCGGCCCCGGCTTGTACAGGAGCTTCGCCATGCCCGAAATCAATCGGCACCCCTTGGTGGGCCCGCCGCCGAAGCCCGCGCGCGCTCCCGCCCCGCCGTCCAAGCCGCCGCGGCCGCCGCAATGGCGCGGCTGGTGGTTCGTGCTCGCCCTCCTGCTCTTCGCGCTGTTCTTCTTCGGCCCCGCCATAGGGACGGCGATCACGACCGAGAGCCTGCCGTACAGCACGATGCTCGCCAAAGTGGATGGCCACCAGGTCGCGACCGTGGCCGTCGGCAGCGACGGCGCCGTCACCGGCACACTCACGAACGGCCGGCGCTTCACCACCCAGGCGCCGACCTGGGCGCTCACGACCGGCGACCTGTCCTCGCACCTGGAGGCGGCCAAGGTGGGGGTGTCGGCGTACCAGCAGACCGACACCCTCTACCAGCTGGTCGTCTCGATGCTCCCGACGCTGCTGCTCCTCGGCGGCTTCTGGTGGCTCGGGCGGCGGGCACAGAGCCTGAGCGGGGGCATGAGCGGTCTGCTGCGTACGAAGGCGCGCGTCGCCGACGCCGAGCGGCCGGACACCCGTTTCTCCGACGTCGCCGGGTAGGAAGGCGTGAAGCAGGAGATCATGGAGGTCGTCGACTACCTGCAGAACCCGGGACGTTACCTGCTGGCGGGGGCACGCGGCCCCCGGGGCGTGCTGCTGATGGGCCCGCCCGGCACCGGCAAGACGCTGCTGGCCCGCGCGGTGGCCGGCGAGGCCCGCGTGCCGTTCTACGCGGTGACCGGCAGCAGCTTCGTGGAGCTGTTCGTGGGGCTGGGCGCCTCGCGGGTGCGCGAGCTGTTCGCCGAGGCCCGGCGGAGCGCCCCGTCGATCATCTTCATCGACGAGATCGACGCGATCGGCGCCCGCCGTACCATCGCCGGGGTGGGCGGGCACGACGAGCGCGAGCAGACGCTCAACCAGCTGCTGGCGGAAATGGACGGGTTCGCGGGCGACAGCTCGGTCGTCGTGCTGGCCAACACCAACCGCCCGGAGGCACTCGACCCGGCGCTGCTGCGTCCCGGCCGGTTCGACCGGGAGATCCATGTGCCGCTGCCCACCCTGGCCGACCGCACCCGCATCCTGGCCGTGCACACCCGCGGCAAGCGGCTGGGCCTGGACGTGGACCTGTCGGTCGTAGCGCGGGCCACGCCCGGATTCAGCGGTGCCGACCTGGCCAATCTGGTCAACGAGGCCGCGCTGCGCGCCGCCCGTGGCGATCGCGCGGAGATCCGGGCGGCCGACTTCGACGACGCCCGCGACCGGCTCGTCCTCGGCCGCCGCGACGAGAGCATCGCCCTGCTGCCGGAGGAGCGCGAGCGGGTGGCGGTCCATGAGAGCGGCCACGCCCTCGTCGCCGCGCTCTCCCCCACCGCCGACCCCGTCTCCAAGATCACTATCTTGCCGTCAGGCATGGCACTCGGCGCCACCCACCAGATTCCCGAGGACGAGCGGCGCCTGTACACCGAGCAGCACCTGCACGACTCCCTCGCCGTCCGCCTCGGCGGGCGTGCGGCGGAGCTGCTGGTCTTCGGCGAGGCCTCGACGGGCGCGGCGAGCGACCTGGTCGGCGCGACCCAGCTGGCCGTACGCATGGTCCGCGAGTACGGCCTGTCCCCCGAGCTGGGCCCGGTCGCCTATCCGCCTGACCTGTCCGACCGCCCTTACGCGGAGGCCACCCAGCGGATCGTGGACCGCGAGGTCGCCCGCTTCGTGCGCTTGGCCGAGCAGTACGCGCTCGACCTGCTCAGCACCCACCGGGACGCGCTGCACGACCTGGTCGAGCGGCTGCTGGCGGAGGAAACGCTGGACGGGCACGTCGTGTACGACATCGCGGGCCCGTCCGGGCCCACGGTGCACACGGCGGCGTCGGCCTCTTACAAGCGGACCTCGTAGACCACGTTGAACGGAGTCTCCGCGGCCCGCCGGAACCGGGAGAAACCCGCCTCCGCGATCAGTTCGCGCATCGCCGCCTCGCCGGCCTGCGCGCCCAGCGCGTAGCCGCCCGGCTGAGACAGAGCGTTGGGCACGCAGAGGAACGTGGAGCCGCTGTAGTACAGGCGTCCCACCGGATTGAAGTTCTCCTCCACCGTGTCGGAGGCGTTCGGCTCCACCAGCAGCCACGTGCCGTCCGGAGCCAGCGCCTCCCGCACCCGGCGTGCGGCCGCGAGCGGGTCGCCCATGTCGTGCAGGCAGTCGAACATGGTCACCAGGTCGTAGCCCGTCCCGGTGAAGGTCTGCGCCGTGGCCACCTCGAAGCTCACCCGGTCGCTGAGCCCGGCCTCCGCGGCCTTCTTGCGTGCCAGCGCGATCGAATCGGCGTGGTAGTCCGAGCCGGCGACCGTGACCCGCGGGTACGCCTCTGCCAGCAGCAGCGACGACGAGCCGAGACCACAGCCGAGGTCGGCCACGCGGCCCCCGGCGGTGAGCTTCTCGTCGACCCCGTCCAACGCCGGGATCCAGTGCGGGATCAGCTCGGCCGCATAGCCGGGCCGGAAGAACGCGTCACATCCGACGAAGACGTCCTCGTGGTGCTCGTGCCAGCCGAAGCCTTCACCGGTGCGGAACGCCTCGGTGATCCGCGGTTCGGCACGCAACATTCCCAGCGCGATCAGGAACGCGGCCGGCAGGTTGGGGCCGTTCGGGTCGGCCAGGCAGTACGCCTGCTCCTCGGTCAGCGAGAAGCGGCCGGTCTTGGGCTCGTAAGCGACATACCCGCCGGCGGCCTGGCCGCGCAGCCACTCGGTGAGGTAACGCCGGTGGCAACCGGTGCGCTCGGCGAACTCCTCGGGCGTCGCGGGACCCTCCGCGAGCGCCCGATAGAGACCGAGCCGCTGGCCGATCACGACGGAGCCGGCGGCTTCCGTCGCCGCCAGGTCGGCCACGAACCGGCCCAGAAACTCGTTCACCTTCTCCTGGTCCATAGCCGGTCTCCTTTCCCGAGGGACCGGCTCCTACCGGTGTCTCTCAGCAAAGACTCGGCCGTGGCCTTTCACGGCGCTCACACGGAGGACGGCCTCGCTGTCGCGGTGGTGCGGCATCAGGTGCGTACGCCGGCCAGTTCCCTGTCCGCCTCCTCTTGGACGCTGTCGAGGTCGTCGGCGATCTCGGCGCCCGCCACCGCGTCCGGCAGATCGTCCTCCATCCGCCGCAACGGCCGGTACCACAGGCCCAAGGCGCCCCACACCACCAAGAGCGCGCCCGTCACGGCGAGCAGCAGTCCGACGCCCCGGCCGGGGCCGACGCCGACGAGGTCCCCGACGACTGTGCCGTCCAGCGCCCCGCCCGGCTCCAGCAGCGGGCCGAACAGGTCGGACAGCAGGGGCGCGGTGAGGAAGGCCAGCGGCGTCATGGACACCGCCAGCATCTGGTTGGTGGCCAGCACCCGGCCCTGCAGTTCCAGTCCCACCTTGAGCTGGATGAGCGACAACCAGTGCGTGTTCAGGATGCTGAGGAACAACCACGACAGGAGGCCGCCGAAGGCCGCCAGGGCGACCGACGGGCGCAGGCCGATCAGCAGGATGCCGAAGCCGAAGCCGCTGACGAAGCCGACCATCCCGATCGCCCGCCGCTCCGTGCCGCCCCAGAACACCATGACCAGCGCCCCGAGCACCGCGCCCAGTCCCTGGGCCGCGGTCACCGTGCCGACGGCCGCGACGTCGCCGAACGACAGCACGGTGGGCACGGTGATCGCCAGGGCCAGCATGCCGAGGTAGTTCTCCACCACGAAGAACCCAATCATGATCATCAGCGGCCGCCGCCGGATGAGGAACCGCCAGCCGCCGGCCATGGCTTGCGTGAACGTCTCCTCCAACCGGCGGAACAGCCGATCGGGGAAGCGCACCAGCAGCAGCGTCGACAGGCCGAGGACGAAGGTGGCGATGTTCACCGCCGCCACCCCGTGCACCCCGATCATGGTGATCAGCGCCGCCCCGGCCAGCGGGGCTATGAGCATGCCGAGGCCGGTGCCGAGGTTCGCGACCGCGTTGGCCTGCATGAGGTACGGCTTGGGCACGAGCTGGGCCACCGCCGCCAGGTACGCGGGCCGGTGGAAGGCCGTCACCAGCGACAACACACCGGAGATGGCGCCGACCTGCCAGACCTCGAGCCGCCCGGCGACCAGCAGGGCCACCAGCGCGGCCGTCGCCACGGCCGACACCGCGTCGCAGGCCAGCATCACCAGCCGGCGGTCCACCCGGTCCGCCACCGCCCCGCCGAGCGGGGAGGCCAGCAGCGACGGCAGGGTGGCCAGCATCGAAACCAGCGCGTAGTCCGACACCCGGCCGCTCTCCTGGTAGGCCCACACGCCCAGGGCGAACGAGGTCAGCGCGCTGCCCAGCAGCGACGCGGTCTGACCGACCGCCACGGTGTAGAAACGGCGCAGGTCACTGCGGGCGCGCTCGCCGACCACCTCCACGTCGGCGACCGGCTCGGGCAGCCGGCCCGCCGCCCAGTCGGCGAGATGGCCGTCGATCAGCTCGGCCAGTCGCGGCGCCTGGTGCTTGAGGAAGTAATGGCCCGCGCGCGGGATCGTGGCCAGCTCCACGCGCTCGGCGAAGGCGCCCCACTCGCGGTATCGCTCCTGGTAGAGCTCGGTGGAGCGGTCGCGTTCGCCGATCACGCACAGCACCGGGGCGGCGAGCTTGCGCGCGCCCGCGGCGGCCAGCTCGCCGCTGAACCACGCCTGCGCCTCCTCCACGTCGTGCCGCAGGCCACGCAGCATGATCGCGGTGTCGCCGGTGTCCTCGTCAAGGGCGCCGAGCGTACGCAGGAAGTCGCGTTGCGACCGGTCGGAGGACCACCTGTTGGCCGGGAACCTCCGGTTCCACCAGGCGGAGATCCGGCCGGGCAGCCGGGCTTCCGGGAAGCTGCCGCCGACGAACAACCCGGCGACGGGCACGCCCGACTCCTCCAGGCGCAGCGCCAGCTCGGTGGTGGCGGCCGAGCCCACGCAGTGGCCGTACAGGGCCACCGGCCCGGTGCTCAGGGTGGACAGCTCGGCCACGACCCGGTCGGTCAGCTCCGGCAGCGTGAGCATCGGCTCGTCGGGCCGGGCAGGGTCGTGTCCGGGCAGTTCGACGGCCAGGACGGCGGTGCCGGGATGGCGGGCCGCCAACTCGATGGCGAGCGGCCCGTAGGCGGCGGCCGAGCCGCCGCCGTACGGCACGCACAGCACGGTACGACTCGCCGTCGCGGGACCGGCGAGCCGGTGCAGCAGCCCTGGCTCGGCGCCGTTGCCGGAATCGAGATGGGCGGCCAGCTCGCGGATCGTCGGCCGGGTGAACAGGTCGATCACGCGCAGCGCCGGATCGATCTCCCTGACCGCGCGTACCGCCATGAACGAGTCGCCGCCGAGGGCGAAGAAGTCGTCGTCGACGCCCAGGTCATCGGTGCCGAGCACGCTCGCCCAGACCGCGGCGATCCGCACCTCGGCAGGCGTGCTCGGCGGGACCCGGTCGGCCGCGGCGGCCGCCTCCGGCATGGGCAGCGCCGCCCGGTCGACCTTGCCGAGCGGCGTGAGCGGCAGGGTGTCCAGGACGACGATGGCCGGCGGCACCATGTACTCGGGCAGCCGCTCCCGCAGCCCGGCGCGAACCGCCGCGAGGTCGACGGTGGCGGGCGCGATCCACGCGGCGAGACGGCGGTTGTGCGCCTCCCCGATCGGCAGCACCGCCGCCTCCAGCACGCCCGGCTGGTCGTGCAGCGCGCTCTTGACCTCGCCCAGCTCCACCCGGAACCCGCGGATCTTCACCTGGTCGTCGACCCGTCCCAGGAACTCGACCATGCCGTCGGCGTTGAGCCGTACCCGGTCGCCGGTCCGGTAGCAGCGGGTGGTGCCGGTGACCGGGTCGGGCACGAAACGCTCGGCGGTCAGGTCGTCGCGGCCGAGATAGCCGCGAGCCAGGCTGGGGCCGCCGATCCACAGGTCGCCCGGCACGCCGGCGGGCAGCGGGCGGCCGGCCGGGTCGACGACGTAGCAGTCCACGTTCGCCAGCGGCCGGCCCAGCGGGACGTTCGCGGAATCCGTGGGGGTCTGCGGTGCGACGCAGCTCAGCACCGACACCGTGGTCTCCGTGGGGCCGCAGTGGATCTGCAGCTCCAGGCCGGGACGGGCGGCCCTGACCCGCTCGGCCAGCTCCCATGAGGTCGCCTCGCCCGCGAGGATGAGCAGCTCGGCCGGCAACATGCGGGCCAGTTCGCCGTGCGCCGCCAGCAGCTCCAGATGGCTGGGCACCATCTTGATCACGTCGATCGGATGGGCGGCGAGGTAGGCGGTGTAGGCGTCGGGGTCGGTGGCGGTCTCCTGGTCCACCAGGTGCACGGTGGCGCCGCTCAGGAGCGCGCCGAACAGGCAGGTCATCACCAGGTCCGAGGCCATCGTGGAGACCACGCCCCAGGAGGCGTACGGGCCGCCGGAGCTCGCGTCGAGGCGCTCGGCCACCGCACGCAGGTAGTGCAGGACGGCCCGGTGCTCCACCGCCGCGCCCTTCGGCCGCCCGGTGGAGCCGGACGTGAACAGCACATGGGCCAGGTGGTCCGGCGCGACGGACACGCCCGGCGCGGTCTCCGGCAGGTCCTCGGCCAGCACGTCCTCCAGGACCAGCGCGCCGGGCAGCCGCCCGGCCAGCGCCCGCTCGGCCAGCACCAGGCGCGCTCCGCAGGACACCATGTACGCCAGCCGGTCGTCCGGGTAGGCCGGTTCGAGCGGCATGTACGCGGCCCCCGCCTTGAGCACGCCCAGGATCGCGGGAACCAGGGGCCCGTGCCGTTCGGCGAGGATGCCCACCACGTCGTCGGCTTCGACACCGGCCGCCACCAGCCGGTGCGCGATCCGGTTGGCCTGCCGCTCGACCTCCGCGTACGTCATCGTGCCGTTGGGGTCGGCGACGACGACGGCCTCGGGGGTGCGGGCCGCCCAGTCCTCGAACCAGGCGTGCAGCGGCCTGGACAGGTCGAAGTCCCGGCGCGGCCCGGCGATCAGCGGGCCGGTGACCGGCTCCAAGGGCACCGCACCCACCGGGGCGTCGAGGTCGGCGAGCATGCCGTCCAGCAGCGTCACGTACCAGCCGGCCATCCGCCGCGCCGTGCCCGCGTCGAACAGGTCGGCGCGGTAGGCCAGCGAGCCCTCGTAACCGTCGCCGGCGTTGGACAGCGCCAGGTTGAGGTCGTACTTGACCCTCCGCAGCGGCGGCTCGAACACCTCCGCCTCCAGCCCCGGGAAGCGCGGCGGCTCCGGCCGGGTGTCCAGGACGTTCAGCACCGCCTGGAAGACCGGCGTGGTGGCCAGGTTGCGGTCCGGGTGCAGCACCTCCACCACGCGCTCGAACTGCGTCTCCCGATGCGCGAACGCCTCCAGCGCGATATCGCGGGCCCGGGTGAGCAGCTCGCGGCCGGTCGGGTCGCCCGTCCGGTCGCCCCGCATGACCAGCGTGTTGACGAAGCAGCCCAGCATCTTCTCGGTGTCGGGATGCAGGCGGCCCGCCTCCAGGACGCCCACCGGCACATCGTCAGTCCCCGAGACGCGGCCGAGCAGCTCCTGCCAGGCCGCCAGCAGCACCATGAACGGCGTGCCCCCGATTCCGGCGGCCGCCGCCCGCACCCGGGCCGCCAGGTCGGGACCGATGCTGACGGGCACCTCGCCTCCGGCCCAGTCGGCGACGGCTGGGCGCGGGCGGTCGGCCGGCAGGTCGAGCACCGGTTCGAGACCGGCCAGCCGCTCGGTCCACCAGGTCACGTCGCCGGTCGGCTGCCCGGTGAGCCACTGCGCATAGTCGCCGTAGTGCACACGCGGCTCGGGCGGGCGCTCGCCCAGGCCGAGCCCGGCGGTGTAGAGCGCCGCCAGCTCGGCGATCGCGACCTCCCTGGACCAGGCGTCGAAGGCGATGTGGTGCACGGTCAGCAGCAGAACGTGCTCGTCGTCGTCCAGCCGGTAGAGCACGGCCCTGGCCGGCGGCTCGGCGTCCAGTGCGAACGGCCGGTACGCCTCCCGTTCCAGCCGCTCCGGGTCGTCCAGGTCCGCCACGGTGATCGGCACCCGGTCGGCGCCGACCACGACGGCGCGGTCCTGGTCGACGAGCGTGCGCAGCACCTCGTGCCGCTCGACCAGCTCCCGTACGGCGGCCAGCAGCGCGGCCGTGTCCAGCGGGCCGCGCAACCGGACCGCCGTCGGCACGTTGTACGCGCCCCGGTCGCCCGGCTCGGCGAGCTGGTCCAGGAACCACAGCCGCGCCTGCGCGGGCGACGGCGGCGCAGGCGTGCCCTCCGCCCTGGCAGGGATGCCTGGCACGGTACGGGCCGCGGCCCGGCGAGCGGCGGCCAGCCGCACCGCCAGCCGGTCCTTCAGGCTCTCCTGCGTCTCCGTCATCGCCCGGCCTCCAGCTCCGCCACCAGCAGCTCCTCAACCGCCGAGGCGAACGCCGCCAGCACCGGCCGCTCGAACAACAACCGCACCGGCACCTCCATGGCCAGCGCTTCCTTGAGGCGGCCGGCGACCAGCATGGCCGCCAGCGAATGGCCGCCCAGCGCGAAGAAGTCGTCGTCCACGCCGACCGCGTCCAGGGCGAGCACCGCCTGCCAGACCTCGGCGACGAGCAGCTCGGCGTCGCTGCCCGGCGGGACCAGGGTGCGGGTGGCCGCCCGGTCCGGTTTGGGCAGCGCACCCCTGTCGACCTTGCCCGAGGAGGTGGTGGGCAGCGTGTCGAGCGTCATCCACTGGCGCGGAATCATGTAGTCGGGCAACCGCTCCCGCAGCGCGGCCTCCACCCCGCCGACGTCGGTCGTCCCGCCGATCAGGTAGCCGACGAGGTGCTCGTCATGTACGGCGACCACCGCGTCCGGCACCCTTTCCCGCAGCGCCGCCTCGATCTCGCCCAGCTCGATCCGGTGACCGCGGATCTTCACCTGCTGGTCGCGGCGGCCGAGGAAGTCGAGCGTGCCGTCCGAGCGCCAGCGGGCCAGGTCACCGGTGCGGTAGCGGCGCTCACCCGGAGCCGGCGGATCGCCGGCGAACGCGGCCGAGGGGAGACCACGGTAGCCCCGGGCCACGCCAACGCCGCCGATCCACAGCTCGCCCGGGACGCCCGGCGGGACGAGGCGGCCCGCCTGGTCCAGCACGTAAGCCCGCTCACCGGGCAGCGGCCCGCCGATGGACACGCTGTCACCGACGGGGACGCCGATCCTCGTCATGGTGGAGTAGATGGTCGTCTCGGTCGGCCCGTAAGAGTTCCACAGTTCACCGACCCTGAGCAGCATCTCGCCGGCCAGGGCCGGATCGAGGACCTCGCCGATGCTGACCACGCGTACCCGGTCGCCGCCCGCCCAGCCGGCCGCGACCAGCATGCGCAGCGTGGTCGGGGTGGCGGTGAGCAGCGTGACGCCGGAGTCGTCGATGCGCCGTGCCACCGCGTGGCCGTCGACGGCCGAGGCACGGTCGAGCAGTTCGAGCCGGAGCCCGTTGCACAGGCTGACCCACAGGTCGAAGCCGAAGACGTCGAAGGAGAACGGGGTGAGGCCGAGCATCACGTCGTCGTCGCGGACGCCGGGCATGACCCGCATCGCCGCCACGAACGCGGCCAGGTTGGCGTGGGTGACCTCGACGCCCTTGGGGCGGCCGGTCGAGCCGGAGGTGTAGAGCACGTAGGCCAGAGCGTCCGGTGTGGTGGCGGGCGGCGCGTCCCCCATGGGCAGCCCGGCGAGGTCGGTGAGGTCCAGTACCGTCGCGCCGGTGGATGCGGCCAGCTCGCGCGCCACCTGGACGGTGTCGTCCGCGGCGAGCACGACCGTGGCGCCGGAGTCGGCGAGCTGGTGCCGCAGCCGCTCGGCCGGGTGGTCCGGTTCGAGTGGCACGTAGGCCGCACCGGCCCTGGCCACGCCGACGAGTGCGGCGGGCAGCCGCCTGTCACGCGGCAGGCACACGGCCACGACCTGGTCTCCCTCGGGGGCGGCCGGGCCGGTTCGGAGGGCGGCGGCGATGCGGGCCGAGGCCGACGCCAGCTCGGCGTAGGTCAGCTCCCCCGCCCCGTCCGCCACGGCCACCCGCTCCGGGTGCCGTTCCGCCTGCTCCAGCACCTCATGGACGACGGTCTCCGAGCCCAGCTCGGGGAGCGGCGCCCCGCTGCCCCAGGCCAGCAGCGTGGCCCGCTCCTCGGCGGTGACCAGCTCGAACGCCGACAGAGGCAGGTCAGGACCGGTCACGGCGGCTTCGAGCAGCCGCATCAGCCGATCGGCGAAGCCCCCGGCCTCCTCCCGGGTGAAGAGGTCGACGTCGTACTCGACCTGAATCTCGACACCCTCCACCGTCGTGTTCACGAACACCGTGTACGGCGCCTGCGCCCCGCCGCCGCTCAGCTCACCGAGCAGCTCCACGGTGAGCCCGTCGCGCTCCAGCCGCACCGGCACGGCAGGCGGCTGGTACGACAGCACGACAGGGGTGAGCATCGTGCCCCGTGGACGCTCGATCCCGGAGACGGCCAGCCGTTCCCCGGGCGCGAGGCCGATGTGATCGAGCGACCGGGTCGTGGCGGCCGCCGACTGCACGATGGCTCGTCGTACGGACAAGTCGCCGTCGAGGCGGAGCCGTACGGGGAGCACGTCGACGAGCGGGCCGACGAGACCCTCCAGCTCAGGGTGGGCACGGTCGGCGACGGCCGCGCCGAGCAGCACGTCGGGCCGGTCGGTCTGGGCCGCCACCAGCAGCCCGAGCACGGTGAAGTAGACCGCGAACGGGGTCGTGCCCGTCGCCGCGGCCAGCTCGGCCGCCCTGGCCGCCGTCCCCGCCTGCACCTTGTGCACCAGCCGGGTGCCGCGGAAGCGGCTGGGCCCGCTCGGCGTGCGCGTCGACAGATCGTACGGCGGCGCGGCCCCGGCCAGTTCCTCGGCCCAGAACGCCCGCAGTCGTTCCATCCTGTCCGGATCGCCCGCGAGCTCCTGTTCGAGCAGGGCCACGTCGCCGACCTGGACGGGTTGCTCGGCGACGGTTCCGGTGAGCGCCGCCATGAGCGTGGCGTTGGACCAGCCGTCGTAGGCGGTGTGGTCGGTGACGACGATCAGCTCGGCCGTCCGCTCGTCGTGCCAGAGCAGGGCGGCGCGCAGCAGCGGGACGTCGGCGGACAGGTCGAAGCCGTGGACCGCGAGCCGCTCGGCCAGGCCGGCGGGCTCCGGCGTGTACGCGTGCTCCTCCAGCGGGACCGGCGCCGGCGGCCGCAGCTCGGCGACCGGTTCGCCGTCCCCGCCGAGCACGGTGACGGTGCGCAGCACCTCGTGTTCGCGAACGAGCGCATCCAGGGCGGCCTGGACGGGTTCGGCCGAGTCGAGGCCGGTGAGGCGCAGGCGGAAGGCGAGGGTGGTGGCGTTGCGCGTGTGGCTGACCTCGCGTAACAGCCACATGCCGTACTGGGCTGAGGTGAGCGGATACCGGTCCCTGCCGGGGTGACGGGTCAGCCGGGGAGCGGGGGACCCCGGGGCCTCCGCCTTGGCGGCCACCACGAGCGGGGCGAGCTCGGCGATCGTCGGCCTGCCGAGGAACGTGGTGAGTGCCATCCGCGCGCCCAGCTCCCGTTCGATGACCGCGCAGATCCGGGCGGCGGCCAGCGACTCGCCGCCGAGGTCGATGAAATGGTGGTGGATGCCGACCTGCTCGACGCCGAGCACCGCGCCGACGATCTCGGCGAGCCGCCGCTCGGTGTCGTTGCGCGGCGCGACGTAGGCGCCCAGCTCAGGGGCGAATTCCAGCGACGGCAGCGCGGCCCGGTCGATCTTCCCCGTGGGGCCGAGCGGGATGCGCTCCATGAGGGCGATGCGGGACGGCACCATGTAGTCGGGCAGCCGCTCGCGCATCCACTGCCGCAGCTCCGCCTCGCCGACGCCCGCCTCGGCCGGTTCCACGTAGGCGACCAGGCGGCGTACCTCCCGGGCATCGTTCTGGGTCAGCACGACCGCGTGGTTCACGCCGGGATGCCGGGTCAGGGTGCCCTGCACCTCCCCCAGCTCGACCCGGAACCCGGCCACCTTGACCTGGTCGTCGTTGCGGCCCGCGTAGGAGCAGATCCCGTTCTCGCGGCGGACGAGGTCGCCGGTGCGGTAGTGGCGCACGCCCTCGTCGTCGGTCACGAACCGTTCCGCGGTCAGCGCCGGCCGGTTCAGATACCCGCGGCCGACCAGCGGCCCCGCCACCCACAGCTCGCCGATCTCACCGTCGGCCAGCGGCCGCCCGCCGGCGTCGCGCACGCTGAGCACGGAACCGGCGTAGGCCGAGCCGATCGGCGGTTCGCCCTCCTCGTCGCGGAGCACCTCGTGGGAGGTGCAGGTGACCGTGCATTCCGTCGGTCCGTATACGTTTACAACGCGGCGTACGCCGGGGTTGGCGTAGATGCGATCCGCCAGCGCCCGGGTGAGCGGCTCGCCGCCGGCGATCACCGTACGGACACCGGCCGGGAGCGGCTCGCCGAGCAGCGCCACCAGCGCGGAGGGCGCGCCGTACACGGTGGTCACCTCATCGCGGGCCGGCAGCGCGGACAGGGCCAGCAGGTTGTCGGCGACGATCACGGTCCCGCCGCAGAGCAGCGGCAGGAACATCTGCGTCACCGAGGGATCGAAGCACACCGACGTGGCGAACAGCATGCCGCCCAGCTCGTCCGGGTACCGCGTCGCCTCGTAGCGCAGCAGCGCCATGACGTTGCGGTGCTCGACGACCACGCCCTTGGGGCGGCCGGTCGAGCCGGACGTGTAGATCACGTACGCGGCATCCGCGGGGCCGCCGTCCACCTGCTCGATGGACTCGGCACCATCGCCGGCCACGGACTCGACGAACAGGGCTTCGGCGCCGGACGCTCGCAGCACCGCCTCCTGCCTCCGGGCCACGACCTCAGAGGTGATCAGCTGGGCCATGCCCGCGTCCTCGGCGATGAACTCCAGCCGATCGGCCGGATAGGCCGGATCGAGCGGCACATAGGCCGCCCCCGCCCGCCACACCCCCAGCAGCGCCGCGATCAGCGAGTCGTCCCTGTCCAGGCACACGCCCACCGAGTCGCCGGGTCCCGTGCCACGACGACGTAACTCGCCGGCGATCCGCTCGGCGCGGGTGTAGAGCTCCGCGTAGGTGACGCGGGTCCGGCCTGCCACTACGGCGATGCGATCAGGGGTACGCCGCACCTGCTCCGCTATGGCTTGGTGAACGCGATCGGTTTCCAGGATGCCAGCCACGAAGGATCTCCCCGTTCAGCTCCGATTGATGGCGGCAAGGCTCGCATGATCGCGCGGATGACGTGACTTTGTCAGATACCGTTACCATAACAATGATCATGACAATGAGTGACCTGTCATGTCGTTCCGGTAGTGTCCGCCATCGCCGCTCCCCCTCCCGTCCGCCCGCCCGGCCGCAGGCAGCGCTGCCCACACGCGACCAGTCGGTTATCGGCGAGCACGATCTGGGGCGGCTCGTCGACCAGGCGCGGCGGGCCGAGGAACTGGGGCTTGCTGACGCACCAGCTCGCCACCCTCGACCGTTTATCGGAGGGGCGGCTGATCGCAGGCATGGGCGGCGGATTCCCTAACCCGGCCACCGAGGCCCAGTTCGCAGCGGTCGCCATCGGCTTCGCCCGCCGCATCGGCCGCATGGAAGAGTCGATCGACGTCATGCGGCGACTCTGGTCAGGGCAGACCGTGTCCCACACCGGCGAGCACTTCACCTTCACGGATGTGCGGATCGAGCCCTCGCCCCACCGTCCAGGCGGCCCGCCCCGTCCCGTCACCCCCGCCCTGTACGCGACGCTCTGCCTGGACGAGGATCCGGAGAAGGCACGTCAGCGCCTGCGGAAGAGCATCGAGCGTTACTACAACGCGCCGCTCGAGTTCGTCGCCTCGATCCAGGCCATGTTCGCCGGCACTCCTCGCCAGGCCGCCGACTGGTTGACCCGCTACGCCGTGGCCGGAGCCCGCCACCTCCGCCCTCACCGAGGCCGGCGCGGAACTCGGTCCGGCGGTCCTGGAGCTGGCCCGATGGGGCCTGAAGTGGGCGATGGGCGAACGACGCGAGACCGAGACGTTCCACCCAGGCTGGGCGGTGCTGGGCCTTCGGGCCTGCTTCGACGCCGAGGCCGCCGCCGGGCTCCGCGCGATGTACGAGTTCCGCATCGACGACGAGGTCTTCCACACCGGATCGGCGACGGGACGATCGAGGCACTCCACGGACCGGCCCAGCACCCGGACGCGACCATCACCCTCAGCGAGGAGACGTTCCTCGGCCTGACCAGCCAGAGGCTCACACTGACGGAGGCGGTGGACAGCGGCGCCGCATCGACATCCGGCGACAGCGAAGCCCTCAGCAGACTCAACGGCCTGTTCCGCTTGCCGCCTCCACGTTCCAGGCCCGTGGCGCGGGCTATCACCATGAGGTCGGAAGCGGGGTCCACAGCCGATCGACGGGCATGACGAAGAGCCTGTCATCGTGCCGGAAGGACTGTTGACCGAGATTGAGAAGAACCCCGCCCACGAAGGCACTGCCGAGCCGATCTCTGAGCAGGCGGAGGCCGCGGAAGTCGGCCTCCTCGATCGAGGATTTCGCCTTGACCTCGACGCCGATCACCTCGCCTTCGCTCGATTCGATGACCAGGTCGACCTCTCGCTGATCGCGGGTTCGGAAGTGGGCGAACTCCACCACGGACTCGGCCCAACCCGCTTGCTTGATCAACTCATTGACCACGAAGGTCTCGACCACCTTGCCGAACTCGGTCAGCGTCGCAGGGTCACGTCGGTTGAGCTTGCGTTGGCTGATACCGAGCAGGTGAGCGGCGAGCCCACTGTCAATGAGGTGGATCTTCGGCGATCTCCCTACCTTGCCGCTCAGCGTCCGGCCGTAGGAGTCGAGCCGATGCGCGAGGAACACCGCCTCCAGCAGCGTGATGTAGTCACCCACCAGGCGCTGATCGATTCCTACATGCTGCGCGATGTCGGCGGCGTTGACGACGCTCGCCGTGCGCGCCGCGAGGTGACGCAGGACAAGCGGCAGGATGTGACGCTGCCTGACCTTCCTGATCTCCAGTACGTCGCGGTCGATCACCATGTCCACGAAATCCTTGAACCAGGGACCGCGTTCGGCATCCGTCAGGTCCAGCACCATAGGGAACCCGCCCATGAGAATCATGCGCTCATAATCGGCACGCGTGGTCTTGGAGGGGATCGCCGTGACCAAGCTGCCGGGGTCAGCGAACATCGCGTCGATGAACGTCTCTCGATGCCCTGTGAGCTCGCCCTGCGACAGCGGCCAGAGGGTCATGATGTGCGCGCGGCCCGTGAGCGCCTGCCCGAGCCGCGGAAGTGCGCTGTAGCGGGTCGAGCCGGTGAGGATGTATCGACCGGGTCGCAGATCGACGTTGAGCTCCGCCTTGATGGCGGAGAGGATCTCCGGCACGTGCTGAAACTCGTCGATGCAGACCGGTTCCAGCGGACCGGCGGCGTAATGAGTGGGGTCTTCGGCGACCTGCCGTCGTACCGGCGGGCTGTCCAGGTCGATGACCGGGACCTGGTGTTTGCGAGCGCACGTATTGAGCAGTGTGCTCTTCCCGATCGTGCGGGGGCCGGTGAGCACGATGACCGGCCGAGTGGCCAGCCGCTGGCGGATCACGTCGATCAGATGCCGCCGGATGAGTGCGTCGTGATCCATCACGCCCCCTCATGTAATGATCGTCCGCCAGTTTATATCAGAACTGTCCCCTTCTATAGGCGGGAATTGTCCAGACTAAAATGTCAGGATTGTCCACCACGGTGGCGATCCTCGGCGGGGGCGTGCCACTCGGGCGGGCTCCCGACAGCCCACCCGAGTCCTGGTTTCAGCGAGTGTCGGAGTCGGTGTCACTGAGGGCGGCGCGGCCGGCCTCCAGGCGGGCCACCGGGATCCGGAACGGGGAGCACGAGACGTAGTCCAGGCCCACCTCGTGGCAGAAGTGGACCGAGTCGGGGTCGCCCCCGTGCTCGCCGCAGATGCCCAGGTGCAGATCCGGCCTCGCGGCCCGGCCCTCCTCGACGGCGATCTTGATGAGGCGGCCCACGCCCTCCCTGTCCAGGGTCTCGAACGGGGAGACGCCGAAGATGCCCAGGTCCAGGTAACGGTGGAAGAACGACGACTCCACGTCGTCCCTGGAGAAGCCCCAGGCCATCTGGGTCAGGTCGTTGGTGCCGAAGGAGAAGAACTCGGCGGCCTCGGCGATCTGGCCGGCCGTCAGGGCCGCGCGCGGTACCTCGATCATGGTGCCGATCAGGGCCTCGACGCCCACCTCCGCCAGGATCTTGGCCGCTTCCTCGCGTACCGACTCCAGCTCCTGTACGGCCGCCGCCAGCGGAATCATGATCTCCGGGCGCGCGCCGGGGACCTCCTTGGCGGCCTGGGCGATCGCCCGCACCTGCATCGCGAACAGGCCGGGGATCACCAGGCCGAGGCGCACGCCGCGCAGGCCGAGCATCGGGTTCTGCTCGTGGAGGCGCCTGACCGCGGCCAGGAGCTTGCGGTCCTTGTCCGTGACGTCATTCGATGTGGCGACCTTGACGGACAAGTCCACGATGTCGGGCAGGAACTCGTGCAGGGGCGGGTCGATCAGGCGAATGGTGACAGGATCGCCCCCCATAGCCTCAAATATCCCGATGAAGTCGGACTTCTGGAGAGGCTCCAGCGCGTCGAGCGCCGTCTGACGTTCCTCGTCCGTGGCCGCCAGGACCAGGTCCTCGACCAACTGCCGGCGCTCACCCAGAAACATGTGCTCGGTACGGCACAGGCCGATGCCCCGCGCGCCGAAGCGGCGGGCGCGGGCGGCGTCGTCCGGGGTGTCGGCGTTGGCCCGCACGCTCAGCCGGCGGGCCTCGTCAGCGCGCCGCATGATGCGATCCACGGCCTTGACGAGCTCGTCGCCGGGCTCGGCGCCCTCGAAGTACTCCACCACGGCCGAGGGGACCACCGGGACCTCGCCGAGGAACACCTCGCCGGTCGTGCCGTCGATGGAGATCACGTCGCCTTCCGACACGACCACCCCGTCGGGCGCCGTGAAGCTCCCCTCACGGGTGTTGACGTCGAGCTCCTCCGCGCCGCACACGCACGTCTTGCCCATGCCGCGGGCCACCACGGCGGCGTGGGAGGTCTTGCCGCCGCGGCTGGTCAGGATGCCCTTGGCGGCGATCATGCCGGACAGGTCGTCGGGGTTGGTCTCGCGGCGGACGAGGATGACGTCCTCACCCTGCCCGCTCAGCTCCACCGCCCGTTCGGAGGAGAAGACGGCCTTGCCGACGGCGGCGCCCGGGGAGGCGTTCATGCCCTTGGCGATCTTCTTCTTGTCGGCGCCCCCGTCGAAGCGGGGGAACATGAGCTGGGCCAGCTGGTCGCCGGTGACCCGGGTGACGGCGTCGTCGAGGGTGATCAGTCCCTGGTCGACGAGCTGGGTGGCGATGCAGAACGCGGCCGCCGCGGTCCGCTTGCCGACCCGCGTCTGCAACATCCACAACTTGCCGTGCTCGATCGTGAACTCGATGTCGCACAGGTCCTTGTAGTGCGTCTCGAGCGTCTCCATGATGCCGATCAACTCGTCATAGGAGTGCTTGTCGATGCGCTCGAGGTCCTCCAGCGGGATCGTGTTGCGGATGCCCGCCACCACGTCCTCACCCTGGGCGTTCTGCAGGTAGTCGCCGTAGATGCCCTGCCGGCCGGACCCGGGGTCGCGGGTGAAGGCCACGCCGGTGCCGGAGTCGTCGCCGTAATTGCCGAAGACCATGGCCATGATGTTGACGGCGGTGCCGAGGTCGGCGGGGATGCGTTCCTGGCGGCGGTAGAGGATGGCGCGCGGGGCGTTCCAGGAGTCGAAGACGGCCATGACGGCCAGGCGCATCTGCTCGCGCGGGTCGGTCGGGAAGTCCTTGCCGGTCTGCTCCCGCACGATCCCCTTGTACGTCTCCACCAGGCGCTGCAGCTCGTCCGCGTCCAGGTCGGTGTCCTGACGCCTGCCCTTGAGCTCGTCGAGAGCACGCTCGAACAGCTCGCCGTCGATGCCGAGCACGGTCTTGCCGAACATCTGGATGAGCCTGCGGTAGGAGTCCCAGGCGAACCGCTCGTTGCCGCCGGCCTGCTTGGCCAGGCCGTGCACGGACTCGTCGTTGAGGCCGATGTTGAGGACCGTCTCCATCATGCCCGGCATGGAGAACTTCGCCCCGGACCGCACGCTCACCAGGAGCGGATCGTCGGCCTGCCCGAGCTTCCTGCCCATCTTCTTCTCGAGTGCGTCCAGATGCCCGGCGACCTCCTGCTCCAGGCCGTCCGGCATGGCGCCGGCCGCCAGATAGTGGCGGCACGCCTCAGTGGTGATCGTGAATCCATGGGGAACGGGCAGCCCGAGATTGGTCATCTCAGCGAGGTTCGCGCCTTTACCGCCGAGAAGATCTTTGAGATTCCTGTTGCCCTCGGTGAAATCGTAAACGTGCTTGGCCACCGCAGCTCCAATCCAACGCCTCTGCCCCGGACTCTACCGGTGGAATTGATGATGAAACTGCACTCCCCTCCTATATCGGTGTTTGTGCTGGTGACAGCCGTACAACAGGTCTAATCCAATTTTATGGCCGGACAGTTCAAGATTGGTTTATACCAATTGGTTTACACCAATTCTTGTGAAAGGGCGAGGGCCGGTGCAGAATCGGATCACACCCCCGCCAGGAGGCCCCCATGGCCACTCCTACCAAGCCCAAGAGGCGCGCCCGCATCGTCGCCGGTTCGGCAAAGACGGCCCGCGACGCGGCGATCTATCTGGACGATCGGCTACCCTTCGCGCGCTGGTTCCGGCCACAGCTGCGCAAACTCTTCCCCAGCCACTGGTCGTTCCTGCTGGGCGAGCTGGCGCTGTACTCGTTCGTGATGCTGGTGCTCACCGGGACGTTCCTGACGTTGTTCTACAAGCCCGACCCGAACGTGGCTTTCGGCTCCGCCGTGGAGATCAGCTTGGAGGTGCGGGGTGGGCTGCTGATGCGGCAGCTGCATCATTGGTCGGCGACCGTGTTCGTGCTGGCGATCGTGGCCCACCTGTGCCGGGTCTTCTTCACCGGCGCGTTCAGGAAGCCGCGGGAGCTGACGTGGATGCTCGGGGTGGTGCTGTTCGGGCTGGTGCTCTTCGAGTCGTTCCTGGGCGTGTCGCTGCCCGGCGACCAGCTCGCGATGACGGGGCTGCGGCAGGCGCAGGGAGTGTTGCTGTCGATTCCGCTGGTGGGGACGTATCTGTCGGCGTTCGCGTTCGACGGCGGGTTCCCGGGCGACGTCATGCCGCGGATCTTCGTCACGCACGTGCTGCTGGTGCCGGGGATCCTGCTGGCGCTGGTGCCGCTGCACGCGCTGGTCCTGACCTGGCGGCAGAAGCATACCGAGAGGCGGGCCACCGCCGCCGGTGAGGGCACCGTGACCGGTGGGCCGTTCTTCCCATACTTCGCGATCAAGAACGGGGCCACCGCGCTGTTCACGATCGGGGCGATCGCGGCGCTGGCCACGTTCGCGAGGGTCAACCCGGTGTGGGAGCACGGAGAATACAACCCCGGCGGCTATCCGGTGTCGGCGCAGCCGTTCTGGTATTTCGGGGTGCTGGACGGCGCGCAGCGGCTGGTCCCGGGATGGGAGATCGTCGTCGGCGGGTACGTGCTCCAGCCAGGGCTGTGGGTGGCGCCGCTGATCCTGACGGTGTTCTTCGGCGTGCTGCTGCTCTATCCGTTCCTGGAGCGGCGTTTCACCGGCGACGGGGATCATCACCAGCTGCTGGACCGGCCGTCGCAGGCGCCGGTGCGGACGGCCCTGGGCGTCGCGGTCATCACGTTCTTCACCGTGTTGTGGGCGGGGATGTGGGTCTCGGAGATCCCGCCTGTGATGCGCTCCGCGCCCGGGTTCCCGCAGCCGCCGCCTGCTCCGCCGGCGTTGCTGACGGTTCCGCCCGCCACCTACGAGACGATCATCCTGGGGCTGCGGGTGGCCGTGTTCGTGCTGCCGGTGGTGGCCTTCCTCGTCACCCGCGCCATCTGCCGGAGGCGGTCAGCGTAGCGGGTTGTGATCGGGCGGCAAGCCGGGCACGCCGTCGCGCGGCGGGAGCCACAACACGAACGTCGCCCCCTCCCCGAGCCGGGAGAACACCGCGACCCGGCCGCCGTGCGACTCCACGATCTGCCGCACGATCGCCAGGCCGAGGCCCGTGTGGCGGTCACGGCGGCTGGGCTCGCCGCGCCAGAACCGGTCGAACACGCGCTCCTGGTCGGCCTCACGCAGTCCCGGGCCGTTGTCCCGGACCGCGACCCACAACCAGCCGTCCGAGCGGCCTGACGCGACCCTGATCGTGCCGCCGGGGGGTGAGAGCCGCACGGCGTTCGAGAGCAGGTTCGCGACCGCGCGGCGCAGTGCGTCGGAGTCGCCGATCATCTCCAGGCCGCGCCCCAGGTCGCGGGTGATCGTCAGGTCGCGCGCGGCGGCCGGGGCCGTGTACTCCTCGCACGCTTCCCCCGCCACCCGGGACAATTCGAGGTCGGAGTCGGCGAACGCGCCGCCCTGCCGCCTGGCGCTGGCCAGCAGATCCTCCACCAGCCTGGTCATGCGGGTGGTCGCGCGGTCCACGATGGCCACGGCCCTGGCCCGCTCCGCTTCGCTGGCGTCGGGGTCGGCGAGCACGGCGTCCACGTTCGCCCGGATGATGGTCAGCGGGCTGCGCAGCTCGTGCGAGGCGTCGTCGATGAGCTGGCGCTGCGTCCGGAACGCCTCCTCCAGGCGGTCGAGCATCTTGTCGATGGTGTCGGCCAGGTCCTTCAGCTCGTCGCTCGGCCCGTTCAGGTTGATGCGCCGCTTCAGGTCCGTGGCCTGGATGTCCTCCGTGGTACGGGTGATCGACCGGACCGGGCGCAGCACGCGGCCGGACAGCACCCAGCCGATGCCCAGGCTGGCGACGTAGAGCCCGGCCAGGGTGTAGAGCGAGTAGTCGCGCAGCGTGGTCATCGTCCGGACGTTGATGGCGTTCTCCACCTCTTCAACGAAGACGACCGGGCGCTTGTCGACATACCGCCCGTCGTTGTACACCTTGGCGTACTCCGTGGTGTACGGGCGCTGGTCGGTCGTCTTGGAGACCGCGTAGTAGATCCCGCCGAGCACGAGCGCGGCCAGCACGAACAGCAGGCCCGAGTAGAGCACGGTGAGCCGGAAGCGGATGGTGTGGATCATGTCGGCTCCTTGAGCCGGTAGCCTCGGCTGATCACCGTCTCGATGAGGCCCTCCTCCTGCAGCTTGCGGCGCAAGTTGCCGACCGTGACGCGGACGGTGTTGGTGAACGGGTCGGCGTGCTCGTCCCAGACGTGTTCGAGCAGTTCCTCGGTGGACACGACGTGGCCCGGCCGGGTCATGAGGTAGTGCAGGACGCCGTACTCCTTGGGGGTGAGCGCCAGCGACCTGCCGTCCAGCGTGACCTCGAGCCGCGCCGTGTCGATCCGCAGCCTGCCCACCTGGATCACCGAGGTCCCGCCGCCGGAGTCCCTGCGCAGCAGCGCACGGACCCTGGCCAGCAGCTCGGGGAACGCGAACGGCTTGACCAGGTAGTCGTCGGCACCCTCGTCGAGCCCGCGGACGCGATCGTCCAGCCGGTCGCGGGCGGTGACCATGATGATCCGCACGCCCTTGCCCGCGGCGCGTACGGTGCGGCACAGCTGGAAGCCGTCGCCACCGGGCAGGTTCAGGTCGAGCAGGACCAGGTCGTACGTGTTGACCTGCAGCTTCTCGTGCGCGGACGGCGCGTCATAGGAGACGTCCACCGCGTATCCCGCGCGGATGAGGCCGACGCGCAACGCCTCGACCAGGTCCTCCTCGTCCTCCACCACAAGCAGTCGCATGCCTTGGACCCTAGTTTCGGATGATGCGTTCCGCGATGGGAGCGGCCCGGTCGATGGGGATGGCGAAGCCGATGCCGATGTTGCCGCCGCCCCGCCCGGCCGCGATCGCGGTGTTCACGCCGACGACCTCACCCCGGGCGTTCACCAGCGGGCCGCCCGAGTTGCCCGGGTTGATCGACGCGTCCGTCTGCACGGCCGTCCGCGGGGCGCCGCCCAGCCGCACCTCGCGGTCCAGCGCGCTGACGATGCCGGCGGTGACCGTGCCCGACAGGCCCAGGGGCGAGCCGATCGCGAGCACCTGGTCGCCGACCGCCAGATCCCCCGACCTGCCGAGCATGGCGGGTGTCAGGTCGCCCGGGTACGACACCTCCAGCACGGCCAGGTCCTCGTCGTCGTCCTCGCCGATCACCTGGGCCGACAGCCGGCGGCCGTCGTTGAGTATCACGGTCACCTGGTCGGAGCCCTGCACCACGTGCGCGTTGGTGAGGATGTGGCCGCGATCGTCCACCACGAACCCCGATCCGCCGCCCCGGCCGACCTCCACCGACACCACGCTGGGCAGCACGCGGGCCGCCGTCGCGCTGAGTCCGCCGAGGCTCGCCGAGGGGGCGGGCGCCACTCTGGGGAGGGCGGCAGCGGCGGGGGCCGGCTCGGACCTTTCGAAGAGCCGGGCCCCCGCCACGCCCGCCGTCGCCCCGGCGACCGCCGCGACCAGCGCGGCGGCCACCAGCAGGCGTCCCCTGGGCGGGGCCTTGGGTGTCGTCGGGGCCGTTCTGGCCCCCTGCGGAGCCGTGACGCCGGGGCGGTCCTCCACCGGCAGGGTGACGAACTCCGGCCCGCGCGGGTTGCCCAGCCCCCTCACGGGAGCCTCGAGAACCACAGCATCGACGTCACCGCCGCGATCAACGCGAAGATCAGGCCCGCCGCCACGAACCACTGCCATACCTCCTGACGCTCGGTCCGGAAGCCGACCGAGGTGCCGATGTCGTCGTAGACCGCCTGCAGCTCGTCGCCGCTCGCCGCCTCGTAGAAGCCGCCGCCCGCCGCCTCCGCCATGCCGCGCAGCGCCGGGCCGTCCACCGGCACCGGGACCTCGCGCCCAGAGAGGTTGATGGTGCCGTCGGGCGTGCCGTAGGCGATGGTGGTGACCGGGACGCCCCGGTGTGCCGCCTCCGCCGCGGCGTCGGTGACCGTGCGGCCGGTGGTGTTGGAGCCGTCCGACAGCAGCACGATGTGCGCGGGCGGCGCCTCCTCCTGCGAGTCGAGCGAGGCGATGGCCTCCAGCGAGGAGTAGACCGCCTCGCCGATCGCGGTGCCGGAGTCCATGCTGAGCCGGTCGATCGCCATCAGCACCGCCTGCCGGTCCGTGGTCGGCGGCACGGCGATCGAGGCGTTCGACGAGAACGACACCAGGCCCAGGTTGAACCGCTCCGGCAGGCCCCGCACGAACTGCCTGGCCGCCTGCTTGGCCGCCTCGAAGCGGTTCGGGGAGACGTCGGTGGCGCCCATCGACGCGGACACGTCGAACGCCACCATGATCGTCGCGCGTTCCCTGGGCACCGTGACCTCGGCCTGCGGCCGGGCGAAACCCACCACGAGCAGGGCGAACATCAGCAGCAGCGCCGCCGCGGGCAGGTGCCGCCGCCATCCCGGCCCTCTCGGCGCGACCTTGTCGAGCAGGTCGAGGTTGGTGAAGCGGACGGCGTACGCGCTGCGCCGCAGCTGCACGATCACGTAGGTGACGGCGAGCAGGGCCACGGGGATGAGCAGCAGCAACCAGATGGGTGCGAGCAAGGTCATGCCGCATCACCTCCTCCGGGTGGACCACCCGTGGCGGGCCCGCCCACACTCGGACCGCCCGCACTGGGGCCACCCGCACTGGGGCCACCCGCACTGGGGCCACCCGCACTGGGGCCACCCGCACTGGGCCCGCCCGCACTGGGTTCACCCGGGGTCGGGGTCGGCGGGCGCGCGGGGAGTGCCGGGCTGGCGGCCAGCGTGGCCAGGCGGCGCTGTCTCATGACGTGCTTGACCAGGTCGCGTACCCAGTCCCGGTCCGTACGCAGCCGCAGGTGGGTGGCCCCGGCCCGGCGCATCGCCTGCGCGATGGCGTCGCGTTGCCCGGCCGCCGCCTCGGCGTACCTGCGCCGCAGCCGCGCGCTGGCGGTCGAGACCTCGCGCCGCCGCCCGCTCTCCGGGTCGATCAGCGTCAGGATCCCGACGTTCGGCAGGGTCAGCTCGCGCGGGTCGAGCACCTCCACGGCCAGCACCTGGTGCCGGGCGGTGAGCTTGCGCAGCGGCAGCTCCCACGTCTCGGGAGGGTCCAGGAAGTCGGACACGACGACCATCAGGCCGCGCCGGCGCACCACCCGGCCCAGCTGCTCGGCCGCCACACCGAGCAGCGGCTCGGCCACCCCCGGCGGCGTACGGGGCAGCCCGAACGCGGCCTGCAGCACGGCCATCAGGTGCGGCCGGCCCGTCCTGGCGGGCAGCGTCCTGACGCCGCCGCCATGCAGCATGTGGGTGCCGATGCGGTTGCCGGTCCGCTGGGTGAGGAAGCCGACCGCGGCCAGCGCGGACAGGGCCAGCTCCCGCTTCTCCATCGCCGCGGTGCCGAAGTCCATGCTGGCGGTGGCGTCGAGCAGGGCCCAGATCTCCAGCTCCCGGTCGGCGACCAGGTCGCGCACGTGGGGCACGTTCGTGCGGGCGGTGACGTTCCAGTCCATCCGCCGCACATCGTCGTCCGGTTGATACGGCCTGGTCTCCGCCGGCTCGCTCCCGGGACCTGGCAGCAGCCCCAGGTGTTCGCCCTGGAGCAGTCCATCCAGCCTCCTGGTGATCGTCAGCTCGAGCCTGCGCAGCGCGGGCTCTGCCATCAGATACGGCTTCATGCCACGGCTTCCTGCTGGTGGGGCATCTGGGGCTGCCCGTCGTGCTGCTGCGGGGCGATGACCGGCAGCGGCACGGCGGCCAGCACCCGGTCGACGATCTGCCGGGGCAGCACGCCGTCGGCCAGCGCGTCGAAGGAGAGCACCAGCCGATGGGCCATGACGTCGTGCGCCAGGTCCCGTACGTCCTCCGGCAGCACGTAGTCGCGTCCCCGCAGCAGCGCCAGCGCCCGGCCGGCGGCCAGCAGGCCGAGCGTGGCCCTGGGGCTCGCGCCGAACGCCAGCAGCCGCCGCACGTCCTGCACCCCGTACCGGTCGGGGTCGCGGGTGGCGTAGACGAGGCGGACGGCGTACTCGGCGACCGCGTGGTGCACGAAGACCTCCTCGGCCCGCCGCTGCAGCGCGATGACGCGGGCGGGGTCGAGGATCTGCTGGGGCGTGGGCGGGTCCACGCTCATGCGGTAGACGATCGCCAGCTCCTCCGATTCGCTGGGATAGTCCACGTCGATCTTCATGAGGAAGCGGTCGCGCTGCGCCTCGGGCAGGTGGTAGACGCCTTCGGACTCGATCGGGTTCTGCGTGGCCAGCACCAGGAACGGCGTCGGCACGTCATGGGTGACGCCGCCGATGCTGACCTGCCGCTCGGCCATGATCTCCAGCAGGGCCGACTGCACCTTCGCGGGCGCCCTGTTGATCTCGTCGGCGAGCAGCAGGTTGGCCATGACCGGGCCGAGCTCGATGTCGAAGCTCTCGGTCGAGGGCCGGTAGATCCTGGTGCCGACGATGTCGGAGGGCACCAGGTCGGGCGTGAACTGAATACGCGCGAACGTGCCGCCGACCACGGAGGCCATGGTCTCGGCGGCGAGCGTCTTGGCGATGCCGGGCACGCCTTCGAGCAGGCAGTGCCCCTTGGCGAGCACCGCCACGAGCAGCCGCTCGACCATATGATCTTGCCCGACGATCACCCGCTTGACCTCGAACAGCGCCCTTTCCAGGAGCGCGTGTTCCGTCATGGCTGGGTTTCCGTCAGGGGGCAGTCGTCCATGACGACGCGTAGCTCCAGCGCGCTCGGCTCGGGTTCGGCGAACGCGGCGCTCCCCGTCATCAGCGCTGCGCCTACGGCCAGCAGCACAACAGCGAAACGTGATGTACGCATGGTTTCCTTGTCCCTCGTATTGGCCTCATATCGGGCTTAGAAGGCATGTCATCAGACGACCGCGAAAACCGGCGTAACCCTCGCCTTTACACGATTTTTCGGTTGGGCAGGATAGACCTCCGGCATGACGCCCATCCAGCGCTACCTCGCCGAAGAGGTGGCCCACGACCACGCGGACGGCCTCATCCCCCGCCGCGAGGCGCTGCGGCGGCTCGCACTGCTGGGCCTGAGACTGCCCGCCGCCACCGCCCTCCTGGCGGCCTGCGGCGCTCCCGAGGAGGCCGCCGCGCCCACCACGGCGGCGGCGACCACGCCCGCTCCCGCCCCCACGACGGCGAGCCCGGCGGGGCCCTCGCCGCTGCCGACGGAGGCGACCACATTCGCCGGGCCCGAGGGCACGACGTTGCAGGCCGCGTGGGCGGCCGCCGAAGGCGACGCCAAGGGCGCCGTCCTGGTGATCCATGAGAACCGCGGCCTCACCGACCACATCCGCTCGGTCGCCGGCCGCCTGGCCGCGAGCGGCTATTCGGCCCTGGCCCTCGACCTGCTGTCGCGGGAGGGCGGCACCGCTTCGTTCGCCGACACCGCGCAGGCCACCGCCAAGCTCGGGGAGATCCAGCCCGAGCGGTTCGTGGCCGACATGAAGGCCGCGGTGGGCGAGCTGGGCCGGCGGGCCGAAGGGGCGAAGCTCGGCATGACGGGCTTCTGCTTCGGCGGCGGGATGACGTGGTTGCTGCTGTCGTCCGCCGAGCCCCGCCTGGCCGCCGCCGTGCCGTTCTACGGGCCGCTGCCGGACAACGCCGACATGGCCGGCACCAAGGCCGCCGTCCTCGGGGTGTACGCCGAGCAGGACGACCGGGTGAACGCCACCAGGGACGCCGCCGAGGCCGCCCTGCAGAAGGCCGGGCTGACGCACGAGATCGTGACGTTCCCCGGCGTGGGGCACGCGTTCTTCAACGACACGGGACAGCGGTACAACGCGCAGGCGGCTTCTCAGGCGTACGAGCGGGTCCTGGACTGGTTCGGCCGCCACCTGTCCTGATCACCCGGCCCTCCGCAAGAGGAGCCGGTCACCATAGGGCGGCCACCTCCACTCAGGAGGTGGCCGTCCATCATGCCCGGATCAGCCGATCAGATACTTCATCACCTTCTTCAAGGTCGCGTTCCGCGCGCCGTCGTTGCCCAGCTGCTCCAGTCCGAATCCGAGCAGCACCGTGTCCTTGGTGGTCACGGCCGCCGTCTTGTCGGCCTGTGCCCGGACGAAGTCGCCGGATCCGGTCGGGCTGCCCGCCGGAGGTCCGGGGATCGCCCACGGGCCGAGCCCGCTCTCGAAGCCCTCGGCGTCCAGAGTGCCGCCGGTGGTGGTGACCCGGGTGTCATCCACGAACGCGCCCACCCCGCCGGTGGACGGGTCGGTCACGTAGCTGATCGACACCTCGACCTGCTGCCCCGCGTACGCGGACAGGTCGAAGGCCACCTGCTGCCAGCCGCCTGAGTTCTCGGTGAACCGGTTCCACGAGCCGCTGGTCCCGGTCGCCGTGCAGGGGTTGCCCGGCGTCAGGTAGTGCAGCAGCCAGGGGTGCTCCTCCAGGAGGAACCCGGCCTCGCACTCCGTCGGCACCGTGGTGTCCGTGCCGCCGTTGAGGTCCGGCAGCGTCGTCCAGTTGTCCTGGCCGACCGTGTGGGCCTCGACGATGACGTTGTCGTACCCGGGCTCGGTGTCGAAGGACAGCTGGAACGCCAGCCGCGGCTGCTGCGCCGCGGGCACGGAGCCCAGGTTGATCGTCCTGGTCAGCCGCATGTAGGAATCGTCGGCGTGCGAGCCCCTGATGTACCACTCCCCCTCGATCGGGTCGAACGGCCCTGGGGTGCCGAGCTGGTAGTCGGCCGCCGGCGTGCCCGTGAAGCGCGGGAAGTCCGTGCCCATGGGCAGCAGCACCCCGGCCTCGTCCACCGGGTTGGCGGCGGTGGCCGGCCCGCCGAACGTGCCGCTCGTCCCGGCCAGCGGGCCCGTGCCGGTGAAGCCGGCGGGGTTCTCGCGCGGGATACGGCCGCCTACACCCAAGTAGTACTGCGTGAAGTCGTCTGCCAGCAGCAGGCACTCGTCGAACAGGCCCTGGATGGTGGTGACGACGCAGTCGCCGTCCGGGTTGCCGTCGATGCCGTAGTAGATGCCGCCGACGATGGTGTCGAGAATGCCGTAGTACGCGGCTGTCTCGCCGGTGTAGAGGAGTTTGCCTCCCTCGTTGAGGTAGTCGCGGATGGCGATCGTCAGATACTGCTGCGACGGCTTGACGTCGGCGTCGGGAAGGTTGCCGAGCGGGGTGACGGTGACCACGTCCTGCTGATCCATGGACAGCCGGTTGTCGCCCAGCTCCCACACCAGTCCCTTGAAGTGCGACAACACGCCCAGGTGGTGCGGCACGCCCTGGGAGTCCACGTCCCACGTCTCGGACGCGTACCCGGCGGACTTGAGCGCCTGCTGGTACGTCGCGGCGTACTTGGGCGCGGTCACCGAAGGCGGGTAGTCCGGGTTGAAGCCCGTGTAGTCCTCGTTGGCGATCACCAGCACCTTGGCCGCGGAGTCCTTGGCCAGCGTGTAGGTGAAGTGTGAGCTGGAGACGATGCCGGCGCCCGGCTTGAAGCCCTGGAACCAGACTTCGACCTTGTCACCCGGTTTCGCCCCGCTCACGGTGCCGCGGTACTCGGCGAAGTACAGGTCGTTCTCGCCGCCGTACCGCTCGCCGCCCTTCCATTCGCTGAGCGCCCTGGTCTGCGTCGGGCCGCCGTTGATGCGGAAGCGCAGCACCTTGCCGAGCAGCGACCGGCGGGCGGTGACCGCCACCGGCTGCGGGTCGCCGTACGAGACGGAGAAAGAGTCCGGCGCGAAGTCGGGCACCGTGCGCCCGACCACGGAGACCGGCTTGTCCGGCGTGTGCACGGTCTTGGCCGCGGCCAGCGCCAGGGGGATGTTCATGGTGAACTCCTCCTGGATCAGCTCCTCGTCGTCGGGGAAGGTGAACCCGAGCCCGCCGGCGCAGTCCGCGAGCGTCCACTCATCGTTGGGGTTGCGGTCGGCCGCCGCCTCACACGTGGACATCTCGGGCGTGATCGACATGATGCCGCGCAGGTTGGTCATGTGGCCGTCGGTCTCACCGTTGGTGGTGTAGAGCTCGGCGCCGATGTCCGGGTCGTACGTCGGGACCGCCGGGTTCGCGTCGTCGCCCAGCAGGGCCTCGAAGATCAGGTCGTCGGGCGACGGGGTGGCCTGCTGCCAGCCGATGCCGTACAGCAGCAGCATGGCCGCGGAGTGGTAGTTCAGCATGTACGTGAACCGCACCCGCTTGGTGAGGTTGTCCAGCGCCACGGTCTCCGGCTCGGACTGTGCCGCCGGCCCGCGGTAGGTCTGGCTGGAGAGGAGACTCGAGGAGCCCTCGTCGTCGTAGCGCCACTTGTAGGCGAAGTTGCGGTTATTGTCGACGCCGTCGTTGCTGGTGATCTGGCCGTCGCCGTCGTTGTCACGCAGGTTCTTGCGCCACAGCCGGTTGTCGGGGGTGAAGGTGTAGTCGTAGCCGTCGGGGTTGGCGACCGGCAGGAACCACAGCTCCGTGGTGTTCACCAGCTGGGTCAGCTGGGCGTTGCTCCCGTAGCCGTTGAGGAAGTGGTGCAGCAGCCGCCGCACCATCTCGGGCGTGATCCACTCACGGGCGTGCTGGGCCGCCAGATACAGCATGGCCGGGCGGCTGCCGTCACGCAGCTTGCGCGCGTCCTTGGTCAGCTTGATCGCCGTGATCGGCGTGCCGTTGACGCTGTTGCCGATGTCGACGACCTTCGCGATGCCGGGCTTGGCGTTGGCCGCGGCGATGATCTCCTCGCGGATGCCGCCCGCGCCCGCGTACCGTTTGAAGACCCCGTCGCCCTTCTGCGCGAGCCGCGCCCTGTTCGCGTTCTGGGCGGTGAGGGTGATGCCTTGCTTGGCGAGTGAGTCGGCCAGCGCGGAGGCGAGGATCACCTCGATGGTGACCTTGCCGTCGGCCCGCTTGACGATCCTCATCTCCTCGCGGTCCACGCCTGCCGCGACGAGCCTGGCCATCTGGTCGGCGGTGAGTTCGCCCGTGTAGACGAACACACCGTCGGGTCCTGCCGGTTTCGGCACCGCTGAGGCTGGGGGTGCGGTGACCGAACCGAGTAACAGGAGCATGCCGGCGAACATGACGAGTATGCGCTTCATCGCGCCTCCGAGAAGTCGGCCCCCGAATGCCGCTAGGGATTGCCCGCAATCTCCGTGTATGCCGGACTCTTGTCAATCATCACGGCCACATCCGGTCAATCCTGATCCAGCCGGAGTCCGGCTCCGTAGAGTCATGCGAATGGGCGCCGTCGAACCACGGAGCCGGCCAAGCATGCGCGCGTAACGGTGGCGCGCCGGTGAGGCGGAGGAGCGTCCCCTGGAGGGCCCTCAGCCGAAGTGCGGCGGGAGGAGCCCGCGTGGCCTGCCGTAAAGGATGGTCTGGCCTTTGCCCGAAAAACGGCCGCGCGCCGAAACGGCGGGCGGCCTTTGCACGAGAAACGGCTGCCCGCCGAAAGTACGGCGGACGACCTTTGCAGGAAAAGCGGCCGCCCGCCGAAAGTACGGCGGGCGGCCGAACACGACTCCAAGAAATCAGTCGTTGAGGTGCTGACGCAGGTAGGACTCGACGCCGTCGATGGAGATGCGCTCCTGGGCCATGCTGTCCCGCTCGCGAATCGTCACCGCCTGGTCTTCCAGCGTGTCGAAGTCGACCGTGATGCAGAACGGCGTGCCGATCTCGTCCTGCCGCCGGTAGCGGCGGCCGATGGCGCCCGCGTCGTCGAACTCGACGTTCCACCGGCGGCGCAGCTGCGCGGCCAGGTCGCGGGCCTTCGGCGACAGGTCGGTGTTGCGCGACAGCGGCAGCACCGCGGCCTTGACCGGGGCGAGCCGGTGGTCGAGCCGCATGACCGTGCGCTTCTCCATCTGGCCCTTGGCGTTGGGCGCCTCGTCCTCGCTGTAGGCGTCCAGCAGGAACGTCAGCGTGGCCCGGTCGACGCCGGCCGCCGGCTCGATGACGTAGGGGACGTAGCGCTCGCCGGTGTCCTGCTCGAAGAAGCTGAGGTCGACGCCCGACGCCTTGGAGTGGGAGGCCAGGTCGAAGTCGGTGCGGTTGGCGATGCCTTCGAGCTCACCCCACTCCGAACCGGTGAAGTTGAACCGGTATTCGACGTCGACGGTGCGCTTGGAGTAGTGGGACAACTTTTCCTTGGGGTGCTCATAGAGCCGGAGGTTGTCCTTGTTGATGCCGAGATCGGAATACCAGCGGAAGCGCTCGTCGATCCAGTATTGGTGCCACTCCTCGTCCGTGCCCGGCTTGACGAAGAACTCCATCTCCATCTGCTCGAACTCGCGGGTGCGGAAGATGAAGTTGCCCGGCGTGATCTCGTTGCGGAACGACTTGCCGATCTGGCCGATGCCGAACGGGATCTTCTTGCGCGCGGACTGCTGCACGTTGAGGTAGTTGATGAAGATGCCCTGCGCGGTCTCGGGGCGCAGGAAGGCCAGACCCGACTCGTCCTCGACCGGGCCGAGGAACGTCTTGAGCAGACCGCTGAACTGTCGCGGCTCGGTGAAGGTGCCCTTGTTGCCGCAGTTGGGGCAGGTGATGTCGGCCAGGCCGCCCTCGGGCGTCTTGCCGTTCTTCTCCTCGTAGGCCTCGATGAGGTGATCGGCCCGGAACCGCTTGTGGCAGGACAGGCACTCGGTCAGCGGGTCGGTGAAGGTGTCGACGTGACCGCTGGCCCGCCACACCTCGGGCGCCAGGATGACGCAGGAGTCGAGGCCGACGATGTCCTCGCGGGCCTGGACCATCGACAGCCACCACTGCCGCTTGACGTTGTTCTTCAGCTCGACACCCAGTGGACCGTAGTCCCACGACGCGCGCAGTCCGCCGTAGATCTCGCTCGACGGGTAAACGAGCCCGCGGCGTTTGGCGAGGCTGACGATGGTGTCCATGACGTCGGTGCGTCGTGCCATTGTGGTTGGTTCTCTTTCCGGCTGGAGGTCGGCGAGTGAAATTCGTGAGCTCCCAGCTTAGGGGACGGTCGCACGTTCTCGCGCGCGAGAATTCGTCACGCGCCCTCTACGTCCTGAATGTAGACGTCCTCGTACGCGCTGGGCTCGTTGACCATGAGGATCATCAGCGGATACATCGCCATCCGGGCGGCGGACAGCGCCCTGCGGTAGAACCCTGCTCCCTCCCACTCGGTGACCAGCGCCCACAGATTGGGCTCGTCCACCGACCGGGCCAGCCGGCCACGCTGGTAGCCCGGCTGGGTGGCGAACGTTTCGAGGATCGCGTGGGCCTGCTTGACGAAGTCTTGGGACTGGGACTCTGGAACGGTGTATCTGATCACAGCGAGCACGCGACCAGCCTAGAGGCGAAGCAGGCCTACTACGGGCCCATAGGCGAGGTGTTCGCCGGCGCATTCCGCGCGGGCGTGCCTGCGGGTCCCGTAGGCTCGGGGCGTGGCTGCGAACAACAAGCGCCCGCTCCCTCAGGGTGAGCGGTTCTTCACGCCGGGCGCGACCGGGCTGCGCAAGGCCGTGGAGCAGCGGAGCGCGGTGCCGATGACCTATCTCTTCACGCAGGTGCCCCGGTGGGTGGCGCCCGTGCTGCTGGTGGTCCTGTTGCTGGTGGGGTTCGCCGTGACCAATCCGCTGGGCGGGGTGGCGGCACTCGTCGTGCTGGCGTTCGTGGCGTGGCTGGCCTATCTGTCCTGGCCGTCGCTGCGGATCGGCGGGAGGCTGGTGCGGGTCGCCATGATGACCTTTCTGATCCTGCTCGCGGCGACCCGCTTCGGCCTGATTTAGGGCAGCAGCGTGTAGTGGGGGAAGTTGCCCGGGAGGCGTTCGGCGTCCGGGCCTGCGGTCACGGCCCTGACCAGGAGGTCGCCGCCGACGAACGCGCCGCGCCAGGACGCCCCGAGGCCGCCGAAGAGCTCGTCGCGGTCGCCTCGTGAGCGCGGCCGGTTGTGGCCGACCTTGAAGGACCGCACCTCGGACGACAGCCGCTGGAAGGTCTCCTCCTCGTCGCAGGACAGGGTGGCGACGAGGGCGCCGTTGCTGGCGTTCATGGCGGCCAGCAGCTCCGCTTCGGTGTCCACCAGCACGATCGTGTCGACCGGGCCGAAGGGCTCGGCGTGGTGGAGAGGCGAGGAGGGCGGCGGGTTGAGGAGCGCCGTCGGGGCGAAGTAAGCGGAAATATCCTGCCCCGGAAGGAAATGTCCGGTGTCGAGGGACGCCCGGTGGACCGGGACGCCGCCCCGGGCGATCGCCTCGTCCACCTGGTCGGCCAGTTCCTTGGCCTTCGAGGCGTTGATCAGCGGGCCGAAGTCCAGCTGCGGCAGCGGATCATCGGGATCTTCGACGGCGAGCGGGTGCCCGAAGCGCAGCGATCCGACCGCCGTCAGATAGGCCTGCAGGAACTCGTGGAACAACGACCGCTGCACCACGAACCGCGGATAGGCCGTGCAACGTTGCTTACCGTAGTCGAACGACGCCCGGATCTGCCGGGTGAGCAGCTCCCAGTCGCCGTAGTCCCACACACCCCAGCAGTTGAGCCCCTCCTGCTCCAGCACGTGCCGCCGCCCGAGGTCGGCCACGGAGCCGGCGACCTTCGCCCCGGCGCTCCGGCCGCCGACGAAAGACACGCACCCGAGCGAGCGGCCCGCCACCAGCACGGGCGACAACTCCGAGCCGCCTCCGCTGACCAGCGTGAACGGCAGCCCTTCCCGTACGGCGAGCGCGCAGGCGAGGGTGAGGCAGCTCAGGCCGCCGTCCGTTGGGGTCTTGGCGATGACCGCGTTGCCGGCCAGCGCCTGCACGAGCATGGCGTGCATGAGCACGCTCATCGGATAGTTCCAGCTGGCGATGTTGCTGACCGGCCCGGGCAGCGGCATGCGTCCCGCGACCATGCGGTCGATCTCCGCCACATACCACCGGACCCCGTCCAGGCAGCGGTCCACGTCCGCGCAGGCCGTCTTCCACGGCTTGCCGATCTCCCAGACCAGCAGCAGGGCCAGCAGGTCGCGGTGGGCCGCTATGGAGTCGACCGCGGCCGAGACCATGGCCTTGCGCTCGTCGAGCGGCAGGTGCCGCCAGCGCCGGTGTTCCTCGGCCGCCCCGGCCACCGCCCGTCCCGCGCCGGCCCGGTCGAGCCTGGGCGGCCCGGCGATGGCGGTGCCGTCCAGCGGCGAGAAACCGGGCACGGGGCGCCCGTCACGGTGCCAGACGCCGCCCCAGTGGTTGAGCACGCGGTCGTCGTGGAAGGCCTCGGGCGCCACCGCACAGCAGCGGTCGTACGCGTCCCGCCAGGCCGTACCCGGCTTGAGCCGCATGTGCATCCCTCCAGAGTCGGAATCGGTCGGAATCAGTCGGACCAGTCGGCGGTCATGAGCTCGGGCAGCGGCTCGAACTCCTTGATGGCTTCCAGTGAGGGCCCCATGGCGGCGTTCGCCTCGCGCTCCACCATCACCTCGACGAGGACTGGCAGCCGCTCCCGCGCCGCCTCGGCCGAGGCCCAGGCCAGCGCGTCCCGCAGGTCCCCGGGCACCTCCACCCGGCGGGCCGGGCAGCCGAACGCCTCCATGGCCTTGACGTGGTCGATGCCGCCCTCGCCGTAGTGCAGGTCCACGGCGTAGTTCATGCCGTACGGGATCTCGGCCTGCCGGATCAGCCCCAGATACTCGTTGTTGATCATGACGATGACGAACGGGATGCGGTACTGGGCGGCCACCGCGATCTCCTCCATGAGGAACTGGAAGGAGTAGTCGCCCACCACGGCCACGACCTGCCGCTCCGGATGGGCGCACTTGACGCCCATGGCGGCCGGCACCTCCCAGCCCAGCGGCCCGGCCTGCCCGCACACGAGGTAGCGGCGCGGCAGATACGTCGTCTGGAACTGCCCCGACCAGATCTGGTAGAGCCCGATGGCGGTGACGAACGTGGTGTCCCGGTCGAAGAACTCGTTGATCTCCTTGAACACCCGAGGCGGCTTGATCGGCACGTCGTCGAAGTCGTCGCGGCGGCCCATCGTGCGGCGCAGGTCGGCGACCTTGCGCACCCAGGTGCCCGGCTCTCTGCGGGCGGTACGTCGGCGCGCCTGGTCCAGCAGCTCTGCCAGCACCGGCCGGGCGTGCCCGACGATCCCCAGGTCGGGCTCGAAGACCCGGCCGATCTGCGTGGGCTCGATGTCCACGTGGATGAACTTCCGGCCCCTGCGGTAGACGTCGAGGTCGCCGGTGTGCCGGTCCCCGAAGCGTGCCCCCACGGCCAGGACCAGGTCGCTCTCCAGGAACGCGGCGTTGCCCCACCGCGTCTGGGTCTGGATGCCGGCCATGCCGGCGAACAGCGGGTGGTCCTCGGGGAAGGCGCCCTTGCCCATGAGCGTCACCTGCACCGGCACCTGCAGGTGCTCGGCCAGCGCGCGCAGCTCCTCGCTCGCGTCGCCGATGATCACTCCGCCGCCGGCGAGGATGATCGGCCGCCTGGCCACCGACAACATGTCCACCGCCGCGCTCACCGCCCTGGGCAGCGGCCTGGGCTCCTCGACGGGCAGCGGCGCGTCCAGGTCCCGGTCGTACAGGCAGGTGCCGCGCTGCACGTCGATCGGCAGATCGATGAGCACGGGCCCTGGCCGCCCGGACCGCGCGATCCTGAACGCCTCCCTGAACACCCACGGCGCCTGGGCGGGCTCCTTGAGTTGCACCGCCCACTTGGTCACCGGCCGGGCGATCTCCACGATGTCGACCGCCTGGAACGCCTCCTGGTGCAGCTTGGAGGTCATGGCCTGGCCGGTGACGCAGATCATCGGGATCGAGTCGGCCAGGGCGGTGTAGAGACCGGTGATCATGTTGGTGCCGGCGGGGCCGGATGTGCCGATGCAGACGCCGACGTTGCCCGTCACCCTGGCCCAGCCGTCGGCGGCGTGGGTGCCGCCTTCCTCGTGGCGGACCGTGATGTGCCTGATCGAGCTGTGCTGGAGCGCGGCGTAGAGCGGCAGGATGGCCGCCCCGGGGATGCCGAAGACGGTGTCCACCCCCTCCGACTCCAGCACCGCCACCACGGCCTCCATACAAGGAATACGGTTCATCCGTTCAGCCTTTCGACGACCTTGAGCAGGGCGGAGTGGTCGAGCGAACCGTGGCCCTGCGCCCGGGCCGCGGCCACGAGCTGGGCGACCTGCCCGGTGAGCGGCAGGCTGACCCCGGCCTCGCGGGCGGCGGCGAGCGCGATGCCCATGTCCTTGTGGTGCAGGTCGATGCGGAAGCCCGGGGCGAACTCGCGCTTGACCATGGTGTGCCGCTTGAGCTCCAGGATCCGGGAGCCGGCCAGGCCGCCCGCGAGCACGTCGAGCCCGCCCGCCGGGTCCACGCCGGACGCCTCCAGGAGCACGATCGCCTCCGCCACCAGCGCGTAGATGCCGCCGACGACGAGCTGGTTGGCGGCCTTCACGGTCTGCCCGGCGCCGGCCGGGCCGACGTGCACCACGGTCGTGCCGAGCGTCGACAGGATCGGCCGGGCCGCCTCGGCGTCCTCCGCCGCGCCGCCGACCATGATCGAGAGCGTGCCGTCGATCGCGCCGTGCTCGCCGCCGCTGACCGGGGCGTCCAGCGCCCGTACGCCGACGGCGGCCGCCTGCCGGGCCACCCATCGGGAGGTCTCCGGCTTGATCGTGCTCATGTCGATGTAGAGGAGGTTGGGGCGGCCGTACTCGATCACCAGCGGCGCGACGTCCTCGACCTGCGGCGAGTCGGGCAGCATGGTGATCACGACGTCCGCGCCGCCGACCGCGTCGACCACACTCGACGCGCCCTTGCCGCCCAGGCCGGCGAGCTGATCGACGCGCTCGGTGCTCACGTCATAGCCGGTCACGGCATGTCCGGCTTTGAGGAGGTTGGCCGCCATCGGGCTGCCCATGATCCCCAAGCCGACGAACCCGATGTTCATCCCTGCCTCCAGTCGAACGCGCCCGGCCCCTCGTGCCGGTACTCCAGGCCGACGTGACCCCGATAGCCCGCGGCCTCCAGCCGCGCGAAGATCTCCCGGTACGGCATGCGCCCGCTCCCCGGCCGGCCCCTGCCGGGATCGTCGGCGATCTGCACGTGGCCGAACCGTGCGCAGTGCCGGTCGATGAGCGCGAGCACGTCCTCGCCCATCCGGTGCAGGTGGTAGAGGTCGGCCAGGAAGGCCACGTTCTCCCGGTCCACCTCGTCGATCAGCTCGAACGCCGCCTGTGACGACGTGATCGGATATTTCGGGTTCTCGTGGGAGTTGAGGGCCTCGACCACCACGGTCGCGCCGATGCCGGCGGCCGCGTCGGCCGCCCTGCGCAGGTTGGCCACGGCGAGGTCCCTGTCGACGCCGGGGCCGTTGCCGTACAGGGCGTTGAGCACCCCGCAGCCCAGCTCGCCGGCCAGCCGCACGGCGGCGTCGATGCCGGCCTGGAACCGGGCCGAGCCGTCCGGCCTGGCCAGCAGGCCGCGCTCGCCCGCGGCCATGTCGCCGGCGTCGAAGTTCAGCCCGACCAGCCGCACCCCGGCGTGCTCGATGGCCTGCCGCAGCGCGGCCAGCTCGGCGCCGGTCGGGTCCGGGCCGTCGAACGGCCACCACAGCTCGACGGCGTCGAACCCGTTCTTGGCCGCCGCGGCCGGGCGTTCCAGCAGCGGTAGATCGGTGAACAGAATGGACAGGTTGACATCGAACCTCACGAGACACCCGCCAGGGCCGAGCGCATGAGCCGGGCCGTCTCGGACGGGGTCCGGCCGACCCGCACCCCGACCGCCTCCAGGGCCTCCTTCTTGGCCTGGGCGGTGCCGGACGAGCCGGACACGATCGCGCCGGCGTGCCCCATGGTCTTGCCCTCCGGCGCGGTGAAGCCGGCGACGTAGGCCACCACGGGCTTGGTGACGTGCTCGGCGATGTAGGCCGCGGCCCGTTCCTCGGCGTCGCCGCCGATCTCACCGATCATCACGATGGCGTCGGTGCCGGGGTCGTCCTGGAACGCCCGCAGACAGTCGATATGGGTGGTCCCCACGACGGGGTCGCCGCCGATGCCGACGGCAGTGGAGAAGCCGAGGTCGCGCAGCTCGTACATGAGCTGATAGGTGAGCGTGCCGGACTTGGAGACCAGGCCGATGCGGCCGGCCGAGGTGATGTCGGCGGGGATGATCCCGGCCGAGGACTGCCCGGGGCTGATCAGTCCGGGGCAGTTGGGCCCGATGATCCGGGTACGGCCGTTCGCCAGCGCGCGGAACCGTACCGCGTCGTGGACCGGGACGCCTTCGGTGATCACCACGCAGAGCGGGACGCCCGCCGCCACCGCCTCCTCCACGGCGCCGCCGGTGAAGCGCGGCGGCACGAAGACCACCGACACGTCAGCCCCGGTCTCGGCCATGGCCTCGGCCACGGAGCCGAACACCGGCACCGTACGCTCGCCGAAGTCCACCGACCGCCCGCCCTTGCCCGGGGTCACCCCGGCCACAACGTCGGTGCCGGCGGCCAGCATGCGGGCCGTGTGCCTGGTGCCCTCCGCGCCCGTCATGCCCTGCACGAGCACCCGGCTGTCCCTGGTCAGAAAGATCGCCATCTCACGCACCTGCCGCGAGTCTGGCCGCCATCTCGGCGGCGCCGTCCATGGTGGAGACCTGGCGGACGGCCGGGTGCCGGGCCTCGCTGAGGATGCGCCGCCCCACCTCGGCGTTGTTGCCGTCCAGCCGTACGACGATGGGCCTGGCCCGGCCGCGCTCGCCGAGGAGCTCGAGCGCGGTCACGATGCCGTTGGCGACGGCGTCGCAGGCCGTGATGCCGCCGAAGACGTTGACCAGCACCGACCGCACGTCCGGGTCGGCCAGGATGATCTCCAGCCCGTCGGCCATGACCTGGGCGGACGCGCCGCCGCCGATGTCCAGGAAGTTCGCGGGCGCGGCGCCGGCCCCGGCCACCACGTCCAGCGTGCTCATGACCAGGCCCGCGCCGTTGCCGATGACACCGACCCGGCCGTCCAGCTTGACGTAGTTCAACCCCTTGGCCCTGGCCCGGTCCTCCAAACTGTCCGTACGTTCGGCGTACTGCCAGGCGTGCCGGAAGTACGCGTTGTCGTCGAGGGTCACCTTGCCGTCAAGGGCCACGACGCGCTGGTCGGTCGTGCAGATCAGCGGGTTGACCTCGACCAGCAGCGCGTCCTCCGCGACCAGCACGTGCCACAGCTTCTCCAGCACGCCGGCGGCCTGCTCGGGGAGGCCCGCCTTGGCCGCCAGCAGCCGCGCGGTGTCCGCGTCCACCCCTGTCACCGAGTCGATCGGCAGTTTCACAATGGCGTCGGGGTCGGTGGCCGCCAGTTCCTCGATCTCCATGCCGCCCTGGCCGGACACCATGGCCAGGAAGCCACCTTCGGCGCGGTCCACCAGGAAGGCCGCGTAATACTCCTCGAACGGCACGGTCGCCGCCTCGACCAGCACGCGGCGGGCTACGTGGCCCTTGATGTCCATCCCGAGCACGCGGGCCGCCTCCTGCTCGGCCGAGACCGGCCCCGCCGCCGGTCTGATCCCGCCTGCTTTGCCCCGTCCACCGGTCTTCACCTGGGCTTTGATGACAACGGGCGCGTTCAGCTCGGCCGCGATCTCGCGGGCCTCGGCCGGGGTGGCCGCTACTTTGCCTGCCGGGACCGGGATCCCGTGACGCCCGAAGAGCTCCTTCGCCTGGTACTCGTACAGGTCCATTCGAGCCTCCTTTGTCTACGGTATACCGTATGGAATATTCTCCGTCTAGGTCTCGACAGGGCCCGGTCTTCTGGATATTCCATACAGTATGGAGAATGCAATCAAGGACTGGCGCGGGCGCGCGTACGTCCCCGGCCCCGTCCCCGCCGACCGCACCCGCATGTTCTGGCTGGCCTGGGCCGCCATGGCGGCCATCAGCCCGCTCCAGTACGGCTACGCCGCCCTCCTCGCCCAGCAGGCCGCCGGGCTGACCCTGCTGGCGGTCTGGATCGCCTGCCAGGCCGCGGGCGCGCTGCCCGCGCTTCACCTGGTACGGCACGGCCGCCTCAGCGTGCGCGCCGCGCTGTTCGGCGGCGCCGCGCTCAGCGGACTCGGGCTGTTCGCGGCCGCGCTGACCACCCCGGGGCTCATCGCCGGGAGCGCCGGCCCGGTCGCCTTCGTGGGCTATGCGCTGCTCGGCGGGCTGGGCGCGGGCCTCGTCTACGGGGTGTGCGGCGAGGTGGTCTCCTCCTGGTATCCGGAGCGGCCCGCCGCCCGGGTCGGGCTCATCACCGGCGCGTTCGGGTACGGCGCCGTACCCCTGCTTGTGTGGGCGGGGATCGCCCCGGGCGCGACGTCCGCCGCCTTTCTGCTCGCCGCGGTCGTCGCGGTGGCCGTCATCGGTGCGGCGGCTCGGCACCTGCGGCTGCCTCCGGCGCTGTGGTGGCCCGAGGACGTGGACCCGCGCACGCACGCGCTGGACGCCGCCCGGCTGCGCGTCACCCCCGATGCCGCCAGGCAGTTCCTGCTGCCGCAGGCGTTGCGCACGCGGACGTTGCCGGCGCTCGCGCTCATCCTGACGTGCGCGGGGGCGGTGTCGGTGTTCGACGTGATCGTGGTGGCGAGCACAGGATCATGGGCCGCCGTGGCTCTGCTGGTGGCGCTCAACGGCGCGAGCCGGTCGCTGGCCATGCGCTGCTCCGAGCTGCTCGGCCGCCGGCGAGTGCTCACTGGCGTCCTCGCCGCGCTCGCGGCGGGCCAGGTGCTGATCGCGCTCGCCGTGCAGGACGTCGCGGCGGCGGGCGCAGGCGCGCTGGGCGCATCCGCAACGGCGGGCACGGGTGCGCTGGGCGCATCCGCAGCGGCGGGCACAGGCGCGGCCGGAATCTCCGCGGCGGCGAGTGCAGGCGCGTTGGGGGCGTCTGCGGCGGCGGCCAGCCCGCTGCTGTGGCTGGGCGTCATCGCCGCCGGGGTGGGCGGCGGGGCGTTCTACCCGCTCCTCGCCAGCCTGGTGCGCGAGTTCTTCGGCGTCGAGCGGGCCGGCGACATCCAGGCCGTCGTCTACAGCGCCAAAGCCTTGGCCGGGGTCGGCGCCGTCGCCCTCGCCCTGGTGGCGCTCACCACGCCCGCGACCGCCCTCCTCGTCGCCGCGACGTTGGCCGCGCTGCCGGCCCTGGCCACGCCGCGCCTGCGCATCCCGGGCCTGCCGGCCACAATCCCCGTGTGACAAGGCCTTGTGACGAGGTTCACCAGCCGGGTTCATCCAGCGAACGGTATGCTGTAGGCAGTCGACGAAAAACCGTTAACACGCAGCCCCTGGAGACGTGACCATGTTGCTGTCGGATCAGGCCGGTCAGACGGCGGCCACCAAGATTCAGCGTCCCGCCACGCTCCGGGAGAGCGTCATCGAGGCCATCCAGGAGCTCATCGTCTCCGGCCAGCTCAAGCCCGGCCAGCACCTGGTCGAGAGCGAGCTGGCCGATCTCCTCGGCGTGTCCAGGCAGCCGGTTCGCGAGGCCCTGCAGCAGCTCAGCGGCGAGGGCTGGGTCGACCTGCACCCCGGCCAGGGCGCGTTCGTGCACGTACCCACGGTAGAGGAAGCCGACCAGTTGCTCGCCGTACGCGCGCTGCTGGAGACCGAGTCCGCCAGGCTCGCCGCGAAACACGCCGGCGAGGACGGCGTCAAGCGGCTGCGCACCCTGTGCGCGCGCGGCATCGCCGCGGTGCAGACCGACGACATCGACGGCGCCGTGGCCATCAACTCGGAGCTGCACGCCCTGGTGACCGCGCTGTCCGGCAACAAGGTGCTCGCCGAGCTGGCCAGCCAGGTGGCCAGGCGGGTGCGGTGGTACCACACGCCGGTGGCCCGCCAGCGGGGCATGGCCTCGTGGGAAGAGCACACGGCGCTGATCGACGCCATCGAGGCCGGCGACGAGCGCCGCGCCGCGAAGATCATGCGCGAGCACACCGAGCACACCCGCGTCTCCTACATGGAGCAGCGGGAGAACGAGCCCGTCCAGCCCGCCCCGAAGCCGGTGCGCCGCCGCCGTCCGCGCGCCCAGCAGGCGGGATGAGGACGGGTTGACCTGACGTTCACAGTAAAAGACATGCTCCGAAACACCTCGGACAGAGGATGGAGCAGCACGGATGGGAGGTGCATGACCATGAAGGCGTTCATCCGCTTTCTCCTTGGTGATCCCCCGGGCCAATCAGCAGATGGCCGGGCGATCGGCATCGGCCTGAGCGCAGCGCTCAGAAAGCACTACTCGGCCGACGACGCAGAGCGTTACCTGCGGCAGTGGGCCGCCGAGCACGACGTACGCAAGACCCCGAGGCGCTGAGCCGCGGCAGGGGCCGCCAGAGCACCCCCACCGCGGCATGGTCAGCGATCTACGGAAACCGGCTCCTTCCTGGCGTCGGGGGCCGACTTGATCAGGCTCAGCACCGTGGTGACGGCGAGAGTCCCGACGATGACGCCGAGAGACACCAGGATCGGAATCTCCGGCGCCCACGACACGCCGTCGTGGTGCAGGGCCTCCAGGATGAGCTTCACCCCGATGAAGGCCAGCACCACCGACAACCCCTTGCTCAGGTAGACGAGCTGGTCCAGCAGGCCGCCGATGAGGAAGAAGAGTTGCCGCAGCCCCATGAGGGCGAAGGCGTTGGCCGTGAACACCAGGTAGGGCTCCTTGGTGAGGCCGAAGATGGCCGGGATGGAGTCGAGCGCGAACAGCAGGTCCGTGGTCCCGATGGCGACCATCACGATCAGCATCGGGGTCACCATCCTGCGCCCGTGGTGCACGGTGAGCCGGGCGCCGTGATAGGTGTCCGTCGTCGGGAGCACCCGCCGCACCGTACGCAGGGCGATGTTCTCGGAGAACTCCGCCTCCTCGTCCTCGTGCCCGATCAGCTTCCACGCGGTGTAGACCAGGAAGGCGCCGAACACGTAGAACAGCCAGTCGAACCGGGCGACCGCCTCCGCCCCTGCCGCGATGAACCCGCCCCGCATGGCCAGCGCCAGGATGATGCCGATGAGCAGCACCTTCTGGCGATACTGCCGGGGCACGCGGAACCGGCTCATGATCAGCAGGAAGACGAAGAGGTTGTCCATGCTGAGCGAGTACTCGGTGATCCAGCCGGCGAAGAACTCCCCGCCGTGCGCGGGACCTGAGAGCACCAGCAGGCCGGCGCCGAAGGCCACGGCCAGGCCGACGTAGAACGACACCCAGCCCACGCACTCCTTGAAGGACGGCTCGCGCGGGTTGCGCGCCACCAGCCAGAAGTCGAGCGCGAGGATGAGACCGAATCCGCCGATCGTGGCCAGCCAGACCCAGACGGGCAGGTTCAACGCTTTGCTCCCTTCCTCGCGCGCACGGCCTGTGCGTACTGGAGGTAGATGGCGAGCAGCGCCTCAGCGCGCGGGTTGGCGCCCGCGCGGCGCAGCAGCCAGTACGGCATGAGCCGTTCGTGGATCCAGACGAAGCCGATGGCGAAGCCGAGCGCCACCATCGCCTGGTAGGCGAGGAAGCCGAACACGCCGTCGGCCATGCCGACCCCGGCGACGCTCTCCTGGAGCAGCCGGGACAGCGGGAAGGCCGCCATCCAATAGAGGCCCGCGGGCCCGAAGGTCCCCGGCCGGAACACGCCGTGGCCGAGCAGCATGCCGTACATCCCGCCGAACACGGCGAGCGGTACGGCCAGCGCCAGCGCCGACAGCGCGGCCATACCGGTGGGCAGCCCTGCGAACAGGGTCAGCCCACCGGCCATGGCACCGGCGACGGCTCCGATGGACGCCCCTGGCAGGGCGAGCTCGATGCTGTGCCGTCCCTCCATCAGCCCACGACCACGCCGAAGGCGAACAGGCTGTAGAACAGCATCCCGAGGTAGAACACCGCACCGAAGCCGATGATCGCGTTGGACCACCACTTCGGCCTGATCGGTTTGGGCAGCATGCGGTTGTTCACCAGGAGCAACGTCACGCAGTACGCGCCCATCGCGAACGTCGACAGGAACGCCAGCGTGTCCAGGATCCCGCTCGGCCCGTCAGCCGGCCCGAACAGCAGGATCAGGATGCCGAATATGATCACGCCCCAGAGGAAGCCCGCGTACAAGTGCGACATCCGCAGCTTCTTCGCCCCTGGCACGAAGTTGTAGGTCATGTCGGCCTGGCCCCGCGAGAAGGAGTCGAAGAGCCCCAGCGTCGCGTTCAAGCCGATCAGCGCGATGAACCCGAGGAAGATCGTGCCGAGCACGGAGCTGCCGGCCGAGGAGACGGCGTTGGCCATGGCGGAGAGCGCCACCTCCCGGTCGTCGCCCCGGATGACGTCGCGCACGCCCGGGTCGATCCGCACCGCCGACTGGGCGATCACCGTGAAGGAGATCGTGACCAGCATGGTGATGCCCCAGAACAGCAGCAGCGCGTCGAACGTGACCCAGCGCCGCCAGCCCTTCCACTTGGCCATCTCCGCCGGGTCCTCGGTGTCGAACATGAAGCCGCGCGCGGGCATGGCCTCTTGCTCGCCCGCGTGCCGCAGCCCGCGCACCTTGGGCATGTGCGCGCCCATGCCGGCCCCGGAGTCACGCAGGTGCAGCGTGTACCACATCTGCTGCATGCCCGAAGGACCGGCGAACGCGCACGCCCCCACGATCACCGGGAACCAGGCCGCCGACATGGCCTCGGGAGGCAGGTAGCCGATGGCGAACATGCCGGTGATCGTGGTGGCCACGTCGCCCCAGGAGCCGACCATGGCCGCCACCACGGCCGTGCCGAGCACGAGTGCGCCGATGAGCAGCGACAACACGTTCTCCAGCACGTTGTAGATCACCTTGGCCAGGCTGAAGACCACGCCGACCAGGACGAGTCCGATGACCGCGGTCACCACCCAGGGAATCCCGGTTATCTCCTCGAAGGCCGCCGCACCTGCCGACAGGTGCCCTGGCCAGATGTAGACGGCTATCGCGACGACGAAGAAGAACCACATCAGCGGCTTGAACACCCGGGCCGCGCCGGAGAAGATGCTCTCCCCCGTGGCCATGGCGTAGCGCGCCATCTCCAGCATGACCACGGCCTGGAGGGTGACGCCGATCAGGAACAACCATCTGATCTCGGGCCCGAACAGCAGCACCAGGCGGGGCCACATGTACGACTCGCCCATGCCCACACCCAGCGCGACGAGGAAGACCGTCGGCCCGAGAATGTGCACCGAGGGTGGTGCGTCCGGGAGCTTTCTGATGGGCATCGGCTCAAGCCGGCCCGCTTTCCATACTCGTTGATCCTCAACCGGCGGCGTGGCAGTCGCCGGTGGTGTGTTTGATGTGTCCACCTACGGACCTCCTGGGGGGTTGTTGCTTCCTCGTGCGCCCCGAATAGCCCCCTCATTGCCAGATCAGCTGCGCCTGGCTCTAGCGCAGCAGTCCGGCAGCCCTGGCCCAGCGGTACTTGGCACCGAGGACCGCAACGGGCTTCTCCGTCGTGTACGGGTACGCGACCACGCCATGCTCGAACAGGTACTCGCAGGCCTCCTCAACCTCGGTGTCGCCGGCCAGTGACGCCACGACCGGCTTGACGTTGCCCTTCTCCCGCTCCTCCTTCACCACCCGGGCGATCAGCTCGGCGAACACCATCGGCGGCGTCACGATCGTGTGCCAGTAGCCCAGGACCAGCGCGTGGATGCGCTCGTCGGTCAGGCCCAGGCGGACCGTGTTCGCGTACGTCGAGGGCGGTTCGCCGCCGGTGATGTCGATGGGGTTGCCGGCCGCGCCGAACGGCGGGATGTAGGCGCGGAATGCGGCGTCCAGGTCGGGCGGGATGTCCATGAGCGTCAGCCCGGCGTCCACGATGGCGTCGGACAGCAGCACGCCCGAGCCGCCCGCCCCGGTGATGATGACGACGTTCTCGCCCTTGGGCGCCGGCAGGATGGGCAGCGCGCGAGCGTACTCCAGCATGTCGTTGAGCCCGGGCGCGCGCACCACACCGGCCTGGCGCAGGATGTCGTCGTACACCTTGTCGTCGCCCGCCAGCGCGCCCGTGTGGGATCCGGCCGCCCGCGCGCCCATCGCGGTGCGTCCGGCCTTGAGCACGATGACCGGCTTCTCCTTGACCACCCGGCGGGCGGCATCGACGAAGCCGCGCCCGTCCTTGAGGTCCTCCAGGTGCATGGCGACGGCCTTGGTGTTGTCGTCCTGCTCGAAAAACGTCAGCAGGTCGTCCTCGTCCACGTCGGCCTTGTTGCCGACGCCGACGATGGCCGAGACACCCATCTTGGTGGTGCGGCTGAAGCCCAGGATGGCCATGCCGATGCCGCCGCTCTGCGAGGTCAGCGCCACGCTGCCCCGGACGTCGTACGGGGTGCAGAACGTCGCGCAGAGGTTCTCCGGCGTGTAGTAGTAGCCGTAGATGTTCGGGCCGAGCATGCGCACGCCGTGCCGTTTGGCGATCTCCACGATCTCCTTCTGGCCCTCGACGTTCCCCGTCTCGGCGAACCCGGACGGGATCATGACCGCGCCGGCCACGCCCTTCTTCCCCACCTCCTCCAGTGCCGCCGCCACGAACTTCGCCGGGATCGCGAACACGGCCACGTCCACGTCTCCCGGCACGTCGGAGACGCTCTTGTACGCGGGCAACCCCATGATCTCGTCGGCCTTGGGGTTGATCGGGAAGATCTGCCCCTTGTAGCCGCCGTTGATGAGGTTGCGCATGACCGAGTTGCCGATCTTGCCGGTCTCGGCCGAGGCGCCGATCACGGCGACCGAGCGCGGCTTGAAGATCCGCGTCATCTGCCGGAGGATCTCGTCGCGGGACAGCCTTTCGACGTCCTTCGGCTTCTCACCGATGAGGATGCGCACGTCGGCGGCGACCGCGCCGTTCGCGTCGGCGAAGACCGGGTTGAGGTCCACCTCGATGATCTCGGGGAAGTCGGACACGAGCTTGCCGACGCGCTCGATGAGCGCCCCCAGCGCCTCCCGGTTCGCGGGCTCGGCACCACGGGCACCACGCAGCACTTCGGCCGCTCTGATGTCGTCCAACATCCCAAGGGCATCATCACCCGAAAGCGGGGCAAGTCTAAAGGTCACGTCCTTAAGTACTTCAACCAGGACACCGCCCAGGCCGAAGGCGACCACCTTGCCGAAGGTCGGGTCGGTGACGGCGCCGACGATGACCTCGTGACCGCCGCCGACCAGCTGCTGCACCTGGATGCCGTCGATTTTCGCGTCGGGGTTGTAGGCGCGGGCGTTGACCAGGATCGTGTCGTAACCCTGCCGTACCTCCTCCGCGGTCTTCAGCCCGACGAGCACGCCGCCGGCGTCCGTCTTGTGCAGGATGTCGGGCGAGACGATCTTCAGGACGACCGGAAGCCCGATCTTCTCGGCGATCTCCACCGCCTCGGCCGCCGACGTGGCCAGCCCCTCACCCGGGGTGGTGATGCCGTAGGCCTCGCAGATCTGCCGCCCCTCCGGAGCGGTCAGAGCCGTCCGGCCCTCGGCGAATGCCTTGTCCAGTACTTCCCGGACTGTGTCTATGGTCGCGCTCCCTACGGGCCCTCCCTGGTTACGCAAGCTGCCGCTGTCGGACCCTGCTCGCCGCTCCTCCACTTAAACGACTCCGTTCGTCTTGAGCTCCGCGAGCTCCTCGGCGCTCACGCCGAGCTCGCCGTAGATCTCCAGGTTGTGCTCGCCGAGCAGGGGCGGGGTGCGGACGTCGACCGGCGAGTCCGACAGCTGCAGCGGGCTGCCGACCGTCACGAACTCGCCGCGCTCGGGGTGCTCGACCCTGACGACGATGCCCTCGTCACGTAGCGATTCGTCCTCCACCAGCTCCTTGGTCGACAGGATCGGCCCGCACGGGATGTTCTCGGCGTTGAGCCGGTCCAGGACCGTCCACTTGTCGTGGCGGATGGTCCACTCCTCGATGAGCTGGAACATCTTGTCCAGCTTCGAAAGCCGCGCCTCCGGCGTCGCCCACTCGGGGTCGTCGGCCAGCTCGGGACGGCCGATGATGTTCGAGATCGGCTTCCAGCCGACCGGCTGGACGATCACGTAGATGTAGTCGTTCGGGCCGCCGGGCGCGCACCGCACCGCCCAGCCCGGCTGGCCGCCGCCGCTGGCGTTGCCGGAGCGGGGCACCTCGTCGCTGAAGGTCTTGTTCGGGTATTCACGCAGCGGGCCATGCGCGAGGCGCTGCTGGTCGCGGAGCTTCACACGGCACAGGTTCAGCACGGCGTGCTGCATGGCCACCTGCACCCGCTGGCCGCGGCCGGTCTGCTCACGCTGGTAGAGGGCGGCCAGGATGCCGGCGACCGCGTGGATGCCGGTGCCCGAGTCGCCGATCTGGGCGCCGGTGGCCAGCGGCGGGCCCTCCTCGAAGCCGGTGGTGCTCATCGAGCCGCCCATGGCCTGCGCGATCACCTCGTACGCCTTGAACTTGGCGTACCGGCCCTGGCCGAAGCCCTTGATCGAGGCGTAGATGAGGCGGGGGTTGAGCTCCTGCAGGCGCTCCCAGGAGAAGCCCATGCGGTCCACCGCGCCCGGGCCGAAGTTCTCCACCAGGATGTCGGCCGTCTGCACCAGCTCGGTGAAGATCTGCTTGCCGCGCTCGCTCTTCATGTTGAGCGTGATGCTGCGCTTGTTGCAGTTGAGCATCGTGAAGTAGAGGCTGTCGACGTCGGGCACGTCACGCAGCTGCTGCCGGGTGATGTCACCGGTCGGGGCCTCCAGCTTGACCACGTCCGCGCCGAGCCAGGCGAGGAGCTGGGTGGCGGACGGGCCGGACTGGACGTGGGTCATGTCGAGGACGCGGACACCTTCGAGTGCCTTCATGTCGAGATTCCCCCTTACTTGTACATCGTCTGGTTCATGGTTCCGGGGGCGTAAACCTCTGGGTCGACCCAGACGTTGATGAGCGAGGGCTTGCCCGACTCCCTGGCCCGCTCGAGCGCGGGGCGGATTTCGGCCGGGTCGCGCACCTCCTCGCCGTAGCCGCCGAGGAGCTTGGCGAAGTCGCCGTAGCGGATGTCGCCGAGCGTGTTGCCGACGCGGGCACGGTCCTCGCCGTACTTGGCGGCCTGGCCGTACCTGATCTGGTTCATGGACGAGTTGTTGCCGATGACGCCGATGAACGGCAGGTCGAAGCGGACCATGGTCTCGAAGTCCCAGCCGGTCAGGCTGAAGGCGCCGTCGCCGAACAGGCACAGCACCTCCTTGTCGCGCCGCGCCTGCTTGGCGGCCATCGCGAAGGCCATGCCGACGCCGAGCGTGCCGAGCGGGCCCGGGTCCATCCAGTGGCCGGGCGACTTGGGCTGGACCACCTGGCCCGAGAAGGTGACGATGTCGCCGCCGTCACCGATGTAGATGGTGTCCTCGGTGAGGAACTCGTTGATCTCGTGCACGAGCCGGTACGGGTCGATCGGCTGGGCACCGGACAGCTGGCGGGGCAGCCGCTTCTCATACGCCTGTGTCTCGACGGCACGCAGCTCGTCCATCCACGCCTTGCGCTTGGCGGTGATGTCGCCGATGCGGCCGCTGGCGGCCTGGGCGGCCGCAGCGAGGATGAGGCCGGCGTCGCCGACGATCCCCAGGTCGATGTCGCGGTTCTTGCCGACGGTGCGGTAGTCGAGGTCGATCTGCACGACCGTCGCGGTCGGCGAGAGCCGCTTGCCGTAGCCCATCCTGAAGTCGAACGGGGTGCCGACGATGATGATCAGGTCCGCCTCGGTGAAGGCGTACCGGCGGCTGAGCTGGAAGTGGTGCGGGTCTCCCGGCGGGAGCGTGCCGCGGCCTGAGCCGTTCATGTACGCGGGCACGTTGAGGGCCCGGACGAAGTCGATCGCGGCGTCGGTCGCCCGGCACGTCCACACCTGGCTCCCGAGCAGGATGCACGGCTTCTCGGCGTGCGCGAGGAGGTCGGCGAGCCGCTCGATCGCCTCGGGGTCGCCCTGCTGCCGGGTGGAGGCCCGGTAGTGCCCCGCCTTGGGGATGCGCGCCTTCTCCACGGGGACCTTCGCGTCGAGCACGTCGCGCGGGATCTCCAGGAAGGAGGGGCCGGGCGCGCCGTGGTAGCACTCGCGGAAGGCCATCGACACGATGTCGGCCACCCGTTCCGTGCTGGGCACCGTGGCGGCGAACTTGGTGATCGGGGTCATCATGTCCACGTGCGGGAGGTCCTGGAGTGAGCCCATCTTGTGCTGGCTCAGCGCGCCCTGGCCGCCGATGAGCAACATCGGGCTCTCCGCTCGGAAAGCGTTGGCCACGCCCGTCACCGCGTCGGTCGTGCCGGGTCCGGCGGTGACGACCGCGCAGCCGGGTTTGCCGGTGATGCGGGCGTACCCGTCGGCGGCGTGCGCGGCCACCTGCTCATGGCGTACGTCGATGACCTCGATGCCCTCATCGACGCAGCCGTCGTAGATATCGATGATGTGGCCGCCACAGAGCGTGTAGATCACGTCCACGCCCTCGGCTTTGAGTGCCTTGGCTACGAGATGACCGCCAGAGATCGTTTCCGACATTGTGCCACCTTTCCGGCGTCTGTCTTCCGCATACTGCATACCGTATGAAGGCAATAGTTACTCCGCCTGAATCGGCCTGTCTAGACCCCGGGGGGCAACTCGATCAGCTCCACCTGCTCGCCGGCCCATCCCGGAGGGACCACGGCCAGGGCCTCCGCCAGCGCCGCTCCCCAGAGAGATCCCGGCCGGTCATGCCCCACGGGCACGGCTCCCCGGCCGGTCCTCCTGACCGGCACGAGGCGGGTGTCGCGGGGATGTGCCCGCACGTGACCGGCCAGCGCACTCCTCTCCCCGCCCGCCGGCCTCCCGGCCCCGGGCGACTGCTCGCTCATCGCTCCGAGCAAGGCGCTCGTCTCGCCGGCCGCCACCCGCCCGGCCAGCGTCCGCAGGACGGGAGCGAGCAAGGTGAGGGATGCGGCGAGTGCCGCGAACGGGTTCCCCGGCAACCCGACGACCAGCCGGCCCCCGGGCAGCCGGGCGAGCAACTGCGGGTGCCCTGGCCGCACCGCGACACCGTCGACGAGAACGTCGGCGTCGAGGTCGCCGAGCACGGCCCGCAGATGATCGGCGGGTCCTTTGGACGACGCGCCGCACACGACGATCACGTCAGCCGCCGCCCCGCCGGCGCCATCGCGCCACGCCGCGCTGCCCCAGCGCGCGTCGGACGGCTCGGCGCCGGCAGAGGGGATGGGTGGGCCGGCGTCGCCGGACGCAGGGGCGTCACCGGACGCAGGGGCGCCACCGGACGCAGGGGCGCCACCGGGCTGGTGAGTGCCGGAGGGCGGGTGGGTGGCATTGAGGTGCGCGGCGAGCGCGGCATGAAGCGGCGCGGCGCCGTCGGGCAGCCGGACCGTGCCCGCGACCCGCCCCCCGGCCCACTCCACCAGCCCCGGCAGGAACGGCCCGATCGCGTCACGCACCCGGCCCGGCCCCGGCAGCCCGTGCTGCACGACCTCGTCGCCCGTGACCAGCACCATCACCCTCGGCTTCGGCCGTACCAGCAGCTCGTCGTGGCCCAGGGCGGCGGCCAGCCCGAGCGCGGCCGGCGTCACCACCGCGCCCGCCCCCAGCACCACGGCGCCCTCGGCGATGTCCTCGCCGCGCCGCCGGATGTGGCGGCCCGGCTCGGCGGGGCCGTCCACCCACACCGGCGGCGCCTCACCGCGCCCAAACCCTGGCTCGTCGCGCATCCGGGGCACTCCTGTGAGCCCCAGTGGCACATCGGGCGGCATCATGTCCGCCTGCTCGTAGGGCAGGACCGCCTCGCCCCCCGCAGGCGCCGGGGCGCCGGTGGCGATCTCCACCGCCTCCCCCGCCCGCAACCTGCCCTCGTAGAACGCGCCTCCGGCCAGGACGCGACCGACCACCCGCCACGGACCTCCGCCCGCCACCGCGTAGCCGTCCATCGCCGCCACATCCACGCCCGGCACCGCCACCAGCGCCCTCAAGGGCCCGGCCAACCGGCACCCGAGCGCTTCTGACAACGGCACCGACAACGGGCCGAGCGGGCGGGCCGCGCCCGCCGCCACGACCCGCGCGGCGTCCCATGACATTGCTTCCACCACTGGTCCATGCCGCACAACGGTCACCGGCACACTCCTTGACCCGCGTTTTTCCATACTGTATACCGAATGCACGATGGCCCGCGTCCAGCGGATCATCGCAGGTAGCGGATTCCGCACCTACAACCCGACGCGAGAACGGAGCGCGAGCATGAAGGTCGCTGTTCTTGGCGCCGGCGCCATCGGCGCATACGTAGGGGCCGCCCTCCACAGGGCGGGAGTCGAGGTGCACCTCATCGCAAGAGGCGAGCACCTGCAGGCGATACGCAGCACCGGTGTGCGGGTGCTCACCCCCAGGGGCGATTTCACCGCCCATCCCCATGCCACCGACGACCCCACCCAGGTCGGGCCGGTGGACCACGTCTTCCTGGGCCTCAAGGCGAACAGCTACGCCTCCGCCGGCCCCATGATCCAGCCACTCCTGCACGAGACCACGAGCATCATCGCCGCGCAGAACGGCATCCCGTGGTGGTACTTCCACGGGCTCAAGGGCCCCTACGAGGGCTACCGTATCGAGAGCGTCGACCCGGGCGGCGCGGTGACGGCCGCGCTCCCGCTGCACCGGGCCATCGGCTGCGTCGTGTACGCCGCCACCGAGATCGAACGTCCAGGCGTGATCCGCCACCTCGAAGGCACCCGCTTCTCCATCGGCGAGCCGAGCGGCGAGCTCACCGAGCGGTGCCTGTCCTTCAGCCGGGCCGCGATCGAGGGCGGCCTGAAGTGCCCGGTCGAGCGCGATCTGCGCCGCGACGTGTGGATCAAACTCATGGGCAACATCGCCTTCAACCCGATCAGCGCGCTGGCCAGGGCGACGATGGCCGGCATCTGCCGCCACGACGGCGCCAGGGAGCTGGTCGTGGCCATGATGCGCGAGACGGTGGACGTGGCCAACAGGGTCGGCTGCGATCCGGGGATCTCCATCGAGCGCCGGCTGCGGGGCGCGGAGAAGGCGGGCGAACACAAGACGTCCACACTCCAGGACCTGGAGAAGGGCAAACCACTGGAGCTCGACGTGCTGCTCGCGGCGGTGGTCGAGCTCGCCGACCTGACCGGCGCAGAGGTTCCGACACTGCGGGCGATCCACGCGGTGAGTGACCTGCTCAACGAGAACCTTGTCCGTGCGGTCTAGTCCCGAATACCGTAGCCTGTATACAGAATGGAGGGATCATGAGCTATGACCGCCTGACCCATCCACTGGTGCGCGAGAACGGCGTGCTGCGCCAAGCGACATGGGAAGAGGCGCTGGAGAGAGCGGCCGAGGGCTTTCGCCGCAACATCGCCAAGCATGGGCCCGACACCTTCGCGATGTTGTCCTGCGCCCGCTCCACCAATGAGATGAACTACATCGGGCAGAAATTCACCCGCGTGGTGATCGGCACCAACAACGTGGACTCTTGCAACCGCACCTGCCACGCCCCGAGTGTGGCGGGGCTGTCGGCGGTGTTCGGCAGCGGCGGTGGCACCTCCTCCTACCAGGAGGTCGAGGACACCGACGTCATAGTGATGTGGGGCTCGGCGGCCCGCAACGCCCACCCCATCTTCTTCCAGCACGTGCTGAAGGGCATCCACAACGGCGCCAGGATGTTCGCCGTCGACCCGCGCCGCACCGGCACCGCCCAGTGGGCGGACCTCTGGCTGGGGCTCAACGTGGGCACCGACATCCCGCTGGCCCACGCGGTGGCCAGGGAGATCATCCACGCCGGGCTGCACAACAAGGCGTTCATCGAGCGGGCCACGATCGGGTTCGAGGAGTTCAAGGAGTCCGTCGAGCCGTGGACGCTCAGCGCCGCCGAGCAGGTCACGGGCGTGCCGGCGGAGGCGATCAGGGAGCTGGCGCACGCATACGCCCGCGCCGACCGCGCCCAGCTGTGCTGGACGCTCGGCATCACCGAGCACCACAACGCGACGGACAACGTCCGGGCGCTGATCAACCTGGCCCTGCTGACCGGCCACGTCGGCCGCTACGGCTCGGGCCTGTCGCCGCTGCGCGGCCAGAACAACGTGCAGGGCGGCGGCGACATGGGCGCCATCCCCAACCGGCTGCCCGGCTTCCAGGACATCCTCGACCCGGCCATCAGGACCCGCTTCGAGGGCGCCTGGGGGCGGGAGATCCAGCCCCGCTACGGCCTCAACCTCACCCAGATGCTGGAGGCCATGGCCGAGGGCGAGGTGACCACCTGCTACATGATCGGCGAGAATCCGGTGCAGTCCGAGGCCGACTCCCTGTCCTGCATCAAGCGCCTGTCCATGCTCGACCACCTGGTCGTGCAGGACATCTTCCTCACCAAGACCGCCCAGATGGCCGACGTCGTGCTGCCGGCCAGCGCCGCCTGGTGCGAGGCGGACGGCACGTTCACCAACAGCGAGCGGCGCGTCCAGCGGGTGCGCAAGGCCCTTGACCCGCCGGGCGAGGCCCGCGACGACATCTGGATCATGTGCGAGATCGCCCGCAGGCTGGGCCACGACTGGCACTACGACGGCGCCGAAGAGGTCTGGAACGAGCTGCGCGCGATGTCACCGCAGCACAAGGGCATGACGTACGAGCGGCTGGCGGAGCTGCAGGGCATCCAGTGGCCGTGCCCGTCGGAGGACGCGCTGGAGCCGCCGTACCTGCACGGGCGGCTGTGGGAGAACGACCCGGTCAGTCGGGGCATGCCCGCGCCGTTCGGGATCCTGCGGCACTCGCCGCCGGTGGACCTGCTGGACGAGGAGTATCCGCTGCGGCTGACCACCGGCCGCCGGCTCGACTCCTACAACACCGGAGTGCAGTCATCGGGGTTCGCCTCTCCCCTGCGCAGGGGAGAGACGATCGAGCTGTGCCCGGAGGACGCCGAGCGGTTCGGTGTGGTCGCGGGCGAGGAGGTGCGGATCACCTCGCGGCGCGGCTCTGTGGTCGCTCCCGTCTACATCGATCCCGCGTTGCGGCCCGGGCTGGTGTTCATGACCATGCACTTCCCCGACGAGGTGGACACCAACGCGCTGACCATCGAGGCCACCTGCCCGATCGCGGGCACCGCCGAGTTCAAGGCGGCGGCCGTACGTGTCGAGAAGCTCGTCAAGGCCGGGTGATCGGATGGACATCAGATTCCGCGGTGCCGAACCCTCCGAGGAGGAGCGGGCAGCGGTCGACGCCCTGCTCGGGCCGCCCTCCACGGCCTGGGATGGCGGCTCGAGGAGCGAGGCGGACCTGCGCGCCGCCGCCCGCGCCGAGTCCCAGCGCGACCTGCTGCTGCCGGCGCTGCACGCGGTGAACGACCGGGTGGGGTGGATCAGCGAGGGCGCGCTCGACTACATCTGCCGGCGGCTCACCGTGCCACCGGCGGAGGCGTACGGGGTGGCGACGTTCTACTCGTTGTTCTCCATGAAGCCGCGGCCCAAGCGGGTGCTGCACGTCTGCACCGACCTGGCCTGCCAGGCGAAGGGCGCGCAGGACGTGCGCCGGCGGGTGGAGGAGCGGCTCGGCCCGGCGGGGACGGACTGGCACGAGAGCCCCTGCCTGGGCCTGTGCGAGCGGGCCCCGGCCGCGCTCGCCCTGGAAGCCGGGCAGCCGCACCGGGCCGAGGTGTACGCCCCGGCCACTCCCGACACGATCACCACCGTGACCGAGGTAGCGCCGAGCTCCAACGGGCACGCGCCGAGCGTCAACGTCGCCGGCGAGACCCCGGTGAAGGACGCGGTGCCGCAGGCCGGCAACCCCGATCTGGTCCTGCTGCGGCGGGCCGGCGTCGTGGATCCGGCCAGCCTGGACGACTACCGGGCGAGCGGCGGCTACACCGCACTGCGCAGGGCCTTCGAGCTGGGCCCCGCCGGGGTGATCCGCGAGGTGCTGGAGTCCGGCCTGGTCGGGCGGGGCGGCGCGGCCTTCCCGACCGGCCGCAAGTGGGACGCCACCGCCCGCCAGCCCGACCACCCGCACTACCTGGTGTGCAACGCCGACGAGAGCGAGCCGGGCACCTTCAAGGACCGGGTCGTCATGGAGGGCGACCCGTACGCGCTGGTGGAGGCGATGACGATCGCCGCCTACGCCACCGGCTGCGCCAAGGGCTACCTCTACATCAGGGGCGAATATCCGCGGGCGACCGCGCGTCTCCAGCACGCGATCGCGACCGCCCGCGCCCGGGGCCTGCTCGGCGACGACATCCTCGGCAAGGGGCTGTCCTTCGACATCGAGCTGCGCAGGGGCGCGGGCGCGTACATCTGCGGCGAAGAGACCGCGATCTTCAACTCGATCGAGGGGCAGCGGGGCGAGCCGCGCAGCAAACCGCCGTTCCCGGTGGAGAAGGGCCTGTTCGGCAAGCCGACCGTGGTCAACAACGTCGAGACGCTGGTCAACGTGCTGCCGATCCTGGAGCGCGGAGCGCAGGCGTACGCGGCGGCCGAGCCCAAGCTCTTCTGCGTCTCGGGCGCGGTGGAGCGGCCCGGCGTGTACGAGCTTCCCTTCGGCGCCACCCTGCGGGAGTTGCTGGAGTTGTCCGGGACTACCGGCACGACCAGGGCGGTGCTGCTGGGCGGCGCGGCCGGGGCGTTCGTCACGGACCTGGACATCCCGCTCACCTTCGAGGGCACCAGGAACGCGGGCGCGACCCTCGGCTCCGGCGTGGTGCTCGTCATCGACGACACCGTGGACATGAAACGGCTGCTGTTGCGCATCGCGGAGTTCTTCCGCGACGAGTCGTGCGGCCAGTGCGTTCCCTGCCGGGTCGGCACCGTACGCCAGGAGGAGGCCCTGCACCGCCTCTCCCGCCGCATGGACCACGACGACCTCGTGCTGCTGCGCGAAGTCGGCCAGACCATGCGCGACGCCTCGATCTGCGGCCTCGGGCAGACCGCCTGGAACGCCGTCGAATCCGCCATCGACCGCCTGGGAGTGTTCAGATGATCCCGCTCCAGCCGCCCCGGCGGCTCATCGACGTCGAGATCGACGGCGAGGACGTCCGGGTGCCGGAGGGCTCGACCATCCTCGACGCCTGCCACGCGGCGGGCAAGGACGTGCCGACCCTCTGCTACGGCGACACGCTCACCCCGAAGAACGCCTGCCGGGTCTGCGTCGTGGAGGTGGAGGGCGCCAGGACGCTGGCTCCCTCCTGCTCCAGGAAGGCCGAGCAGGGCATGAAGGTCGGCACGGACACCGAGCGGGCCAGGCAGAGCCGCAAGGTCGTGCTGGAGCTGCTCGGCTCCTCGGTGGACCTGTCGACCACTCCGCGGGCGGCCGAGTGGGCCGAGGAGTACGGCGCCGACCCCGCCAGGTTCGGCGACGACGCGGCCACCGTCGAGCAGCCCGCCAAGGTGGACAACGACCTCTACGTCCGCGACTACAACAAGTGCATCCTGTGCTACAAGTGCGTGGACGCCTGCGGCGACCAGTGGCAAAACTCCTTCGCCATCGCCGTCGCGGGCCGGGGCTTCGACGCGACGATCTCCACGGAGTTCGACGCCCCGCTCACCGACTCGGCCTGCGTCTACTGCGGCAACTGTGTGGAGGTCTGCCCGACCGGGGCGTTGTCGTTCAAGACCGAGTTCGACATGCGGGCCGAGGGCACCTGGGACGAGTCCCGGCAGACCGAGACCACGACGATCTGCAGCTACTGCGGTGTGGGTTGCAACCTGACCCTGCACGTGCAGGACAACAAGATCGTCAAGGTGACGTCACCGCACGACAACCCGGTCACGAAGGGCAACCTGTGCGTCAAGGGCCGCTTCGGGTACGGCTATGTCTGAGGGGTCCGAGGTGAGCGCCCATGTCTAGGGTCGCCGTCAAGCGGCGCATCCTGCGCGTCAAGGACAGCGCCCGGCTCAGCAAGGTCGACTCGCTGGCCGCCGAGGAGCCGCTGGAGATCCGGCTCGACGGCACCCCGCTGACCGTGACCATGCGGACCCCGGGCGACGACTTCGACCTGGCCGCCGGGTTCCTGGTCAGCGAAGGGGCCGTGGGCTCGGCGGAGGACATCGCCACGATCCGCTACTGCGCCGGCGCGACCGTGGACGGCTCGAACACGTACAACGTGCTCGATGTGCGCCTCGCGCCCGGCGTGCCCGCGCCGGAGCCGCGCAACTTCTACACCACCTCCTCCTGCGGCGTCTGCGGCAAGGCGTCGCTGGAGGCGGTGCGCACCGTGGCCCGCTGGAGCGCCGCCGGCGACCCCGTCGCGGTGCGGCAGTCCACGGTGGCCACCTTGCCGGACCGGCTGCGTGCGGCCCAGCGGGTGTTCGACAGGACCGGCGGCCTGCACGCGGCCGGCCTGTTCACCGCCGACGGCGAGCCGCTGTGCGTCCGCGAGGACGTGGGGCGGCACAACGCCGTGGACAAACTGCTCGGCTGGGCACTGCGGAACGGGCGCCTGCCGCTGCGCGGCACCGTGCTGATGGTGTCCGGGCGAGCGTCGTTCGAGCTGGTGCAGAAGGCGGTCATGGGCGGCGTGCCGGTGCTCGCCGCCGTCTCCGCGCCGTCCTCCCTGGCGGTGGAGCTGGCCGCCGAGGAAGGGCTGACGCTCATCGGGTTCCTCCGCGGTACCTCGATGAACGTCTACGCGGGCGAACGGCGGCTGGACCTCACCTCGGGCGTCGGCACTGGCTCTGCCGGCGCACGCCTACCGGGGTGATGGAGCGGGATGCCGCACACCACGTGCGGAGGGCCGCGTCACGCGGCTCACCGGACGGCGTCCGCGTAGCCCCCGGTACGCCGTCCGGCATCCCCGCTGTATTCAGGCTCTGCGACCGGATTTTGACAACCGTTTTCATTTTGGCGCATACTGACTCACATGATGTCAGGATTTTCCCGGTCGCGTGCTGCCGGTTTGCTGGCCGGAGCCGCGCTGCTCACCACTGCTGCCTGCGGATCCGGCGCGGCCGAAACCCCCGCTTCCGGTTCGGCCCAGACTTCCGCTTCGGGTGCCAAGCCCGAGGTGGTCGCCGCGTTCTATCCGCTCCAGTGGGTGACCGAGCAGGTCGGGGGGTCCGACGTCCAGCTCACCACGCTGACCGCCCCCGGCGTCGAGCCGCACGATCTGGAGCTGGGCGTCAAGCAGGTGTCCGACATCCAGAACGCCGCGCTCACCGTCTACATCAAGGGCGTCCAGCCGGCCGTGGACGACGCCGTGGCCGCGGACAAGAGCTTCGACGCCGCCACCGCCGTCACGACCCTGCCCGCCGGCGAGCATGCCGAGGAGGAAGGCCACGCCGAGGAGGAGCACGGTCACGAGGAGGTTGGCTACGACCCGCACATCTGGCTCGACCCCTCCCGCCTGGCCACCGTCGCCACCAAGCTCGGCGAGCGCCTGGCCGCCGCCGACGCCGCGCACGCACAGGCGTACAAGGACCGCGCCGCCCAGACGGCCGCCACGCTCGGCACCCTGGACCAGGAGTTCACCAAGGGCCTGAGCACATGTATGGCCAAGACGCTGGTCACCGCGCACGAGGCGTTCGGCTACCTGGCGGACCGCTACAAGCTCAAGCAGGTCGGCATCACGCTCGACCCCGAGACTGAGCCCTCCCCCGCGCGCCTGTCCGAGGTCGCCAAGGTCGCCAAGGCCGAGGGCGTGACCACGATCTTCACCGAGGCCCTGGTCAGCCCGAAGGTGGCCGAGGTGCTCGCGAGCCAGGTCGGGGCCAAGACCGCCGTGCTGGACCCGCTGGAGAGCAAGCCCTCGGGCGACTACCTGTCCGCCATGCGCGATAACCTCAAAACCCTACAAACAGCACTGGGGTGTACGGCATGAGCGAAACGGCCTTCTCGATGACAGACGGCCAGGTCTCCTATGACGGCACGCCCGTTCTCCGGGGGATCGATCTGACCGTCTGTCCCGGGGAGGTCGTGGCCCTGCTGGGCGCCAACGGCTCGGGCAAGTCGACGCTGGTCCGCGCGTTGCTCGGCCTCACGCCGCTGACCGGCGGCACGACGTTGATCTACGGCTCGCCGCCCGGCAGGTTCCGCGACTGGTGGCGCATCGGCTATGTGCCGCAGCGGCTCCAGGTCGGCGGCGGCGTGCCCGCCACCGTACGGGAGGTCGTGGCCTCGGGCCGCATCGCCAGGCAGCGCCGCCTCCGCCGGACCAACGGGGCCGACAAGGCGGCCGTGTCCACGGCGCTGGAGGCCGTCAGCCTGGCCGACCGCGCCGGCGACCCCGTCCAGTCGCTGTCGGGCGGCCAGCAGCAGCGGGTGCTCATCGCCCGCGCGCTGGCCGGGGAGCCGGACACGTACGTGATGGACGAGCCGACCGCCGGCGTGGACGCCGCGACCCAGCAGCTGCTCGCCGACACGCTGTCGCGGCTCGTGCTCGACGGCAAGACCGTAGTGCTGGTCGCGCACGAGCTCGGCCCGCTGGAGCCGATCGTCACGCGCGGCGTCGTGATCCGCGAGGGCGTCGTCGCCCACGATGGCCGCCCGCCGCGGCCGGAGGGCGAGTGCGCGCGGCCCGGGCACGAGCACCAGCACCCGCACGCCGCCGAGACCGTCGCGGGGCCGCTCCCCGGGTGGCAGGCGGAACTCACCGGGTGGCAGGGGGAACCAAGGTGATCGTCGAACTTCTGCAGGAGCAACTCTTCCAGCTGGCGCTCATCGCGGCGCTGCTGGTGGGGCTCTGTGCGCCTGCCGTGGGAACGTTCATCGTGCAGCGCCGGCTGGCGCTGCTCGGCGACGGCATCGGCCACGTGGCGCTGACCGGCGTGGCGCTCGGCTTCCTGACCGGCTCGGCGCCGGTGCTGACCGCCGTGCTCGTGGCCGTCGCCGGGGCCGTGGCCATCGAGCTGGTCAGGGCGCGCGGGCGGACGAGCGGCGACGTGGCGCTGGCGCTGCTGTTCTACGGGGGGATCGCGGGCGGCGTCATGCTCATGGCCATCGCGCCGGGCGGCAGCAACGCCAAGCTGAACTCCTATCTGTTCGGCGCCATCGCCAGCGTCACACCGCAGGACATCTGGATCATCGCCGCGCTGGCCGTGGCCGTGATCGGCGTAGTTGTGATCTTCGGCAGGGAGCTGTTCGTGCTCTGCCAGGACGAGGAGATGGCCAGGGCCAGCGGCTTGCCGGTGCGCTTCCTCAGCCTGCTCATCGCCGTCACGGCCGCGCTCACCGTCGTCATCGCCATGCGTGTGGTCGGGCTATTGCTGGTCAGCGCGCTGATGGTGATCCCGGTGGCCACCAGCCAGCAGCTGACCCGCGGGTTCCGTACGACGATGGCGCTGGCCATGCTGTTCGGGGTGCTCGCCTCGGTCGGCGGGCTGCTGGCCTCCACCGTGTCGGCCAAGGTGCCGCCCGGTGCCGCTATCGTGCTTCTTGCTCTGGCCGGCTTCGTCCTGGCCCTCGGGGTCGGTAAATTCGTACGGCGAGGCCGTAGCGAGGAGTCGAGAGTGAGTTCAAGGATGCGCGTCGAGGAGGTCGCATGACGACGAGACGCGATGCCGTGCACGACACCCTGCGTAGCAGCGAGGGTTTCCGCAGCGCGCAGGACGTCTATGCCGAGATGCGCCTGCACGGGGCCAAGATCGGTCTGACCACCGTCTACCGGGCTCTGCAGGCGCTGGCCGACAGGGGCGAGGTCGACGTGCTCCGCACCGACGAGGGCGAGTCCGTCTACCGGGCGTGCGCCAGCGAAGCCCACCACCACCACCTGGTGTGCCGCCGCTGCGGCCGCACCGTCGAGGTGGCCGGGCCCGCCGTCGAGCGATGGGCCGAGGCGGTCGGCAGCGAGCACGGGTTCACCGAGATCACTCACACGGTGGAGGTCTTCGGCACCTGCTCCTCCTGCTCCTCTGCCCCGGCCAAGGCAGGCTGAGCGCGGCGGGACCCATACAGGACGCCGAGCACGATCACCGCGCACCCGGCGAGTTGCCACACCGACGGCCGCTCGCCGAGCGCCACCGCCGACAGCGCCACGGTCGTCATCGGCTGGATGAGCAGCAGCAACGCGGTGAGCGCGGCCGGCTGCCGCGGCAGGGAAAACGTGATCAGCGACCACCCCAGCACCTGCGGCCCCAGCGCGAGCACCAGCAACCACCCGTGCGCCGGCCAGCTCGGCACGAAGTCGGCGCCCCCGAACAACGGGCTGAGCAGGGCGATCATCACGGTCGCGACCACGGTCGCGTGCGCCAGCGGCCCCGCCGCCCGGTCCGAGCCGCCCTTCATCAGCAACAAGAACGCCGCGTACACGACGGACGTGGCGATTCCGGCGAGCACCCCCATGACCGGATCGCGGCCGTACGCGGCGCTGTCGAACACCCCGGAGATCAGCACCACGCCGCCGAACACCACGGGCGTCGCCACCATCAACCGCGTGGACGGCCGCTCCTTGAACAACGCCCACGCGGCGAACGCCACGATGAACACCTGGAGATTCCCCAGCACGGTGGCCAGCCCCGCGCCCACGTAGTCGATGGCGTGGTGCCAGAACAGCAGGTCGAGCGCGAACACCACGCCGGCGAGCCATGCTGGTATCAGGGCCCTGCGCGGCAGCGGCCCGAGCCTGCGTCGCTCCAGCCAGGCCAGGATCAGCATGGGTGGGATGGCGTACGCACACCGGAACAACGCGGACGTCGCCGGCGATACATCGGAGAGCCGAACCAAGGGAGCGGAGGTGGAGATGACGAGCGCACCTATGATCGCGATCAGCACGATACGGCGATGTGCACTCACAGAAACCCCCCGATGCCCACGCAAGAGATACAGTTCGACCACGCTAGAAGCCGGCACGGACAGGAGTCAACATGCCGTTTGGCCATGACATGGTGCATTCTTTGGCCACCGTTGTCGAACTGGTCAACACCTCGCCCTCCACGGGGGGCGACGAGAGCCTGTCCAGCCTGGCCGAATTGCAGGCGTTCGTGCATTCCCGCCAGATCAGCGGCGTGGGCAGGCTCACACCCCGCGACCTGGGCCAGGTGCGGATGGTCCGCGAGGCCTTCCATCGCGTCTTCACCGCCTCCGACCAGGCGACCGCCGTTCGCACTCTGAACGCGTTGCTGGCCGAGACCCGCATCACCCCGAGGCTCACCGAACACGACGGCCACCCGCTGCACGTGCATTACTTCGCCGCGGACGCGACGCTGGCCGAGCACGTGGCGGCGGACTGCGGAGTGGCGCTGGCGCATTTGCTGGTGGAAGGCGAGGCCGAACGCCTGCGCACGTGCTCGGCCCCGGACTGCGAGAGGGTCTTCGTGGACGAGTCGCGCAACCGGTCACGGGTCTACTGTGACAGCCGGACGTGCGGGAACCGCATGCACGTAGCGGCGTACCGCGCCCGCCGCCGCGCCTGAGTCCTCCCCGGGGTGGACGGCGATGAGTTTCCGGCGGCATCCCGGTCATCTCCAGTGAACCACCCACGAGGAGATGATCATGGACTTCCCGCAGGGCGATGTACGACTGCTCCAGACCGACGTCGCACAGCATCTGCTCCACTCGACGATTCCGGCCCGCCTTGCCTACATAGCCGGCGATGGGACGCCTCGGGTGATGTCGACATGGTTCGTCTGGACGGGCGAGGAACTGGTGATGGCCACCTTCGTGCGCTGCCCTCCGATAGGAATCCAGCGGCCGGCGCGACGCCTGCACGCGCTGCGCGCCAACCCGGACGTCGCCATCACGATCGACACCGAGCCCCAGCCGCCCCAAGTGCTCCTGCTCCGCGGCCGAGTCTCGATCATCGAGGTCACCGGCATGGTGCCGGAACAGGCCGAGGCGGCACGCCGATTCCTCGGCGAGGAGGGCGGCGCCGGCTATGTAGCCCAGGCCGACCATCCAGACACGAAGATGGCACGCATCGCCCTGCGTCCCACCTGGGTAGGCGTCCTCGACTTCCAGAATCGCCTCCCGGAGGTCATGGGCGGGTGAAGGGCGCCGCTCACGCATTCCCGGAGGAAGGCGTCCGCCTCACGCGCGTTCTGTGACCTTCGGGGTGTAGGTGAGGCCGAGGATGCCGTTTTCGAGCCTCACGACGTCCGCGAGCGTCAGGTACGTGGTGTCGATGCCGTCGTACAGGCGCGCCCCGCTGCCGGCGATCACCGGGACCAGCCAGAACAGGTACTCGTCCACCAGCCCGTGCTTGAGTAGGGTGCGGCTGAACGTGCCGCCGGTGCCGACCTTCAGGATGTCACCGCCGGGCCGGTTCTTCAGCTTGGCGACCTCCTCCACCACGTCGCCCTCGATGAGTGTGGCGTTCCACGTGGTCTCCTTCAGCGTGGTGGAGGAGAGTGCTTCGGGATGGTGTTCATCCTGACCGCGTAGTCGCCGAACTGCTCCTCCATGTGCGGCCACACCGCCGCGTGCTGCTCGTAGGAGACCCTCCCGTACAACAGGGCGTCGACCGAAAACAGCAGGTCCCGCGAGCGCTGCTCGAACTCCCCGGCCCACAGCTCGCCCAGCCAGTTCTGCGGGGTGCTGATCTGGCCGTCCAACGTCACCACACCCTGCTCGATGATCTTCCTCATGATCTCGTTCCCTCCTGCCATGTTGTCGCGTCCCTGCTTACGCGTCGACGGGACCGGCTCGAATTCGACAGGAGGACACAGGATTTGCCGCGGCGGCTCTGGCGCCACACCACTCGCGGCGGGCCAGCTCCTCGGCAAGTGAGCGTCGGGAGGGGTGAGTGGGAGCGTGCCAGGAGGCCCCGAGGATCGAGCACCTGCGGTGGTGTGGCTAACGGGGTTGTGCGTCCGGTTCGGTGAACAGGTCTTGGATGGTCCGGGCGGTGGCTGCGCAGGTGACCCAGATTTCGAGCTGCATAAGATCGGTGCAGGCGGTGATGCGTGCGCGGGCGTCATCTGGGACGTCGAGGCCGCGGGCGGTCAGGACCAGGAGCACCATCCTTGCTGCCTCCTCCGCCTTGCCTTCCGCCTTGCCTTTCGCTTCGCCCTCTTTGAGGCCGCGGCCGAAGTGTTCACGGGCGAAGGGGCTGTAGGCAGGCCAGTCGGTGGACGTCATGATGATCTCCTCCATGAGGCGCCGGATGTCAGGCCCGGCCATGCTGTAGGCGTATTCATAGTACTTCGGAGCGTGGTCGTCGCGCGGGTCGTTCAGTGCCGTGGCGAACGCCTCGACGACCTTACGGTCGCGGCCGTGGACCATGACTGACATGGCCGACAGGGCCAGGTGGTCCGCCGCCTCCTGGGGGTCGGTGATGACCGGGATGCCGTCCGGCCCCAGCACCCGGGCCTGCAGCCGATAGCCGGTCAACCCCGACTCGATCGGCTGCGCGTAGTGGTCGGCGACCCCACGATCGGGGCAGATCACCAGCACCGTGACGTCGCAGCCCAGCATCAGCCACAGCGCGGCAGCGTAGCGGGCGAGCTGCCGGGGCTCCTTGGACTTGTCCTGCTGGATCTCCACGATGATGGCATGCGCGGGGTCTTGCGGGGATCCCAGAACGAACAGCAGATCGGCTTCGATATCGTCGGAACGCCGGGTGTTGAAGGTGCTGTCCTCTACACGGATCAGCGGAGTGGCGGGCAGTTGCACTCCCAGAAGGTCGCGCAGGATCTCCACCGCTAGTTGGGGACGCTCGGTGAACATCTTGATGAGGGCGTCATGTCGGGGGGACGGCATGTCACTTATTGTGACACGTTGCAGGCACAAAGTGACGATGATTGGTGGAACCGGGGAGGTGGCACAGGTGGTCAAGGAGTATGCGGATGAAGGGCCGGCAGTCCGGCCACGACCATCAGCGCCGTGGCACTCCTATTCGCCCGCACAACCCACTGTTTCCACTCGATAAGTAATGTTGTGGACGGTGGCCAGGTGATCCAGAAAGGCGTCCGGGCCGAAGGCCTGGGCCGGCGTGAGCGTGCCGGCCGGAGCGCCGTCGGCGACCAGGCGGCGGGCGCCTTCGACGGCGATCACCGCGGTCGTGCCGTAGCCGTCCAGGCCGGTCACCCAGCCGCGGGCGCGTGTCCCGTCGTGGGCGACGGCCTGAGCCATCATGAGCCAGCGTGAGGTGAGGCGGGCCTGCTCGTCCGGGATCTCCGGGATGCTGTCGACGATGTCCGAGGTCAGCGCGGAGAACAGCTCCGCCACTTGAGTACGGATCACACTGCGCACCCGCCCGGCGCGGACATGGCGCGGCACGGTGACCACGCCGGGCAGCGCGAAGACGGTGACCGGCGCCTCGCCGTCCTCCCCGGGAATGGCCAGCGAGGCCGGCCCGCCCCCACTCAAGCCGCTCGTCAGCTGCCAAGCGCCGTCCGCGTACTCCAGCATCCCCTCCGCGAACACCGCCGCCATCGACCGCGCCGTACCCCGCGAGGCCGCCCCCGGCAGCCGCAGATCCGCGATCAACATCTCGGCCACGCTCTCCGTCCCGAGGCGCGCGGCCGTCAGGTGCGCGATCATGTCCCCTGGCCCGCCGTCATCGGCCATGGCCGGCACCACCGCCACCCCCGCCCGCTCCGCCTCCTCCCCGAAGCCATCCAGCACCCGCCTGATGTAGTGCTGCTCCCCCGTCGTGTCCAGGTAGTGCACCCCTGCCGCGATCGCCGCCCGGATCACCGGCTCTCCCAGCAGCGTGAACGGCCCCGCACAGTTGATCACGACCTCACAGTCGCGCAGGGCGTCCGCGAGCGCCGCCGGCTGGTCCAGCGCGGCGACCCGGACCTCCGCCCCCGGCACGCCCGCCTCGACCGCGGCCTTGCGCAGGCGCTCCTCCTCGCGCCCCACCAGCACCGGCGTGAATCCCCGGCGGCCGGTCTCCGCGGCCGTGAGCCGCCCCGTGAACCCGCTCGCCCCATGCACAGCGATTCTCATGTCACTCCTTCTCCGCACGCCGCGGCTCATCTCCGCGCGTGCCCCGTCGTAGCAGCCCGGCCGCCGGTCTCTCTGAAGAGACCTGCGCCGGCGTCTTGGTGACGTGTGCGGGAACGACGCTAGGAGGAGGTACGGGGGTGCTCCCATGTCCCGAAATCCGGAGATCATGTCCGATCGTTCAGCCACCGCCGAACGCGCGAGCCCCGGAGATACCGTGGAGGGCATGGACGTGCTCAGCGACGCCGTTACCGGCATGCGCACGGGGCTACCGCACGCCTCACGCACCCGCCTGCGGGCTCCCTGGGGCGTACGCTTCCGGCCGCAGCAGGGAGCCGGGTTCCACGTGATGCTGCGCGGCCGCTGCGTGCTGGTGCCCGTGCGCGGCGAGCCGCTCGAGCTGACGCCCGGCGACATGGTGTTCCTGCCGCGCGAGCTCGGCCACGGCATCGCCGACGCGATCACCACCCCGCTGGCCGAGGCGTTCGCCGGAGGCGGCGACGGGCCGGAGACCGAGATGTTGTGCGGGGCGTACCGGCTGGACCAGGCCAGGCTCCACCCGCTGCTGACCGAGCTGCCCGACGTCATGCGGATCCCCGCGACCGACGCCCTCCGGGGCGCGATCGACCTGCTCGACCGCGAGCTCGGCGCCGCCCCCGGCCCGGGATCCGACGCGGCCGCCGCCGCGCTGCTCGACGTCCTGCTGCTCTACATGCTGAGGGCCTGGTACGAGAGCCGTCCCGGCGACGAGACCACCGGCTGGGGCGCCGCCCTGCGCGACCCCCAGATCATGGAGGCGCTGCGGGCCATGCACCAGCGGCCGGAGCACCCGTGGACGGTCCAGTCGCTGGCGGCCCTGGCCGGGCTGTCGCGGACGGCGTTCGCGCAGCGATTCGCCGCGACGGTGGGGTCGCCGCCGCTGACGTACCTGACGTGGTGGCGGATGACCAGGGCGGCGCGGCTGCTGCGCGACTCCGACCTGCCGCTGCGGTCGGTGGCCGACCGCACCGGGTACGCGACCGAGTTCGCCTTCGCCAAGGCGTTCAAGCGGGAGTACGGCACCGCCCCCGGACGGTACCGCGGCATGAGCGACGCCGGGTGACGATGGACACGGGCACGCTCGCGCACGGACTGCCGTTCTACACGGTTGGTGCGGGGAAGCCACTGGTGGTGCTGCGGTGGTTCACGCCGGACCACGCCAATCCGACAGGGTGGGCGCTCAGGATGGAGCGCAAGTCGATGGACCCGCTCGGGCGGCATTTCCACGTATACGCGGTCAACCGGGCGCCGGGGATGCCCGCGGGTACGACCATGGCGGACATCGCCACCCAGCACGCCCAAGCTCTGGCCGAGCGGTTCTGCGAGCCCGTGGACGTGCTGGGCATGTCGTCAGGCGGGTCGCTGGCACTGCAGTTGGCCGCCGATCATCCGGAGGTCGTGAGGCGACTGGTGGTGGCCGGGGCGGCGTACACGTTGACTCCGCGTACCCGCGAGGTCCAGCGGCGCTACACCGAAGCGGTGGCGGCCGGGCGGCGCGGTGCGCAGCACCAAGCGCCCGTGGTCGGCAGGACCGCGCTCACCAGAGCGCTGTTCCGGCCCCTGCTCTGGCTCGCCGACCCCCTGATGCGGCCGGCGAACCCCCTGGACATGCTGCACTTCGCCCAGGCCGAGGACTCCTTCGACGTACGCGACCGGCTCACCTGCATCACGGCGCCCACGCTGATCATCGGCGGTGGGCATGACATGGCCTACACCGTGGAGCTCTTCAGGGAGACGGCCGAGCGGCTGCCGGAGTCGGAGTTGATCGTCTACCCCGGGGCGAGCCACATCGGGACCTTCGCCCACCCGCGCTTCGCCGAGGACGTGGCGGAGTTCCTGAGCTAGTCAGACCTGGTTGGGGATCGCCCCGCCGTAGCGCCGGTCGCGCTTGGCGTAGATCTCACACGCCTCCCACAGGTCCCTGCGGTCGAAGTCCGGCCACAGCCGGTCCAGGAACACCATCTCGGCGTAGGCCGACTGCCACAGCAGGAAGTTGGAGAAGCGCTGCTCCCCCGACGAGCGCACGAACAGATCCACCTCGGGGATCTCCGGCTCATCCAGGTAACGCGCGAACACCTTCTCGTTGACCTTGCCCGGCTTGACCCGCCCGGCCGCGATGTCCTGGGCCAGCCTGACCGCAGCGTCGACGATCTCGGCCTGCCCGCCGTAGTTGACGCAGAACTGCAACGTCAGCTTGCGGTTGGAGACGGTCATCTCCTCAGCGGTCTGCAGCTCGGAGATCACGCTCTTCCACAGCCGGCCCGGCCGGCCCGCCCAGCGCACGCGCACGCCCATGGCGTTGAGCTCGTCGCGCCGCCGCCTGATCACGTCCCGGTTGAAGCCCATGAGGAATCGCACCTCGTCGGGCGAGCGCTTCCAGTTTTCCGTCGAGAACGCGTAGGCGCTCAAATAGGGGATGCCCAGCTCCAGCGCCCCCTCGATGACGTCGAACAACGAGGACTCGCCTGCCTTGTGCCCCTCGGTGCGCGGCAGGCCGCGCGCCTTGGCCCAGCGGCCGTTGCCGTCCATGACGATGGCCACGTGCCGGGGCACCAGCTCACGCGGGATCGGCGGCGGCGTCGCGCCGGACGGATGCGGGGTCGGAGGTCTGACGTTCACGCAAGCTCCCTTTCGACATGTCGAAGAGAGCGTATTCCGTGTTCGAGGTGCCACTGCAGATAAGCGGCGACCAGCCCGCTGCACTCGTTGCGATGGCGGGAGTCCGAGGCGTCGGCGGTGGCCCAGTCTCCGCGCAGCAGCGCCGTCATGAGCCCGATCGTCTCCCCCGCGGGCACCGCCGACCCGGCCGGCTTACAGGCCCCGCACACCACGCCGCCCGCGACGATGGCGAACGCCCTGATCGCCGGCGCCTGGCACTTGGCGCACGCCTCCAGCGCCGGCGCGTAGCCGGCCACGGCCAGCGAGCGCAGGAAGTAGGCGTCCAGCACCAGCCTGGGCTCGTGCACCCGGTCGGCGAGCGTGCGCAGCCCGCCCACCAGCAGCAGGAACTGCCGCAGCGCCGGCTCCTTCTCGCCGTGCGTCAGCCGGTCGGCCGTCTCCAGCATCGCCGTGCCGGCGGTGTAGCGGGGGTAGTCGGCGGCCAGCGCCTCACCGTAAGGCCTGATCGTCTCCGCCTGCGTGACGACGTCGAGCGTGCGGCCGATGTGAAACTGCAGGTCGACGTGGGTGAACGGCTCCAGCCTCGCCCCGAAGCGCGACGTGGTCCTGCGCACGCCCTTCGCCACCGCCCGGATCTTGCCGGTGCGCTTGGCCAGGACGGTGACGATGCGGTCGGCCTCGCCGAGCTTCTGCGTACGCAGAACTACGCCTTCGTCACGGTAGAGACTCACTCGGACATCTTACGGCTGGATCGGGGAGGAGTTACGGGCATGCTCTGATGACGCGACTTTACGTGACCCTCACTAGACTTTGACGTCTGTCCCCGCATCACCCGTTGTTCAACCCCCCGCTACCGTCTCGAAAGGGAGTCATGACCCGCGTGGTCCTGCTGGGCCCCCCGCCCGGCCCCGACACCTCTCCGACCGGCCTGAAGCTGGCCGCGCTGCCCGGCGATCCCACCGTGGCCGAGCGCCTGCGCAGCCAGCTCACCTCCCTCGATCCACGGCCCGCCGTCATCCCCTCCGACGATGTGGCCGCCGCCCTGCGAAGCCTGGCCGACGTCGCAGAGACCGCAACGGAGAGCCTGCTCATCATCCCGGAAAACTCGGTCGTCCACGACGAGCTGATCTATCAGATCACCAAGACCAAGCGCGGTGCGCTGGCGCTCGTCGCGAAAGAGCCGCGCCCGGACATGACGGACGAGGAGGCTCAGGAGGACAGCGTCCCGATCGACGAGGCCGATCCGGAGATCGGCCTCAGCCGGGTCGAGGGGCTGCCCATGCGCTCTCGCGTCGGCAAATCGCGCGTGGTGTCCGTCGGCACCGCGACCCACGCCGTGACCCGGCCCAACGCCGTGATGCTCGGCCCTGTGCACCTCAGCGCGCGCAACGCCCCCGTGCTCGCGCAGACCTGCCGGGAGCTGGCCGCCATGGCGCACACCTTCGGCCCGGACGACGACCTGGTGCAGCTCATCGTGTTCGGCCTGGTACGCAATGGCGTGTCCGTCGGCATCCGCGGCCGACGCGACCTGTTCTACCGCCGGGTCACCACCCAGGAGGAGGCCAACGAGGCCGGCGCCGAGATGGCCGGCATGGACGAGGACCGCGCCCGGCTCAACAACGCGGTCAAGGGCGCCGACGGCTTCTTCACCACCTACTTCGTCTCCACCTACTCCCGCTTCATCGCCCGCTGGGCGGCCCGCCGCGGGCTGACGCCCAACCAGGTGACGCTGATCTCGATCGCGCTGGGCGTGGCCGCGGCCGCCTGCTTCGCCACCGGCGAGCGCCCGTGGATGGTGCTGGGCGGCGTGCTGATCTACTTCGCGTTCGTCTTCGACTGCGTCGACGGGCAGGTCGCCCGCTACGCCCGCAAGTTCGGCGTGCTGGGGGCGTGGCTGGACGCCACGTTCGACCGGTTCAAGGAATACGTGGTCTTCGCCGGCCTGGCCCTCGGCTACGTGATCGCCGGCAACAGCGACGACATCTGGATCCTGGCGTTGGCCGCGCTCGGTCTGCAGTCGGTGCGTCACCTGCTCGATTTCTCCTTCGGCATCTCCAACCGCCGCAAACCGCCCGCGCAGCTGCCCACGGTGCCGCTGGACGCGCCGGACGACCGCGCACTGCGCAAGGCCCTCGTACGCCGCAAAGAGGAGCGCAGCCAGGGCCTGCGGGGCCTGCTCAAGATGTGGACCAAGGCGGGCAAGTTCCGTGCCGTCCACTGGGCGCGCAAGATGATCGTGTTCCCCATCGGCGAGCGGTTCGCGGCCATCGCGATCACCGCCGCCCTCTTCGACGCCCGGATCACCTTCCTCACCTTGGTGATCTGGGGCTCCCTCGCCGCCGCCTACACCCTCACCGGTCGCTTGATGAGGTCCCTCGTATGATCACCGCACCGCAGGCCATGGCCACCCCCACGCCGGACCCCGACGAGGAGCGCCGGCGCATCCAGACCGCCCGTCTGCTCGCGTACCGCGACGACGGCCCCCTTACCCATCTGCTGGCGCCCCGGCTGGGCCGTGGCCTGCCACCCGTGCCCGCCACGCTCGCCGCCCTCCTCGCCGTCACCGCCGTCGCGGTCACAGGGCTGCTCCAGCCCGGCCCGATCCTGCTCGTGCCCGTGGCGATCTGCTTGCTGCTCATCCTGCCCACGGCGCCGCGCGACCACCTGGGCCGCTTCGACTGGCTGACGCCGCCGCTGCTGCGCGCCACCGAGTTCCTCGCCATCATCGCCATCGGCCTGGCCGCCGACGCGCCGAAGTGGTTGTTGTTCGTGCTGGTGTACGTCGTGGGCTATCACACCTACGACACCGTTTACCGCACCCGGCAGAGCATCTGGCCGCCCGCGTGGGTGTTCCACGCGGGGCTCGGCTGGGAGGTGCGGCTGCTGATCATCGGCGTGGGCGCGGCGCTCGGCATCGTGACGCCCGTGCTGGCGGTGCTGACGGCGTACCTGTTCGTGTTGTTCGCGGTGGAGAGCGTGACGAGCTGGGTCCGCCTGGACAAGGCGTCCGCCCAGGCCGGCGCGGACGCCGAGCAGGACCTGGAGGCCTCCCCGGAGGACGCCATGGAGCAGGCCACCGGCGAGGCCGAGAAGGGATAACTTCCCTTTTGTCTCGCTTTGTGCGGCGCCGCTGATCTCTAGCGGCGCCGCACTTTTCATTCTCCCTCGCTCTGGGACGTCGCGACGGGGAGCGCGGGTTCGGCCTCCTCGGCGGCGCGCCTCCTGCGAGAACGCGCCATCGGGACGATCGCGGCCAGGTTGGCGGCGGCGACGAGCACGCCGCCCGTCAGCGCCAGCGCCGTCACCCCGGTGAGGCCGGCCAGCGGCGCCGCCACCGCCAGCCCGAACGGCCTGGACGCGAACGAGATGAGCTGGTCGAACGACCGCACCCGCCCCAACGCCGCTTCCGGAATCTCATCGGCCACGACCGTCTCCCACAGCGGGCTGAGCAGCCCCAGCCCGAACATCGCCACGAAGTACGCTCCCGCCATCACCGGCGCGGGCGCCGTCACGGCAAGGGCCACCATGGGGAGCAAGTAACACGCGGCACCGAGCTGCACCACGGCCAGCGGCCTCCGGATGGGCAGCCGAGGAGCCGCGAACACGCCCAGGACCAGACCGACCATGCCGCTCTGCACGATCACCATCCAGCTCGCCTCGCCGCCCAACTCCTGCACGGCGGCCACCGGGCCGAGCGTGAGGAACAACCCGGCCATGAAGTGCCACACGCCGTGTCCCAGCACGCACGCCATGAACCACGGACGTTCCCTGATCTCCCGCCATCCCTCGACCAGATCCCTGCCGAACGAGGAGGCCGCACCTCGCCCGACAAGTCGCCTCGCGGACGCGGCGGACGTCCGACGTCGGCCAGACGTACGAGCGCCTGGGGAAGCCGTATGGATACCGCCAAGGGTCAGCGCCGAGCAGGCGAACAGCGCCGCCGTGAGCGCGGCCGCCCAGCCCGGACCGGCGGCCAGCGTGACAGCGCCCGCCAGCGCCGGAGCCACCACCGCGGACAGGCTCGTCGCCACACCGATCCGCGCGTTCATCCGCAACCGGTCCGGCCCGGGCACCACCGCGACCACCAGCCTCGGCACGGCCGGGCTGCCGAACGCGATGGCCGCTCCCGCCACCGCCGACAACAGCGCCAGGTCAAGGAGACGGTTCACTCCGAGCAACAGCTCGACGGCTATGGCCGCTTGCGACAGGCATCGGGTCAGGTCGGCGAGCAACGCGACCCGTTGGGGCCGGATCCGGTCGGCCAGCACCCCACCCACGGGGAGCAACAGCAGCAGCGGCACCATCTCGCTCGCCAGCACGGCGCCCAGCGCCGCGCCATCCCCGGTCGCCCGCAGCACTGCGAGGGTCAGGGTGGTGGGGATGAGAGCGGTGGCGAGCGCGGACAGGCATCGCCCGATCAGCAGTCGGTTCATCACGACACAGCACGATATTTCGCCAGCGAATGTTTCGTCAACAAAATACTTGCTGCCGTATGATCCGTCGCATGAAGGACTCGGTCGACCGCCACCTGGCCCGCTGGCGCGGCAAAGCGCCCTTCGACGAGCAGGTGGAGGCGATCGTGACGCGGATGCAGGTCCTCGTTAAGCACCTGGCCCACACCAAGGAAGCGGCGCTGAGTGACGTGGGCATGCAGGACTTCGAGTTCGAGACGTTGCACCGGCTGATGGCGCGCGGCGGCTCGGCCACCCCGTCCGAGCTCGCCACGGACCTCCTGCTGTCCCCAGCTGGGATGACCGGCCGGCTCGACACGCTGGAGCGAGCCGACCTGGTACGGCGGGTGCGCAGCACGGAAGATCGCCGGCGGGTGGACGTCGAGCTCACTCCCAAGGGCCATGACCTGTGGATGGACGCGATGACGATCCGGGCGGAGGTGGAGGCCAACATGGTGAACGCCCTCACCCCGGCCGATCAGGTCGTCCTGAACGACCTGCTCAAGAAAATCCTCGTCAAGACAGAAGCCACCCACTGACCCCGCCGGCGACCGCCCGTGGATGGTGCTGGGCCTGTTTCGCGGGGTCCATTTCCCTGTTTCGCGGGCTGATCGCCCACAGAATCGCCGACCTGGGACAGGAGACCGAAGCTCGTCGTGGTGGCCGCCGCCCTGAGAAGTGAGCGCATAGTCTGGGGTTCAGGCAGACCCGGGCCGGGTTCCGGTCCGGCCCGAGCCAGGAGACGCGGATGGCGTTCTTGTCGCGGCTGTTCAAGCGGGGCGATCCGCTGGCCGAGCGCGAGGAGGCGCGCCGGCAGGGGATGCGGGACGCCCGCCGGCATCCCTTGGGCGAGTTCACGGATGCGGACTACCAGCCCGTGTACGTGACGGAGATCCGGGCCCGGGCCCGTGAGCAGATCACCGAGGTCGATCGGCGGTTAGCGGCCGCCCGTACGGCGTTGCTGGAGCGGGCGGTGGGGGCGCGGGAGGCGATCCTGCGGGAGTTGGGCAGGGGCGACACGCGGCCGGAGCCACGTTCCTCGCAGGTGAACGGGCACGCCCCGGGTGATGAGGATGCGTTCATCTCAATCGCGGAGGCCAGGACGCGGCGGGCGGAGGCGCGGCGGCGCGCCGTGGTCGAGGAGGCGAATGCCAACGTGCAGCGCGCCAGGGCCCGGATCGAGCAGCTCAGCCAGGAGTGGGAGAGCGCACTGATCGAGCGTGAGCACGAGGTGGAGGCGGTGCAGGCCAGGGCCGAGCAGCTCATCGCCGCATACAAGGGGGGCGTGCTGGAGGCCCATCCGCGCCGGGAGGAGATTCCGTCCCTGTGGAAGGGTGAGGTCATCGCGATGGGGGCGGCCGGTGACACACCCGCGGCGGTCTCGGGGCGGGAGGAGATCGGGCGGATCCTGCGGGAGGTGGAGGGCCGGATCGAAGTGTGGCGGACGGAGGTGATGCCGCGCGAGCTGACGACCGAGTCGCGCCGCCGGCTCGGCCCGGCGATCTCGGCCGACGACCACCCCACGGCCGAGCACACCGGGCACGACCACCCCGCCCAGAACGATTCGGCCGGGCCGGACCAGGACGCTCGGCGAGGATCGCGGCATGACGAAGGCACATGATGGCGGAGGGCGCCTGATGGCGGGGGACGGTGGCGAAGGGAGCGTTCACGGGCGGTGCGCGGCCTTACGAGCGCGGACCCGGCGTGCGGTCGTGCACAGGCTGGTCGCGGCCGTGTGCGGGTTGGTCTTGGTCGTGGCCGGGGTGGCGGGGTGTGGCACCGAGGCGCGCGCCGCCTGCGGCGTGATCGTCGACTCGACCAGCTACGCCGAACCCGCAACCTCCAGGAGCGACGTCACCTCCAAACTGCCTCCCTTCGCCCAGAACTGTGACTGGATCGCCTTCGCCGCCGTCACAGGAAGCTCCGAGAGCAGTACGTGCCGCCAGGACCCCGTGGCCATCGCCGCCACCCGGGCCGAGAACCCCAACGAGAACCCGGTCGTCGAGGACCGCGTCAGGGCCCACCGCATCAAGGAGGTCCTGCCCAGGGCGGTCCAGCTGTTCGACTGCCCGACGGAGGGACAGGGTTCTGACGTGCTGGGAGCCCTGCGCTACATGGTCAAGCAGCTCAGCGCGCAGCGGCAGCCGGACAAGGCACACGAGATCATCGTGTTCAGCGACCTGATCAACAACCGGGGCGACCTGGACATCAACAAGCTGGACCTGAGTGAGGGCGCGCGCAAGCAGAAGATCAAGGAGCTGCGGGACGCGCGATTGCTCCCCGACATGACGGGGTATGCGGTGGTCGTCCACGGCTTCCTGCGGAAGAAGACGTCGGACCCCGACCGGTTCCCCCTGCTCGAGGGCTTCTGGCAGGAGGCCTTCGAGTCTGCGGGCGCGACCACGGTCGATCTGCTCTGAGAGCGCTCACTGACGCAACTCTTCCCCGGTGCAACGATATTGACAGCACGTAAACGCTGTGGTCACATCACGTGAGAGAGCGCTCTCTCACACACGCCGCTCGCACCCCCCAGGAGCGAAAACGATGACAACCGCAAGCAGACAAAGGCGGCGCCTGACGGCCGTGGCCGTGGCGCTGACGGCGCTCACCGGCCTGCTCGTTCAGGTGGCCGTCGGCGCCTCGGCCGCCGTCCCGCCCACCCCGTCCGGCTGGTCGCTGGTCTGGTCGGACGACTTCAACGGCACCGCGGGCACCTTGCCCTCATCGACCAACTGGATCATCGACACGGGACACTCCTACCCCGGCGGCCCGGCCAACTGGGGCACCGGCGAGATCCAGAACTACACTTCCAGCACCTCCAACCTCAGCCTCGACGGCGGCGGCAACCTGCGCATCACGCCCCTGCGGAGCAGCTCAGGCGAGTGGACGTCGGCCCGCATCGAGACCAGGCGCGCCGACTTCAAGCCCGCCGACGGGCGCATCCTGCGGATCGAGAGCCGGATCCAGATGCCGAACGTGACCGGCGACGCCGCGCTCGGCTACTGGCCGGCGTTCTGGGCGCTCGGGTCGCCGTACCGGGGGAATTACTGGAACTGGCCGGGCATCGGCGAGTTCGACATCATGGAGAACGTCAACGGCATCAACTCCGTCTGGGGCGTGCTCCACTGCGGCGTCAACCCGGGCGGGCCGTGCAACGAGACGACCGGCCTCGGCGCCAGCCGCGCCTGCCCCGGCTCCACCTGCCAGTCGGCCTTCCACACCTACCGGTTCGAGTGGGACCGCAGCGTGAGCCCGAACCAGCTGCGGTGGTACGTGGACGGCCAGCAGTTCCACAGCGTGAGCCAATCCCAGTTCGACGCCACGACGTGGAGCAACATGACCGGCCACGCCGGCTACTTCCTGCTGCTCAACCTGGCGATGGGCGGCGCGTTCCCGAACGCCCTCGGCGGCCAGACCCCGACGGCGGCCACCGTGCCCGGGCGTCCCATGGTGGTGGACTACGTGGCGGTGTGGCAGAGCGGCACCACCACCCCGACCACGCCGCCCGGTGGCGTGGACGCCCGCTCCACCATCGAGGCGGAGCGCTACCAGGCCCAGTCGGGCACCATCGTCGAGACGACCACCGACACGGGCGGCGGGCAGAACGTCGGCGCCATCTCCAACGGCGACTGGCTGCGCTTCGATGGGGTGAACTTCGGCACGGAGGCGGCCAGGCAGTTCAGGGCCAGGGTGGCCTCGGGAGCCGCGGCCGGGGTGAGCGGGCTCGTGCAGGTGCGGCTGGACAGCCCCACGGCCGCGCCCATCGGCGACTTCGCCCTCGCCAACACCGGCGGGTGGCAGAGCTGGCGCACGGTGCCGGCCAATATCTCAGCCGTCACCGGGACGCACACCGTCTACTTGACCTTCAGCAGCGGTCAGCCGGCCGATTTCGTCAACGTCAACTGGTTCACGTTCTCGACCTCTTGACGTTCTCGAAGAGGGCCGGGAAGACCTTCGCGACCTTCGACAGCAGGTATTCGCCGTACGTGCCCGTGAAGTCCACCTGACCGTCCCAGCGGTGGCCGGGCGCGTACGGCAGGGGCGGCACCTCGTCGTCCCAGCCCGGGTCGAAGAAGAACGGGAAGCTGAGGCGCTCGTTGCCGCTGCGGTTGCGTACGCGGTGCGGGGTCGAGCGGTAGTGCCCGCCGGTGAGCTTGTCGAGCATGTCGCCGATGTTGCAGACGAAGGTGCCCGCCAGCGGCGGGGCCTCGATCCAGCCACGCGGGGTGCGGACCTGCAGGCCGCCGTTCTCATCCTGGAGGAGGAGGGTGAGCAGGCCGTAGTCGGTGTGCTCCCCCACGCCCCAGGTGCCGGTGTCGTCCGGCGGAGCGGGCGGATAGTGGAAGATCCGGAAGAGGATGGTCGGGTCGGCGGTGTAGCCGGTGCGGAAGTAGTCCTCGTCCAGGCCAAGGCTCAGGGCGATGCCGGACATGACAGCCTGGGCGAGCACGGTCATTCTGTCGAGGTATTCGAGCACGGCCGCACGCAGCTCGGGGACCTGGGCGGGGAAGAGGTTGGGCCCGTGCAGCGGGAGCGGACCGGGCGGGTCCTCGGGGCCGAGGTAGATGCCTTCCTTCAGGTCGGGCCGGCCCGAGGTGAGCTCCCCGCCGACCGGGAAGAAACCGCGCCAGGCCGTGCCGCCCTTGTCCATGGAGATCTCCGCCTTCACCTCGTCGGGGAGGGCGAAGAAGCGCCGGCTCGCCGCGTCGAGCCGGGCGAGCAGCTCCGGCGGCACGCCATGGCCGGTGACGTAGAAGAAGCCGCTGTCGCGGCAGGCGGCGCCGATGGCGTCCGCGACGGCGCGTTTGGCGGGATCCGGGGCGTCGGTGAGAAGGGAAGCGACCTCGATGACCGGCAATTCGCTCACCACGCCATTGTTCTACAGTTCGGGCGCTTAGCATCGGAGGCAGGACCCTCGTTGGAGGCCCGATGCGCTTCTTACGCCGCAAGCAGGACGAGTCGTTCGAGCCTGGCCAGGTCACCCGCATCACGCCTGCCGTCGCGTACGACGGCGACCTCTACCGCCTGCCCGACTGGCCGCGCCGCCGCCGTGAGGAGCGCGAGCTCGGCCGTACGCACGCCGCCGACGGCCAGATCGACACGCTGACGCTGCAGACCGGCAGCGTGCCGCGCTTCCACGAGCTGGAGGACGAGCGGCTGGCGGAGCTGGCCGAGCTCGACGAGCGCACCGAGCAGGAGATCCAGCGGGCGCGTGCCGAGTTCGAGTCCCAGAAGATCAGGCTCGCGGAGTCGCAGCGCACCTTCGGGGAGGCGCGCAAGGCCCTGGAGGACAGCCAGCACCGGGTGACGGAGCTGGAGCAGCCCAGCAGACGGCCGGGCGACGGGCGGCCCAGCTCGATCGCGATCTCCGGCAGCCACTGGCCGCTGATCCGCCGCTGGCTGCCTGCCGCGCTCCTGCTGCTGCTCCTGCTGATCGTCGAGGTCCCGATCCTTTACCAGGTCATCCTGAGCTGGGGCGACAGCATCGCGATGACCGCGCTGCTGGCCGCGGGCGCGGCGCTCATCATGCTGGTCGCGCCCCACATGTACGGCAGGGCGTTCCGGTCCTGGCAGGAGCATGGCAGCTCAGCCAAGGGCCGCTGGCTGCTGATCGGCGTGGCGCTGGTCTGGCTCGGCCTCATCGTCGCCGTCGCCGTGCTGCGCAGGGACGCCCTGGTCAAGCCGTTGATCGTGGACGGTCAGGAGATCGGCCCCACGTCGGAGGGGGTCGGCCAGCTGCCCACGATGATCCTGCTGCTGGCGCTGCTGGTCGCCACCGCGCTCATCGCCGCCGACCTGGGGCGGCGCATGCACAACCCCAACGACCGCCGGCTGCGGGAGCTGCGGGCCAAACGCGACGCCGAGGCCACCGCCAGCGCCGCCGCCCAGCGCGCCTACCAGCACGACGCCGGGTACGCGGAGAGCATCGCCCAATACCTGCAGGCGGTGGACCGTCGCAAGGCCAGCAGGCTGCGTCAGCTGGACAGCGGCTTCGACAGCCTGGCCACCGCGTACCTCGGCGGCGTGGTCGAAGGGCTCAAGGATCCGGAGGCGGCCAGCTGGGCCGAGCGCATCGTGCTGCGCCGCCGTACCCGATCCTGACAACGGTCAGGTGGAGTCGCGGACGACGAGGCGGGCGGGCAGGACCACGGACTCGGTGTGGCGGCCCTCCAGCCGGGACAGCAGCAGCCGGGCGACCGCCAGCGCCTGGTCGGCGACCGGTATGCGGACGGTCGTGAGGCCGGGTGTGGTGGCCGAGGCGGCGTCGATGTCGTCGAAGCCGGCGATCGCCAGATCCTCCGGCACCCTCCGCCCGGCCTCCCGCGCCGCCTGCAGCGCCCCGATGGCCAGCTGGTCGGTGGCGGCGAAGACGGCGTCCAGGGCGGGCTCGTCGCCGAGCAGCTGCTGGGTCGCCGCCGCGCCCGAGGAGCGGGTGAGGTCGGCGAGGGCCAGCAGCGGCTGCCGGCCGGCCTGCCGCATCGCGGTCCGGTGGCCGTCCAGCCGGTCCTGCACGGCGACCAGGTCCATGGGGCCGCAGATCATGCCGATGTGGCGGCGGCCGCGGGCCAGCAGGTGCTCGGTCGCGGCCTTCGCGCCGCCGGCGTTGTCCACGTCCACGTACGGCATCATCGACGCGATCGCCGGCTTGCCGAGCAGCACGATCGGCACGCCGGTGCGGGACAGGCGCTCGGCCAGCGTGTCGCCGCGGTCCGGCGGCAGCAGCACCACCCCGTCCACCAGGCCCGCCTGCACGTGCTGGACGATGCGGCGGTGACTCTCGGCCGTGTCGGCGAGCATGAGCGTGATCTGCTTGCCCGCGCCTTCCAGCAGGCTGGTCACGTATTGGACGACGGCCGCCGTCAGCTGGTCGCCGCCCTGCCGGGGGACGGACAGGACGAGCGCGATCGTGTTGGTCCTGCGGGTGACGAGGCTGCGGGCGGCCGCGTTGGGCACGTATCCGAGCTCCCTGACCGCCCGCAGCACCGACTCCCGGACCTCGGGGCTGACCGACGCCTCGCCGTTGACGACGCGCGAGACCGTGGCGCGGGAGACGCCGGAGCGGGCGGCCACGGTCTCAAGGGTGGGGCGCTTCGGGCGGGTCTCGGTCAGGCCGTTGCGCTTGATGACGTCGCGGTACCACAGCGCGCTGTCCTTGAGCCGGCGTCGCTGGGTGGCGAAGTCGACGTGGACGAGGCCGAACTTGCGCCGGTAGCCGTCGGCCCATTCGAGGTTGTCGAGCAGCGTCCAGACGAGGAACCCGCGGACCTTGGCGCCGTCCTGGACGGCGGCGCGGACGGCGCGCAGGTGCTCCTCGATGAAGCTGATGCGCTCCACGTCGTGGATGCCGTCGCCGGTCACCACGTCGACGAAGTCGGCGCCGTTCTCGGTGATCATCAGCTCGGTGTCGGGGTACTCCGCGGTCAGGCGGCGCAGCAGGTGGGTCAGGCAGCCGGGGACGATGGGCCAGCCCATGGCGGTGACGGCGGTGGGAACCGTGCAGAACAGCACGCCCTCACTGCCCGGGTAGGCGGGGTCGGCGGGCTCGCTGGGCTGGGCCTGCACGACGAGCGGGGTGTAGTAGTTGACGCCGAGCAGGTCCATCGGCTGGGAGATGAGCTCCAGGTCGCCGTCGCGCACGTGGCCGAGCCCGGCGATGCGCTCGATGATCGGCAGCAGCTCCGGAGGGTAGGCGCCGCGCACCATCGGCTCCAGGAACTGCCGGTTGGCCAGCACGTCGATCCTGGCCACGGCCTCGGCGTCCTCGGCCGACAGGGCCCGGCCGGCGTCGCTCACCTGGCCGGGCGTCATGACGGGCGAGATGTTGAGCACGCCGCCCACCCTCGCCGCCCCGGCCGCGCGCAACGCCTGTGCGCCGAGCCCGTGTGCGAGCAGTAAATGGTGAGCGGCGCGGAAGGCGTCGGCGGCCGATTTCCGGCCCGGCGCGTGAATGCCGGACCCGTAGCCGAGAAAGGCGGCCACCCACGGCTCGTTGACGGTGAACCAGGTGTCGACCCGATCCCCCAGCCGGTCGCCCACGGCTGCGGCGTAATCGGCGAAATGGCGGGCGGTGTCCCGGGACGGCCAGCCACCGGCGTCCTCCAAAGCCTGCGGCAGATCCCAGTGGTAAAGCGTCGCATACGGCGTGATGCCCGCATCCAGCAGCTCGTCGAGCAGCCGGTCGTAAAAATCGAGCCCGGCCGCGTGCAATTTCCCGGAGCCGTCGGGAAACACCCGCGGCCAGCTGACGGAAAATCGGTATGCGGCCATGCCGAGGTCTTTCATCAACCGCACGTCTTCGCGATAGCGGTGGTAATGGTCGCAGGCGTCGGCGCGGTCCGCGGAAAAGGTGTCCCAAATGGACGGGCCGCGGCTGTCGGCGGAGGTGGCGCCTTCGATTTGGAAGGCCGACGTCGACACTCCCCAGATGAATCCCTCGGGGAAGGCAGCTGTGCTCATTCTGGCGGAAGTCCTCCGGTGAAGCGGCAGAGCGTCCAGTCTCCCGCGCGCCGCTCGTCGCGCGCCAGCCTGGCCACGCTGTATACAGAGCGCGTGGAACTGGACCGGCTCGATCGTGACATCATCGCGGCGCTCGTCGACGACGCCCGCGCGACCTATGCGGAGATCGGTCACCAGGTGGGGTTGAGCGCATCGGCGGTCAAGCGGCGGGTGGACCGGCTGCTCGACAGCGGGGCGATCACCGGGTTCAGCGCCGTGGTCTCGCCGCAGGCGCTCGGCTGGACGACCGAGGCGTACGTGGAGCTGTTCTGCCAGGGCAAGACGAAGCCGTCGGACATCGCGCTGGCGGTGGCCAAGTTCCCCGAGGTGGTGGGGGCGGCCACGATCACCGGCGAGGCGGACGCGTTGCTGCACATCAGGGCGACGGACGTGCGGCACGTGGAGCGGGTGATCGAGCGCATCGCGGCGCAGTCCTTCGTGGTCAGGACCAAGAGCTCCATCGTGCTGTCGCGGCTGGTGGAGGCCCCTCCGGGGGTCGTACGCAATGGATCGCACACCACGGCCTGAAAGACGCAACAGACCCGCGCAAACACGCAATGCAACGACTTGGCCTGCATAAACATACATTCTTAGGCTGTCTCCGTCCCCTCCGATCAGATCAGGGACATCCGCTCATAAAGCTCGACGGAGACCTGCATGCCCAAACACTTCCTCATGTGCCGTCCGGAATACTTCACGGTCGAGTACGCGATCAACCCGTGGATGCATCCCGAGGCCGGCGCCGACCGCGACATCGCGGTCCGGCAGTGGGAGGGGCTGAAGGCCGCCTACGAGGAGCTCGGCCACCAGGTCAGCCTGATCGACCCGATCGACGGGCTGCCGGACATGGTGTTCGCCGCCAATGGCGCCCTGGTCGTGGGCGGGCGCGTCTACGGCGCCAGGTTCGCCTACCCGCAGCGCGGTCCCGAGGGTCCGGCCTACCTGCGGTGGTTCGCCGAGCACGGTTACCCGGTGCAGGCGCCGCAGCACGTCAACGAGGGTGAGGGCGACTTCCTCACGCTCGAGGACGTCATTCTGGCGGGCACGGGCTTCCGCACGGAGGTGGTGGCCCACCAGGAGGCGCAGGAATACCTGGGCCACCCGGTGATCTCGCTGACCCTGGTCGACCCTCGCTTCTACCACCTCGACACGGCGCTGTTCCCGCTCGACGGGCACAACGTCGCCTACTACCCGGAGGCCTTCTCCGCGGGCAGCCGGGAGGTGCTGCGCCGGATGTTCCCCGACGCGGTGCTCGCCACCGCCGAGGACGCCGAGGTGCTCGGCCTGAACGCGGTCAGCGACGGCACGCACGTGGTCATCAACGCCGAGGCCTCCGGCTTGCAGTTGGAGCTCAAGCGCCGTGGGTACGAGGTCATTCCGGTCGATCTCTCGGAGCTGCGCAAGGCAGGCGGGGGCCCCAAGTGCTGCACACTGGAGATCAGGGGGGAGAACTGACATGACCAGCAGCGCAGAGCTGATCGAGCTCAGCGAGCGTCGCAGCGCGCACAACTATCATCCGCTGCCCGTCGTGATCCATGAGGCCAACGGCGCCTGGGTCACCGACGTGGACGGCAAGCGATATCTGGACTGTCTGTCCGGCTATTCGTCGCTCAACTTCGGCCACGGCAACCCGAAGATCCTCGAGGCCGCCCAGGAGCAGCTGCAGCGGCTGACCCTGACCAGCCGTGCCTTCTACCACGACCAGTTCGCGCGGTTCTGCGCCGGGCTCGGCGACCTCACGGGCAAGGACATGATCCTGCCCATGAACACCGGCGCCGAGGCCGTCGAGACCGCCATCAAGGTGGCGCGCAAGTGGGGGTACGAGGTCAAGGGCGTGGAGCCGGATCTCGCCAACATCATCGTGATGGAGAACAACTTCCACGGCCGCACTACCACGATCATCAGCTTCTCCACCGATCCCGACGCGCACGACGACTTCGGGCCGTACACGCCGGGCTTCCGGATCGTGCGGTATGGGTCCATCGAGGCGATCAGGGAGGCCATGGATGCCAACACGGTCGGCGTGCTGGTCGAACCGATCCAGGGTGAGGCCGGGGTGCTGGTGCCGCCGGACGGCTACCTGACCGACATCCGGGAGCTGTGCACGGCCGAGGGCATCCTGATGATCGCCGACGAGATCCAGTCGGGGCTGGGGCGGACCGGGCAGACGTTTGCGTGTGACCACGAAGGGGTCGTGCCCGACATGTACGTCCTGGGCAAGGCGCTCGGCGGCGGCGTCGTCCCCGTGTCGGCCGTCGCGGCCAACCGGGACGTGCTCGGGGTCATCCACCCGGGACAGCACGGGTCCACGTTCGGCGGCAACCCGCTGGCGTGTGCGGTCGGCAACGCGGTCGTCGAGCTCCTCAACACCGGCGAGTACCAGGCCAGGGCCACCAAGCTCGGCGAGGTGCTGCACGCCCGGCTGCGCGAGCTGGTCGGCAAGGGCGTGGTCGAGGTACGCGGACGGGGGCTGTGGGCCGGTGTGGACATCTCTCCTGATCTCGCCACGGGGCGTGAGGTGTCGAAGGCGCTGATGAAGCGGGGTGTGCTCGCCAAGGACACCCAGGGGTCCACGATCCGGCTCGCGCCGCCGATCGTCGTCTCCGAGGAGGACCTCCTCTGGGCGATCGACCAGCTCGCCGACGCCCTCTACGACATCAAAAACCAACACCCATAAAGACATCCATTTTTTACGGCTGCGCCGGCTGGGCCCGACCACCGTACGTGGCCGGGCCCTGTCCAGGGAGACGGTCCTGTGGTTTACGGGGTCGGGCGCCGTTACGGCGCATGGGCACCGGGCTCCGTGGTCAGTTGCCGGCCGGGGGCTCCTCGGTCGGTTCGTCGACCGTCGAGGGCTCCTCGACGGACTGGGGTTCGTCGGCAGGCACGGCTTCGTCGGCAGGCACGGCTTCCTCGGTCGGCTGAGTCTCCTCCGTCGGCGTCCGCTTCTCTGACGGCAACGGGTCATCCGACGGGGACGGCTCCTGCGATGGGGCGGCTGAGGGCTCCGGCTCGGCGGACGCACAGGATGAGCCGGACCTGGCCGAGGGCGGGGCCTTCGGGAGTTCGTCCACCACCGAGACCTTCAGCTGGGCCGTCAGGGCCAGAACGCTTCCTGGGGGCGCCCCCACGCCTTTGTCCTCCACGACCGTCTGCCGCTCCCCCAGGTACAGGTGCGTGGACGGGTCGAAGATGGCCTGGGTGAGCGTACCCTGCCGGATCATGCGGCCGAGCGCCACCCCCTTGCGGCCCGCCGAATCCTCCACGCCCTCGGCGACCCGCACGCCGGGGATGGTCTTGACGGCCCCGAACAGCGCATCACGCTGGGCCTTCGGCAGGTACGTCTCTCTGACCAGGTCCATCACGTAAATGAACGCCGCATCGTCTTCGGACACGTTCTTGCCGGCGCTCGCCTGCCCCTCTACCGCCCGGTAGACGTGCTCGCGCATCGCGGCGGCGTCGGCCGGCAGCGTGCTGAGCGAGGTGTAGGCGGTGTCGGCGCGGGTGCCGCGACATGACGGCAGCACGTGCCAGGTGGAGCCCTTGCCCTCGCTCTCGGCCGATTCCGGCAGTTCCCGGCCCGGCCACGGTCTGGGGTCGCGGCTCTCGATCAGCAGCAGGCCGTCGGCGCTGCCGTCCACCGATTGCCAGATCTTCCTGTGCGTCCGGTAGAGGTGCCGGGTTTCCTCGCCGTCCTTGCCGACGGTGTACGAGCCGTACATCGTGTCGGACTCGATCAGGATGTACTGCCCGGGACGGGGGTCAAGCTCATCGGACACGGCGGCCGACTGGGTCAGGGACGTGGCCGGGCCCGTCGCTCCGGTGCCCTGGTTCGACAGGGTCACCGCCACGCCGCCGATCAGCGCGACCGTCACCCCGAACGCAGCCGCGGCCTGCCAGCCCAGGCGCGGCAGGCGAAAGCGACTCCCGGCCCCGGGCGCTTCCGCCAGCAGCCGCTCCCTCGCCTGCGCGCGGGCCTCGGCCCGGTACGGCGGGGTCGCCGGCCGGCCGTCGGCGAACACGCGGATCTCGTCATCATCCATGCTGGGGCTCCTCTGCTGCTGCGAAGGGATCGATGCCGCCGAGCGCCCTGCGCACCTTGACGCGGAGCCGGTGCAGTCTGGACCGTACGGTGCCGACGGGCACGCCGAGCGCGAGTGCCGCGTCCTCGTAGGTCAAGTCCGCCCAGGCCACCAGCAGCAGCAGGTCGCGTTCGCTCGCGCTGAGCCCGGTCAGCGCCCTGGCCAGCCGGGGCTGGAGCTGCTCGGCGGTAACCCGGTCGGCGCTACGCTCGTCGAACGCGCCCGGGCGCTCCACGCCGACCTTGGCCATGGCCGCGGTACGCCGCCGCTCCGCCCTGCGATGCTGGGCGACGACCTTGGTCGCGATGCCGTATAACCACGGCCGCGCGTCGGGCCAGGAGCGGTCGTAGCGGGCCCGCCCGCGGAACGCGACGAGGAACACCTCCCCCGTCACGTCCTCGGCCAGCTCCGCCCCGAGACGCCGGGCCGCGTATCTGTGGATCTCGTCGGCGTGCCGATCGAACAGCGCCGCGAAGCACTCGGGGTCGCTGAGCGAATGCCCGATCAGCGTCGAGTCATCCAGCGTCTCAGGCACATCCTGAACACCCACCACTGTGCCGGTCCTCTCTCATGCGGTCACCCTGTTGTTGACCGCACGCCGGAGTCCGGTTCCCACTATTTCGTGAGCCGCCAGGCTTCCAAGCCGTCGGGAGCGCCGTCCCGGGTGAAGCCAGCCGCCTCCAGCTCGGCGACCAGGCGCTCCCGTGCCGGCCAGTGGCTCTCGGAGACCACCACGTCCTCGCTGATCATCACGCCGCGCTGCTTCACGCGGTAGAAGTAGCGGGTCTTGGCCGTCTCGCCGGCGACCGCGAGCACCTGACCCGCGATCTCGTACGTGTGCCTGCCGACCCGGTAGGAGCCGACGACCTCCGGCTCGCCCGGCACGGGGGTGGCCCGCTCGCGCCAGTTGAACAGCAACAGCCCGCCCGGCTCCAGCTGCCTGCGCAGCACCCGCCACAGCTCCGCCCGCTGCTCGGCGTCGAAGCTGTGCAGCACCGAGATCATCACGATGGCCTCGACGGGCTCGTCGGCCTCCGCCTCCAGCGCGCCGCACGACAGGACGGTCACCCGGCTCAGCGCATCGGGGTCCTCGGCCAACCGGTTGAGCAGGACGGAACGCATGCCGAACGACGGCTCGACGGCGTAGACCTCCGCGGGCGTCTCCCGGAGGATCACCCGGGTGATCAGGCCGGTGCCCGCGCCGATTTCCATGACGCTCCGCCGCACGCCCTTCAGCAGGGGTGGCAGCAGCTCGCGGATCATCGGGACGTGCCCGTCCTCATGCCACAGGTCGTAGAACGGCACGGCCAGCGAGTAGTGGTCTTCATCCATAGAGCGCGACGATAACCGTTTTCACTCGAGTCGTACAGAATCGATCGGCCTGAGGACCTCGTCGCGCGACTCGTACCAGGTCACCTGATCGGGCAGGGTGAGGGTCGCGACGGCGTTCTGGAACCACGGGCCCTTGGTGATCCGCCAGCGGAACGGTGGCCGCGGGATGCGGGCGAGGCGCGCCAGCAGGCCGCCCACCAGCGTGGCGATGGAGAACTGGGTGACCACGTTGGCCCAGCGCAGCAGGCGGCTGAGCGGGTTGCGGATCGGCGAGCAGACCACCTGGTAGACCGGGCCGAGGCGGGCCTTGGCCAGGTAGGAGTAGTGGACGTCGCCGGAGAGGATCAGCACCGGCTTGCCGAGCCCGATGAACAGCCTCGACAGGTCGTCGAACGAGCGCCGGAACGCCGCCCAGTGCTCCAGGTCGAAGGCCTGCCGGAACCTCTCCGACCACCGCCGCACCACCGGACCCCACGCGCCGTCGCTGAGGGCCTCGTTCCAGTTTTGCACCCCGTGCACGCCCTCGGGCAGCAGGAACGGGATCGACGAGCCGATGATCAGGCGCTCGGCCGGGGCGGCGACCTGCTCCTCGAGCCAGGCCTGCTCCGCCGGGTCGAGCATGCGGCGCGCACCGGGCGTGAGCTGCCTGGCGCACCGGGTGTCGACCATGATCAGGCGGGCGGGCCCGAGGTCGCGCGCGTAGCTCCAGCGGTTGCTCGACGGCTCGGCGTCGGCCTTCTCGGCGAAGGCGTCGAGCGCGTCGGCGCCATCGCGGCCCTGGAGATCCAGCAGCGTGCGCAGCAGCGGATCGGCCGCGCGCTCGGCCGGCGAGAGGTTGCCGAGGTGCTGGTAGACCCAGTACGCGCCGAGCCCGGCGACCACCCGGCGGCGCCACCAGCTGGTCCTGGCCATCTCCTCGCGCCAGGGTTGCGAGGTGTTCCAGTCGTCGCGCAGGTCGTGGTCGTCGAAGATCATCGCGGTCGGCACGGTGGACAGCAGCCAGCGGATCTCGGGGTCGGTCCACGCCTGGCGGTAGAGCTCGGCGTATTCCTCGAAGTCAGCGATCTCCGCTTGGGGCTCCGTGCTCCTGCGGGCGCGGAGGTAGGCCAGCGTCTCGGGCGAGGGGTTGTCGGCGTAGACCTGGTCGCCCAGGAGCAGCAGCAGGTCGGGCCACTCCTCGTCGCCGGAGCCCACCAGGTGGCGGCCGTAGGAGCGCAGGACGTCCTCGCCGTGGGTGCGGACGTGCGCCACGTCGTGGGGCACGCTGGTGCGGCACGACCCGAACGCCAGCCGGCGCGCCCCCTCCGGTGGCAGGAGCCGGATCCTGCTGGGCGGGCGACCCGCCGGAGGCCATACCTGCTCCCCGCCGAGGCTGACCGAATAGGAGGGGATATCCTGGGAGAGCTCTACGAGATCCACGATCGCGTAGTGGTGTCCGTGCACGGTGAAGGTAGGCGACCGGTAAGCCCTGCCGCCCGCTTCGACGGTGACCGTGCAGGGTTCGGCGGACTCCACCCAGATCGAGGCGCTGTTGGCATCGACGTGTCGCAGCATCGGCCCCACGACGAGTGCGGGCATCCCACCTCCGATGTCGATTCGGCACACCCTCGTGGCCCAAGCCTGCCAGAGTGGCACGGTCCACAGCATCCCGATCAGCGGCCCGGATTTTTACCAATAACTAGGCAAGGTCAAATCCCCCGCTCTAGGATGATCGCGACAACATCGCCCAGAAGGTGAAGGCAATGGCGCTTTCCCTACAAATAGGGCGTATATACCAGGAGGAATCTCTTCCATGAGCATCATGGTGCCGTCAAAGACGCCGGCCCTGATCACTCCGGGCCGCCAGGCCCTCGACTCCGCTCTCTACCAGCTCGACCAGGCGGCCGAGCACCTCGGGCTCGACGACGGGCTCCGCACGGTGCTGGCCACGCCCCGCCGCTCGCTGACCGTCTCGGTCCCGGTGCGGCGCGAGGACGGACGGCTCAGCGTCGTCCAGGGCTTCCGCGTCCAGCACAACGTCTCGCGCGGCCCCGCCAAGGGCGGCATCCGGTTTCATCCCGGCACGGACATCCACGAGGTCACCGCGCTCGCGATGTGGATGACGTGGAAGTGCGCTCTGGTCGGCATCCCGTACGGCGGCGCCAAAGGCGGCGTGGCCGTGGACCCGACCGGGCTCACCACCCGCGAGCTCGAACGCCTGACCCGCCGCTACGTCAACGAGATCCTGCCGCTGATCGGCCCGGAGAAGGACATCCCGGCTCCCGACGTCGGCACCGACGAGCAGACCATGGCCTGGATCATGGACACCTACAGCGTCAGCGCGGGCTACTCGGTGCCCGGCGTGGTCACCGGCAAGCCGACGACGCTGGGCGGCTCGCTCGGGCGCTCCGGCGCGACCTCGCGCGGCGTGCAGATCGCCACGCTGGCCGCGCTCGGCCGCTCGCCCGAGGGCGCGACCGTGGCCGTGCAGGGCTTCGGCAAGGTGGGCGCGCTGGCCGCGCAGTACCTCGCCGACGCCGGCTGCAAGGTGGTGGCGGTCTCCGACATCACCGGCGCCGTCTACGCGAGCGCCGGGCTGGACATCGCCGGCCTGCGCACGTGGGCGGCCGAGACCGGCGGCGTGTCCGGCTACCGCCACGCCGACGCCCTGCCTCTCGACGACCTGCTGGAACTGGACGTGGACGTCCTGGTCCCGGCGGCGCTCGAGGGCGCGATCACTGAGGCGAACGCCCCGCGCGTGCGCGCCCGCCTGATCGTGGAGGGCGCCAACGGCCCCACCACGCCGGAGGCCGACGAGATCCTGGCCGCGAACGGGGCCACGGTCGTGCCCGACATCCTCGCCAACGCGGGCGGGGTGATCGTGTCGTACCTGGAGTGGGTGCAGAACATGCAGGCCTACTCCTGGAGCTCCGGGGAGGTCGAGGTCAAGCTGCGCGACCTCATGGAAAGCGCGTTCTCCGAGGTCAAGTCCATGGCCGCGGCCCGCGGGCTGACGCTGAGGCAGGCGGCGCACGTCATCGGCGTGGGCCGCGTCGCCGAGGCCCACCAGATGCGCGGTCTCTACCCGTGACCGCCGGCGGGGGCTCGCTCCGGCGGCCCCCCGCCATCGCCTCCTCCTCGCCCGTGCGATCTTGCCCTGAGCGATGCCGGGAATTCGTTCCGAAGAGATCTTTTCCCTATAAGACTTTGCCTCTAATGTGCGAATCGCCCCCAAGCAGCGAGGAGCTGTAGATGAGCGCAATTGAGCAGTTCGGCTACCGCCAGGAGCTCAACCGTTCCTTAGGCTTCGCCGATCTGATGATCTATGGATTGATCTTCATGGTGCCGATCGCGCCGTTCGGCATCTTCGGAAACGTCTTCGCCGTCTCCCACGGGATGGTGGCGCTGGCGTACGTCATCGGGCTCGTCGCCATGGCGTTCACGGCGATGTCGTACGCGCAGATGGCGCGCGCCTTCCCCATGGCCGGCTCGGTCTACACCTACGCCGGGCGCGGCATCGGCGCGCCGGTCGGGTTCATCGCGGGATGGGCGATCCTGCTCGACTACGTGCTCGTGCCGTCGCTGCTCTACCTGGTGGCCAGCGTGGCCATGAACTCGTTCGTGCCGGTGATCCCCGTCTGGGCGTGGCTGGTCGCCTTCGTCGTGCTCAACACGGTCGTGAACTACCTCGGCATCCAGATGACGGCCAGGATCACCCGGATCATGCTGGTGGCCGAGCTGGCGGTGCTGGCGATCTTCCTGGTGGTCGGCGTCGTCGCGCTGGCCCAGGGCAAGGCGCAGACCGGCTTCCTCACGCCGATCTTCGACTCCTCCGGCTTCGCCTGGAGCGTGGTGCTGGCCGCCGCGTCGGTGGCCGTGCTGTCGTTCCTCGGCTTCGACGGCATCTCGACCCTGGCCGAGGAGAACCGCGAGGACGCGCAGCGGCTCGGCCGGTCCATGGTGGCCGCGCTGGGCCTGGCCGCGGTGTTGTTCGTGGTGCAGACCTGGGTGGCGGCGCTGCTGACGCCGAACAGGGACAATCTGATCACGAACGGCGACCCGGCCGGCAGCGCCTTCTATGACACCGCCGCGTTCGCCGGCGGGGCCTGGCTGTCGGTGCTGACCGCCGTGGCCACGGCCGTCGCGTGGGGCTTCGCCAACTCGCTGGTCGCCCAGGCGGCCACGTCGCGCCTGCTGTTCGCGATGGGCCGGGACCGGCAGCTGCCCTCGTTCCTCGGCAAGGTGGACCCCAAGCACAAGGTGCCGGTCAACGCGACGCTCGTCGTGGCGGCGATCTCGCTGATCCTCGGCATCTACATGAGCACCAGGGCGAACGGCATCGGCGAGCTGGCCTCGCTGGTCAACTTCGGCGCCATGACCGCGTTCCTGCTGCTGCACATCTCCGTCGTCGTGTACTACGTCGTCAAGCGCGGCAGCCGCAACTGGCTCGCGCACCTGGTCGCGCCGGTGATCGGCTTCATCGTGCTGGTGGCCGTCGTGGTCAACCAGAACGTGCACGCCCAGTGGGTCGGCGGCATCTGGCTCGCCGTCGGCCTGGTCGTCCTCGGCATCACCTACGCCATGGGCCGCAGGCCTGTGCTTCCCAAGGAGGTCAAGTGAACGTCGTGTCCTACCATCCCTCGCCTGAGGAGCTGAGCTACACCTTCGGGGGGCGCCCGGCCCTGGGCAAGGTACGTCCGGGCACGATCCTGGAGTTGTACACCGAGGACTGCTTCGGCGGCCTGGTACGGAGCGTGGACGACCTGCCGTCGCAGGTGTGCGAGTTCCCCTACCTCAACCCCGTGACGGGGCCGTTCCACGTCGAGGGCGCGGAGCCCGGCGACACCCTCGCCCTGCACTTCATCAAGATCACCCCGGCCAGGGACTGGGCGGTGTCGACCACGTTCCCCCACTTCGGCGCGCTGACCGGCACCCACACCACGGCCATGCTCCAGCCGCCGCTCGAGGAGCGGGTCTGGCGCTACGACATCGACCTCGGCAAGGGGGTGGCCGTCTACCACGCCCGCAACAGCGACTTCAGCGTCGAGCTGCCGCTCGACCCCATGCACGGCACGGTCGGCGTGGCCCCCGGCGCGAACGAGGCCCGCATGACGATCACGCCGGACGCGCACGGCGGCAACATGGACACCCCCGAGCTGCGTGCCGGAGTCACCGTCTACCTGGGGGTCAACGTCGAGGGCGGGATGTTCGCGATCGGCGACGGGCACGGGCTGCAGGGGCACGGCGAGGTGTGCGGCACTGCGGTCGAGTCGGCCATGAACACGGTGGTCGCGGTGGAGCTGATCAAGGGCGTGGCCACGCCGTGGCCGCGGCTGGAGGACGATCTGCACCTGATGTCGACGGGCTCGGCCCGGCCGCTGGAGGACGCGTACCGGATCAGCCAGCACGACCTGGTCACCTGGACGTCGGAGCTGACCGGGCTGGACACGCTCGACGCGTATCAGCTGGTCAGCCAGGCGGGGCAGGCGCCGGTGGGCAACGTGTGCGACACCAACTACACGATGGTGGCCAAGCTGCCGAAGGCCTACCTCGGCAGGCCCGCCGTCTACGAAGACGCGCATGCCCGGCTGCGAACCCTGGGTTCCCAGTACACAGGTTAGGTAAAACAATGATTGTTGCAGATCAGCGCACTGATCATCTTCTGCTAACACTGGAAGGGTGCTCAGGCTGGTGCTTTCCCTGGTCCTGCTCGATCCAACCGCCGTCATCGCCGAGGTGTCGCAACGTAACATCCCCGTCCCCCAAGTTCTGACCCCGAACGGGGATCGTCTGGGTTACGCCCCGGTCCCGCGCCCCTATACGGGGGCGCGGCGGCTCACGGGGCTGCTGGTCGGCCGAGATCCCGTCACGCGGCGGGACGTGGTGTGCGGAGGCACGGTGATCGGGTCGCGCAGCCGCAGCCTGGTGCTGACGGCGGCGCACTGCCTTCATCACCGGGGCCGGCGGCTGAAGCAGCTCGCCTTCATACCGGGCTACGACCGAGGCCGCCCGCGGCTGGGGGTGTGGCGGGTCGCGCGCACGTGGGTGCCGGCCAAGTGGCGGAAGGAGCCGTTCTCGGCCGAGTTGCTGCCGTACGACGTCGGCCTGGTCGGGGTGATGGCACAGCGGCGCCCGCTGGAGGACGTGACCGGGAGCGGGCTGCGGACGATGCCGACCGCCAGGGGCACCGCGCTGCGCGGGCTCGAGTTGCTCGGCTACCCGGCGGGCAAGGGCTATCGGGGGTTGCGGCTGCACCGGTGCTTGGGCGACGCGGTCGAGGGCGTCTCGGACGGCCGCGGCCTGATGATCACGCATAACTGCCACGCCGCCGCGGGCGGCAGCGGCGGTCCCGTGTTGTTGTACGGCGGCGCGATCGCGGGCGTCGTGTCGTCGTCCAGCCCGTTGCGTGACGCGAAGGGATATACCGTGCTGACCAGGCTGGGCGGCCGGCCCTTCGAGCGCATGTTCGCCAAGGCCGACCGGGCGATGCAGGTCAAACGGCCTGGCTGACGATCTCCTCGCACAGCTCGTGCGTGCGCAGCGCGTCGTCGGCGTCGATCCTGCGGCCCTCGCCGACGGCGGCGAGGAACTCCAGGCAGATCTGCTCGATGCCGCGCTGCCTGGCCACGGGCACCCAGTCGGGCCGCCGGACGAGCCGCTCGCCGTTGCCGTAGTCGATCACGTCGCCGAGGTTGACCACGCGGCGCTTGACGCCGTCGCCCATGGCCTCGCAGGTCTCCTCGGCGGCGCCGCTCATCCGGTTCATGACGCCGATGGCGGTGAAACCGTCGCCCGACAGCTCCAGGACCATGTGTTCGATCAGGCCGTTCGTGACGCGGGTCCGGATCGTGGTGGCGCTGATCGGGCCGGGGGCGAGGAACCGGAGGGTGTCCACCACATGGATGAAGTCATCAAATATCACCCGGCGGGGCTCGTCGGGGTGGTTGTCGCGGTTCTTCTCCATGAGGATGAGGTGTCGAGGATGAGCGGCAAGTCCGACATATCCGGGCGCATAGCGGCGGTTGAAGCCGACCATCAGCGACCTGTCCTCGGCCTTCGCGAGCCGCACGAGGCGCTCGCACTCCTCGAGCGTGTACGCGATCGGCTTGTCGACGTAGACGTGGATCCCGGCGCTGAGCAGCGGCTCGACGATCTCCGGGTGCGCGTCGGTCGCGGCGTGCACGAACGCCGCGTCGACCCCCGCCTTGATCACCTCGTCCACGCTCGCCGACCGGCGGGCGATTCGATAGGCGTCGCCGAGCCGGTCGAGCCGGGCGCTGTTGCGGGTGCAGAGGTGGAGGTCGAGGGCGGGCTGGGCGGCGAGCACAGGCAGGTAGGCCTTCTCCGCGATGTCACCCAGGCCGATCATGGCTATCTTCACCCGTCGAGCGTAGCTTTGAGCGCCTGGTCGATCGGGGTAGGCGCCACGCCGAACGTGCGCTGGAAAGCCGACGAGTCGAGCACGAACGGCTTGGTGAACTGGTAGCGCACGTGCCCGAGCTCCCCGATCATGGGCGAGAAGAGGCCGACCGCCCGCACCACGGGCCACGGCAGCCGAACCATCCGCGGCGCGGGGCGTCCGAGCAGGGCGGCCATCCGCTCCCCGATCTCGCGGAAGGTCACCGGCTCGGCGGTCGGCACGTGCCAGGGCTTGCCCCAGGCCCGCTCGTCCCCGCCCGCCACGATCAGGGCGTCGGCCACGTCGGGCAGGTACGTGAAGCTGTGCGGGATGTCAGCAGGCCAGACGAGCTGGATCGTCTTGCCCGCCCGGAGCGGGACGAGGAACCGGTCACCCAGGTAGGACTGGTCGGTGGCGCCCGGGCCGAAGTAGTCGGAGCCGCGCACCTCGGTCGCCCTGATCCGGCCGGCCTCGTGGGCGGCCAGCGCGTCGGCCCACATCTTCGCCCGTACCCGGAACTTGGGGTTGGTCGAAGCGAGCGGCAGGTCCTCGGTCATCGGGACCGAGACGGGCCCGTACGGGTAGAGGTTGCCGAGCATCACGTACACGGCGCCGCTCGCCTCGGCGGCGGCCAGGAAGGACTCGGCCATCGGCGGCCAGTCGGTGAGCCAGCGGTGATACTTCGGGTTGACGGCGTTGTAGAGGACGTCCGCCCCCCGGGTGATCTCGATCATCCCGTTCTTGTCGGCCACATCCGCGGCCACCTTGACCGCCCCTTCGGGTCCGCTGCCCGAACGGGTCACCACGGTGACCTCGTGCCCTTGGTCGAGGAGCTTGGTGGCCAGGTGCGTGCCGACCTGACCGGAACCCACCACGACGTGCTTACCCATGATCAAACCTGCTTCCAGACGATGCGGAGGACCGCGTTGAGGACGAAGAGAGCAAAGGAGACCGCCGCCGAAGTGGCCAGGCCGGAGGCGTAGAGCGCCAGGGCGCCGCCGCCGAACCAGAGGATCTCCAGTGCGGCGCGGGCCAGGCCGGTGAGCGGGAACGTGGCGTTCGCGCCGCCACCGGCCCCGAACAGCGCCCATGCGGCGATGAACAGCGCCGGCCCGCCGAGCCCGGCCAGGAGCTTGATGGCCCAGTTGGGGCTGACGGTGAACCCCCAGTAGCCCACGGAGACCAGCACGCCGAGCTCCAGGAGGAACATCAGGGCCGCGTTGGCGTGCTTGGCGAGGTCGAACATCCGGGGCCTCCGTGGGCGATGTCACTGGCTTACGAGAGCAATGCTCTCTCAACAGAGCACCGTTCGTCAAGAGCAGTGCTCTCGTTTCTTCTCACTGCTCTGATAGCCTGCTGGCATGACAGCCGGCCGTACCGCCAGAGAACGTGTCAGGGCGGAGCTCACCAGAGAGATCACCGACATCGCACGCCGCCAGCTTGCCACCGAGGGCGCGGGCGGCCTGTCACTGCGGGCCGTGGCGCGGGAGATGGGCATGGTCTCCTCTGCCATCTACCGCTATTTCCCGAGCCGCGACGACCTGCTCACCGCATTGATCATCGACGGCTACAACGCCGTCGGCGAGGCCGTCGAGCAGGCCGATGCGGGCTGCCCGCGAGAGGACTTTCTCGGCCGGTGGCTGGCCGTCTGCCACGCCGTGCGCGACTGGGCACTGGCACACCCGCACGAATACTCCTTGCTCTACGGCTCGCCCGTGCCCGGCTACCAAGCCCCACAGGACACGATCCCCGCCGCCGTGCGCGACACGATCGTGTTCGGCCGCATTCTGTCGGAGGCCCACCAGGCGGCCGCCCTCACCCCCGCCCGGCCGGCCCCCCCTCCCCCACCCTCGCTCCAGGCGGACGCGGCCGCCGTCCGCGCCCTCATCCCCGACGCCCCCGACGACGTGATCTTCCGCGGCGTGATGGCGTGGACCGCCCTGTACGGCTGGGTCAGCTTCGAGCTGTTCGGCCAGTACAACAACACCATCGAGGACCGCCACACCGCCTTCGACCACTCGATGCGGCTCATGGCCGCGATGATGGGGCTTGCCGAGTGAGAGACCAGAGCCCGGCCGCTTTGCTCGTCGCCGGGAACAAGGCCGGGAACTGGCAGTCCTGGTCGGCCTCGTCCCTCACGCTGGCCGAGGGCGCTATGAGCATCGACGCGTGACCTCGTCCTGGTGCGGGTGGATCTCCGGTTGCGGGATGTGCCGCTGCACAACCGCCACCTCGATCCCCCGACTAGGTGGGATTCAGTCCTGCCAGGGGGCAGCGTGGCGGGCGTAGGTGCCGTCGTTGACGCTCAAGTGAACCCACTGGTCGACGTACTCCTTGAACACCTCGTCACCGCGGGGCAGCATGTACGCCTTCTCCGCGAAGGTGAACGGCTTGTCCGGATTGATCGCGCACAGCTCGGGGCGGATCTTGGCCTGATAGCGGGTCTCGGAGGCATCCGTGATCATCACGTCTGCCCTTCCCGCCACGATCTCCTCGTGGATGGTGTTGTTGTCGGGATGAGTGATGACCGTGGCCTTCTTGATGTTCGCCTGGACGAACTGCTGGTTGGTACCCCCCGGGTTGACGATCACTCGGACGCCGGGCTGGTCGATCTGCTCGAGAGTCTGGTACTTGTCCTTGTCGGCGCAGCGGGCGATAGGAGCCTTGCCGTCGGTGATATAGGGGGTGCTGAAGTACGCCTTGCGTGCCCTTGCCAGAGTCACCGAAACGCCGCCCATGCTGACATCGCACTTGTTCGCGGCCAGGTCGTCGACGATCGTGGCCCACGTGGTCGGCACAAACGTGGCCTGCACACCCAGGCTGCTCGCCAAGTGCCTGGCCATGTCAACGTCGATGCCGGTCCGATCGCCCGTCTTCGGGTCCAGGTAGGTGAAGGGCCGGTAGTCGCCGGTGGTGCAGACTCGCAGCCGGCCACGCTGCGGGATCTTGTCCAGGAGCGTACCTTCCTTACCGCCCGCGGCATCGGCCGTGGCGCTGACCGCGGCGGCGGTACCGCCCTGCCCCGTGAGGAAGAGCATGCCGACGAGCACGGCCGAGAGGGTCAGAGCCAGGGCGGAGAATATGGTGGTACGCCTCATGATTCTTGCTCCTACGTAACTGGGACCTAACTTTCGGCGATTTTGCCACATAAAACGATCAATGTCCGGTGCGGTTAGAGACCATCGAAGCTGAGGCTTGTTCAGCGATCACGGCCGCGACCTGTTTGACGGCGGTGCGCGTGGGCGCCGGAGGGCAACCGCGCGAGCGCCAGCCGTTCGACGCGTTCTGGGGTACGCGCTCTAAGTTGTGCCTCTGTGCGCACGACCGCGCACACCCTCGCGGTCGCCTCCGGTTCGGCCGGCGCAGTCCTGCGTGATCCGGCCGGTCAGCAGCGGGACGAGCACCTCGTCCACGATCTGGACGACCAGCTCGTCGGGGATGGGTGTGCCGTGGAACAGGAAATGGTGGCGCAGGAGCGCGTGCCCCGCGTCCAGGCGGCGCGGGGTGACCGCCTCCGGATCGACCTCGCCGCGCTCCACGGCACGCCGGACGACCTCCTCTATCGTCTTCCTGCCCATCCCCTGGGACGTCTTGCGCATGGCGCTCAGCGGGGACCCGCTGCTGAGCGCCTCGCCCAGCAGCCCCCTCATCGCCTCGCCCGCGGGTCCCGACAGAACGTGTGCGGCATGACCCAGCATGGCCACCAGGTCACCGCGCAGGCTGCCGGTGTCGGGCGTGGACTCGGGGGTGGGCAGCGTGTTGCGGACCGCCTCCATCACCAGCTCGATGCGAGTCGGCCAGCGCCGGTAGAGCGAGGCCTTGCTGGCCCTGGCCCGCTCGGCCACCCGTTCCATCTTCAGTCCGGCGTAGCCGCTCTCGGCCAGCTCGTCGAGCGTCGCCTGGTAGATGGCGGCGTTGAGCGCCTCTCCCCGGCGGCGCGGCAGCTTACGGTGGTCGGTCACCATAGGGCGATCCTAGGCAGCACCGGTGACCGTACCGGTGTCGCCGTTGACGGTGACGAGCCGGCCGTCCTCCAGCACGGACGTCCCCGTGCCTGTGCCCATGACGGCCGGGATGCCGTACTCTCTGGCCACGATCGCCGCGTGCGACGCGGCGCCGCCGCTGTCCACGACCACGGCAGCGGCCTGCTGGAACAGCGGCGTCCACGAGGGGTTGGTGTAGGGGCAGACGAGCACGTCACCGGGGTCGAGCTTGCCGAACTCGCCCGGCCCTCTGATCACCTTCACCGGCCCTGCCGCGACTCCACCACTCGCCGGCGACCCGGTGAGCAGTGCATCGCCGGTCTGGCGGGCAGGGAAGATCGCGGCCGGGTCGATGAGCCGCGTACCTGCCAGCTCTTCCCGCTTGACCGCGCGTGCCCGCGCGACCTCGCGCAGCCGCTCCCGGTCCGCCGCGGTGTCCTGGAACGACTCCAGCTCCTCCAGCCGCAGGTGGAAGACGTCCTCGGGCTGATCGAGCACGCCCTTGTCGCGCAGTCGCCGCCCGAGCTCCACCAGCGACCTGCGTAGCATGGGCAGCGGCATCGTGAAGAAGAAGTGGCTGTCCTCACGAAAAGCGATCCCAGCACGGGCGGCCGCCACCCAGCGCGTCATGCGGGCACGGCGGCGCGGGTGACGCAGGAGCGGGTGGTCGAGGAGGCGTTCCAGCGCGTCGTCGGATTCCTTCCGCTCCTGCGGCCCGGCGGCCAGCACTTTGATCAGCCCGCGAACGGTGTCCGGGTCGTCCACCCAGGTGGGCGGCGTGACGAGGATGGGGCTGAGGGTCTCGCGGTGGCCGTACTCGGCCATGAACTCCTGGAACGCCGCCTGGAACTCGGCGGGCGGCGGGTCGGCGTCGAGCGCGCCGGTGCGCGCGGCCAGCTCGGCCAGCCGCGTCAGCGCCTGATTGGCCTCACTTGTACGGGTGACCGCGCCGTGCAGCAGGCCACCGAACAGCCTGCCGCGGCCCAGCAGCTTGACCGCCAGCAGCAGCCGCAGCAGCGCGAGCCCGGTGCCCGGCAGGTAGTCGATGCGCAGATCGGCCACCGGCGCCACCAGGGCGAGCGCCTGCCGGGGCATGCGGATGAGCTCCGGCCACGGCATCTCGGTCAGTTCTTCGGCGGCCAGGCGCCGGACGGCCGCGAGATAGTCGCGGAAACGCGGGTCGTCGGTCCAGCGGGCCGGGTCGTACCGCCTGCCCTTGGACGCGACCCGGAACGGCGCGGCCAGGACCCCGAGCGTGGGGTGCGGCTTCGGCGGCAGCAACGCGTAGACCACGCCGTCCTCCTCATGCAGGAACCCCTCGAACGCGCGGTGCAGCCCGAATGCGCCGGTCACCTTGGCCATGAGCCCGGCCGGGCCGTACGGGATCCAGGTCGACATGTCGATCGGATACGGCCGAACGGGCAGGTATTCGAGCAGGACGGTGCCCAGGCGCCGCTGGAACGGGTTGAGCCTGCCGACCGAAGGCGGTGGCAGCGCCGTCATGGGCCGCGCCTGCAGCAAGTGGACCCGGACGCCCGCCCACGCCCACTCGATGTCCTGCGGCCGCCCGAAGAGATCGGCGATCCGCCGCCCAAGAGCGGCCAGCTCGCTCACCACCGCGTCGGGCAACCGCTCCCCCGTCACACCGGCCTCACGCGTGACCCCGCCGCCCGCCTTGCCCCGGATGACGACCTCCCGGCGGCCGGGGGTGAACTGTATGTCGCCCCCGGCGTTGACGACGTAGTGGTCCGGGGTGACCAGCCCGGATACGACGGCCTCGCCCAGGCCGCTGCTGGCGTCGATGACGAGCTGAGTGCGGTCGCCGCTGACCGGGTTCGCGGTGAACATGACGCCTGCCGTGTCGGCCTCGACCATGCTCTGCACGACCACCGCAATGCTCACGTCCTCGATGCCCAGCCTCGCCCGATAGGCGACGGCGCGGTCGGTCCACAGGGAGCCCCAGCAGCGTCGTACGGCGTCGAGCAGAGCTTCCTCACCGACGACGTTGAGGAAGGTGTCCTGCTGACCGGCGAACGCGGCCCCCGGCAGGTCCTCGGCGGTCGCGCTCGACCGCACCGCCACCGGCCCGCCGCCGAGCTCGGCGTAGGCGCCGAGAACGGCCTGCCGCAGGTCATCGGGCAGCTCGACCTGCTCGAAGTACGCCCGCCCAGTGTGACCTTGGGCGACGAGGTCGTAGGCATGCGTGGTGACGACGAAGCCATCCGGAACCGGGAAGCCGTTCCTGACGAGCTCCCCCAGGTTGGCGCCCTTGCCACCGGCCATGGCCAGGTCGCCCCGGCCGAACGCGCTCAGGGGTGCGACGAGTTTCACGATGTCTCCTCGACGTAGGCTCGGGTGCGGAGCGGACGCGCCGGCAGGGCCAGCGCGAGGAAGAAGGCCACGGCGAGCAGCGGCGCCATGGCGGCGAACACGGGCGGCGCGGCCGCGGCGAACGCGTCGCGGACACCGTCCGGCAGGTCCGACGGGGTGGCGGTGGCGGAGATCCCGGACCTCAGCGTGATGAGCGCGCCGACCAGCGCGACCCCGGCCGACGCCCCGATCTGCCGCAGGAACGTGACCGAGGAGGTGGCGGTGCCGAGGTCGGCGTGCTCGACGGCGTTCTGCGCGGCCAGCACCATGACCTGCATGACCAGCCCGACCCCGAGCCCGGTCAGCAGCATCGCACCGGCCAGCGCGAGCGGCGAGCCCCCCGCGACCCCGACGAGCGCCAGCCCGACGGCCGCCGCCGCCGTGCCCGCGATGGGGTATGGCTTGTACACCCCGGTCCGCGTGATCAGCCGCCCGGACACGACCGTGGTGACGAGGACCCCGCCCATGAGCGCGGTCACCAGCAGCCCCGCCTGCGTCGCGCTGGTCTCCAGCGCGATCTGCAGATACGCCGGCATGTACGTGATCGTCCCGAACAACGCGAACCCGATGAGCAGGCTGATCGCCACAGGCACGGCGAAGGCCCGATCGCGGAAGAGCCGCAGCGGCAAGATCGGATCCTTGGCGAAGCGGGCACTGACCAGCCACGCCACCACCCCGCCCCCTGCCACCAGCAGGTAGACCGGCTCCCGGGTCTGCCCCACCATGACGACACCCACGACGGCGACGGCCAGCGTGAGCGCGCCCACGACATCGAACGGCATCCGATGGTTCCGGGGCCTCGGCAGGCGCAGGGTGACACTCAACACGACCAGGGCCACGAGGCCGAGCGGCGGGTAGATGGCGAAGATCCACCGCCACCCGAGCGAGTCGATGAAGAACCCGCCGACCAGTGGCCCGCCCACGGCGGCCACGACGTACGCGGCGCCGATGAACCCGAGATAGCGGCCCCGCTCACGCGGGCTGACGATCTCCCCGATGATCGCCTGCGCCCCGATCATCAACCCGCCCCCGCCGAGCCCCTGCACCGCGCGGAAGGCGATGAACTGCGGCATCGATGTGGCCAGCGCGCACAACACGGCCCCGGTGACGAAGACGACGATGGCGACCTGCATGGTGGGCTTGCGGCCGTACCGGTCGCCGAGCTTGCCGTAGACGGGCATGACGACGGTGGCGGCGGCGAGATAGGCGGTGACCACGGCAGGCATCTGATCCAGCCCGCCAAGGCTGCCCGCGACGGCCGGGAGCGCGGGCGCCATGATCGTCTGATCGAGCGCGCCCAGCAACATCGCCAGTATCAGACCCGACAGCACGACAGCCATAAGCGTCCGCTTCCTTAGAGAACGTATCGTTCTCTAAGGAGCATAGAGTTCAACCCATGGAAACGCAACGTTCACTAAGCGACGGGCGGGCTGACAGGCGCCAGGGACTCACATCAGCGCACTGTCAGCCCGCCCCGCCTCTCGAGCGGAGTCTCGACTCACGCCAGGCTTCAGAAAGGACTCATAGACATCGATCAACATCCGCCGCTGCCGCTCGCTGATCGCAATGTCAGCCCAGATGGCCTCCAGCACGACATTACGAGGCCGCCGACCTTCGATGTCCTCAGCCAACGCATAAAGCATCCTGGCCGACATGCGCAACCCCGTGCCGATCAGACGGATGATCCCCGCACTCGGTGTTCGCAGCCTGCTGTCGGCGTAACTCAGGTATGAGGCACAGCCATCCGTCGGCCTGGCGAGAACTTTCCGCTGACGTGGTGTGTGGCTCGGCGTCACGTGCCGTCCTTGGCCGAAGCCGGACGCAAGTCCCGCCGGAGGACCCTGAGGCCGAACGCCGCCAGCGTCGCCGCCACAGCGGTAAGGACCACAGTCAACAGGATCGCCTTGTTCATGGTGACATCCACCTCAGTCGCTCGCCGTATCCACATATTGCTGTGTGTAGTGTTGCCCGAGGCCAAGATCCGAACGCCACTACGTTGTCCAGCAATCGGCCAAAGAACGCCAGCGCAGGTCAGATCGCAGTGCCAGCGTTCCTGCCGTCCACGGTCTCGCGCGTGGCCCTGGTAGACGACTCTGGATCTCACAGGCCGTTGGTGCGGCACGATGACGCCGCCGCGCCATACCGGTCGGCCCGCCCCGTAGGGGGCAGGCGCGCTGTCAGCCTCAGGAAACACCTCGATGAAGTGCGGGAGCGCGCGGCGCAGACGTGCTTCGAGGTCCCCGAACAGCGGACGGGCCAACGGAAGGCGGGGCGGCTCGGATAGCGCACCAGACGGTACGACCAAGCCCAATGCCGTGCTCCCGGACTCCCCAATCTTGGGAGATCTCGCTAATGATGAGCAGTCCGCGGCCGTCTTCCGCCTCCGGCTCCTGCCGGATGTGGGGCGCGGAGAACGTGGAACCGGGGTCACGTACCTCCACGTAAACCACCCCCTCTGCCATGGCTACGGTGAGGCCGATGAGGTCGTACGGCTTGCCATTGGAGTGCCGGAACGCGTTCGTCAGGAGCTCGGATGCGGCAAGCACGGCATCGTCGACAGACGGGTGATCGTCCCCCAGCCAGCTGCGTACTTGCGTGCGTGCGCGCGATACGGACTCGCGAATAGCCGCCAGATGGATCGAACCGATGACCCTCGGCTCGGCACCCGCTGGTTTCATCACTTCACCCACTCGAAGAAGTCGATCTCACCTTCCTTGTCCACCATCCCAAGCTTTAGCTACAGTGAGTAGTCAATTGACTTCGACATGACATCAACGGTCCCGCTGAAACCTTCGTTGAAACAGTGGCAATCCCCCCAGGAGGTCAGGTGCCGAAGGAAAGCGAGCTATGCCCCGCGGACTCGCCGACTGCACTCTTTGGCTTCGAACTGCGGCGACACCGCAAAGCCCGAGGCTGGTCCCAGCTCTGCCTGGCCAAAGCGGTGTCCTACTCTGTTGGCACGATCAGCATGATCGAGACGGCGAGGCGGTCACCGACGGAGGAGTTCGCGCGCCTCTGCGACGAGGCGCTGGAGGCCGAGGGGGCGCTGATGCGGCTCTGGCCGATGGTCAGCCACGCGTCGGCGCCACCTTGGTTCCGACCGTGGCTCGACGTCGAAGCTACGGCGGAGGCGATCCGAAGCTGGGAGCCGCTCGTCGTGACCGGCCTGCTCCAGACAGAGGACTACGCCAGAGCCGTGCTGAGCGGCGACGTCGGCGTGACAACTGAACAGATCGAACAGCATGTGATCGCTCGAATGGAACGCCAGAGCATTCTCGGACGGCCCAAGCCACCCTTGTTGTGGATCGTGCTCGATGAGGCGGTCCTGCAGCGCCCAATCGGGAGCCCTGCCGTGATGTCGGCACAGCTCACCCGCCTCCTCGAAGCGGGCCAGACTCCGCGGATCACGATCCAGATCCTTCCCCTCAATGCATACTGCACGACCGGCCTTGCCGGCGGATTTGCCATCGCGCAAGCTCATGGCGTCTTCGACACGGCGTATGTCGAATCCGCTGGGGTCATGAGTCGAGTAACAGAGAGACCAGAGGACGTACGGGCTCTAACATACAGATATGAGGCAATCCGATCCGAAGCGCTGCCCCAACGCGAGTCCCTTCAACTGATCAAGGAGGCGCTCCAGCGATGGACGAACTGATCCGGGAACTGGCTACGGCCGCATGGCGCAAATCCGCCCGATCGGGCCCCGACGGCGGCAACTGTGTTGAGGTCGCCGAACTCTCTGGCGGACACCGAGGCGTCCGCGACAGCAAGAACCCGACTGGCCCTGCTCTGATCTTTACCCCCAGCGAATGGGCTGCTTTCATCGGCGGCGTAAAGAACGGCGAATTCGACTAGGCCGATACTGACTATTCCGCGCTTCCCTCCGCCTACAGGCTCCAATGGCGCCACACGCCAACAGGGGCGCTGATTCTAACGGGAACCTTGGGCGTACGCGCCAGGTCCTTAAACTTTCAGTTCGAGCGGCGTGAGCCCGAGGTCGGCGGCAAGCTGCACCTCGGCACTTTTGGCCTGACGGTAACGTGCCCACAGCCGACCCGGCGACGATAGGCGTCGACTTCCGCGGCGAGCTCCGTGTCGCGGTCGATCTCGACGTTCATACCAGTTGACATGCGCTTGACCTCCACCATCGCAAGGGGGGGGACGGGCGATGTGGACGCGCTTCCGTCTCTGCCTCACACGGTGGTCAGGATCTCCCGGTCCGAGGTGAGTGTTCGTCGGCTTTCTGGCCACAGCCCCACTGGGCTGTTTCAACCGACGTTCAATCAGTATCCGCCGCGTTTCACTTTCGTTGACGGAAAGCGATCCATAGAACACAGGCATTGCTTACCCGCCAAGACGGGCGGAAGATCGTATCTCCACCAGGCTCTGATGGCGACCTCGCACATCCCTCTTCCTTCGAGGGAGAACTAGAGCTGGGCTCCAATCAGGCATATCACTCATTCTCGAACAAAGCTCAAACGTGCCATACTTTCACTGTGTTTAAGCTTGTTCTGTTGACGTGATGTTGATTAGCGTGTGAAAGACGTGGGAGACGCCGCCTCCTGATCTGTTCTGGTGCAGCGAGCCGTACGAGGAGGATCATCGTGCCTGAGCTCGATCGTGAGGCGATGCGGGCCGCCGCCCAGCGGATTCAGCGACTCTCGGACGAGCATTGGTGGGCGCTCGATCCCGCCTGCCGCTTCATGGAGAACGACGCGTGGGTGGGACCGACGGGCGCCCGATTCGACACCCAGGTTCATGCCGACCAGCGGGAGCTACGGGCCATGCTTGCGCAGGCCGTAGACAGCGCGAAACAGAAGCTCGCCTCGACTCCGGACAAGCCATGAGCGAGTTCAGCGGGGTCAAGCAACCCGAATTCGACACGATGACCAGCAAGCACACCCAGACCGCCAGCCAGCTGCAAGAGCTGGCACAGGCGCTGCACAAGGAGCTGCAGAGCGCCGGGCTCGACGCTGCACCGGCGGCGCGGCTGCGGCAGTTGGCCGGACGGGTCACCACCCAGGCCGAGGACCTGCGGCGGCGGCAGAAACTGGTCCACGAGCTGCAGCGGCAGAAGGTCACCTTCGGGAGGAGCACTCCTAAGGGGAGCTTCCTGGAGGTGCCTGACAACCTGGAGGCCGCCCAAGGGCTGCTGGACGGGACACTGGCGGGTCGTGCCGCGCTGAAGGCCGCGGACGGCGACCGCAGGGCGCTGGGCGAGCTGGAGAAATACGCGTCGCGGACCGGGGACCCGGAGTTCGTCAAGTCATTCCTCCGCACGCTGGGCGCGCTCGGCGTGACGCGGGTGCCCGGGGCGATCGCCATGCAGTTGCGCGACGCCAGGAACCGTCAGGACGCCGATGGCGTGACCCAGCTCTCCAGCCAAGGCAAGAACGTCCTGGGCATGCTGAGCGCGGCTCTGGCCAAGGGGACGGATCCGAAGAGTCCCGCTTACGCGGGTGCCGACTTCCTCAAGGGGCTGGTGAACGAAGGGCGGGCCGAGCACAAGGCGGGTGACACCAAATACTCCGGTTACCAGGCTCAGGCGCTCATCTGGCGTGCTCACGACGGGAAGCCGCCGTTCTCGAAGGAGTTCATGGAGGTCGTCGGGCGTGACGTGATCGTCTACGAGCATGAGCAGCGCAAGGACCAATGGGCGGCGGCCAAAGATCCGCTGGGCCGTTACGTCAAGGGAAAGCAGCTCCCCATCATCGACCTGGCCGGTGCCTTCGGCCTCGGCACCCTGCTGAGGCCGGGAACGCAGGCGGGGAGCCCCGGTATAGAGCCCCAATCAGCGGTGGTGGACAACCTGTTCCACGCGGCGAAGTCCAGTCGGGAGGCGTCGCAGACGCTACTGAATCACACCCCGGCGGGGTGGAAGGAGTCCGTGCTGGACTACCTGCTGACGACTCGGTGGAGTGCCTCACGTTACCTGAACGACTACAAGCCGATCAGGGACATGCTGACGATCGCAACGACCGGCCAGGACGCGACCTCCAAGAAGCTCGCCGCCGAGATGATCAAAACCCTCTCTGATCAAATAAGCGGGGCCTTCAGCAAAGACGCCGAAAATCTGGAGATCAAGAACCGATATCTCTTCGATCGCTACGCCCCCTTGGGCTACTCACTGGGCCGCGCGATCGCCGCCAACATCGATCAACTCTCCCATCTCCTCCGCAACCAGGGGGTCTTCGACAAAGTCGCGGCCAAGGACATGTCCTACGCACTGGTGCTGGCCACCGCCGACGACAGCGCGTTCGACGCACTGATAAGAGCGCAGACCGAACACATGCGGGCGGCGTTCGGGAGTGTGCCTCCGGTCGGTCTCAACGCCTCCAACGCCGGGCGACTCGGTTTCACGAAGGCCGACGTCAAGAGATACGACCTCGACGGGAATGGATGGGTCGACAAGGCCAACGTTATTCAGGCCCTGACGGACCGGACGGTGGCGGAGGCACATCCCTTCAGCCATATCGTCGAGATCCGCCGCCAGGTGCTGATCGCTCAAGGGCTGGACGACAAGAAGGCGGACGAGGCGCTGAAAGATATGGTGGGCAGCGCGCTGGGGCTGCTTCCGGTGCCGGGAGCCAAGTATGTGGGCGAACTGGCCAAGGGAGCATTCGGCGAGTTGCTCAGCAAGGGGTACGACAAGCTCGCCGGAGCCGCGTACGACGAGATCGGCAAACAGGTCGCCCAGCGGATGTCCGAGCAGAGGCGGAGCTTGGACGAGACGCATCAGACGCTCGCGGACAATCGGTTGGCGGTGGAGAGACTGACCAAGCAAATGCTCGCCACAGCCATGCTGAACACTGGCTTGCTGGACGATGCCGATATGAAAGGCCAGACCTTCGCGACCGGAACTCCGCCCAAAATCAAGTCTTTCACCGAAATGAGCCCGCAGGAATACAGCGACTTCCTTGAGTGGGCTCAGGACAAGGGGGGCACCAATGATGTGTTCGATCGTTTCAGGAACACCTTCCGTACGACCAGCGAGGTAGACGACTACCTCGACCTTGAGATCCCGCCCTCTTCCGGAGGTGGCAGATGAGTCAATTTCGACCTGCTATCACCGTGACTGCTCTCGTGTTGCTCGCCACAGCATGCACTCCGGAAAAAGACCTCGCCTCCACGCCAGCCCCAGCGCCGCAGCCGATCACGAATTCCGCCCCCTACATCTGCATGTTGGTCCCTGAACAGGCGATTCGCTTGGTCACTGGTGCTCGTGGACCGCTCGCCGAGAAAACAAGTGGCAACGAGAACAGCGGTGAATGCCGGACGGATACGACCTCCCGCCCTCTGAAGGTGGGCTGGCTTAACACAGGTGATGGGACAAGCCACGAGCATTTGGACTTCCTCATGGAGGACAGGCGCCGACTCTACAGCAGGCACGGTGGAGTCACGCTCCCTGCCCAACTCGGTGACGGCTTGGCCGCGTATCTGCCCAATACACCGATTGCTGAGCAACCGTACCGAGTGAGCGCAAAGTTTCGCTGCGGCAGCAAAGATCGCATGATCGATATCTATTTGGCCCAGGTCGCCAAAGGTAGAGACGCGATCCAAGATATGACCGAACTCATGCGCATCGCCCAAAAACGCTACGGCGACCTATACGACTGCACCCCCGGCACATAAACAACTCGACCGCGCCTCCCGTTGGTCGCGAGGCGCGGTCGAGTGATCAGGGCAGGGCCTTGTGGGCCGCGTGCCGAGCACCGTCCCCGCAGGTCATTGCGGGTCGGAGTCCATGGACCTACTAAGGAAGGTCAGCGGGAAGCGCGGTTGACCGCGGAGATGATGGCCTTGAGGGACGCCGTGGTGGTGTTGGCGTCGATACCGACGCCCCACAGCACCTCCCCATTGACGTCGCACTCCAGGTAGGACGCCGCCTTGGCATCGCTGCCGGCGCTCATCGCGTGCTCCACGTAGTCGAGCACCCGCACCTGGATGCCGACCCCGGCGATGGCGTCGATGAAGGCCGAGATCGGGCCGTTGCCGGAGCCTTCGACCTCGCGGATCTCCCCGTCGAGGCGGACGTCGGCGCTGATGCGGTCCTTGTCGTCCACCGTGGACTCGTGGCGGTGGGCCATGAGGCTGAGGCGGCCCCACCGGTTGGCCGGGTTGGGCAGGTATTCGTCCCGGAAGATTTCGAACATCTCAGCCGCACCGACCTCGCCGCCCTGCTCGTCCGTGCGGGCCTGCACGACCTTGGAGAACTCGATCTGCAGCCGGCGTGGCAGGTCGAGCTGGTGGTCGGCCTTCATGATGTAGGAGACCCCGCCCTTGCCGGACTGGCTGTTGACGCGGATCACGGCCTCGTACGTGCGCCCGATGTCCTTGGGGTCGATCGGCAGGTACGGCACCGCCCACGTGAACTCGTTCACCGGCACCCCGGCCGCCGCGGCGTCGCGCTCCAGGTGCTCGAAGCCCTTCTTGATGGCGTCCTGGTGGGAGCCGGAGAAGGCGGTGTAGACCAGCTCGCCGCCCCACGGGTGGCGCGGGTGCACGGGCAGCTGGTTGCAGTATTCGGTGACGCGGCGGATCTCGTCGATGTCGCTGAAGTCGATCTCGGGGTCGATGCCCTGGGAGAACAGGTTCATGCCCAGCGTGACCAGGCAGACGTTGCCGGTGCGCTCGCCGTTGCCGAACAGGCAGCCCTCGATGCGGTCGGCGCCGGCCATGTAGCCCAGCTCGGCGGCGGCCACGGCGGTGCCGCGGTCGTTGTGCGGGTGCAGTGACAGCACGATCGAGTCGCGGTGCTTGAGGTGGCGGTGCATCCACTCGATCTGGTCGGCGTAGATGTTGGGGGTGGCCATCTCGACGGTGGCGGGCAGGTTGATGATGACCTTGCGGTCCGGGGTGGGCTGCCACACGTCGTTGACCGCGTCGCACACCTCGACGGCGTATTCCAGCTCGGTGCCGGTGAACGACTCCGGCGAGTATTGGAAGTAGACGTCCACGTCGGTCGCGTCGGCGAGCTTCTTGACCAGCTTGGCGCCCTCGACCGCGATGGCCGTGATGCCGTCCTTGTCCTGGCCGAACACGACGCGCCGCTGCAGCGTGGAGGTCGAGTTGTAGAGGTGGACGATGGCCTGCTTGGCGCCCTCGATCGACTCGAAAGTGCGCTCGATCAGCTCCGGCCTGGCCTGGGTCAGCACCTGGATGACGACGTCGTCCGGGATGCGGTCCTCTTCGATGATCTGCCGGATGAAGTCGAAGTCGGTCTGCGAGGCGGCCGGGAAGCCTACCTCGATCTCCTTGTAGCCCATGCGTACCAGCAGCTCGAACATCTTGAGCTTGCGGTGGGAGTCCATCGGGTCGATCAGGGCCTGATTGCCGTCACGCAGGTCCACCGCGCACCAGCGAGGCGCCTTGGTGATGACCTGGTCGGGCCAGGTGCGGTCGGTCAGCCGGATCGGTTCATAGGGCTGATAACGATGGATCGGCATGGAACTGGGCTGCTGGGCGGTCATGTCAGATGCTCCTCGTCGGTCTTCGAATGGAAGCGGCCGACGCGCACGACTGGCTCCGCGGCGAGGGAGCCGGCCTTAGAGGCCCCCGCCGCGGCAGCTAAGAAGCAGCCCGCGCAGCATGACATGAACGTTACCAGAGGTCTCGGGATGCGCTGGGCTGGATCTCATATCTTGAGAACGCCGAAGGGCGCCGATGCCCCGTCGATCAGGACGCTGAGGCAGGTCACGCACCCCTCGAGCTTCTCAAATTCTGAAATATCGACCTTCGTCACGTTGAGTCCGCGCTTTTCGAGCATGGTGGCGGTCTGGGGTGCCGAGGCGGCCATGAGGACCCGGTCGCCGCCCATGAGCACCAGGTGCGCGCCCGACTCCTCCGGCGGCTCCAGCATATGCGGCAGATTCACGTGCCTGGGATCGCCGATGAGCGTCCCGTCGGGGAGCGCCGTGACCGCCGACTTCAAGTGCAGTACGCCGGTCATGTTCACGGGCACCACTCGGCGCTCCGGCAGCAGGGCCGTCAGCTGCCCGATGCCGGCGTCGTTGGTGCGCGCCGACCGGCCGACGTACACGGTGGGGCCGACCTGCAGCACGTCGCCACCGTCGAGGGTGCCGGGCGGCGCGATGCTGACCGTCTTCATGCCCAGCTCCCGTACGGCCTGCGCCACGGATTCCACCTCCGGCCGCCGCTCGGCCGCACCGGGCCGGGTCAGCACGGCCAGCCGCCCCGCCACCAGCACCGCGTCCTCCACGAACGGCGCGTCGGGCAGGTCATCGGCGGGCTTGGCGTACGCGGGCCGCCAGCCGCCGGCGGCCAGCGCGGCCACGTAGGCGTCGTGCTGGGCGGCGGCCCGCTCGTAGTCCACCGGCTCGCGCTCGATATGGGTGACGATGCCCTCGGCAATACGGGGGCCAGGTTTCCTTACCAGCGCGATACCAGACATACGGCGTGTTCTATCACGTAGTGATTAGAGTCATCCGCATGCGGGACGACGAGATACTCACCAAGATCAGTGCTCTGGTCGACGAGGAGCACCAGCTGCGCAACAAGCTGACGACCGGCGACGTGACGACGGACGAGGAACACGCGCGTGTGAAGGAGCTGGAAACGGCCCTCGACCAGTGCTGGGACCTGCTCCGGCAGCGCCGTGCCCGGCGCAGCGCGGGCGAGGACCCCGACGGCGCCGCCGTGCGCCCGCCCGGCGAGGTGGAAAACTACCGCCAGTAAATTCACTCGCTCCGGCCGCCGCGGGTGCGCTTTGCTGGCCGCATGAGGATCCAAGCCATCGACCCAGGCCGGCACGAGGATCTGATCGCGGGTCTGCACGACGCGTACGTGGCGGCCAACTCCCACGATCCCGGCCCTTTGCTCTCCCTCCCCGAGTTCCGCCGCGAGGTCTGCACAGACCTGCCCGGGCAGCTGACCGAGGCATGGGCGGTGGTGGAGGACGGCAAGGTGGCCGGCGGCTACGGGCTGGCGCTGCCCAGGCTCGACAACACCCACATGGGGTGGCTGTTCCCGCTCGTGGTCCGGCCAGAGCGCCGGGCACACGGGCTCGGCACGGCGCTGTTCGAGCACGCCCTGGACCGGTTGCGCGGGCACGGGAGGCGGCTGTTGCTCACCGAGACGCCCGGCACCGGCGTCGGCGCACGGTTCGCCCGGGCGCGCGGCATGACGGTGTCCCTCGCGGAGGCCCGCCGCACCCTCGATCTGCGCACGGCCGACTGGGGCGCGCTGGAACGCATGCTCCCCCAGGCCGACGGCTACTCCTTGGAGCGGTGGATCGGACCGGCCGGCCCTGAGCTGGTGCCCGACCTCGCCCTCCTGATGAACGGCATGAACGACGCTCCGCGCGACGCCGACCTCGAGAACGCGGTCTTCAGCGTCGAACGCCTGCGCGACCGCGAGGAGCGCATCACGCCCAACGGCGTGACCTGCTACACCACGATCGCCCGCCGCGACTCCGACGGCGCCGCCGCCGGCTACACCCGCGTCTACCTCCAGGCCGACCGCTCCGACGGCTGGGGCAACCAGGCGGACACGATGGTGCTGCGCGAGCACCGGGGCCATCGTCTGGGGCTGCTGCTCAAGCTCACCAACCTGCTGTGGCTGCGCGAGCGGGAGCCCCACCTGGAGCGGATCATCACCTGGAACGCCACTTCGAACGGCCCCATGCTCGCCATCAACGAGGCCATGGGCTTCGAGCTCCTCGACGAGTGGAACGAGTGGCGGCTGGCGCTGTAGGCGTGGAAGACCCGTCGCCAGGAAAGATGGACTATGTGATCAAGAGGCGCGGGCGACACCGATGCGTATGATCATCGGAATTCGCGTCAACGCGAGTTCGTCACCGTGCGGGTGAGGAAGTCGGTGACCGCCTTCTCGTAGCGGGCGGGGTCGGAGTTCCATGACTCGACGTGCTCCGCGTCTGGGAACTCCTCGTAGGTGACGGGCCAGTTCATCTTCTGGGCCGCCGCGACAAAGACGTGGTTCATCCGCAGCGGGGACTGGGTGTCTTTCGCACCGGCGAAGAGCAGGGTCGGCGGTTTGATGGCCGGTGGGTGGTTGATCAGGTCGAGCTCGTTCATGTCGACACCGCTGCGCCACTGGATGATCTGGCTGGTCGCCCAGAGCACCGGAGCGGGCGCGCCCTTCTGCTGCCCAGTGAACGCGGCCACCATCGGCATGCTGATCAGCGGCGAGTCCAGCACCGTGGCGCTGACCAGGTTGGCCAGTTGTGAGCGGACGAGGAACTGACCGACGATCAGACCGCCCATCGATCCGCCGTACAGCACCACCCGCTTGGCTCCCTTGCTCTGCGCGTAGCGGACGGCCGCCTCCACGTCGCGGTACTCGGACTCGCCGTAGTGCATCAGACCATCGGAGGAGGCCGGGGCGCCTTCGTCGTTGCGGTACGTGATCGCGAGCACCGGCAAACCGGCCCGGTGTAGAGCTGGGATGGCCATCAGGCCGTTGCGGCGCGCGTTCTGGCCGTGTACGGCGATCACCCACGTCGAATCGTGCTGCCCGGATCCCGGTATGTACCAAGCAGGGGCCGGGCCGAGCTCGGTTTGCACCGACACTTCCGAGTAGTTCAGTCCGAGAGAGCTCCTCGGGTCGCTGATCATCACGCCGGTCACGTTGACCGTGGTCCCGACCGAGGGTGCAGGGCCAGTGAGGATGGGGCGCTCCACCGAGCCCGCCGTCGTGGCGACGACATCGCCGACGGTCGCCTCCACGCCGTCCCACCTCATCCCGAACGTCCCTTGGCGGCGGGCGTACTTGCCGGGCGAGCCGATGACCACGTGCTTCGCCGCTCCGACCTGCTTGACCTCGCGCACGACGTCGGAGTGATCGGAGTGGGTATAGAACTGGTGGTTCGGCTTGATGGCGACGTCGCTCACCCACCAGGCGAGCCAGCCGCCGCCGCCCAGCGCCAGTACCAGCAATATCGACACCGACACGATGATCGTCCGCCGCAGCCGCCTCCTGCGTTTCCCTTTCTTGTGTTCGTGCACGGTCTCATTCGCCGTGGAAGGCATTGCTCTTGCTCCTGACTCCTGGTGCTGCTTCATTGCGCGAGGCCGCGCAGTGTTCTTTTCACTGATCGATGGCACAGCGCACGGAAGCCGGCCTCATCCAGCCCGATCCGGCCGACCAGATAAAGCTGGATCAGCCCTTGGACCAGCGCGGAGATGGTGAGCGCTGCCTCCACCACGTCATCCGGACGCAGAAAGCCCTTGCGCATGCCGAGTTCGATGGCCTCCATCAGGCGCGGAAAGGCCGAGGATTGTCCGATGTGGAAATCCTCGGGGAAACGCCGCGCGGACTCCCGCCGGTCGGCCATGACGTACGCGTACAGGTGCGGGGTGCCGAGGGCGAAATCCAGAAAGTCGTCCAGTAGGGCCAGGATCCTGGCTTGCGGGTCGGCGATCGCCACCCGGCCGGCCCATTCGCTGTCCAGCTCCCGCAGGCACTCCTCGGCCACGGTGCGCAGGAGCACCTCGCGGTTGCTGAAGTGACGGTACGTGGCCATGGGAGTGATGCCGGCCTCCGCGGCGACTTTGCGCATGCTGACCGCCGCGGCCCCTTCGGCTACCAAGATCGCTCGTGCTGCCGCGGTGATGCGTGCCGCGGTATCCGCTCCTGCCATGTCTACAGCGTACACGTCCTTGTCTACGGCGTACACGTAACGCCAGAAACAAGGGATCGCCATGGCCGGATACGCCCAAATGAGATCGCTTCGACGAAGCGTTGACTCGGCCGAACGTTACCGTTAACGTTCTCGCCAAGAACGATCACAAGGGAGGTTCGCCATGAGTGAGCGTGCACTGCGCCGCCGTCGATTCCTGGGTACGGCCATGGCGGGAGCGGCCGGCGCCTTCGCCCTCGGCGGCGTGGCGGATGCCGCCGAGTCGCTTGATTGGCCCCCGCACGGGGATGCGCCGCCCGTACTCCCGGCTCCCCCGGCCGGATTCACCTGGACGCTGGATCCCGCGAAGAGCGACGACTTTAGCGGTGAAGCGCTGAACACCGACAAGTGGTCCACGGAGCACTGGATCGAGATCAACAACAACATCGTCGCGTTCAAGCCGGACAACGCCACCGTGCACAGGGACAAGCTTCACATCTGGCTCAAGAAAGAGCCGTACAAGGGTGTCAATTACACCGGCGGTTACGTCAGGTCAAAGTTCTACATGGCCGAGGACACCTACATCGAGGTCCGCGCGAGGATGATCCCGCACGTCGCGAACGTCAACTCGGCGATCTGGATGTATGACGTGCCCGATCCCGCCTTGAATCCGAACGTGGAAATCGACATGCATGAGTATCTGCGTCCCCTGGACAAGCCGAACGAAGTGCACAACAGCTTCCACCTGTGGTACAAGAAGCCCGGATCGCAGCCCGGACCTCCGGCCGACTCGCACACGTCCCTGGCCAACGTCGACTGGCTCCACCGATCGAACCTGGACGCGGGCTACCACGTCTATGGGCTGGAGCGGAGAAAGAAGGGCACCGGGTCGGGCCGCCCAGGCGGGTTCGTCAGGTTCTACCTCGACGGTGTGCCCCACTGGACCTACGGCGCGACGTTCATACCCGAGCTGGTGACCCAGCCGCGGCCCCTGATCTTCAACGTGAACGGAAACGCCGGCATACCGGTGGACTCACACCTGCCGGCCAGCATGCAGGTCGACTGGGTGCGCGTCTACAACCTGACCGAGCAATAGACCCTCTCTTCAAGACTGAGGGCCGGGGCGCGATAACGCCCCCGGCCCTCAGCATGGGCATTAGCCTGCCGTATATACCTTGACATAGTCGACCCGCATCCGGGCGGGCAACTGTGCGTCGACCGGCGTGCCGGCATTCCCGTTGCAGCACAGGATGAGTGGCCTTGCGTCCGTCGAGAACTCGGGGTGCGCGGAGGTGTCATACGACCAGTACAGGATGCCGTCGATATAGAACTTCAACCGGCCGGCCCTGCGCTCCAGCCCGTAGAGGTGATAGCCCTCGTCGAGATTTACGTTGTGGTCGTAGTCCTCGTGGTCCACCGCATCATGGGAATCGGGATCCCTGGGCCACAGATGCAAGGCACTGTGGATGTGCCTCGGGTTACTGGAAGGGGCCTTCAGGTGGTATTCCTGCATGTCGATCTCGGGGTTCGGGTTCCGCTCGGGAATCGCCTGGTTGTGCAGCCAGATCGCGGAGTTGACGTTCGCCGCCCAGGGAATCATGCGGGCGCGGACCTCGGTGTAGGAGTTCCCGGGAATGGTGAACCTCGACCGGACGTAGCCAACGGTGTAGTGCATGCCGTTGTAGTCTTCTTTCCTGGTCCAGATGTGCAGCTTCCCGTCGGCGACCGTGGCGTTTCCGGGTTTGAACGCCACGATGTCGTTGTTGGTGTCGAACCAGTGGTCTGTCGTCCACTTGTCGGTGTTCAGCGCGGTGCCGAGGAATTCGTCGCTCTTGGTGAAAATCTGGGTCCAGTCGACCCCAGGAGGAGGTCCCGAGAGCACGGACCGCGACCCGGCCGCATGGGCCACGCCGCTTAGACCGACATTCATCGCCACACCGGCCGCGCCTACCGCCACGGTCGCGCCCAGGAACTGACGGCGGGGCATTCCAGGGGAAATGGGTTCGCTCATGGCCACTCCTTCTCAGTACGACGATCCAGCGCCGGGAGTTCTCTCCCAGGCCAGCAGCGTTACCGTTAACTCTAAGTCCATGTTACATCCCGATCTCCTTCGCCGACGAGAGAACTCGAGATGGTTCAGTTGTGGTCCCGGGACGAGCAGACGGCGTATGCCTTGTCTATCTTTCCAGTGAAAACCTTCGTCTTGGCGATGACGCCCCAGCTGTAGATCGACCGCTTGAATGTCACCGTCCTCCGGCGCGTAAAGCCAGTCGATGAGAATATCTGGCGATAGGTCTTGTAGCCGAGATGATCCGGCCCCTGCCTGAAGTAGTGGGTGGCCCCGCGGACGCCCGAGATCATCCTCCGAAATATGTGAGCACATCCACGTCGAAGCGGGAGAAGAGGCGAGGCCCGCGTGGCAGGACGGTGGATCAGGTCACCGGCCGAAGGCGCGGAGGGCCGCCCGGGTGGCAAGCAGGGCCGGGCCGCTGTAGGCGAAGAACGGCAGCGCGGCCGGCAAGACGACGGCCATACCCACCACCAGCAGCGCCTGGGCCACCAGCAGCGCCAGGGTGATCACGGGCTGCCGCCACGCGGCCAGCACGGTCGTCCGCCACGCGGCGACCGGTCCCAGGCCGACGTGGCAGAGCACCGCCGGCAGGTACGAGAGCGTGGCGAGATAGGCCGCGGAGAGGATCGCCAGGGACACCGCCACCGCCCGGAACTCGAGCGCCGCCTGGCTCGCCACCGTCACCAGGTAGAAGCCGAGTACGAAGACGGTGGCGAGCGGTACGCCCAGACCGAGCTGAGCAGGTAGGAACCAGTCGCGCCACTGTCGCCAGAAGCCGTGCCAGGGGCGTGGCCGGTTCCCGCGGCAGTATTCCAGCAGCAGCCAGGACGCCGCGACCGTAGCGGGGGCCAGGCCGGCGATCACCAGCCCGGCCAGCACCCCCGCGATCCACAGGAGGTTGACCACCGCGAGCCGGTAGGCCCAGTCGAGCACCTGGTACAGCCGCCCGAACCGGCCGCCGATCTCGATTTCGCCCGCCATTACAACCCGCGACGGCAGATTGAGGAGTCTTCGGCGGCGAAGTCGATCTCATGAACATAGTCCTCCGCGTCGTCCGCGGGCGCGTAGCCGATCTCGCGGCGAGCCGTGTCGAGGTCCCACCGGCCGCGGGTGTTGGCCGAGACGCCGTAGTAGACACCGAACCTCTGGTCGCTGCGCAAGGCCGCCACGACGAGCCTGCCCAGGTCGCCGGGGCTCAGCCACTCGACCAGGGCGCGAGGCAGGTGCGGGCGTGGCCGGGTCCAGCCCAGACGCAGGCAGGTGACCGCGATGTCGTACGCGTCGGCGTAGTGGCTCCCGATGGCCTCCACCGCCGCCTTGCTCGCGCCGTACAGGCAGCACGGGCGGGGCGGCCACGAGGCCCGCACCGGCACGATGCCGTCCAGATCGTAGCCGCCGGAGGCGTGGATTGAACTGGCGTAGACGAAGGCGGCCACTCCGGCGCGTCTGGCCGCCTCGAACATCGTGACGGACAGGTCGACATTGACCGTTCGCAGGATGTCCCAGGACGCGTCGGGCGACGCGTGCCCCGCCAGGTGGACGATCGCGTCGGCCTCCGACACGGCCGCGGCGGCGAAGCCGGGGTCGGCCAGATCGCCCACCAGGACGTCCTCGCCCGGCCTGCAGTCGACGAGTCGCAGGTCGAATGTCCCTCCGAGGCCGGCGCGCAGCAGCGTGGCGACGCGCCCCGAGCCTCCGGTGACGACGACGCACGGCCTGCGGCCCTCTTGGCGGTCGCCCATGGGTACCCCCTCTCAGCCTTTGACGGCGCCGGCGAGGCCGGAGACGAAGAAACGCTGGAGCCAGAGGAACACCACGATGATCGGCAGGATGGTCAGGACGGCCGCCGCTGCCAGGCCGGGCCAGTCGGTGCTGAACTCGCCGAAGAACGCGTAGATGCCGACGCCGAGAGTGCGCAGCTCCGGATTGGTGAGGGTGAACACCAGCGGGACCAGGAAGGCGTTCCACGAGGATATGAAGTTGAAGATGGCCACGGTGCCGATGACGGGCTTGGCGAGCGGCAGCATGATGCGCGCGTAGATGCGGGGATGGCCGGCACCGTCGATCAGCGCGGCCTCTTCGAGCTCGTTCGGGATCCCTGCGAAGAAGCCCATGAACAGCAGGATCGCGACCACATGGGCGGGCCCGGCCTCGGCGAGGATCACCCCGGCCAGGCTGTTGTCCAGTCCCAGGGCGTCGACCACGAGGAAGATCGGGATGATGGTGGAGACCTTGGGGATGAACATGGTCGCCACCAGCACCACCACGAGGACCTTCTTGCCGGGCAGGTCGCCGCGGCCGAGGCCGTAGCCGGCCAGCGACGAGATCACGATGACCGAGAGCACCACGGTGAAGGTCACGATGACGCTGTTGAGCATGTATTGGCCGAAGCTGGCCGCGTCCCAGGCGCGCGCGAAGTTGTCCAGATTGACCTGGTCGGGGAGGAGATCGAGGCCGCCGAGAAACATCTCCGACTGGCTCTTGAACGCGGCCGAGACCATCCACAGGAACGGGTAGATCCAGATCGCGGCGAGCGGGATCAGCGCGAGGTGAAGGGCCAATCGCCCCAGCCGCCGCCTTCGGCGGGGGCCGGGGCTCCCCGCTGGGGCGCTGCCTTGGGCTGGCGCGCCGGCTCCGGTGCGGAGCCTGTCGTTGGTTCTGGTGGCGGCCATCGCGGCGGTCACCTCCTCGATATCGGCCCGCACGGGGCTGTGGGTCCGGTCGTGGTTCATCGGCTGTCTCTGACGCGACGGGTGATGAGGTACTGCAGGGCGGCGGCCAGCGCCACCACGACGCCGAACATCAGCGCGATCGCGGAGGCGAAGCCGTAACGCGGGGCGAACTGCGCGGGATCGAACGCGGTGCGGTAGATGTAGGTCTGCACGATCTCGGAGGCTCCGCCCGGCCCGCCGGCGGTCATGGTCTGCACGATGTCAAAGGCGTTGAAGCTCTGGATGGTGGTCAGCAGCACGATGACGACCCCGAGCGGAATCAGCGTCGGCACCGTCACATGCCGGAAAGACGCCCACCGGGACGCGCCGTCCACCCTGGCCGCCTCCAGCAGCTCGCGCGGCACGGTCTGCAACGCGGCGAGCCAGTAAACCAGGGTGACCCCGAACACCTTCCACAGGTCCACGGCGATCACCGTGGGCAGGGCCAGGCTCTCCGAGCCGAGAAAGTTGATCGGCTCGTCCACTATGCCGGGCTCGGTCAGGGCCGCGTTCACCGGTCCGTCCACAGGGGACAGCAAGATCAGGAAGACCACGCCGACCACCGCCGTCGTCGACACCACGGGCAGGAAGAACAGCATCCTGTACACGTTGCGCCCGCCCAGCGCCCGGTTGTTCAGCACCATCGCCAGCCCGAGGGCCAGCGGGAGCTGGATGAGCAGGGCGGCGGCGGTGAAGGCGAAGGTGTTGCGGAACGACTGCCCGAACGCCGGATCGCCGATCGCCTCGACGTAGTTGTCCCACCCGACGAAGTCGGTGAGCGGGCCGAACCCGTCCCAGTCGTAGAACGAGTAGAAAACCGTCGCCACGATCGGCCACAGCTCGAACACCAGGAACAGCGCGAGCATCGGGACGAGGAAGGCGTAGTGCCATCGGTGCTTCCTGATCCGCGCCCACAGGCCGCCCTCCGCCAGTGCCGCATGCCTGGGGGATGCGACGCCTAGCACGCCCACGATCGATCTCCTTTCTCGTTGGCGGGGCGCGGTATGCGGGTCACGCGCAGTTCGTGCGAGCCGTCGGCACGGGTCATCTCGTAGTACAGCCACCACTGCTCGCCCACGGGGACGACGTCCATGTAGCGGATGGAGCCGGTGTTCGTGCCCGAGGTCACCCACGGTCCTGCGGGTGTCAGGCGCTGCCAGTCGATCAGGTTGAACGAAAGCGCGAGGCCGGTGCGCTCCTCGTAGTTCTCCGCAGGGCCGGAGGATCCGTCGTAGAAACCCAAGTAGCCGCCGCCGGGCAGCGCCGCGAAGGAGTTGAGCCTGGCCTGGTACCGATCCCACCCGTGGCCGGTCTCCAGCACAGGGCCGCGCCAGTCGAAGGTGCGGCCGTCGAGGCCGACCGCCAGGCCGGTGGGGCAACTCGTGCCGCCGACGTTGTAGATGTCGCCGGTGGAGTGGGCCCGCGCGCGTGCGGCCTCGTCGAGTCCCGCGTCGGCGGCGAAGCTGGCGAACAGGTAGATCGCCGGGCCGATCCGCACCGCGTACGGGTCCTTGACCCCCTCCGTGCCGGTGCTCGCGGCGGTCAGCACCGGCTCCGCCGTGGCGACGTCGAAGGCGGCGTCGCCGCCCGCACGGCATACGTCGACGCGCCAGCGCGAGTCGGCCGGATCCACGTAGCTGAGGTAGAGCAGGTAGCCGTCACCGTCGGGCAGCAGGCAGAACCTCTCCATGGAGGAGGTCTTCAACTCCTCCTTCTCCACCGCCCAGATGTCGGTGAAGGAGAGTCCGTCGGCGCTCTCCGCGATGGCGCAACGCCAGCCGCGTTCTCTGGCGTCGCCGCGTGGCCGCCGCTGCCGATAGGTCATCAGAAAGCGCCCGCGCTCGGGCTCGTACAGGACGCCTGGGCAGCCTGTCCAGTAGCCGGCGCCCGTGGTCTCCGGGGGCATCACGAGCAGGCCCTGCTCGGGGTCGAACGCGTCGACCCGGCCGAAGGTACGGTGTGTCATGCGGTAAGTCGCCTTTCGGGTCTGCGTGCGTGGGCCGATCATCGGATGTCAGCGGGTGGTGTAATCCTTCATCGGATCCCAGTCGGCGAACGTGAAGGTCCCGCGATCGATGTCGACCCCCTTGTCCTGGACCTTCTTCAGTTCCTCGGCGAAGACCCCGCCGAGCTTCGCGTCGAGTTCGTCCGCCGCGGCCTTGTAGTCGATCTTGCCGTTGATCGCGTCGAAGAAGATCTCCGCCTGGGTCGGCTTGGGGGAGTTCTGTGCGATCCCGGCCAGCACCGTGATCGCACCTGAGCTCCGGGTGAGCGGGTTCGGGGCCAGCCGCTGGGTCTCACGGGCGAGCTCGAGCAGCCGCCGGTCGTCCTGGCTGAGCCGGTCGGCGTACTTGTCGGCCAGTGCGGTCGGTATCTTGCTCATTTCGTAGTAGGCGCGTTGCGGTTCCAGCCCGGCGAGGAACGCGAGCACCCGCGCGGCGGCCGCCGCGTTGGCCGAGCCCTTGCTGATCCCCCAGTACGGCTGGATGCTCCCCGGGTTCTTCGCGATGCCGATGGCGCCGTAGCCCTTGCGCCCGGAGTCGGGCACGGGCAGCGGAGCGTATCCGAGCTCGATGTCCGGCTTGAGCTTGCGGATCTCTCCCGACCACCAGGAGGGGATCACCGCCATCGCGACCCTGCCCGAGGCGAACTGCTGGAAGAACTGCGGCGGCTTGAGGTTCTCCCACCCGACGGGCACCACCTTGCGCGCGACCAGGTCCCGCAGCAGGGCAACGGCCTCGACGAACGAGGGATGGCCCGCGCCCGGCTCACCGGTCTGGTAGTTGATGGGCGTGCCCGAGGGGTCGGTCATCTGCGGGCCCGCGGTGTTCTGCAGGGCGTACACGGTCACCCCCAGCGGCTCGGGGATCTGGCCCACCAGCCCGAAGCCGAACACCTCGCCCTTGGAGTCGCGGGTGATCTTCTCGGCCGCCTCACGCAACTCGCTCCAGGTCGCAGGCGGCGTGCCGATGCCGTACTTGTCCATCAGCGCGGCGTTGTACATCAGCGGGCGGCAGGCCCCCCACGGCCGGTGGGTCAGCGACGGCATGCCATACAGTTCCTCTCCCACGTGCAGGCCGCTGGTCGTCGCGTCGCGGGCCTGCGCGGGATAGTCGCGTTCCAGGGTGGTGATGAGCTCGGGGAAGCCGTCGAGCGGCTGGATCCAGCCCTTCAGAACGGCCGCGGGCATCTCCGCCGGCTGCTTCACCAGGCGGAAGACGTCGGGCCTGTCATCGCCCTGGAAGAGGAGCTGGATGGAGTTGGCATACTGCTGGTCCGGATAGAAACGGGTGCGCACCTGGATGCCGGTTTGCTCGGTGAACCTGCCCAGCCATTCCGTCAGGAATTTCTGGTCCTGTTGGGTCGCGATGGTGGTGGCGAGGGTCACGGCGGCGGAGCTCCGCTCGGCGGGGTTCCGGCCACCACAGGCCGCCAGGACGGGAACCGCCGCCGCCGCGCCGAGAAGCCCCAGCGCACCGCGGCGGGACAGTACTGTTCCCGATGAGACGCTTGTCGACATCGCTTGCACCTTTCAACTGCCGACCGCGCCGACGAGGCCGGTCGCTGATCACATGGAATGGGGCGTACCGCTCCGGTCGGACCGGCCGGGCAGGTCGTCCTGGGCGTCGATGAGCCGGGAGGCACGCGGCGGCACGGGGATCGGGCCGTCGAGGAGCGGATCGCCGGTGTCCCTCATCCACCGCAGCAGCCGGTCGTCGAGGGAGGCCACGATCTCGGCCATCGCGGGCTCAGCGGCGATGTTGAGCTGCTCCCACGGGTCTTTGCGCAGGTCATAAAGCTCGACCGGAGGCCGGGGGGCGAGGTGTCCATCGCCGAACCCACGCCGGGACGGCGACTCCTCGATGTCCTTGGCCAGGACCAGGGCGGGGCCGTCGGTGAAGTTCCGGATGTACTTGTATTTAGAGGTACGGACCGCCCGCATCGGGTCATAGCGGTCGTGGAAGCTCTTTTCAAGAAAGAGCGTACGGTCCCGAGGACCGCCCGCACCACGCAGGTCGGGGACAATGCTGCGGCCCTCGTGACCGGGGCCTGCCGAGCCTCCGGCCATCTCCAGCAAGGTCGGCAGGATGTCCAGATGGCTCACCGCCTGGCCACGCCTGCCAGGAGGCACTCCCCACGCAGCGGGCGGACGGACGATGAGCGCGACCTCCACGCCCGGGTCGTAGAGCGTGCCCTTCGCCCGGGGCAGCGCCGCGCCGTGGTCGGTGGTGAACACCACGGCGGTGCGGTCCGGGTCGCAGTGCCGGTCGATCGCGTCGATCACATGCCCGACGGCGGCGTCGAGCTGCCGGATCGCGCCGTAGAACGCGGCGAGGTCCTCTCGCGTGTGGGCGTTGTCCGGCAGGTACGGCGGGACTTCGACGGCGGCGGGGTCGGCGTGGGTGTAGTCCTCGGCCGGCCAGGGGCGGTGCACCTCCCACATCCCGACGGTGAGGAAAAACGGCCGGGACCGTTCTCGACGATTCCGCAGCCATGCCTCCGTCTCCCTGGCGACGGGCCATGCCCTGGGCAGGAATCCCGCGCCGTGCACCTCGTCGAACCCGAGGACCATGGGGTTCGGATGCTCGTGCTGCAGGCCGATCAGCGCGGTGTCGTATCCGAGACCGGACATCAGCTCGGGCATGGTGGCGACGCTGCGCCGGTAGCGCCATCCGGCGTGGGCGAGACCCATCAACCCGTTGACGTGGGGGGAAAGCCCGGTGAACAGCGACGAGCGGGCGGGCGTGCAGAGCGGGGCGGTCGCGAAGGCGTTGTCGAAGACGACCGCCCGCTCCGCCAGCGCGTGCAGGCTGGGGCTGGGGATCGCCGGAGCACCGTAGCACGACAGGAACCTGCCGAGGTCGTGACAGTGGATCAGGACAACATCCGGCGGTCGCTCCACGGTCCGTTGACTCCTATCCGCGCGGCTCCCACGGGATCGGCGCGCGTTCGATGATCGGTTGTGACGCGCTGCGGATGCGCGCCGCGGCCTCCATCGGGCCGTACGTTAACGGTAACGTACCGGCTGTGCCAGTGGAAGGTCCAGGCGGAACTCAGCCGCCACACACACGTAGGGACCGGCCGTCAGCTCGCCGGCGGGAGCTCCCCGGACCCTCTCGGGACGAGATGTGCGGGAACGACCACCCGGGCGGGGCGCTCGCGCTCGCCGACTCCGGCGAGCTGGGAAAGCAGCATCTCTGCCGCGTGCCTGCCCATCGCGGGAAGATCCTGGGTCACCACCGTGATCGGCGGGTCGACCAGCGAGGCGGCCTCGAAGTCGTCGAAGGCGATCAGCGCGACCGGGCGGCCGTGCGCCCGGATCGCGCCGAGAACGCCCCTGGTGAGCAGGTAGTTGGTACTGAAGATGGCGGTGGCCGGGTCGTCCTGTTCCAGCAGGGACCGCGCGGCCTCCTGGCCGAACTCCGGGGTGATCGGCCCGATGCGGATCAAGCTGGGATCGTCCCCGACCCCCTCGCGAACCAGTGTCTCCTTGTAGCCCGCGAGCCGCTCCGCCGCGGGGAACATGTCCACGCTCGTCACGATCCCGATGCGGCGGTGGCCGTGCCGCAGCAGGTGCTGGACCGCGTCGCGGGTGCCGCCCCGGTTGTCGACGAGGACGGTGGACGCCTCGACACCGACGGGCGGGCTGCCGAGGAAGACGACCGGGCGGCCGCTGTCGAGCTCGGGCTTGAGGTATCGGTGGTCGGCGTCTTCCGAGAACAGCAGGATCCCGTCGAAGCCCCGTTCGATGAAGGCCCCGACCAGGGCACGTTCCTGGTCGACGTCGCGGTCTGAGCTCCCGGTGACCACAATGAGCCCCTCGTCGCGCACGAGCTCGTCCACCTCGACGGTGAGTGCGGTGAACAGCGGCGTGTAGGGATAGGGCACGACCATGCCGAGGAGCGACATTCCCCGCCGCCTGCGCAGGGTTGTCGCGAGCTTGTTGGGCCGGAAGCCCAGGGCCTTGACGACCTCCTCGATCCGCCGCGCGGTCTCGGGGCCGACACCCGGTTGCCCGTTCAGCACCCGGGACACGGACATGGCGCTCACGCCCGCCGCTCTCGCCACGTCCCGTACGGTTGGGCGGCGCTCAGCCATGGTCGGATCCTTCTTCTTCACGGGGTACGCAGGCTCCGTCATTTGTCTCCCGGTCCTCCCCTCCCCCATTCGCGGAGACGAGCCCGAGTCGTGGATCAGTTATCGGTAACTCTAGGCGAAGCGTTGACAGCGAAAGCGCCCACCACGACGATAGACGAACGTTAACGGTAACGTTGCTCAATCAGGCGCGCCTCCTGTGGTGGCGCACGCCATCTCCAGTCCTCGCGGCGGACACCCACACACAGGAGGCGGATGATGAACACGAGCGGGCCGGCCGGACTGCCCAGGCGCAGGTTCCTCGGCACGGCGATGGCCGGCGGCGTGGGCGCCTGGGGGCTCACGTCCCTCGGTGGTCCCGGTACGGCGCGGGCGGCGCGGTCGCTCGAGGATCCTGTGGCCGAGCTGCGGTCGAAGTTCTTCACCGGGCCGGTGACCGAGCGTGTCGACCTGGATACCCTCGACCCCGCGCGCCGCCCGGACAGCTCGCAGCTCGGCACCATCGGCCACTTCCAGTTCGTCGACCGGTATCCATGGATGACGCCGGACAACCTGCTCCCGTTCGCGGTGGCCGCCGGGATCAAGTGGGTGCGCACCGGATTCCGCCACGAGGACTGGGACTGGAGCGCCGGCAAGCCAGGCGCGATGCTGAAGAGCTGGGTGGACGCCGATCTCAAAGCGGGCATCAAGCCTCTGTTCACGACCAGCAACCGGAACCACCTCGGAACCCCCAAAGAGGTCTCGGGATGGGTCGACATGGTGCGCGCGGCGATCGGCGAGTGGGGTGAGGACGTCGGCGCGTTCATGCTCGACAACGAGCCCAACAACAGCAGCGAATGGAAGACGCACTACGGCGGCGAGTATTGGGGCGGCCCTTGGCTCGATGCCTACACGCGGTTCGCCGAGCAGTGCTGCGAGCAGGTCAAGACGGAGTTCCCGAACGTGTTCCTGGTCAACGGGATCCAGGTGGAGAGCCAGGCGATGGGCCAGATCAAGCGGTCTGCGCCGCACATCGACGCGCTCTGCATGCATCACTACACCTACAAGCACGGGCTGCCGCCGGAATACACCCCGCGCACTGGAGACGCCAAGTTCCGCGACTTCGCCACCTCCGACGTCGAGTTCGAGCAGGCCATGAGCGATTACCTTCGCCAGGGCAGGATGCTGCTCGGCAGGCCCGACCTGCAGGTCTGGATGACCGAGATCGGCCTTCCCACGCTGTCCCAACGCGAGTTCCCGCCCGACACGCTGGAGCCGATGAGCGAGACCAGCAAGCCAAGACCATCGCCAGGATGCTGGTCCTGGGCCTGCTCACCGCCACCAAGACGTTCCTCTACACCCTCGCCGACCAGGGGCACAACGCGGCGCGGGACGGCGACACCTTCGGCGTCGTGACCGACAACCTGCGGCCCAAGCAGGGCTTCTTCGTGCTCGGCAGGATCAGCGCGCTCACCGGCGGGCGGGCGACGCCCGATCCGGAGTTCCTGGCCATCGCCACCAGACTGGAGGGCGCCCTCCCCGGCTATGTCAAGCAGGTCAGCACCGCGCTGGTCAAGGAGGAGCTGCGGGCCGAACGCCTGGTCACCGCGGACGGGCGTGCCCTGGTCGCGGTATGGTCGACGGCGCCGCCGCGCGAGAGCTTCGCGCCGCGCCACGCCACGTTCGCGGTGAACAAGACGCTCGGCAAACGACCGGTGCTCGTCGACCCGATGACCGGCCGCTCCCGCTTCCTCGTGACCCGCCCAGGACCCGGCGGCGCCGAGCGTTTCGACCTCGACGTACGCGACTATCCGCAGTTCATCCTCGCCGAGAAATGACCAACGACCATGAAGATCACTGGAATAGAGGCCATCGCCGCGACGGGACGCCGCACCTATGTCTTCGTCGTGGTCGATACCGACGAGGGGATCACCGGTGTCGGCGAGTGCGGCCTGCCGGACGAGCGCGCCGCGATGTTCGGGACCGTCGAGACGGTGAAGGAACTCCTCGTCGGACAGGACCCATTCCGCTCGGCGCACCTGTGGCAAGTGCTCTCGCGCGGCCTCTACTTCCCCGCGCGCAGGGAGCTGTCAGCGGTGATCTCGGCCGTCGACATGGCGCTGTGGGACATCAAGGGCAAGGCTCTCGGAGTTCCCGTCTACGAACTGCTCGGCGGTAGGGCACGTGACCGGGTGCCGTGCTACGTCCACGTGCGCGGCGGCACGGAGGACACCGCGCGGGTGGTGGAGTCGGCGGTCGCCGCCGTCGAGGCGGGCTGGCGGCACCTGCGCTGGGGGCTGCCCGCCCAGGGGGAGATCCTCCAGCCACGCAGAGCCGTCCGCGTCGCCGTCGAGCAGTTCGCCGCGCTGCGCGAGGCGGTCGGCCCCGACGTCGAGATCGCGCTCGACGTCCACACGCGGCTCGCACCCGCGGAGGCGGTCATGCTCTGCCGCGAGCTGGAAGCCATGCGGCCGCTGTTCATCGAGGATCCGATCCGCGCGGAGAACCCCAGGTCGATGGAGATGGTACGGCTGCGCACTACCGTACCCCTGGCCGCCGGGGAGCAGTTCGGCTCGAAATGGGAGTTCCGCGAGCTGGTGGAGAACGAGTGGATCGACTACGCCAGGATCGATCTCGCCATCGTGGGCGGGTTCACCGAGGCGATGAAGGTCGCCGGCTGGTGCGAGACCCACTACATCGACGTGGTGCCGCACAACCCGTACGGGCCGGTCGCCAACGCGGCGGCGCTCCACTTCAGCCTGGCCTGCCCCAATCTGCTGGTGCTCGAACAGCCGGTGATGCCGGGCAGCGATCTCCTCGACATCGTTCCCGGGCAGCCGCGGTGGGCAGACGGGTGCCTTCTCCCGGGCGATGCCCCCGGACTCGGGATCACCTTGGACCGGGAGGCGGCGCGCCGTACCGCCGCGGCCGACCGGCTACCCCAGAGATTCCGGCGCCCGGACGGTTCCCTGACGAACTGGTGACGCCCGGGGATTCCATACCTCGGCGACGATGGCGCGCAGACGAGCGATCGTCCTCAAAGCCGAGCGCTCCGACAGCTGGGGCAACCAAGCGGACTCGATGGTGCTGGCCAAGCACCGGGGCCACCGGCTGAGCCTGCTCCTCGACGAGTGGAACGAGTGGCGGCTTGCGCTGTAGCCGTGGAAGACCCATCGCGGGGGAAGATAGCGTGGTCCTCTATGACCTTGGAGGCGTTGAGGGACAGGGATCCGCGCCAGGTGGGGCCGTACGCTCTGCTGGGCCGGCTGGGCGAAGGCGGGATGGGCGTCGTCTACCTGGGTCAGGGGCCGGACGACACGCGGGTGGCGGTCAAGCTGATCCACGCCAGGATGGACACGGACGCCGGCTTCCGGCGGCGTTTCGCTCGCGAGGTGGCGGCCGCTCAGCGGGTCGCCAGGTTCTGCACCGCCCCCGTCCTGGACGCCGACGTCGAGGGGGAGGTGGCCTACCTGGTCACCGAATACGTCGAAGGGCCCAGTCTGGAGAGCGTCGTCCGCGAGTCGGGGCCCTTGACGGGCTCGGCGTTGGACGGGCTGGCCGCGGCCATGGCGATGGCGTTACGGGCCATCCACGGGGCCGGGGTGGTGCACCGCGATCTCAAGCCGTCCAACGTGCTGCTCTCCCAGGTGGGGCCCAAGGTCATCGACTTCGGCATCGCGCAGCTCGCCGACGCGGAGATGAGCAGCATGATCGTGGGGACGCCCGCGTACATGTCGCCGGAGCACGTGTCAGGTGCTCGGATCGGGCCCGCCTCGGACATCTTCTCGTGGGGGTGCACGGTGGGCTTCGCGGCGGGCGGCGTCCCGCCGTTCGGCTCCGGGTCCGTGCCCACGATCCTCCTGCGCATCCTGAACGAACCCCCGGACCTGCGGGGTCTGCCCGGTCCACTGCATGACCTGGTGCTGGCCGCCATGGCCAAGACTCCGGCCGACCGCCCCACGGCCCAGGACCTGCTGGACCGCCTCAGCGCCTCGGCTTCATCCCTGCCGTCGACCGCCCGGCCGCCGGCCGCCGGTCCCGCGCCTGCCACACCGGCGGACACGCACACGGACACGGACGCGGCGTCGCCTGGCGCGACGGGCCCAGGCCAGGCGATCTCAGGCGCGGCCGAGAGCGCAGTGGCCGAGAGCGCGGTGGCGGAGGACGCGGCGACGCCTGCCGCAGCGCGACGGAGAAGGCTGCTGGCGGTGGCTGCCGCGGTGGTCGTGGCGGTCGCCGGGACGTCGGCGGCCCTTGTGTGGCGCGGTCAGGGCGCTGCGGTCGGCGTTCAGGATCAGAAAGGCCGTGGCGACGCCACGGCTCAGGCCGCCGCCCAGCACCCGCTCAGAGCCCAGGACAACGTACGCCTCTACGCCCCCGCCGAGCCGGCCGCCAGCCGCCAGGCCGACCAGTGGGCCGAGGAGCGCCCGCAGGACGCCGAGCTCATGCGCAAGCTGGCCGCCGTCCCCTACGCCATTCGCCTGGGCGAGCCCGAGGTCAGGGCGAAGATCGACCAGGTGATCTCGGGGGCGGAGCAGGCCGGCGGCGTCCCGGTGTTCCTGATCAACTACATGCCCGGCAGCGACTGCAAGCCGGCCACCCCGGCCGACCTGGCCTCGTACCAGGAGTGGATCAAGGGCGTGGCCGGCCAGATCGGGAGCGCCAAGGCCGTGGTGATCCTGGAGCCGGGCAGCCTGGTCAAGATCTCCGGCGCGAAGGACTGCGACCCGCAGGGCTCCCCCGACCAGCGCTACCAGGACCTCAGGAAAGCCGCGCAGACCCTCAAGGCCAACCCCGGCACGGCCGTCTACCTCGACGGCAGCCAGGATCTCTACCCGGGCACAGAAATCATGGCCGAGCGCCTGATCAGGGCGGGCATCGAGAAGGTGGACGGGTTCTTCGTCAACACGGCCGGCTACCAGCGCACGGCCAGGGCCGTCGCGTACGGCAAGAGCCTGTCGGCCTGCATCGGCATCCGGCTGGCCACCGGCGACAAGACCTGCCCGTCCTCCACCACGGTGGACCCGTCCACGATGCCGCACTTCGTCGTCGACACCGCCAGGAACGGTCAGGGAACATGGGCTCCGGCAGAGCACTACAAGGATCCGCAGACGTGGTGCAACCCTCCAGGCAGGGGCGTCGGTGACCGCCCGACCACGGCCACGGGAGAGGAACTGGTGGACGCCTACCTGTGGATCACCAAGGCGGGCGCGTCCAGCGGCAGGTGCCGGCGGGGCACCGATGACGAGAAGGACCCGGCCCGCGGCGTCGTGGCGCCGGAGGCGGGCGAATGGTGGGGCGAGATGGCGCTCGAAAGGGCGAAATCGGCCAACCCACCGTTGCGGTGACGTTACGTCAGTAAGGCACCGACGTTAAGCGGATGTTAGATCTGACCCCGCATCCCTTGTCCGAACATCCTTCTGGGGTAAGGCTCTGACCTGCAACTACTCCCCCCAGGAGGTACAGAGTGAGCAAGGCACGCGTGCCGTGGAAGGCCGTGGTCGGCGGTTCTGTCGGCAATCTCGTCGAGTGGTACGACTGGTTCGTCTACAGCAGCTTCGCCGTCTACTTCGCCGCCTCCTTCTTCCCTGAGGGGGACGACACCGCCAAGTTGCTCAACACGGCCGCGATCTTCGCCGTCGGCTTCTTCATGCGCCCGCTCGGCGGCTGGCTGCTCGGCCGGTACGCCGACAGGAAGGGCCGCAAGGCGGCGCTCACGCTCACCGTCACGCTGATGTCCGCGAGCGCGCTGCTGATCGCGATCGCGCCGACGTACGAGACGGTCGGCTACTTCGGCGCGCTGGTGCTGGTGGTGGCGCGCCTCCTGCAGGGCCTGTCGGTCGGCGGCGAGTACGCGGCCAGCGCCACCTATCTCACCGAGGCCACCCCGCGCGGCCGCCGCGGCTTCGCCTCGAGTTTTCAGTACGTGTCCATGACCGCCGGCCAGCTCGTCGGCCTCGGCCTGCAGATCATCCTGCAGAACACCATGTCCAAGGAGGCGCTCGACTCCTACGGCTGGCGGATTCCGTTCGTGATCGGCGCACTCGGCGCTGCCGTCGTGTTCTACCTGCGCCGCAACCTCCTGGAGACCGAGGCGTACGACGAGGAGGAGCGCGAGGTCAAGAGCGAAAGCCGCGGCACGATCCGCGAGCTGCTCGGGCACCGCAAGGAGGCGCTGCTGGTCATCGCCCTGACCATGGGCGGCACGGTCGCGTACTACACCTACACGACCTACCTCACGAAATACCTGTCGAACACCGCGGGCCTGCCCAAGGAGACGGCCACGCTGGTGAGCTTCTGCGCGCTGTTCCTCTTCATGTGCCTGCAGCCGCTGGCTGGGGCGCTGTCGGACCGGATCGGGCGCAGGCCGCTGCTGATCACGTTCGGGATCGGGTCGATGCTGGGCACGGTGCCGCTGATGACGGCGCTGGGCGGGGTGAGCAGTTTCGGCGGAGCTCTCGTGCTCTCCCTCACCGGTCTGCTGATCATCACCGGGTACACGTCGATCAACGCCGTGGTGAAGGCCGAGCTGTTCCCGACGCATGTGCGTGCGCTCGGTGTGGCGCTGCCGTACGCGATCGCGAACGCGCTGTTCGGCGGCACGGCCGAGTATGTGGCGCTGTGGTTCAAGAACGCCGGCATCGAGTCCGGCTTCTTCTGGTACGTCTCCGGCTGCGCCGCGGTCTCGCTCGTGGTCTACCTGGTCATGCGCGAAACGCGCGATGCCGCGCTGTCGCGTGCCGAGCAGGTCACGGCGGGGTCCTTGCCGGCGCGCGTCTAACCTGGGCTCATGCGAGTTCTGCTGGTCGAGGACGACGATCGGCTCGCCGCCGCGCTCATCACGGCCCTCGCCCGGCACGGCCATCAGGTCACCCGGGCCGGGCTGGCCGTCGACGCCCTCCGCCTGGCGGGGGGCGTCGATTTCGTCCTGCTCGACCTGGGTCTGCCCGACATGGATGGGCTCGACGTGCTGCGCCGCGTGCGCCGGTTGTCGGCGGTGCCGCTGATCGTCGTGACGGCCCGTACCGAGGAGCGTGAGGTGCTGCGCGGCCTGCGGTCAGGGGCGGATGACTACCTGATCAAGCCGTTCCGGACGGCGGAGCTGATGGCGCGCATGGAGGCGGTGGTGCGGCGCGGCACCCGGCCGCAGCCGCGGCGCGACCACGTCGTGAACGTCGGCGACGTCCGCATCGACCTGGAGTCCAGGCAGGTGACGGTGGCCGGGGAGCCGGTGACGCTGACCAGGCGGGAGTTCGACGTGCTGGCGCTGCTGGCCAGGGAGCCGGGCGTGGTGCGCAGCAGGGAGGAGATCCTCGACGAGGTCTGGGGCGACCCGCTGCTGTCGGCGTCCCGGTCGCTGGACGTGCACGTGGCGGGGCTGCGTTCGAAGACGGGCCGTCCGGGGCTGGTGGAGACGCTGCGCGGGACGGGCTACCGGCTGGGCTCGGCGACGTGAACTCGCGGCTGGTGGTCACGTTCACCACGCTGATCGTGTTCCTGATCGCGGCGCTGGCCGTGCCGCTGGGGCTGGCGTACGCATCGCACCGGACGAACCGGCTGCTCCTGGACCGCCGCGCCGACGCCACCCGCTTCGCGGAGCTGGCCGACCAGGCCGCGCGGGACGGCGACTACGCCGGGCTGACCGCCGAGATCACCCGTTACGCCGACCTGTACGGCGCCGCCGTGCGCGTACGGGATCGCGACGGCTCCATCCACATCACCGCCGGCCGCTTCGACGCCGACGACCGGGAGGCGACCCGCCTGGCGTTGTCCGGCCGCACCACCGACGACCTGCCCACGATGACCCCGTTCGGCCCGCCGAGCGTGCTGCTGGCCGAGCCGGCCGGCCGGGACGCGCAACTGTCCGGCGTGGTGCTGCTGCAGGCGCCCACCGGCCGGGCCAGGCTGGAGGTGTCGCTGGTGTGGGGCGGACTGGCGGTCGGCGCTCTGATCGCGCTGGCCTACGCGGCACTGGCGGCCAGGCGGCTGGCCCGCTGGATCCTGCGCCCGGTCACCGAGCTGGACCGCACGACCCAGGCCATCGCGCAGGGCCGGTTGGACGCGCGGGCGCACCCCGGCACGGGGCCGTCGGAGCTGCGGCGGCTGGAGGAGCGGTTCAACGCGATGGCCGACGCGGTCGCCGGCGCGATGGAGCGCCAGCGGGCGTTCGTGGCGGACGCCTCGCACGAGCTGCGTACCCCGCTCACCGTGCTCGGGCTGCGGCTGGAGAACCTGGAGCCGCATCTGCGGGGCGAGGGTGCGGCCGAGCACGCGGAGGCGATGGCGGAGCTGGACCGGCTGGCGCTGCTGGTGGAGGATCTGCTGTCGCTGGCCCGGGTGGAGGCAGGCGCCGAGCTCGACGGCAAGGTCGTCGAGCTGGGGCCGCGGTTGGAGGTGTGGAAAGAGGTGTACGCGGCGAAGGGGGTGCGGCTGGTTACCGATGTTGCGGAAATGTCGGTTGTTCCGGAGGCGGCGGCCAGGATCGCGGACATCGCCCTCGACAACGCCCAGAAGTTCGTGCCCAAGAGCGGGGCGGTGACCGTCACCCTGGCGGACGGCGTGCTGCGGGTGGCCGACGACGGGCCGGGGCTGAGCGAGGAGGAACGGGCCGAGGCGCTGGGGCGGTTCTGGCGGTCGGGGGCGCACGCCAACGTGCCTGGCAGCGGCCTCGGGCTGGCCATCGCCGCCGAGCTGGCCAAGGCGTGCGGGGCCACGTTGGCGCTGCTGCCCGCCGCACCGCACGGGCTGGTCGTGGAGCTGAGCCTGCCGGGCGAAGCTCAACCGTAGACGGAGCGGTAGTACCGGATGGCGCCGGGGTGGAGCGGGACGGCGCCGGTGCCGATGGCGTACCGCTCGTCGAGCCGCCCGCCGGGCGCCGACGGCGCCTGGAGCCGGTCACGGGCCCGGAACAGCGTCTCGGTGACGGTGTAGGCCACGTCCTCCGGCAGCGTCGTCCGGCACATCAGGTAGCTGGGGGCGCCCACCGTCGGCACCGGCCGCACCGCCCCGTACGCGTCCGCGGGCACCGATACGTGCTCGTACACCGGCCCGAAGCGACGCCGCAGCACCGGCACCAGCGCCTCCAGCGGAATCAGCCGGATGTCGCCGAGCGCGGCCAGCGCGGGCGTGGGCACGCCGCCCGACCAGAAGAACGCCTCGATCTCGCCGCCGCGCACCGCCTTGATGGAGGCGTCCAGCTCCAGCCTGACGATCTCTGGGGGCCGGTCCAGTCCGGCGGCGGCCACCACCCGGGCGGCGATGACCGCCGTGCCCGATCCCGGCGCCCCGATGGACACCGACCGCCCGGCCAGGTCTCCGACTTCGGCGATCCCTGAGCTCTCGCCGACGACCAGGTGAACGTAGTTCATGTACACCCTTGCCAGCGCGGACACCGGCTGGTGGCGTACCCGGATCGCGTCGTCGGCGCTGTCGGCCAGCGAGAATCCGACGTCTGCCCGCCCGTCGGCCATCATGGCGAGATTCTGGACGCTGGCGGCGGTCTGCGTCACCCGCACGGGGATCCCGTCGCGCCGCAGCTCCTTGGCCAGCTGGTCGCCCAGCTGCCCGTACAGCCCACCGGACTGCCCGGTCACCAGCCGCAGCTCGGCCGGCCGGGCCTCGCCACCCGAGCACCCTGCCGCCAGCAGGGCGAGCCCGAGCAGGGACCGGCGGCTCATCAGCATGAATTCACGTTATCCGGTGACACAGAATGGACTTCGTGACCGCACGCCTGCGCATCGCCCCAGAGCTGAGGATGTTCCTGCCCGTGAGCCGCCGCCAGGAATGGCAGGAGGTGATCCCGGACGGCACGTCCACGCTGGGCCATCACGTGGAGTCGGTCGGCATCCCGCTGACCGAGGTGGGCCCGATGATCGTGGACGGCCGCGGTGTGTCCCCCTCCTACCAGCTCGCCTCCGGCGACGTGGCGGAGGTGCATCCGGTGCCCCGGCCACAACCCCTGCCCGAGGAGCCGCGTTTCCTGCTGGACGTGCACCTGGGCACGCTGGCGCGGCGGCTGCGCCTGCTCGGCATCGACGCCGCCTACCACAACGACAGGGACGACCCCGCCCTCGTGGCGCAGGCCAACGAGGAGCGCCGGGTGCTGCTCACCCAGGACCGCGGCCTGCTGCGCCGCCGCGCGTTGTGGCTGGGCGCGTACGTGCGCGGCTCCCGTCCCACCGACCAGCTACGCGACCTCCTCGAACGCTTCTCGCCACCGCTGCGCCCGTGGACGCGCTGCACGGCCTGCAACGGCCGGCTGGAGCCGGTCGCCAAGCATGAGGTCGCGCCGCTCCTGGAGGCGGGGACGCGGCGCAACTACGACGTGTACGGCCGGTGCCGGGAATGCGGCCAGATCTACTGGCACGGCGCGCACAGCGGCCGGCTGGAGCAAATCGTGCAGTCGGCACGCGCGTGGACTAATAGCGCAGGCTAGACGGCCAGCAGACGGCGGACGTCCTCGCGTTGCAGCTCCTCGGCCTCCCCGGTGCGTACGACGTGCCCGGCGTCGAGGATGAGGAACCGGTCGGCCAGCCGCAGCGCGATGTCCAGGTACTGCTCGACGAGCAGGACGGCCAGCCCGGAGGCGTGCAGTTGCTCGATGGCCGCCTCGATCTCGAGGATGATCGACGGCTGGATGCCCTCGGTCGGCTCGTCGAGGATGAGCATCCGGGGCTTGGTCACCAGGGCGCGGGCCATGGCAAGCTGCTGTTGCTGCCCGCCCGACAGGTGCCCGGCGCTGCGTTTGAGCATGGGTTTGAGGGCGGGGAAGAGGTCCAGCGCCTCGTCGATGGCCCGTTGTGGCTGTTTGGCGGCCTCCACGGCGACCAGGAGGTTGCCCAGGACGGACAGCTGGGGGAAGCACTGGTGGCCCTGGGGGACGTACCCCATGCCGAGCCGCACCCGCTCGTGCGGCTTCAGCCTGGTCACGTCCCGCCCGTCGAACATGACGGTGCCCGCCGTCGCGGGCAGCACCCCCATGATGGTGTTGAGCAGGGTGGTCTTGCCCACGCCGTTGCGTCCCATGACGCACACGAGGCGGCCGGGATCGACCTCCAGAGAGACTCCGAACAGTACGCGTGCCCTGCCGTAACCTGCTTCAAGAGTGGTTACCGATAGCATCCTTGGGCCTCCTCCCCAGATAGACCTCCTGCACCCGCGGGTCGGCGCTGACCTGGTCAACCGACCCCTCCACGAGGATCTTGCCCTCGTGCAGGACGGTCACCTTCGAGGCGTGCCGCCGCAGGAACTCCATGTCGTGCTCCACCACGATCACCGTGTGATCGTCGGCGATCTCGGTGAGCAGCTTGCCGGTGCGCTCGCGTTCGTCGCCGGACATGCCGGCGACCGGCTCGTCCAGGAGCAGCAGCCGAGGCCGCTGCGCCAGCAGCATCCCGATCTCCAGCCACTGGCGCTGGCCGTGCGAGAGAACGCCGGCTGAACGCTCGGCGAGATCTTCGAGTCCCGTCCTGGCCAGGGCCTCCGCGACGGCCTCGGAGACGCCTCTGCGCCGCCTGGCCAGCGACCACAGCGGCTTGCGGAAGCTGGCGGCCAGGTCGAGGTTCTCCAGGACGGTGAGCTCCTCGAACACGACCGAGGTCTGGAACGTGCGGCCGACGCCCAGCCGGACGATCTGGTGCTCCTTCTTGCCGACGAGGTCGTAGCCGCCGAACCGCACGGCGCCCGCCGCGGGCTTCGTCAGGCCGGTGATCACGTCGATCAGCGTGGTCTTGCCGGCGCCGTTGGGTCCGATCAGGAAACGCAGCTCGCCCTCGGGCACGGTGAGGTCGACGCCGTCGAGCGCGCGGTAGCCGTCGAACACCACGTGCACGTCACGTAGTTCGAGCACGTCGCAACCTCCCCAGGATGCCCATGATCCCTTTCGGGGCGAGCGTCATGACCAGGATGAACAGCGCTCCCTGCAGGTAGAGCCAGCCGTCGGCGAACTGCTCGCTGAAGGCCGTCTTGGCGTAGCCCATGACCACGGCGCCGAGCACCGCCCCGGCCAGCGCGTGCCGCCCGCCGACCGCCACCGCGACGACCAGCTCCAGCGACGGCACCACGCCGAGCAGCGCGGGCGAGATGATGCCGACGACCGGCACGAACAGCGCGCCCGCCAGCCCGGCCATGCCGGCCGAGACGGCGAAGGTGACGGTCTTGACCAGGGCCGGGTCGTAGCCGAGGAACCGCACCCGGTCCTCACCGTCTCTGACCGCGACGAGGAGCCGGCCGTACCGGCTGTTCACGAGCTGCCGGGTGGCCAGGTAGAGCACCCCGAGCACGCTCGCCACGACCAGGTAGAGACCGCGCTGGGTGGAGTCCTCGGCGAGGTCCTGCCCGAACAGATCGAAGAAGTTGGTCATGCCGTTGGTGCCGCCGGTCAGCCCCTGCTGGCCGACCAGCAGGATGACCAGCGCGGCGGCCAGCGCCTGGGTGAGGATCGCGAAGTACGCCCCCCGCACCCGCTGCCGGAACACCAGCGTGCCCAGGATCACCGCGAGCGCCATCGGCCCGGCCACCGCCATGCCGAGCGCGAACACGGGATTGGCGAAGGGAAGCCACAACGCGGGCAGGTCCTCCACCCCGCTCCACACCATGAAGTCCGGCAGCCCGCCCGGCCCCGCCTCGGTGAGCTTGAGGTACATCGCCATCGAGTAGCCGCCGAGCCCGAAGAACACGCCCTGGCCCAGCGTGAGCATGCCGCCCTTCCCCCAGGCCAGCCCGATCCCGAGTGCGACGATCGCGTAGCACAGGTATTTGGCGAGCAGCCCCAGCCGGAACGGCTCCAGCAGCAGCGGCGCCACGACCAGCGCCACCAGCGCGATGGCGGCGAACGGCAGGTTCCGTTTGATCATGTGAGCACCCTCGACCTGAGCACGAACATCCCCTGGGGCCGCACCTGCAGGAACGCGATGACGACCGCGAAGACGATCACCTTCGCCAGCGACGCGTCCGACCAGAACTCGGCGTAGGAGTTCAGCAGCCCCAGCCCGGCGGCCGCGAGCACCGCCCCGCGCAGCTGCCCGAGCCCGCCCGCGACCACGACGAGGAACGCGTCGACGATGTAGTAGGTGCCGAGCGCCGGCCCGACGGGCCCGATGAGCGTCAGCGCCACCCCGGCCACGCCCGCGAGCCCGGACCCGATGAAGAACGTCAGCATGTCCACCCGCCCGGCGTCGATCCCGCTGGTGGCGGCCAGCTGCCGGTTCTGCACCACGGCCTGCGTACGCCGCCCCAGGCCGGTCCTGTTGAGATAGACCCAGACCGCGACCACGCCCGCGATCGCCAGGGCCATGATGAACAGCCGGTTGTACGGCAGGATGCCCACCCCGCCCGCCAGCCACGAGGGGGCGGGCACCTGCACGTTCGGCGCCCCGAACAGGTCGCGGGCGAGCTGCTGCAGCACCAGGCTCACGCCCCAGGTGAGCAGCAGAGTGTCCAGCGGCCGGCCGTAGAAGTGCCTGATGGCGCCCCGCTCCAGGATCAGCCCCATCACCCCGGCCACCACGAACGCCGCCGGCAGCGCGAGCACCATGTCCTGCAGCAGGAACGCGGTGTACGCGCCCGCCATGATGAACTCGCCGTGGGCCATGTTGATCACCCCCATCTGCCCGAACGTGAACGTCAGCCCGAGTGCGATGAGCAGCAGCACCGCCCCGATCGACAACCCGATCGGCAGTTGGTTGGCGAACGCCGACATCAGGAGGCCGCCAGGCCGGACGCCCAGGGGTAACCCTTGAGGTACGGGTCCGGCTTGATCGGCTTGCCGGAGTCCCACACCTGTTTGATCAGGCCGTCGGGCTGGATGATGCCGATGCGGGCGGTCTTGTACATGTGCTGGTTCTCGCCGTCGATGGTGACCAGTCCTTCGGGGCGTTCGAGCGCGATGCCGGGCGCGGCCTTCTTGACGGCCTCGACCTCGGTCGAGCCGGCCTTCTTGACCGCCTCGGCCCACAGGTAGACGGCGTTGTAGCCGGCCTCCATGGGGTCGGAGGTGACCTTCTTCTCGCCGTACTTGGCCTTGAACGCCTTGACGAAGGCCTCGTTGGCCGGGGTTTGCGTGGTCTGGTAGTAGTTCCAGGCGACCGGGTGGCCGACGATGTTGTCCACGCCGATGCCGGTGACCTCCTCCTCGGCGATGCTCACCGACAGCACCGGCATGCTCTCGGCGGTGGCGCCGGCACTCTTGAGCTGCTTGAAGAATGCGACGTTGCTGTCGCCGTTGAGGGTGTTGAACACCGCGTCCGGCTTGGCCTGCGTGACCTTGTTGACCAGCGTGGAGTATTCGGTGTGGCCGAGCGGGGTGTATTCCTCGCCGAGGATCTCCATCCCGTTCGCGGCCGCATACGCCTTGATGATCTTGTTGGCGGTGCGCGGGAAGACGTAGTCGCTGCCGACCAGGAAGATCTTCTTCTTGCCCTGCTCCTTCAGATAGTCCAGGCCGGGGATGATCTGCTGGTTGGTGGTGGCGCCGGTGTAGAAGATGTACGGGGAGCTCTCCAGCCCCTCGTACTGCACCGGATACCACAGCAGCGCCTTATACCGTTCGAAGACCGGCAGCATGGCCTTCCTGCTGGCCGAGGTCCAGCCGCCGAAGACGGTGGCGACCTTGTCCTGCCTGATCAGCTTGGTGGCCTTCTCGGCGAACGTCGGCCAGTCGGAGGCTCCGTCCTCGACCACGGGGACGAGTTTCTTGCCGAGCACGCCTCCGGCCTTGTTGATCTCCTCGATCGCGAGCATCTCGGCGTCGCGGACGGTGACCTCGCTGATGGCCATGGTGCCGCTGAGCGAGTGCAGCAGGCCGACCTTGATCTCGTTCGACTGCGCGGCGGGTTGGGCGTCGGATCCGCAGGCCGCGAGGGTGAAGAGGACGAGCGCGGAGACGATCGCGCGAGATGTGCGCACAGCGGTTCCTTCCTGCCGGGCGTTCCTGCCAGAAAGGTGACTCCGCGAGGTTTCCCAGGTAGATCCTGGGCGTTAAGACGCCATTGCCGCGCGTTCACAAATGCACTTAATCCGATATGCGGGACTCAGCCGCACGGCGAAACCAACACGACATCACCCGGCAACAGTCAGGAAACGGCCGGTTCCTATGGTCCGGCCATGCGGCTTACCTCACACGAGCAGGAGCGGCTGCTCATCCACGTCGCCGCCGGGGTGGCGCGCGAGCGGCAGGCCAGAGGCCTGCGGCTCAACCATCCCGAGGCTACCGCCATCATCGCGTCGTTCCTCATGGAGGGCGCCAGGGACGGGCGCACCGTGGCCGACCTCATGGAGGCGGGACGGTCCGTGCTCGGCCGGGCCGACGTCATGGAGGGGGTGCCGGAGATGCTGGAGAGCGTCCAGATCGAGGCCACGTTCCCGGACGGCACGAAGCTGGTGACCGTGCACAGGCCGATCCCGTGATCCCGGGCGAGTACGTCCACCCCGACGGCTTCCTCGCGCTCAACCCCGGGCGCGAGCGCGTGACCGTACGGGTGGTCAACACGGCGGACCGGCCGGTCCAGGTGGGCTCGCACTACCACTTCGCGGCCGCCAATCCGGGGCTGGAGTTCGACAGGAAGGCGGCGTGGGGGATGCGACTGGACGTGCCCGCGGGCACCGCCATCAGGTTCGAGCCCGGCGTGGAGCGGGACGTGACGCTGGTGCCGCTGGGCGGCAACCGCGTGGTGCCGGGGCTGCGGCCGGAGTGGGCGGGGCCGCTCGATGACTGACGGAGCCCAGATCTCGCGCGCCCGCTACGCCGCTCTCTACGGACCCACCACCGGCGACCAGATCAGGCTGGCCGACACCGACCTGTTCATCGAGGTCACCGAGGACCTGTCGATGGGGCCTTCCGGTCCCGGCGACGAAGCCGTCTTCGGCGGCGGCAAAGTGATCCGCGAGTCCATGGGACAGGCCAGGACCACCCGCGCCGAGGGCGCGGTCGACCTGGTCATCACCGGCGTGGTGATCCTCGACCACTGGGGCGTGGTCAAGGCCGACGTCGGCATCCGCGACGGCCGCATCCACGCCATCGGCAAGGCCGGCAACCCCGACACGATGGACGGCGTGGACCTGGTCATCGGACCGTCCACGGAGGTCCTCTCCGGCAACGGCAAGATCCTCACCGCAGGGGCAGTCGACTCGCACGTCCACCTGATCTGCCCGCAGCTGCTCGACGAGGCCATCGGGTCCGGTGTCACCACGATCGTCGGGGGCGGCACCGGGCCCGTCGAGGGCACCAAGGCCACCACCGTCACCGGGGCCTGGCATCTCGGCCGGATGCTGGAGTCGCTGGACGCCTACCCGCTGAACTTCGCGCTGCTCGGCAAGGGCAACACGGTCAGCTCCGACGGGCTGAACGAGCAGCTCAGGGCCGGAGCCTCGGGCTTCAAGCTGCACGAGGACTGGGGGACCACGCCGGCCGCCATCGACGCGTGCCTGAGCGTGGCGGACGCGTCCGGCGTGCAGGTGACCATCCACACCGACACCCTGAACGAGGCCGGGTTCGTCGAATCGACGCTCAAGGCCATCGGCGATCGGATGATCCACGCCTACCACACCGAGGGGGCGGGCGGCGGGCACGCGCCCGACATCATCCGCGTCGCCGCCTACTCCAACGTGCTGCCCTCCTCCACCAACCCCACCAGGCCGCACACCGTCAACACGCTCGACGAGCACCTCGACATGCTCATGGTGTGCCACCACCTCAACCCGTCGATCCCGGAGGACCTGGCCTTCGCCGAGTCGCGCATCCGGCCGTCGACGATGGCCGCCGAGGACGTGCTGCACGACATGGGCGCGATCTCGATGATCGGCTCGGACTCGCAGGCCATGGGGCGGATCGGGGAGACGATCATCCGTACGTGGCAGACTGCTCACGTGATGAAGGGGCGACGCGGCTCGCTGGGCTCGGGACCGGCGGACAATCTCCGGGCTCGCCGATACGTAGCGAAATATACGATATGTCCGGCTATCGCCCACGGCCTGGACGACGAGATCGGCTCCGTCGAACGCGGCAAGCTCGCCGACCTCGTCCTCTGGGACCCCGCCTTCTTCGGCGTCAAGCCGGACCTGGTGCTCAAGGGCGGCGTGGTGGCCTGGGCCCAGATGGGCGACGCCAACGCCTCCATTCCGACGCCGCAGCCGGTGCTCCCCCGGCCCATGTTCGGCGCCTCGCCGGTCACGGCGGCCGCCACCTCGCTCCACTTCGTCGCGCCGCTCGCCCTGGAGTCGGGGCTCGCCGACCGGCTGGCCGTACGCCGGCGGCTGGTCCCGGTCGCGGACGTACGCCGGCGCGGCAAGTCCTCCATGCCCCTCAACGACGCTCTGCCCAGGATCGAGGTGGCGCCCGACACGTTCGAGGTCCGCATCGACGGCGACCTCATCGAGCCGGCCCCCGCCGCCACCCTGCCCATGGCACAGCGTTACTTCCTGTTCTGACCAGCGAGATGTGATGTATTCGATCTGATGAACCCGGCTCTGCTCCTGATCGCCGACTCCCGCCTGCCAGCCGGCGGCCACGCCCACTCGGGCGGGGTCGAACGCGCTGTCGCGTCGGGGTCGGTGCATGACGTTCCGTCGCTCGACCGCTTCCTTCGGGGGCGGCTGCACACCTCCGGCACGCTCGCCGCCGCCCTCACAGCCGCCGCCGCCCTCCAGGCGTCCTGTACGGCCACCCGGGACGCCACCCGCCTCAGCGCGGACACTGCCCACGCGGCCACCAGCACCGCGGCTGACGCCGTCCACGCGCCTCTTGACCAGCCACCCGCGGCCGCCGGGGACACGTTCGCGACTCCACCCCGACACGGTGACGCGGCCGGACGCGGCAGCCAGGCAGCCGGACACGGCGGGGATGGCGACGGGAATGATGGCGGCGACGTGTCACCCTGGGTGCGGCTCGATGACGAGGTGGACGCTCGGACCGCCTCACCTGCGCAGCGGGACGCCTCCAGGACGCAGGGCAGGCTGCTGCTCAGGGTCGCCCGGCGGGTGTGGCCGTCGGACGTCCTCGACGAGCTGGCGCGGACCGTACCCCATCCTCATCACCCGATCGCGCTCGGCGTGGCCGCGCACGCGGCGGGGGCCACGCCCGAGGAGGCGGCCATGGCGGCGGCGTACCACGCGATCAGCGGCCCCGCCACGGCGGCGGTCCGGCTGCTGGGCCTGGACCCGGTCGCCGTGCACGCGCTGCTGGCCGCCTTCGCCCCCGACCTCATCGCCGTGGCCGCCCAAGCCCACCTCGCCGCCACGAACGCGCACCCGGCCCCCCACCTCGCCCCCTTCTGGGAGGCGTTGCCCGCGTATTCAGCACCAGCACTGGATCTCCTGGCCGAGCAGCACACGCAGGCCGAGATCAGGCTGTTCGTCTCCTAAGGAAGGACCCGTACATGGGAGCCAATCACGACGACCATCACCACGCACCCGACGGCCGCGGCCGGGCGCTGCGGCTCGGCGTGGGCGGCCCGGTGGGCAGCGGCAAGACGGCCCTGGTGGCCGCGCTCTGCCGGACGCTGGGCCCATCGCTGTCCCTGGGCGTGGTGACCAACGACATCTACACCACCGAGGACGCCGACTTCCTGCGCCGGGCCGGCGTGCTCGACGCCGAGCGCATCCTGGCCGTCGAGACCGGCTGTTGCCCGCACACCGCCATCCGCGACGACATCGCCGCGAACCTCGACGCCGTCGAGACCCTGGAGCACCGATTCGGCCCGCTGGACCTGGTCATCGTGGAGAGCGGCGGCGACAACCTGACGGCGACGTTCAGCCGAGGGCTGGCGGACGAGCAGATCTTCGTCCTGGACGTGTCAGGTGGGGACAAGGTGCCGCGCAAGGGCGGTCCGGGGGTCACGACCGCGGACCTGCTGGTGATCAACAAGACCGACCTGGCCCCGATGGTGAGCGCGGACCTGGGCGTGATGGCGCGGGACGCGGCGAAGGTACGCGGGGAGCGGCCGGTGCTGTTCACGTCGATCCGGCAGGATCCCTCAGCCGCCGCCGCCGCCGAGTGGGTCTCCGAACGGGTGTCGGCCTGGTCCCACGCCCACGCGGCCGCGGTCTCGTAATGCCTCCCCCACCCACTGGCCCCGCGCGTGCCGACGACACCCTGGGGAGCACAGTGCCGGCTGGGCGGGGCGCGCACGTCCGGGCAGGGCATGGGGGCCGACGGGCGATGCGGGCCAGTGCCGCAGTCGCGACCGTGCCTGCGGCGGACGGACGGACAATGATCAGCCGGATGGCCTCGGATCCGCCGCTGACGCTGCGCCAGACCGGCCCGTACACCGTCCACCTCGTCTCGACGGCGGCCGGGCCGCTCGGCGGCGACCGGCTGGCGCTGGACGTGGACGTCGCCCCCCGTACCACTCTGGAGCTGGGCTCGGTGGCGAGCACGCTGGTCCTGCCCGGCGAGGGCGAGTCCGAGATGCTGATCACCGCACGGGTGGGCGCGGGCGCGACCCTCCGCTTCACCCCCGAGCCGACGGTGCTCGCCGCGGGCTGCGAGCACCGCCTGATCGTACGGCTGGCGCTGGAGCCGGACGCGAGCGTCCTGTGGCGCGAGGAGATCGTCTTCGGCCGGTACGGCGAAGAGCCCGGCCGCTGCCACGCCCGTTTCGACGCCACCTGCGGCGACCGCCCGCTGCTCCGACAGGAGTTCACGGTCGGCGACCCGGCGCTCGACACCTCGCCGGCCGTCTTCGGCGGGGCCCGCTGCGTCGGCACCACCTTCCTCACGACAACGGCGAAGGAACCGCTCGTGGCCAACGGGGTCGTGGTCCTGCCCTTGGCAGCGTCAGGGACGCTGGTGTCGGCCCTGGCCGGAGATGCGGTGGAGCTGCGTTCGCGCCTGCAATGGGGGGAAAACGCGGCTTGCGTCGATGGTGATGACTCCGTTGCGTACGATGGCCGGACGGGCGGCCCCGGCATACAGTGATCGTGTGGCCGAAGACCTCAAGCCCGCGCCGCCCGGCACCCGTCGCGGCCATGCGCTGGCCGTGGCCGTCGCCGGGGCGCTCCTGGTGTTCTGCGCGGTCCTGCCGTGGGCGGGCCTGGAGGCGAAGATCGGCCTGATCGGCGGCGGGGTGACCGCCGACGTGCGCGGCATCGACGACGCGTTCGGCATCTACGCGCTGGTGGCGGGGCTGGTGGCGCTGGCGTGCGGCCTGGCCGGGCTACTCGCCCATCCGAGGCTCGCCGCCCTGGCACTCGTCCCTGGTGCGGTGGCCGTGCTGGCGGTGGTGATGTTCGTGACCGAGGGGAGCGGCGTGCAGGACCGGATCTCCATCGACCTGGGACTGCTGTCGGTCGCACCGGTGATCAGGTTCGGCTGGTTCGCGGCGCTGGCGTGCTCACTCGGGGTCGTGGTGCTCTCCGTTCTGGCGTTGTTCCGCCGCACGCGGGCCGACCACTGACCGCGCGGGCGGGTCGTAGAGCACGCCACAGGTCAGCCGCCCGGGCCGGCCGCTGCCCGCCGCCTGCCAACTGTCAGTCGTAGAAACCCAGCCGCCGCAGCTGCTTGGGATCGCGCTGCCAGTCCTTGAGCACGCTGATCCGCAGGTCCAGATAGACGCGCATGCCCAGCAGCGCCTCGATCTGCTTGCGGGCCTTGGTGCCCACCTCCCGCAGCCGCTCCCCCTTGTGCCCGATGACGATCGCCTTCTGCGACGGCCGCTCCACGAACAGGTGAGCGTAGATGTCCAGCAGGTCGTCACGCTCCTCGCGGGGCAACATCTCGTCGACGACCACGGCGATGGAGTGCGGCAGCTCGTCGCGCACGCCCTCCAGCGCGGCCTCCCTGATCAACTCCCCGACCAGCACCTGCTCCGGCTCGTCGGTGAGCTGCCCGCCCTCGTAGAGCGGCGGCGACTCCGGCAGGTGCTCGATCAGCACGTCGGCCACCACGTCGAGCTGGTCGCCCGCCTGCGCCGACACCGGCACGATCGCCGCGAACTCCGCCACCTGCGACACCGCCAGCAACTGCTCGGCGATCTGCTGCTTGGAGGCCAGGTCGCACTTGGTCACCACGGCCACGACGGGCGTCTTCTTCACCGCGGACAGCTTGTCGGCGATGAACCGGTCGCCCTTGCCGATCGGCTCGTTGGCCGGCACGCAGAAGCCGATCACGTCCACCTCGGTGAGCGTCGACAACACCAGGCTGTCGAGCCGCTCGCCGAGCAGCGTGCGCGGCCGGTGCAGGCCCGGGGTGTCCACGATGACGAGCTGGGCGTCGGGGCGGTGCACGATGCCCCGGATGGCCCGCCTGGTGGTCTGCGGCTTGGACGAGGTGATCGCGACCTTGGTCCCGACCAGGGCGTTCATCAGCGTGGACTTGCCAACATTCGGCCTCCCCACGAAGCAGGCGAATCCGGCGCGATGGCTGTCTGGCGAAGTCACACTCTGCATTGTGTCCCATCAACGAGCGTGTTCACGCCACCAGGTGAACGCCTCGGGCGCCACGAGCGGCGTCCACGGGGTCGTGCGCAACTCGGCGAGCTCCTCCTCGGTCACCCATCGGTAACCGTTGATCTCGACTCCGTCGGGCTCGGGCACACCCGAGACGAGCGCGCAGCCGTAGACGGCGATGACGTAGCCGCACTGGTGGCCGTTCGGATATTGCGTGCGGAACTCGGGGCCGCCGTAGACGCCGATCAGCCCGCGCACCGCGATCTCGATGCCGAGCTCCTCCTTGAGCTCCCTGACCACGGCGTCCTGCGGGCGCTCGTCGGGGTCGATGCCGCCGCCCGGCGCCGCCCAGAGCCCGACGTCGCCGTGGCGGGCCACCAGCAGCCGGCCCGCGTCGTCGAACACGAAACCGGCCGCCGACGGCAGCATGAGCAAATCGGAGCCGACCTTCTCCCGCAACCTCGCCAGGAACGGCGACATCGGCATGTCAGGCCCGCAGCGTGCCGTCGGGACCGGCCACGAGCAGCGACTTGACACCCAGCTCCGCGGCCACGGCCGCGTCGTCGGGGCCCGGCTCGCCGTCGGTCACGAGCGCGACCGCCTCCAGGGAACGCGCTCCGCTGGAGATCGCCATGGCCACCGCGACCTGCACCGCCGACAAGGTGAGCGAGGCAAGGGCCACGTTGGTCGCCGAGTAGGTGCGCCCGGTCTCGTCGCGTACGGCGGCCCCTTCGGGGGTGCCGTTACGCGCCCTGGCCGCCCGCGCCAACGTGATGATCTTGCTGTCTTCAGGATCGAGAGTCACGCGCACTAGGTTATGCGCCGGCCATGGCCAACGCAGCGGCGACCACCTTGCGGGTGCGGGTGCTGTCCACGTCGTTCATGCCCGTGTGGACCACCGACACGAGCGTGTCGCCCACCCGGGAGAACACGACGTCGAGCACGTACGGATAGCCGTGCAACCGGCCCTGCAGCCGCGCCCCCACGGCCTCGTCACCGGCGTCCTCGACCGGCAGCTCGCTCAGCCGCAGGTCGGTGCCGGAGGAGGTGCGTACCGCCCGGCACGACTCCCGTGCCCTGGCCAGCGCGTCGAGGTGCGCCTCGGCCTCTTCGCCCGCGTACCTGGCCAGCCCGACCGCGGCCTGCTCGCCCAGCCCGTCGCCCTGGTAGCTCACCGCCGCCTGGGCGGTCAGCGCGTGCGCGGGCGCACGGCCGCCGGCCGGCTCGAGCAGCGCCCGGCAGTTCCGGTCCGCGGGGCCGAACGGCATCCGCCACGCCTGCTCAGGACGAACCGTGAAGCCCTCGGGCAGCCGCGGCTCCTTGCGGAGCGCTTCGCGCAGCTGGGCCATGGCGCTCGGGTCGATGAAGCTCTCCGCGCCCTCGCCGCCGCATCCCGCCAGGGTGCAAGCGAGCAGGGCGCAACCGATGATCCCCTGTCTTCGTCTCATGATCCCCCCTGGCGCGAACCCTGCCCGACCAACTAATGCGGCAATCCATCGGAGGTCCCAGCAACACGCAAAAAGGGTGTTCTCATCCGGTTTTCTGGATGAGAACACCCTTTACGCCGATCAGCGTCTCAGCCGGCTACCCGACCGGGACGCTGTCGTCCCCCCTGGATCCATCCTCTCGCCGCGAACCCCACCCGGCGATCGGATGCTTCCCCTCTGACACCCACCGCACTGGATGTCGTGATTAGAGAGTGCCGGAGGTCGCTTGCAGAAGACTTGTAGAACGCTTGCGGCATCCGTCCGCATTTGTCCCCCGGGTCGCCCCCACTCAGATCGGCCCACGTCACCACCTGTCCGCCGCTGCCCGGCACGTACCGGCCATCGTGCCCTCCCAAGGGACGAGGAGGTCTCGACGATGGACAGTCGGACCAGCACAACCGGCACCGCAGTCCCCGCCCAGCAAGACCGGGCGGGGCCGAGCGGGACCGAGCGGGACCGAGCGGGACCGGCGGAAGGACTAGTCGCGTTCGGCCGTGGCGGGGACGGCCTCGTCCTCCGGCGGCGTAACACGGTGAACCACGACGGTGCTGATGCGGTTGCGACGGCCTGCCAAGGTCTCCGCGGTCAGCGACAGGCCGGCCACCTCCGCGTGGGACCCGGCGATCGGCACCCGGCCGAGAGCATGGGCCAGCAACCCGCCCACGGTCTCCACATCGTCCACGTCGATCTCGACCTCGAACAGCTCGCCCAGCTCGTCGACCGGCATCCTGGCCGTCACCCGCAGGCCGCCGCCGGGCACCCGCTCGACGCGCGGCGCCTCCTGGTCGTATTCGTCGGTGATCTCACCGACGATCTCCTCCAGCACGTCCTCGATCGTGACCAGGCCGGCGGTGCCGCCGTATTCGTCGATGACGATGGCGATATGGATCTGCCTGGCCTGCATCTCCCGCATGAGCTGGTCGATGGGCTTGCTCTCGGGCACGTATGCAGCCGAGCGCATGATCGACTCCACCGGCTCCTTGCCGCCGCCCTCCCCCGCCTCGTGGATCTTGCGGGCGATGTCCTTGAGGTACGCGATGCCCACGACATCGTCCTCGTTCTCACCCACGACAGGAACGCGGGAGAAACCACTGCGCAGCGCCAGCGACAGAGCCTGGCTGATCGACTTGCCGCGCTCGATGTAGACCATGTCGGTGCGGGGCACCATGACCTCCCGCACCAGCGTGTCACCCAGCTCGAAGACCGAGTGGATCATCTCGCGCTCGTCGGGCTCGATCACCCGGCGCTCCTCCGCCAGGTCCACCAGGTCACGCAGCTCGGCCTCGGAGGTGAACGGGCCGTCGCGGAACCCCTTGCCGGGCGTCAACGCGTTGCCCAGCAGGATCAGCAGCTTGGGAAGGGGGCCGAAGATGCGCGTCAAGCCGTACACGATGGGCGCGCTGGCCAGCGCGACCGGCTCGGCGTGCTGGCGGCCCAGCGTACGGGGCATGACCCCGACCACCACGTAGCTGACCACGATCATCACGGCCGCGGCCCACACGTAGGCCCAGCCCTGGTCATGCATGATGTCGATGAACAGCAACGTCGCGATGACCGTGGCGATCAGCTCGCAGCTCAGCCGCAGCAGCAGGAGCAGGTTGAGGTAACGCGGCGGGTCGGTCTCGATGGCCTGCAGCCGCACCGCGCCCCGCTTGCCGTCCCGCACGAACTCCTCAGCGCGCACCCTGGAGATACGCGTCAGTGCCGTTTCCGCACTGGCGATCAAGCCACCGATGATCACCAGGCCGATGGCTGACAGCAACCAGCCGTTCACCGCGGGTCGCGCACCTCCTGCCACGACTCCAGGAGCTGGGCCTGGAGCCCGAACATCTCCTTGTGCTCCTCAGGCTCCGCGTGGTCGTAACCGAGCAGGTGCAGGATGCCGTGCGTGCACAGCAGCTCGAGCTCGTCGGCCGTGCTGTGCCCGGCCTCCTTCGCCTGCCTGGCGGCCACCTGCGGGCAGAGCACGACGTCCCCCAAAAGCGCGGGGTCCGCCGGGCCGTCCGAGTCGCCGCGTGCGCCGCCACCGGGGCGCAGCTCGTCCATCGGGAAGGCCAGCACGTCGGTCGGGCCGGGCTCGCCCATCCACTTCTCGTGCAGCTCGGTCATGGCGCCCTCGTCGACCACCACGATGGACAGCTCGGCGAGCGGGTTGATGCCCATCTCGCCGAGCACGTGAGCGGCCAGCGCCACGAGGCCCTCCTCGTCGACCCCGACGCCGGACTCATTGTTGATCTCGATGCTCACGGTCGCCGCTTCCCCCGATGCTGGAACTGCTTCGGCTCCTGAGCGGCCACCGTGGCGTCGTAGCGCCCATAGGCGTCCACGATCTCGCTCACCAGCTTGTGACGGACCACGTCGGCGCTGGTCAGCCGGGAGAAGTGGATGTCGTTGATGCCGTCCAGGATCTCCTGGACCACCCGCAGCCCGCTCACCGTGCCCGAAGGCAGGTCCACCTGCGTCACGTCACCCGTGACCACGATCTTGGAGTTGAAGCCGAGCCGGGTGAGGAACATCTTCATCTGCTCGGCCGAGGAGTTCTGCGCCTCGTCCAGGATGATGAACGCGTCGTTGAGCGTGTTGTGGGTCAGGAGGAAGTCTTCAGTGACGTAGAGGGAATCCTCTGCTGCCACCTGGATGCATACGCACTCCGCCGTACCACGCGGCTCGATACGGTCCACGTAGCGCATGGGGCGACCGCCGCCGTACGCTTTGTAGCTCTCTGCCTTTCGCGACAACCGGAACGGCTCGATGCCCTCCGGAAGCCGGATGTCGAGGACGTACGCATCGTGGCGGTAGTGCACTGGCCGTCCCTGCGCAAAGCCCGGTTTGCGACCTTTCGGAGGACGCTCGCGCCAATACACCACGCCCCCCAGCGACTGCACGAGGAAGACCACGTTGTCACGTAGCCGAGGCGAGACCGACGTGTACTGGATCCTGGCACTGCGCTCATGCTGCACGACTGGACCACCGTCCGCATCGAGCAGCCCTTGCAGAACCGCGAGCCTGACCTCCGGCGTGTTGTAGAGGTAGACGTCAGGCACGAACTTCGTCGGCGATTTGCAGCCTGTCAGTCCCAGCGTGCGCACGGCTGCCTTGACAAGGTGCGGGCTCATGCCGCTCTCTCCGGGCTGCAGCACACGGTTGAGGACGTAGTTCGGCCCGTTACGCCATCTCGCCTTCACTCCGGGCAAGGCGCTGTCAAGCGCATCAACGAGCTCTGGATCATTGGTCGTGAAACTCGGAGTGCCCACTCCCGTGATGGATCCGTCCCCCAAGAGCAAGCCGAGCGCATAGGGGTCTATCGGGACCGACTGCTCCGGGAAGCGGACCGGCGCGCTCAGCAGCGGCAACTCCCACTTGCGGTAGTGAGCTGTCCGCAGGTCGCCGATCATCTCCTTCGTCTCCAGCACCCGCCACGGCTTTCCCCGATTGGCGTCGTCACGGGTGCGGACAGTCCAGAGGTGGTCTTCGGAGGCGAGCACCGAAGCACCGTCCTGGCTGTAGAGCCGATAGATCTTCTTCTCGCCCTGCGGATAGACGCCCAGCACGGGAGTCGGCTCACCGTTCGACCCGATGACGAGGTCGCCGACCTCTAGCTCCCCGATAGAGCGGAAACCGTCCGGAGTGAGCACGCCTGTCCCATTTGGGAGCGCTCTTCCCCGCATGTACGCGAGCGGCGCGACCTCGATCGTGCCGTTGGCCATCAGCTTGGGGATCGAGTCAGGGTCGAGCATGTCGTGCAGGGCGTCGTAGAGCGGCCGCAGGTAGGGGTCGATCTTCTCGTAGAGCGTGCCGGGCAGGAATCCCAGCCGCTCCCCCGCCTCGACGGCGGGGCGGGTGAGGATGATCCGGTTGACCCGCTTCTCCTGCAGAGCCCGCACGGCCTTGGCCATGGCGAGATAGGTCTTGCCGGTGCCGGCCGGGCCGATGCCGAAGACGACCGTGTGCTTGTCGATCGCGTCGACGTAGCGCTTCTGGTTGACGGTCTTCGGCCTGATCGTGCGCCCGCGCGAGGACAGGATGTCGAGGGAGAGCACTTCGGCGGGGCGGTCGGAGGTCATGCGGAGCATGGCGATGCTGCGCTCGACCGCATCGGGGGTGAGCTCGCCGCCGCTGCGCAGCACCTCGACGAGCTCCTCGAAGAGCCGCACCACGGTGCCGCTCTCGTCGGGGCTGCCGGTGACGGTGATCTCGTTGCCCCGTACGTGGATGTCGGCCCTGAAGGCGCCCTCGATGACGCGTAGCAGCTCATCACGGGAGCCGAGGAGGCTGACCATCGGGTATTCGTCCGGAATCAGCACCTTGGCTTGTGTGCGCGAGGGAGGTGCCGTGCGTCGGGATTCGTGTAGTTCGGACATGGGCAGGCCAGCGGCCTGATGCCTCCCGGTCTCTTTCGGTGTGCTTCTCCGCCCATCGTATCCGGGGCCCGGCGGATTGCTCTCCTCAATATCACCCTGGAGGCCAGGTGAGGTCGCGCCCGCCCAGGACGTGGGCGTGCACGTGGAAAACGGTCTGGCCGGCGCCCGGGCCGGTGTTGAAGACGACCCGGTAACCGGTGTCGGCCACACCTTCCTGCACGGCCACCGCGTGGGCGGTCTTCAGTACGTCGTCGGCCAGCCCGTCGTCCGCGTCGGCCAGCACCGCCGCGTTGGCGTGGTGTCCCTTCGGGATCACCAGCACGTGCGTGGGAGCCTGCGGATTGACGTCGCGGAACGCCAGAGTCCTGCCGCTTTCATAGACGATCTCGGCCGGGATCTCCTTGGCGACGATTTTGCAGAAGAGACACTCGTTCACAGCAGCACCCTATCGAGACCCCTCCCGTTAGCGAGTCCGTTGCGAATCGGTAATCGTCGGTGTCGTGCGTGAGAAGATCCGCGCGGTTAGGGTGTGTGTGCGACACTTCAGAACAAAAGACGATTCAGGGTCGGGCGAGCGCCACCTGGCGAGGACACGACTGGCGTAATGCACCCTAAGGAACCGGGGAAACCTCAAGAACCGGAAGAGCGTAAACCCTCTGGGAAGGCCACGCGTCCCACTGATGTGACCACCGAAACCCTTCTGGCCGACAGGTCGATGGGGGCGGTGCCAGTCGGGTGGGATGCCGACATGGCCGTTACCGCGCTGTACAGTGCGCATTTTCGGTCATTGGTGCGTCTGGCTGTGTTGCTCGTGCGCGACATAGCAACCGCTGAGGAGGTCGTGCAGGATGCGTTCGTCGCCATCCATGGCGCCTGGCGTAGGCTGCGTGACCCCGACAAAGCACTCGCCTACCTCCGTCAATCCGTCGTCAACCGGTCCCGTTCCGTGCTGCGTCACCGCGCGGTCGTCGAGAAGTACGCTCCCAAGGGCCTGCCGGACGCCCCGAGCGCCGAGAACGGCGCGATCGGCGAGCTGGAACGCTCCGCCGTCATCGAGGCGTTACGTGCCCTGCCGACCCGACAGAGAGAAGCACTGGTCCTGCGGTATTACGGTGATCTGTCCGAAGCTGAGATAGCCCACGCCATGGGCATCAGCAAGGGCGCGGTCAAGAGCCACACCGCACGTGGCATGGCCGCTTTGCGATCCGTCCTGGAGAAAATGTCATGACCCAGCCCCCCGACGAGCACGGCGACCTCCTTCGCCGTGCGCTCCGCGCGGAGGCGGACGCGGTCGTGCCCTCGCCGGACGGACTGGAGATCATCCGCGCCCGGATCGAGCGGCGCGGCGTACGTAACCTGTTCTGGTGGCGTGCGGGCGCGGCCGCCGCCAGTGCTGTCCTCGTAGCGGGGGCCATCGTGATGGCCGTTCCTGAGCTGCGCTCGCAGATCATCGAACAGCAGAGCGTCCAGCCAGTGGAGAACGAGACCTCCTCCAAGGTCCCGTCCAACTCCTCCACGACCCGCTCCCAGCAGCCGCCGCCCCCGGAGCCGACCGCCGACCGGAACCCGGCCGTGGTTCCCGCGGACACCCCGTCACCGCGACCGGCGAAGACGGCGAACTCGACCAGCAGGCCGTCGAAGAGCCCCCAGCCCACGTCCACGCCGTGCCCCTCCGAGGCCGAGACAGCCGAGGACTGCCCGACGGCCTCCCCCACGCCGACGCCGTCAGACGTGGATCCGACCACGCAGCCGTCGGCGTGCCCGCTGGAGGAGTGCCCGCCCAACGACGCCACCGACGCGCCCACCGAACTGGCCAGCCCGCTCGTGGACGCCTCTCAGACGCCGTGAGACGTCACGAGCCGTGTGAGCGCCCCTGAGACGTCACGAGCCGGCGCCCTGAGACCTCACGAGCCGACTGAGCCGCGAGACGTTACGAGCCGACTGAGCGCCTTGAGATGTTACGAGACGATTGAGCGTCTTGAGGCATAGCGCGTCTTCTGAGCGCTCTGGGGCGCTCACCAGCGTCCGGTACGCGCGAGCAGCACGGCCGCCGCCGCCACCCCCGCCGTGGAGGTCCGCAGAACGGTGGGCCCGAGGAGCACAGGCACGGCCTTGGCCGCCTGGAACCTGGCCAACTCCTCCTCCGAGACGCCCCCTTCCGGCCCCACGACCACCACGATGTCGCCTCCCGCGGGCAACTGCACGCCGGACAGCGGCTCGGCCGCCTCCTCGTGCAACACCAGCCCCAGCGCCGCGCCGGCCAGCAGCGCCTCGACCCGCCCGGTGGAGGCGAGCTCGGTCACCTCGGGCAAATGGAACCTGCGTGCCTGCTTGCCCGCCTCTCGCGCGGTGGAGCGCCACCGGGCGAGCCCTTTGGCGACCTTGTCGCCCTTCCATTGGGTGATGCTGCGCGCGGCCGACCAGGGGACGATCGCGTCCACGCCCGCCTCGGTCATCATCTCGACCGCCAACTCTCCCCGGTCGCCCTTGGGCAGTCCCTGGACGACGACGAGCCGCGGCTGGGGCGCCTCGACCCGGTAGCGGGCCAGCACGTCGAGCCTGAGCGCGTCCTTGAGGACCTCGCGGACGACGCATTCGGCGACCGTACCGGCTCCGTCGGTGAGATCGACGCGCTCGCCGGCCCGCAGGCGGCGCACGGACGCCGCGTGCCGGCCCTCGGGCCCACCGAGCGTCAGCTCGGGTCCGTCGAGCTCCTCCGAGAGGAAGACGGGTACGGTCACCGGCCGTTGAACGCGTCGCGCAGGCGCGAGAAGAAGCCCTGCTGCCCGGGCGCGAACTTGCCGGGCGGCCGCTCCTCGCCCCGCTGCTTGGCCAGCTCCTTCAGCAGGTCCTCCTGCGCGGTGTCGAGCCGGGTCGGGGTCTCGACGTTGACGTGGATCAGCAGGTCGCCTCTGCCGGACTCGTTGAGCCGCTGCACGCCGCGTCCGTACATGGTGATGACCTGGCCGGACTGGGTGCCGGGGCGGACGTCGATCTCCTCGGCGCCGTCGAGCGTCTCGACCACGAGCACGGTGCCGAGCGCGGCGGCCGTCATCGGGATCTGGACGGTGCAGTGGAGGTCGTCACCGCGGCGTTCGAAGATCTCGTGGGCCCGCTCGACGATCTCCAAGAACAGGTCTCCGGGCGGGCCGCCGCCGGGGCCGACCTCGCCCTCGCCGGCGAGCTGGATGTGGGTGCCGTCCTCGACGCCCGCGGGGATGCGGACCTTGATCGTACGGCGGGTGCGCACCCGGCCGTCGCCTGAGCACTCCTGGCAGGGGTGGCGGATGATGGTGCCGAAGCCGCCGCACTGGGGGCATGGCCGCGACGTCATGACCTGGCCCAGGAACGAGCGGGTGACCTGGGAGATCTCGCCGCGCCCGTTGCACATGTCGCAGGTGTCGGGGTGCGTGCCCGGCGCGGCGCCGGCCCCGTGGCAGACCTCGCAGAGCACGGCCGTGTCGACGACCAGCTCGCGGGTGGTGCCGAAGGCCGTCTCGCGCAGGTCGAGCTCGACGCGGATGGTGGCGTTGCGGCCCCGGCGCGCCCGCGAGCGCGGCCCTCGGGTGCCGGCCGCCGAGCCGAAGAAGGCGTCCATGATGTCGCTGAACGGGAAGCCCGCTCCGAAGCCCCCGGCGCCCGCGCCTGCTCCCGCGCCGGCGAAGGGGTCGCCGCCCAGGTCGTACATCTGGCGCTTGTTCGGGTCTGACAGCACCTCATAGGCCTGCGTGATCTCTTTGAACCGCTCCTGGGTCTCAGGGTCGGGGTTCACGTCGGGGTGCAGCTCGCGGGCGAGGCGGCGGTAAGCCTTCTTGATCTCGTCCTGACTGGCGTCACGGCGCACCCCGAGGGTGGCGTAGTAGTCGCTGTTTGCCACTTATCGACCTCTTATGATGCAGCCAAGATCTGGCTGACGTAGCGAGCCACCGCACGCACGGCGCCCATCGTCACGGGATAGTCCATCCTGGTGGGGCCCAGCACACCGAGCCTGGCCAGTTGGTTGTCGCCAGAACCGTATCCGGTCGCGACGACGGATGTGCCGCGTAGGTAAGGGTTTTCCGAACCGATGCGGACGGTGAGCGCAGAGGGGGTGTCCGAGGACGTCTCGCCGAGCAGCCGCATCAGCACGACCTGCTCCTCCAGCGCCTCCAGCACGTCACGCAGGCCCGTGGAGAAGTCAGCGCCGGCGAGGTTGGCCGCGCCGGCGAACACGATCTTCTCGTCGTGCCGCTCCACCAGGGTCTCCAGCAGCACCGACAGGATCGTCGCCACCGCGGGCCGGTCCTCGACGGGCAGGCGCTCCGGCAGGTCGGCGACCAGCTCGGGCACGTTGCTCAGGCCGCAGCCGTCGAGGCAGGCGTTGAGCACCGCGCGCAGGTGCGCGATGCGGGTGTCCTCCACCACCTCGGGCAGCTCGATCACGCGCTGCTCGACGCGGCCGGTGTTGGTGATCAGCACGAGCATGACCCGCCGGTCGTTGAGCGGAACCAGCTCCACGTGCCGGACCGTCGAGCGCGTCAGCGTCGGGTATTGCACGACCGCCACCTGCCTGGTCAGCTGCGCGAGCAGCCGCACGGTGCGGGTGACCACGTCGTCGAGGTCCACCGCGCCCGCGAGGAAGGTCTCGATCGCCCTGCGCTCGGCTCCCGACAGCGGCTTGATCTGCGAGAGCCGGTCGACGAACAGGCGGTATCCCTTGTCCGTCGGCACGCGTCCCGCGCTGGTGTGCGGCTGTGTGATGTAGCCCTCTTCCTCAAGCGCGGCCATGTCGTTCCTGACCGTGGCCGGGGAGACCCTCAGGTTGTGGCGCTCGGCCAGTGCCTTGGAGCCCACCGGTTCGTTGGTGGACACGTAGTCTTCGACAATGGCGCGGAGCACCGCCAATTTCCGATCGTCGAGCACGTGCTCACCTCCTGCCCTCTGCTTTCAGGAACGAAGTGTCTAGCACTCTGTGTTCCCGAGTGCCAAGTGTACGGCTCTCGCCCACAAGGTGCGATAACGCCGACTCCCATCCTGTTGCTAGCGTCTTACAAGCGACAGGGCCCAGACTTGCCGACATGTCGGACAATTCTCAACCTCCGTCGTACGGGCCGCCTCCCGGCCAGGACCCCTACTACGGCCAGCCACCATCACCACAGCCCGGCTACGGACCCCAACCGGGCTCTCAGCCCGGCTACGGCCAGCAGCCCGGCTCCCAGCCCGGTTACGGCCAGCAGCCGCAGTACGGCGCGCCTCCGCCACCACAGCAGCAGTACGGGAGCCCGTCCGCCCAGTACGGCCCGCCGCCTCAGTACGGACAACCTCAGTACGGACAATACGGCCAACAGCCCCAATTCCCCCCACAAATCAATTCCAAAGCCGTAAAGCCCAGCCTGTGGTGGGTGACGGCGGCCTGGGGCGTCGCCGTCATCTGCGGGATCGTCGGCGTCGTCATCTTCGTCGGCGGGGTGCTCAGCAGCGTGACCGGCCTGGCCCCCACCAAGACGTTCTCGTCGGGTGAGAGCATCACCGTGACCGTCGACCCGGCGGACAAGCCGGCCGTCTACGTCGCCACCACCACGCGGATCAACTACGAGTGCCAGATCTCCGGCGGTTCCGGCCAGGCCAAGCTCGCCGAGACCAGCGGCAGCCAGTCGCTCACCGTCGGCAGCGTGACCTGGGAGCAGATCCTCGTGATCAATGCGCCGAGCAAGGGCGACTACCAGCTGACCTGCACCAACCAGGAGACGGCGGACGTCAAGTACGGCGTCGGCAAGCCGGTCACCTCCGCGGCGGGCGGAGTCGCCGGCGGGGCCGCCGCGCTGTTCCTGGTCCCCGGCGCGGGAATCCTCATCGCGATCATCGCCACCATCGTCGTCCTGATGCGCCGTAGCTCTGCGCGCAAGCGCCTTGCGGTCGGCGGGTGATTTGCTACGGTCCCCGTGTGTACGAGGGCGATGTGCTGGCAGGCAATTGGCGGCGGCCGGGCAAGGGCAAGATCCCTAAAGTGGCCGCCGAGCCGGACCTTGTCGTGGAGGACGCCGACAGCGGCTTCTGCGGCGCGGTCGTGGCCTGCGACAAGGAGGCCGTCACGCTGGAGGACCGGTTCGGCAGGCGGCGGTTGTTCCCGCTGGCGCCGGCCGCGTTCCTGCTGGACGGCAAGCCCGTGACCCTCGTACGGCCCACGGCCGCTCCCGCCGGGCCCAGGCGCAGCGCGTCGGGCTCCATCGCCGTGGAGGGGCTGCGGGCACGGGTGGCCAGGGAGAGCCGGATCTACGTGGAAGGCGTGCACGACGCCGCCCTCGTCGAGAAGATCTGGGGCCATGACCTGCGCGTCGAGGGGGTCGTGGTCGAATACCTGGAGGGTGTGGACGATCTGCCTGCCATCGTGGCCGAGTTCGACCCCGGGCTGGGACGCCGGCTGGGGGTGCTGGTCGACCATCTCGTACCCGGCTCCAAGGAGAGCAGGATCGCCGCCCAGATCACCTCGCCGGACGTGCTCGTGGTGGGGCATCCGTTCGTCGACATCTGGCAGGCGGTCAAGCCGTCCGTGCTGCGCATTCCGGCCTGGCCCGACGTGCCGCGCGGCGTGCCGTGGAAGGAAGGCGTGATCGCGGCCCTGGGCTGGCGTATGGAGCCCGCGGACGCGTGGCGGCGCATTCTCGGCGCCGTCTCGACCTTTACCGACCTGGAGCCGGAGTTGCTCGGCCGGGTCGAGGAACTCATCGACTTCGTTACGGAGGCACCATGAGCCAGGATCCGTCGCAACCCCCGCCGCCCGACGACGACGCCACGCGCCGGGTGTCCCCTTCGGACATCCCACAGGACCAGGGCTCGGGCCCGCAACAACCGGGCTATGGGTACGGCGGGCAGCCCGGCTACGGCCAGCAGCCCAGCTCCCAGCCCGGCTATGGTCAACAACCCGGCTCCCAGCCCGGCTACGGCCAGCAGCCGGGGTCCCAGCCAAGCTACGGCCAGCAGCCAGGCTATGGTCAGCAGCCCGGCTATGGTCAGCAGCCCGGCTACGGCCAGCAGCCCTCCTATGGACAGCAGCCGCCGTCCTATGGGCAGCAGCCGCCGCCCGGCTACGGTCAGCCGCAATCCGGCGGTTACGGCCCCCAGCCGGGTTACGGGCAGCCGTCTCAGCAGCCGCCCGGCTATGGCTACGCGCAGGGCCCCGGCGAGCCGTACGTCCCCGGCAGGTTCGGCCCCCGCCCCGGCAGCGACGACACCACGATGGCCATGCTGGCGCACCTGCTCGGCCTGCTCGCCTCCTGGCTCGGCCCGCTGGTCATCTACCTGATGAAGAAGGACGAGTCCCCCTACGTCAGGGACCAGGCGGCCGAGGCGCTCAACTTCCAGATCACGATGTTCATCGGCTATGTCATCTCGGGCATCCTGGTGATCGTCTTCATCGGCGCCCTCCTGCTGCCGGTGGTCTGGATCCTGTCCCTGATCTTCCACATCCAGGCCGCCCTGGCGACGAACAAGGGCCAGAACTACCGCTATCCCTTCGCCATCCGCCTGATCACCTAAACGAGCAGGTCCCTGATGAGGGCGTCGGCCAGCAGGCGCCCTCGCAGCGTGAGCACCATCAGGCCCGCCTTGAACGGCTCGGGCTCGAGCAGCCCGCGCGCCAGCGCGCCGGCCACGGCCGTACGCGCGCCCGGCGCGACCTCGGCGAGCGGGTAGCCGGAGGCCAACCGCAGCTCCAGCATGAGCCGCTCGGCGGCGCGGGCCTCGTCGTCGAGCACTTCGCGGGCGTGCGCGGGCGAGGTGTGCGCGGCCAGCCGCTGGGCGTAGGCGGCCGGGTGCTTGACGTTCCACCAGCGGGTGCCGCCGACGTGGCTGTGCGCGCCCGGACCGGCCGCCCACCAGTCGCCGCCGGTCCAGTAGAGCAGGTTGTGCCGGCACCGCGCCTCGTCGGACGTGGCCCAGTTGGACACCTCGTACCAGCGGAAGCCGGCCTCGGCCAGCATCTGGTCGGCGATCAGGTAGCGGTCGGCGGCCACGTCGTCGTCGGGCATCGGCAGCTCGCCGCGCCTGATCCTGGCGGCGAGCCTGGTGCCCTCCTCGACGATCAGCGAGTAGGCCGACACGTGGTCGGGCCCGGCCTCGATCGCCGCGGCCAGGGAGGCCCGCCAGTCGTCGTCGGACTCGCCGGGCGTGCTGTAGATCAGATCCAGGTTGACGTGCTCGAACCCGGCCTCCCTCGCCTCCCGCACGGCCGCGGCGGGCCGGCCCGGCGTGTGCCTGCGGTCCAGGACCTGGAGCACGTGCTCGCGTGCGCTCTGCATGCCGAAGCTGATCCGGTTGAACCCGCCGTGGCGGAGCTTCTCCAGGGAGGAGGGGTCCACGGACTCGGGATTGGCCTCCGTGGTGACCTCGGCGTCCGGCCGCAGCCCGAACTCGGAGTCGATCGCGGCCAGGATCCTGGCCAGGTCCTCGGGAGGCAGCAGGGTGGGCGTGCCGCCGCCGAAGAACACCGTCTCCACCGGCAGCTCGGCGTCGCCCAGGACGCGGCGGGCGAGGCGCACCTCTTCGACGGCCGTGTCCGCGTAGTCGCGGTGTGAGGCGCCCGGCCCCAGCTCGGCGGCGGTGTAGGTGTTGAAGTCGCAGTAGCCGCAGCGGGTCACGCAGAACGGCACGTGGACGTAGAAGCCGAACGGACGCTCGCCGAGGCCGCTCAGGGCGCTGTCGGGCAGTTCGCCCGAGGTGGGCGCGGGATCGCCGTCAGGCAGGGTGGATGGCACTACTCCAGTCTGCCGGGCCGTTAAGGGTGCTCCAAGCCGGTCTCAAGCGCCTTCGCGTCCACTGGTGTCCACCGGCCGAGGGGGAGACACATGACAGGCATCGGCATCGTGGGCGCGGGGATCTCGGGGTTGACGCTCGCGCTGCGGCTGCGGCAGCTCGAGGTGGAGACGACGCTCTACAGCGTGGGTGACGCGGACGCCATGCGTTCGAAGCGGCTGCCCGGCGCGGTCGCCAGGACGGGCCGCACGCGGGCGCGGGAACGGGAGCTGGGTTGCGAGCACTACGCCGACCCCGGATGCCTGGCGGACGCGGCGAGTTTCTCGATCAGGGGCGTGCCGCCGCTGGAGTTCACGGGGCGGATCGCGGACCCGTACAGCGTGGTGGATTTCCGGCTGCTGCTGCCCACGCTCATGGAGGACTTGGCCGGCAGGGGCGGGACGATCGTCGTGACGGGGACGGAGCCGGACGCGGCGCAGGTGGATCGGTGGTCGCGGGAGCACGAGCTCATGGTGGTGGCGGCGGGGCGGCGCTCGGTGGCCGAGCTGTTCCCGCGTGATCCTGGGCGTTCGCCGTACGGCGAGCCGCAGCGCAGGTTGTTCGCCGGCGTGTTCCACGGGGTGCGGGCGGGCACGACTTTGTCCTCCACCATCTCGCCGGCCTGCGGTGAGATCTTCTGCATGCCGATGCTGACGCGGGCGGGCCTGGCGTCGTCGATCCTGGTCGAGGCGATACCGGGCGGTCCTCTGGAGCCGCTCACCCGGATGGACCCGGCCGGCGTGGGGCCCGCGCTGCTCGCAGCGATCGCCGAGCACGCCCCGAGCCTGCGCGAGCGGATCGACACGGCCGCGTTCGAGCCGGCCGGGCCCGAGGACGCGTGGTGCGGCGCGATCACGCCGACCGTGCGGGAGGCGGTGGCCAAGCTGCCGAGTGGGCGCGTGGCGCTGGCCGTGGGCGACGCCTGGATCGTCAACGATCCGCTGACCGGGCAGGGCGCCAACGTGGGGTCGGCCTGCGCCTGGATCGCGGCCGAGTCGATCGCCGCGGGCGGGCCGTACGACGTGTCCTTCGCCCGCGCGGTGGCCGGCCGGATGTGGGAGGAGGTGGCCGGCCCGGTCACCGCGTGGACGAACACGTTCCTGCAGCCGCCGGCCGACCACATCCTCGACCTGCTCGCGGCCGCGGCGACCCGGACGGAAGCCGCCGACCTGGTGCTGGAGCTGCTGTCCGACCCCGCGCGCCATTGGTCGGTGCTGTCCAGCCCGGACGAGGTGAACAGACTCGTTGACGCGCTGGTGTGAGCGCTCTACGATCGCCTCAACTTATTAGGAAAGTTTCCTATAAGTTGAGCCCTCCGGGAGACGCTCGGTGAAGAACAAGGTCCTGATCACGCTCTCGCTCATGCTGGGCCTCTCGGCGGTCTCCGTGCCCGCCGAGGCCCAGGCCGGTTTCAAGCGGGTCGCGTACTTCATCCAATGGGGCATCTACGGCCGCAACTACCACGTCAAGGACGTGGACGCCACGGGCGCGGCGGCCAAGCTCACCCACCTCAACTACGCGTTCGGGTTCGTCAACGCCGAGGGCTCCTGCTACTCGGCGGACCCATGGGCGGACTGGCAGCGGCCGGTGCCGGCCGAGCAGAGCGTGGACGGCGTGGCCGACGCGCCGGGACAGGCCCTGAACGGCAACCTGAACCAGCTCCGCAAGCTCAAGGCCAAGCACCCGGGGCTCAAGGTGCTGATCTCGCTGGGCGGCTGGACCGGCTCGAAGCACTTCTCCGACGCCGTGCTCACCGCCGAGTCGCGTGCCACGCTGGCGCGCTCCTGCATCGACCTGTGGCTGCGCGGCGACCTGCCGGGGCTGGAGCCGGGCGCGGGGGCCGGCGTGTTCGACGGGATCGACCTGGACTGGGAGTGGCCGGGCTCGTCCGGGGCCGAGGGGAACATCATCCGTCCCGAGGACAAGCAGAACTTCACGTTGTTCGTGCAGGAGCTGCGCTCGCAGCTCAAGGCCTACGCAAGCGGCGCGCAACTGACCGCCTTCCTGCCGGCCGCCGCCGCCAAGATCGACGCCGGCTTCGAGGTACGGCGCGTCTTCAGCCAGCTCGACTTCGCCACCATCCAGGGCTACGACCTGCACGGCACCTGGGAGCCGCAGACCGGGCACAACGGCAACCTGTTCACTGACCGGCGGGATCCGAACCCCGTGAAGTACAGCGTCGACCAGACCGTGCGCGACTACCTGTCCCGTGGGGCGCCCGCACGCAAGATCGTGGTCGGGGTGCCCGCCTACGGCCAGGGCTGGACCGGCGTGACCGGCGGCGGTGACGGCCTCTACAAGCCCGCCACCGGACCAGCTCCGGGCAAGTGGGCCCCGGGCAGCGAGGACTACAAGGACCTGGTGAACAAGCCCGGCAAGCGCTACCGGGACCTGCGCACCGGGGCGATGTGGCTCTACGACGGCAACGAGTTCTGGTCGTACGACGATCCGGCGATGATGCTGCAGAAGGCGGCCTACATCCGGCGCAAGGGCCTGGGCGGGTCGATGATGTGGTCGATCGACCAGGACGACGCGCGCGCCTCCCTCACCTCGGCGTTGTATTCGGTCCTGCGCTGAGGATCGCTGGCCGGGTAGGGGGCCTCTACCCGGCCAGCACCTTTTCCGCCATCTCATCCCATCGACTGTCATGTCCGGGAACGGAAAGAATGCGGCGGAGCGCGTCCCCGTCCCCGTGGTGGGCACGGAACCAGTCGGCCACCGCCACCCCGATCTCCGGACGCGAGACGATCTCCACCTCGTCGCCGGCCCCCAGCTCGCCGAGCTCGACCACCCTCAGGTAGGCCCCGGGCCGCGCCGCGTCGGCGAAGCGCTTGACCCAGCCGGGCTCGTCCATCCAGTTGCGGAACACCACGCACGGCACCCGAGGCCCAGTCACCTCGAGCAGGACGCTGCCCACCCGCCACCGCTCACCGATCACGGCCCCGTTGACGTCGAGGCCGGAGGTGGTGAGGTTTTCCCCGAACCGCCCGTCACACACCTCCCGCCCAAGCTCGGCCTCCCACCAGTCGTAGTCCTCTCGTGCGTAGGAGTAGACGGCGTGGTCGGGCGACCCGTGGTGCTCCTTGTCGGCCCGCTCGTCGCCGGCCAGCCCGTTGGCGTGGACCTCGACACGGTGCGTGACAGCCCTCTTGTCGATGGCTGTGCGCCCCATCTTCCCGGCCCATTCGGCCTCAACCGCTGTGCCCACGTTGACGGAGAGAATGCGCATGACAGGACGTTAACCGAGCGGCACCTCGACCGGCGAACCCTTTACCGGCCGCCCAGCTCGGCCCAGCCGAGCTGGGACTCGGCATCGAACCCGGCCAGCTGTAACAACGTCTCCAGCGCGGCCTGCCGGATCTCCTCGATCGAGTCACCTCGCTCGCCGAAGCACTCGGCCGCCACATCCAGCAGCGCGGTGACCACCGCGGCGTCGGGATGGGGCACCTCGACCAGCACCGCGCCGTCGCCCCCCTCCGCTCCGGCCGCGTCCAGGTGCCGCCTCAGCAGCCGCCTGGTCTCCTCGGCCACAGCCACCCCCAGCACCGCGGCACGCTCGAATCGCTCAGAAGCAATCACGTCACCCTCCAGTCGCACAGACGTTCGGAAAGAGACGCTAGTCGGCGGCACCGACAGAAAGCCACTACTCCGAATCGTCGAGCCATCCTCCGAAGGCCCGTCGTTGGACGATCTCGGTCCGTGAAGCACGTGCCATCGCCGGCGGGCCGTACGGCGCTCAGCCCGTGGTCGCAGTGCCGTGCAGAATCATGCGACATCCGCCGGGCGCTGAAGCACGCTCAGGCGACGTACACGTCGCTCGGCACTCCCCCGTACGGAATCGTGCGGTCCTTCCGCATGCCCGCACGCTCCGCCACCCTCCGTGACGGCACGTTCGTGTCGCGGATCACCGCCACCACCGTTCCGAGGTCCTTCCCGACCCGCAGCGCCGCCTCGACGAGCTCCAGCGCGTAGCCGTGCCCCCACGCGGACGGCCGGAACCGGTAGTAAAGGTTGAGCACCTCGTCACCGTCGACGACGGCGCGACGCAAACCGCCGAAGCCGATCACCCCCGGCTCCCCGAGCAGCCGCACCGCCCAATACCCGAGCCCGCGCTCGTCCCAGTCGGCGAGCCACAGATCCAGCATGGCCCGGCTGGATTCCAGATCGGGGGAGGGCCCGGAGGGGTTGTACACGCTCGTACGCGGATCGGAGTGAATCTCATGGACGGCAACCAGATCGTGAATGGTGACCCGGGAAAGGAGCATCCGCGCTGTTTGCACCACTTCCATGTCCTCAGAGTAGTCGCTAGAATCGATTTGCAATCGAAACCGATTGATAGGCGATGTGATGAATGTCCCGAAGATCCAGGCTTCGCTGCGGCTCATAGCACGTGGGCTGGAGGAACTGGCAAGTGCGCTCGGCGATCAGGAGGCAAGCGAGGACGAGCGGACGGCGCGGGTCATCGAGGAGTGGGGGCGGCGCGGGCTCACCCAGAAGGAGGCGTCGGCACTGTTCCAGCGGCACGGGTTCGCTCCGCAGACCACGGGCGGATGGGCGCGCGGCGACTGGGTGGAGATCAGCGACGACGGCCTGCGCTATCTCACGGCCAAATCACACGCCTGGCTGGAGGAGCGCTCGTCACTCGCTCCCCGCGCCTGAATGAAGGCCGGGACTTGCCCCGCTGAAGCGGGGTGGGCCGGAGTGACCAGACCCAGCCACCACCACATAGGGAGGTGACCTTGGTGGCTACGTTGGACACACGTCAGCAGATCCACTCCGCCGTGCTTCCTCAGCGGCGGACCCTGGAATCCGCGTCAGCAGACAACCCTGGAGCAGGGACGAAACGGGACGCGGACGCCTTCGGGCAGCGGAGTGCCCAACATCGTCGAGGGGAGACCCTCGCCGCCTCACCTGGCGGCCAGGGCGTCACCCGCGCAAGCGGAGAAGCCGGTCGTGAGACCGCACCCCGCGTGTTCGTCCTCGCATCGGACGGCACGCCGCTGGACCCCTGCCACCCCGCCCGTGCCCGCAAGCTCCTGGCGTCGGGGCGGGCGGTGGTGGCCCGGCACACCCCGTTCGTCATCCGGCTGAAGGACCGCACCGCCGAGCGGTCGGAGGTCGAGGGCGTAGAGGTCTCCTTGGACCCGGGTAGCAAGCACACCGGCATCAGCGTGTTCCGCGCCCACGACGGCACCCGGCATGGCCTGTTCGCCATCCAACTCGACCACCGCGGCGGCAAGATCCGCAATAAGCTCAAGGCTCGCGGCGCCTACCGGCGCGACAGGCGATCGCGCAACCTCCGCTACCGTGCCCCCCGGTTCGCCAACCGCCGCCGCCCGGACGGCTGGCTCGCCCCGAGCCTGGGGCACCGGGTAGACACCACGATGAGTTGGGTGCAGCGGCTGCGCCGCCTGGCCCCAGTCCGGGCCATCCACGTGGAGACCGTGCGCTTCGACACCCACGCCCTGGCCGCAGGCAGACCGCTGGAAGGCACCGAGTACCAGCACGGCACCCTGCACGGCTATGAGGCCCGCGAATACCTGCTGGAGAAATGGGGGCGGGCCTGCGCATACTGCGGAGCGAGCGGCGTCCCGTTGAACATCGACCACATCCAGCCTCGCTCCCGCGGCGGCCCTGACCGGGTCAGTAACCTGACGGTGGCATGCGTGCCGTGCAACCAGGCCAAGAACAGCATGCCAGTCACTGCGTTCTTGAAGAACCGCCCCGACCGGCTGAAACAGATTTTGGCTCAGGCGAAAGCGCAGTTGTCGGACACGGCGGCTGTGAACGCCACCCGATGCGCGCTCTACGGAGCGTTGACGGCGACCGAGCTGCCGGTGCGCTGCGGCAGCGGCGGCCGCACGAAATGGAACCGGCACCGCACCGGCGCCCCCAAGTCCCACAGTCTGGACGCCCTGCACGTGGGCGAGCTCGACCGCGTCGCGTCCTGGCCGAGCCGAGTGCTGGTCGCCGCCGCCACCAGCCGAGGCACGCACTGCCGGACCCGCACCGACGCCTTTGGGTTCCCCCGGCTGCGCCTGCCCCGCACGAAGCGGATCCACGGCTACCAGACCGGGGATCTCGTGCGCGCGATCGTGCCGAAAGGCAAACATGCCGGGACTCACACTGGCAGGGTCGCCGTCCGCACCTCCGGCAGCCACACCGTTCAGACCGCACACGGACCCGTCACGACCTCACACAAGCATATCCGCCTGCTCCAGCGAGCCGACGGCTACGCCTACACGATCAAGAAGGAGGAACACCCGTGCACACCGTGACGGCGAACCGCCCTTCCCCGCCCCGCTACGCGGGAGTCCGCCCCCTCATCGGCCTCATGGCCGGAGTATCCACAGAAAAGGTCCAATGACCTTCTCGGTGCGCATCGCCGTACGCGGCTACGAGCTCGACGCGCAGGGCCACGTCAACAGCGCCGTCTACCACCAGTACGGCGACCATGCCCGCTGGGAGTGCCTGCGCGCCGCCGGCATCTCGATCGACGACCTGCTGACCAGCGGCATCGGCCCCGTCACCCTGGAGAACACCATCCGCTACCACCGGGAGCTGCGCGGCGGCGACGAGGTGGACGTGACGTGCGCGTTCGAGTGGGGTGAAGGGAGGACGTTCCTGGTCAGGCAGGAGTTCAGACGTGCGGACGGCGTCCTGGCCGCCGAGATGACCGGCGTCGGCGGGCTGATGGACCTCCAAGCGCGCCGGCTGCTCGGCGACCCCAGGTCACGCTGGCGCGCGCTCGCGCGCGCACCGGAGATCCTGGGGCTCTGAACGTTACTTCTTGGCCTTGTCGGCGCTGGAGTCGGTGGACAGCGCGGCGACGAAGGCCTCCTGGGGCACCTCGACCCGGCCGACCATCTTCATCCGCTTCTTGCCTTCCTTCTGCTTCTCCAGCAGCTTGCGCTTACGGGAGATGTCACCGCCGTAGCACTTGGCGAGGACGTCCTTGCGGATGGCGCGGATGTTCTCGCGGGCGATGACCCTGGCCCCGATGGCGGCCTGGATCGGCACCTCGAACTGCTGCCGCGGGATCAGCTCACGCAGCTTCTTCGCCATGTCGACGCCGTAGGTGTAGGCCTTGTCCTTGTGGACGATCGCGCTGAAGGCATCCACGGGCTCGCCCTGCAGCAGGATGTCGACCTTGACCAGGTCGGCCTCCTGCTCACCCGCCGGCTCGTAGTCGAGTGAGGCGTAGCCGCGGGTGCGCGACTTGAGCTGGTCGAAGAAGTCGAAGATGATCTCGCCGAGCGGCAGCGTGTAGCGGATCTCGACCCGGTCCTCCGACAGGTAGTCCATGCCGAGCAACTGCCCGCGCCGCCCCTGGCAGATCTCCATGATCGCGCCGATGAACTCCGAAGGCGCCAGGATGGTGGACTTGGTGATCGGCTCGAAGACCTGCGCGATCTTGCCGCCGGTCGGGAACTCCGACGGGTTGGTGACCGTGAGCTCCTTGCCGTCCTCCATGACCACGCGGTAGACGACGTTGGGCGCCGTCGAGATCAGCGACAGCCCGAACTCGCGCTCCAGCCGCTCGCGCACGATCTCCATGTGGAGCAGCCCGAGGAAGCCGACGCGGAAGCCGAACCCGAGCGCGGCCGAGGTCTCCGGCTCGTAGACGAGCGCGGCGTCGTTGAGCTGGAGCTTGTCGAGTGCCTCGCGCAGCTCGGGGTATTCGTCGCCGTCGATCGGATAGAGCCCGGAGAACACCATCGGCTTCGGGTGCTCATAGCCCGCCAGCATCTCGCCGGCCGGCTTGGCCGCCGAGGTGACGGTGTCACCCACGCGCGACTGACGCACGTCCTTGACGCCGGTGATGAGGTAGCCCACCTCGCCCACGCCGAGGCCCCGGTCGGAGACCTTGGGCTCGGGCGAGATGACGCCGATCTCCAGCGTCTCGTGGGTGGCCATGGTGGACATCATCAGGATGCGCTCGCGCTTGCCGAGGTGCCCGTCGATGACCCGGACGTAGGTGACCACGCCGCGGTAGGTGTCGTAGACCGAGTCGAAGATCAGCGCCCGGGCGGCCGTGTCGGCGTTGCCGACCGGCGCGGGGACCGTCTGGACCACGTGGTCGAGCAGCTCGCGCACACCTTCGCCGGTCTTGCCCGACACCCTGAGCACATCGGACGGATCGCAGCCGATCAGCCCGGCCAGCTCCTCGGCGAACTTCTCCGGCTGCGCCGCGGGCAGGTCGATCTTGTTGAGGACCGGGATGATGTGCAGGTCGGCGTTCATGGCCAGGTAGAGGTTGGCCAGTGTCTGCGCCTCGATGCCCTGGGCCGCGTCGACCAGCAGGACCGCGCCCTCGCACGCCTGCAGCGAACGGGACACCTCGTAGGTGAAGTCGACGTGCCCCGGAGTGTCGATCATGTTGAGCACATGGCCGTCCCACGGCAGCCGGACGGCCTGCGACTTGATCGTGATGCCGCGCTCGCGCTCGATGTCCATCCTGTCGAGGTATTGCGCGCGCATGGAGCGTTCGTCGACCACGCCGGTGATCTGCAGCATCCGGTCGGCAAGGGTCGACTTGCCGTGGTCGATATGCGCGATGATGCAGAAGTTGCGGATCAACGCGGGGTCGGTCTGGCCAGGCTGAGTGCGCACCGAAGTCCGTTTCGACAGGGTTGAGGTCAAGCGTCTTTCATGGTGACATGCCCAGGTGATTGCCCGAACCGTCATCCGCCGCGGCCTGCGCCTGCTCGCGCTTGCCTTGGTCGTCGTGCTGGCGCTGGCCGGCCTCCTCGCCGCCGCGCTCCGCCTTCAGTTTACCGGTGCCCCGGCGGCCTGGGCGAAGAGCACCGGCAACGACGCCCTCTGGCTGGGCCACATGTGGGTGGACGGCCGCCGCACGGAACGCGACGTCGAACAGTTAGCGGTACGGCTGCGCACCACAGGCGTCAAGGACGTGTACGTGCACTCCGGCCCTTTCGAGTGGGACGGCAGCTTAAAACCGTCCAAATACCCCAGCGCCGCAAATTTCGTGACGTGGATGCACAAGCACCTCCCGGCCGTCCGCGTCTCCGCCTGGCTCGGCCAGAGCGTCAAGAACGGCCTCGACCTCGACGACCCCCGGTCCCGTGAGAACGTCCTCGCCGGGGTCGCCGCCATCATGAAGCAGGGCTACGACGGCCTCCACTACAACTTCGAGCCCATCGGCGACGACGACACCGAATTCCTGGATCTGCTGGAGCGGACCAGACCGCACACGAAGCTCCTGTCCACGTCGGTCCCCCAGATCGAGCCGTACCCGGGCATGCGCCTGACCGCCAGGGCGATCCTGACCCACGACAAATACTGGTCCCGCGGCTACTTCCAGCAGGTCGTCAGCCGCGTCGACCAGGTCGCGGTCATGACCTACGACTCCTTCACCCCGCTGCAGTCCCTGTACGGCGGCTACGTGGCTCGCCAGGCCGAGCTGGCCCTGGATCTGGCCCCCGACGACAAACTGGTGCTCATCGGCGCCCCGGCTTACCACGATCACGGGGTGGCCTGGGCCGACGCGGCCGAGAGCGTCGCGATGGCCGCCGAGGGCGCTAGGCTGGCGCTGACCGAGCACGGCCGCCGCGAGCGCTTCGGCCTCGCCCTCTACGTGGACTTCGCCGCCACGGAAGAAGACTGGCGTGAGTACATGACACGCTGGCGTTGATTGAACGGCCTCCCCAGGTTATTGGTATGCTGTTCTACTGCGTGTGGCGCGCCCTCTCTCGAGCCCGCGCGCCCCATCCATCACCCAGACTCTCACCGAGGCTTCTTCGTGGCGAACATCAAGTCCCAGATCAAGCGCAACAAGCAGAACGAGAAGGCTCGTCTGCGTAACAAGGCGGTCAAGTCCTCTCTGAAGACGGCCGTCCGCAAGTTCCGCGAGGCCGCCGAGCAGGGCGACGTCGAGCAGGCTGCGGCGCTGCAGAAGACCGCCGCCCGCCAGCTGGACAAGGCCGTCAGCAAGGGCGTCATTCACAAGAACCAGGCCGCCAACCGCAAGTCGGCGATCGCCAAGCAGGCCGCGGCGCTGGCCGCCAAGTAAGACCTGGCAGACAGACGCCGCACCCGGATCAGGGTGCGGCGTTCTTGTTTTGTGTCCGCTTTTGTCACAGTTTCGATATCACATGGGCATACCGGGTCCGTCACCGTTGCGATGATCGCCTTCCGGTCCTTCGCTCAGAGCGCATTCAATGGGACGCATGCGGGGGCCATTGATCGTCAAGAGGGCGTTCAGCGAGCCATTGCTCCTCTTGGCCGCGTTCGGGTCGATCCTGCTGGCGACCACCACGTTGGTCGCCTTGACCATGTACGCCTCGTCCATCGCCGACGCCGGCGTCCGCAGGACGATGGAGACGGCCTCCTACCGCCAGACGGCAGCCACCGTCGGCGCCCAGATCACCGCCGAGACCTTCCCCACGTACGACCGGGCGGTGCGTGACGAGCTCGCCCGCGCCTACGCCGCGGTCCCGGCCATCACCACCAGCTTCCGCTCCGATTCGTACGTCATGCCGGGCCAGGACGGCAGGGAACAGCCCGAGCTGCTCAGGTTCGGCAGCTACGACGGGCTCGACCGGCACGCCGAGCTGATCTCCGGCAGCTGGCCCCGCGCCAGCGGATCGACGATCGAGGCGGCGATCTCGCTGCCGGCGTCCTCGGCCACCGGCTTCGAGGTCGGCAGGGAGATCGTCACGAAGGGCCGGCTCGACCCGCGCCCGGTCACGGTCCGCATCGTCGGCGTCTTCCAGCTTCGCGACCCATCGGAGGAGCGCTGGGCCGGCGAGCAGTTGCTGAGCAGGGGCGTCGAGCGCGGCGACTTCACCACCTACGGGCCGCTGATGGTGGCGCGGGAGACGTTCGTGGCGCGCTTCGCCACCAACGTCAGGGCCATCTGGACGGCGGAGCCCGACCTGAGCGCGCTGACGCCCGAGCGGCTGCGCCCGACGGCGGACGCGGTGGCCCAGGTAGGCGAGCGGCTGACCGCGGCCGGCTGCGTGAGCTGCGTGGTGGCCAGCCGCCTGCCGGAAGTCCTCACCCAGCTCGACACCGCGTCGCTGGTGGCCCGCTCGACCATGCTGATCCCGGTGCTGCAGCTGCTGTTGCTGGCCGGGTACGCGCTGATGCTCACCGCGCGGCTGCTGGCCGACCACCGCCGCATGGAGGTGGCGCTGCTGCGCTCGCGCGGCGCGGGCACGATCCGCCTGGCCGCGCTGGCCGGAGGCGAGGCGCTGCTGGTGGCGCTGCCGTGCGCGCTCGTCGCGCCGTTCCTCGGCCCGCCGCTGCTCTCGCTGGTCCATCAGCTGCCGTGGATCAGAGCCTCGGGGGTGCGCCTGGCGCCGTCGGCCGACCTCGGCACGTTCCTCGTGTCGTTCGGCGTGGCCCTGGCGTCGGCCGTGCTGCTGATGCTGCCGGCCCTGGCGGGCGCGCGGCGCACGTACGTGGAGGAGATGTCGGCGCGCGGCCGCGGCGGTGTGCGCGGGCTGATCGAGCGGGCGGGCGCGGACCTGGGGCTGCTCGGGGTGGCCGCGCTGGCGATCTGGCAGTTGCAGCGCTACGGCGCGCCGGTCACCGCGACGGCGGCGGGCGGGCTCGGCATCGACCCGCTCATCATCTCCGGGCCCGCGCTGGCGCTGCTCGCGGGCGGCATGCTGGGGCTGCGGCTGGTGCCGCGCGTGTCGAGGCTGGCCGAGCGGCTGACCTCACGGCGGCCCACGCTCGCCCCCGCGCTCGGGGCGTGGCAGGTGAGCAGGCGGCCGCTCAGGTACGGCGGTCCCGCGCTGCTGCTGACCATGGCGGTCGCGATCGGCATCCTGTCCATGACCACCGCCGCCACCTGGCGGGCCTCCCAGCTCGACCAGGCCCGCCACCAGGCCGGAGCCGACCTGCGGCTGTCGGGGCCGCCGGACGGGCCTGAGCTTGGGTCGCTCGGGCGGGGCACGGCGTTCACCGCATTGCCCGGCGTCACCGCGGCCGCACCCGCCTTTCGCGGGCAGAGCGAGGTGAGCAACGAGAGCGCGCTGCTGCTCGGACTCGACGCGGCCCAGCTCGGTGAGCTGTTCCAGCTGCGCCCCGACCTGTCGGCGCAGACGGTCGCGGAGATGTCCCGGGCCCTCGTCGGCGAACAGGCGGGCAGGCTGGACCTTCCCGGGCAGCCTCGCACGCTCGCCGTGCGGGTCGAGACGGACGCGGAAGTGCCGGCGCGGCTGGTGCTGTCCGACGCGCTGGGCGTGTGGCGAGACCTCCCGCTCGGCGTGCTGCGCAAGGGTGATAACCGGATCGACGTCGATCTGCGGCCGCTGGCCGGGCGGTCCGGGAAGATCACCTACCCGTTGTCGCTGCGCGGCCTCGTCGCGAGCGCGCCGACGGGGCTGAGGCTGCGCGGTCTGAGCGCGGACGGCCGGGACGTGGCGGTGCCCCAGCCCTCCGCCACTCTGTCCAACGTGCCCGAGTCCGCCACACTGCCTGGCGTGGCCGCCTTCGGGCCGCTGCGAGACCTCGGCTCGCTGCCCGTGGTCCTCACCGCCGACCTGGCCGCCACGCTCAAGATGAGTGCCGGGCAGGCCGGGCGCGTCAACATCGCCGGCCGGGTCCTGCAGATCAAGGTGGTGGGTGTCGTGGAGAGCATGCCGACCGCCGCGGCCGGCCAGAGGGCCGTGCTCGCCGACTGGGGCACGCTGCAGGCGCACGAGCTGGCCGCGGCGCGGCCACCCAGGCCTGCCACCGAGTGGTGGCTCGCCACCGACGACACCGCACCGGCGCGGGCCACGCTTCGCAAGAGCCCCGAATGGGACGTGACCGCGGTCGACCAGCACGAGCTGGCCGCCACGCTGCGGGACGACCCGCTGGCCAGCGGGCTGCAAGGGGCACTGATGCTGGGGTTCGCCGCGGCGCTGGGCTTCGCGACGCTCGGATTCCTGGTGAACGCGGCGGTCGCGGCGCGGGAGCGGAGGGCGGAGTTCGCCGTCCTGCGGGCGCTCGGGACCAGCTCCCGGCAGGTGCTCGGGCTGCTGACGATCGAGCAGGCATTCGTCATCGGGTTGTCGCTGACGGCCGGCGCCGGACTCGCTGTGGCCGTCGGGACGCTGGTGGTCCCGCACATCGTGCTGACCGGGCAGGCGTCGGCGGTGACGCCTGGCGTGCTGCTCGACATCCCCTGGACGGCCACGGCCGCGATGCTGGTGCTGATGGCCGGGGTGCTGTTCGCGATCGTCGCCGGGCTGGCGCGACGCCTGTGGCGCGGGCATGTCTTGGAGGAGCGATGAGAATGGCCCTCCTTGCCCGGGCGAACGCGGGCACCCTGGCCGTGCTCGTCGCGCTGACGGCGGTCGCCTGCCTGCTCGTCGCCGGGCTGCCCCGCGCGACGCAGGCGTCGTTCGACCAGGCGCTGCGCCGATCACTGAGCACCGCCCCCGCCGTGCAGACCGACCTGACGGTGGCCTCGGAGCCGCGTACCCCCGATCAGGATCTGCACGAACGCGCCCAGTTCGCATCCCTCTACCGTCAATGGCGCCAGATCGTCCCGGCGCCGCTTCGGCCGCTGGTCACGCCCGCCGGTCACATGAGCGCCAAGACCTCCCGCACACCGGTCGCCGGGACCGGCGGGAGGACGTACATCAACCTCGGCTGGTTGTCCGACGCCGACCAGCGGGTGGATTGGGTCCAGGGCCGGGCGCCCGGCCCGGTGTCCACGACGCGCCACGAGGGCGAGACGATTCCGCTGATCGAGGTGGGCGTCGTGGACGAGGCTGTGCGCGAGATGGGCCTCGGGGTCGGCCAGAGCAAGGTGCTGGGGGAGAGCGACTACGTCGCCGTGAAGATCGTCGGCCTGTTCAAGGCCAAGAACCCGAACGATCGCTCCTGGAGCCACGACGCCGACCTCCTGCACGTCGCCAGGCACCTGCCCCCGGGCGGGCTGGACTTCGAGTTCCACGTCACGACGCTGATGTCCGACGCGGGACTCGCCGCGCTGAGCGGCGAGTCCCGCAACCTGACCTACCGTTGGGTCCTTCCCCTGGACGGGCGGACCGCGAGCGCGCTGGACGTGCCGGACATCGGCGCCGCGGTCGCTGAGCTCGAGCGGCTGCTGTCGGTCCAGGCGGTGAGCCCCACCGCGCACCGCCTGGACACCGGGCTGCCCAACCTGCTCGGCGATTTCAGCGCGGCGCTCGCCAGTGCGCAGAACGTGATCTACCTGGCGCTCGGCGGGCTGCTCGCGGTCGCGCTCGGCGTGATCGTGCTGGCGGTCCGGTCGCTGACCGACCGGATGGAGCACACGCTGGCGCTGGCGCGGGCGCGGGGCGGGTCGCTCCGGCAGGTGGCGGGCGCCGGGGCGGCACTGACCGGCCTCGCCGTGGCGCCCGCGGCCGCGGCCGGGTACGCCCTGTCCTTCCTCGTGCCCGGGCCGGTGCTGCCCGTCGTGCACGCGGGCCCGGCGGTCGTGGTGGTCACGGCCGTGGGGTTCGCCGCGGTTCGGGTGTCGTTCGCGCATCGCACGCCGCTGCACGAGCGGCGCGACGACGTCGCCGCGGCCCGGCCGTCCGCCCGGCGCGTCACGCTGGAGGTGCTGGTCGTGGGGCTGGCGCTGGCGGGGGCCTACCTGCTGCGGGCGCGCGGGCTGTCTCAGGACCCCTTCCTGTTGTTCGTGCCGGTCGCGTTGACGCTCGCGGCCGCGCTGATCACGTTGCGCTGCTACCCGTACCCGCTGCGGCTGCTGGTACGGCTGGCCGCACGCGACCGTGCCGCCGTGGCGTTCCTGGGGCTGACCAGGGCGGCCCGGGCGCGCTCTGCCAGCGGGCTGCCGGTGCTGATCCTGCTGCCGGCGCTGGCGGTGTCGGTGTTCGCGACGGTGATCTCCGAGGGGATCGCGAGCACGCAGGTGCGTGCGTCCTGGCAGCAGGTGGGCGCGCCGATCAAAGTGACGTCGATCGGGGAGATCCCCGCTTCCGTCATCGAGAAGGTGCGCGCGACGGACGGCGTGGAGCAGGTGGTGCTCGCGCAGACCGGGCGGGTGCAGCTCGCGAACGCCCCCGAGTGGGCCGCCGCCATCGCGGTGGACGTGGCACAGTGGCGGCGGCTCGTCGCGGGCGCGCCCATCAGCCTGCCGGCACTGTCCGGCGGCACATCCGCGCTGGTCTCGCCCGAGCTGTCGGCGCGAGGTGCGTTCGAGGTCGGGTGGCTGGGGCGGCCGCGGGTGACCCCCCAGGGTGTGATCGATTCGGTCCCCGGGTTCTGGTCCAGCGGGAAGTTCATCGTCATGTCCACGAGCGCGCTGCCCCGGCTCGAGGTGAACACGTTGCTGATCAAGGGGGACTTACCGCCGGCCGAGCTGGCGCGGATGGTGCCGGCGTCCACCGTGGACTCGCAGGAGCGGGCGCTGGCCGCGATCCGGGATGATCCGCTCACCGGCGCGGTCCGCTCCACGCTGACCGTGGTGACGGTGGCGCTGGGGCTGTACGCGCTGGTGGCCGTCGTCCTGTCGCTGGTCGTGGGGGCCGCCGACCGGGCCAGGTCGGTGTCGTTCCTGCGTACGCTCGGGCTGTCGGATCGGCAGGCGCGGCGGCTGACCGTGCTGGAGGTGCTTCCCATGGTTCTCCTCACCGCTCTGGTAGGGCTCGGGCTGGGGCTCGGGTTGCCGGCCGCGCTCGGGCCCGGTGTGGACCTGTCCGCGTACGCAGGGGACCTGCCGGTCGGCGACTACTCCCCCAACCTGCTCACGCCTGGCGCGCTGGCGGCGGGGCTCATCGTCGCCGCCGCGCTCGGCGCGTACGCGTACACCGCCATCGGCCGCCGTCGCAGCCTCGGCACCGCACTCCGAGTAGGAGATTCGTGATGAACCCGACCCTGCCCGACGTGCCCGAGTCCGGCACTGTGTCCGACGTGCCCGAGTCCGGCACTGTGCCCGACGTGCCCGAGTCCGGCACTGTGCCCGACGTGCCCGAGTCCGGCACTGTGCCCGACGTGCCCGAGTCCGGCACTGTGCCCGACGTGCCCGAGTCCGGCACACTGTCCGAGCTGGAAGCCAGGGCCACGCGCAAGAAGGCCGCGTTCGGCGGTGACGCGCACATCGTGTGCGACAACCTCGTCCGCATCTACAAGACCGAGGGCGTCGAGGTCGTCGCGCTGCAGGGCCTGGACCTCGTGATCGACAAGGGCGAGCTGGTCGCCATCGTCGGGGCGTCGGGTTCGGGCAAGTCGACGCTGCTCAACGTGCTGTCCGGGCTGGACGTCCCGACGGCCGGGGTGGCCAGGGTGGCGGGCATGGATCTGCTGTCGATGAGCCCGCGCGACCGGTTGCGCTACCGGCGGTCCGTGGTCGGCTTCCTCTGGCAGGAGACGGCACGGAACCTTCTGCCGTATCTGAACGCGCGCGAGAACGTCGAGCTGCCGATGAAGCTCGCCGGCTCCGCACGGAAGGGCCGGGCCATGGAGCTCCTGGAACTGCTTGGCGTGGCTTACTGCGCCGACCACAAGGTCCCCGAAATGTCAGGCGGCGAGCAGCAGCGCGTGGCCATCGCTGTCGCCCTGGCCAACTCCCCGCAGCTCATCCTGGCCGACGAGCCGACGGGTGAGCTGGACAGCGAGACGGCGACGCAGGTGTTCGCCGCCCTGCGCACCGCCAACCGCGAGCTGCGGGTCACGGTGGTCATCGTGACGCACGACCCACTCGTGTCGGAACAGGTGGACCGGACGGTCGGCATTCGCGACGGGCGTACCAGCAGCGAGACGCTGCGCCGCGAGGGCGCCGAGGGGCAGATCATCGCCGAGGAGTACGCCGTGCTCGACCGGGTCGGGCGGCTGCAGCTGCCGCGCGACTTCATGAACGCACTCAATATGGAGCGCCGCGTACGCCTGGAGCTCGAATCCGACCACATCGGCGTCTGGCCGTCCCGAGAGGAGCCCTCCAGTGACTGACTCGCCCCTGGTCGTGGTGGAAGGGCTGCGCAAGGTCTACCGGACCGGCCCCAAGGAGGTCGTGGCGCTGCGCGACGTCTCGTTCTCCGTCTTTCCCGGGGAGCTGATCGCGATCAAGGGCCGCTCCGGGTCCGGCAAGACCACCCTCCTCAACCAGATCGGCGGCCTCGACCGGCCGGACGCGGGCCGGGTCACCGTGTCGGGACACGACGTCACGGCGATGTCGGAAGAGGCGCTGCTGGAACTGCGCAGGGACGTGGTGGGCTTCGTGTTCCAGTCGTTCGGCCTGATCCCCGTCCTGTCCGCCGCCGAGAACGTGGGGGTGCCGATGCGGCTCGTACGGATGCCGGCCGAGGAACGCGAGGCCCGCATCCGCATGCTGCTGGCCCTGGTAGGGCTGGAACAGCACGCCAACCAGCGGCCGTACGAGCTGTCGGGCGGGCAGCGGCAGCGGGTGGCGATCGCCAGGTCGCTGGCGAACCGGCCGCGCCTGCTCGTGGCCGACGAGCCCACGGGGCAGCTGGACTCGCAGACCGGACGGCAGATCATGGAGCTGCTGCGCGCCCTTGTACGGAGCGAAGGCGTCACCGCCCTGGTCGCCACCCACGACCCCAGCTTGATCACGCTGGCCGACCGAGTGCTGGAGATCAGCGACGGCGTGGTCAACGAGGCGGCACTGACCTGACCCCTCAGCGGGCGAGGGCGACCCCCGGCCGCCTCCCTGGGGCACGCCCACGTGCCGTCCGGGAAGAGCACACGGCGCGCGCGGCCCGCCGAGGGCGAGGGCTCACCCGGTCTCGGCGGTCGTGAGGACGTTCTTGCCACGGCTGTCACGCCGTTCGAGCCGCTCGTGGGCCTGGCGGGCCTGATCCATCGGGAAGACCGCCTCCACCGGAACCCGGTACGACCCCGACGCCACCCGGCCAGCGATCTCCCGCAGGTCGTCGCGGGGGTCGTAGCCGTGCTGCAACAGGTTAGTGAGCTGAAAGCCGAGAATGGCGGCGTTCTTGGGATAGAAGTCACGGGTGTCGATGATGCTCGGTTCCAACGCAACGTTGGCCAGAGCGACCACGCGCCCGGCATAGGCGGCCTGGCGCAGGCTGTGCGCGAACGTAGGCCCGCCCACCGCGTCCAGGACGACGTCCGCCCCGCGCCCGCCGGTCAGCCGCATGACCTCGGCCACCGCCGCTTCCCCGGGGTGGTCGGAGGTGTCGACGGTCTCGTGCGCGCCGAAGCCCGCCGCCCACGCGGCCTTGCCGGCCGAGCCCGCTACCGCTATCACCCGCGCGCCCAGCTGCGCGGCGATCTGCACGGCCGCGCTGCCGACCCCGCTGGCTGCGGCTTGAACGACCACCGTCTCGCCCGCCTCCACCCTGGCCAGGCGCCGCACGCAGTACCAAGCGGTCAGCCAGGCCGTGGGCAGCGCCGCGGCCTCGATCATGCTCATGTCCTTCGGCAGGACGGCCACCCGATCCGCGGGCACGGCGGCGAACTCCGCATACAGGCCGCTGCCCAGCGCCATGACCTGCTGCCCCACCTCGATGCCGTGCACGCCGTCGCCCACGGCGGCCACCGTGCCCGCCGCCTCCAGTCCGGGGATCAGCGGCGGGCGTCCGGCCCGATGGTAGGAACCCGAACGGATGAGGGCGTCCGCCCGGTTCACCCCCGCTGCCGCGATTCGTACCAGCACCTCGCCCGGCCCGGCGTCGGGGACCGGGACCTCCACAAGACGCAAGACCTCGGGTCCGCCGAATTCGTCGATCCGCACCGCGCGCATGCCGCACTCGCCCTCTCTGGACACTAGTTGAATAGGTGTCATCATGTATACCTATTCAACAGGTGTCAACCCAGTAGGATCGGAGCATGACCCGCCCGCCTGCCGCCTCCCTGATGGCGTTCCCTTTCATCGGCGGCCGCCCCTGTCTTGACTTCGTCGCTACGCTCGGCAAGCGGCACGCCGTTCCCGTCGAAAGGCTGCCGAACCCCGACGCACTCGGCCGCTGGATTCACGAGGCCGGACTCAGCCCGGATGTCCCCCAGGCCACCACCGCGCACCTGACGGACGCCCTGGGCCTGCGTGAGGCGATCTACCAGCTGTTGCGCGCCGCGATCGCCGGGCGTCCTGTCGACCCTGCCGACGTCGCGCTCACCAACGCGGTGGCCGCGAATCCCGATCTCGCCCCGCAGCTCTCTGTCAGCGGCGACTTGCCGTCCATCAGCCGGCAGAGCGCCGACGTGACGCCCGCCGCCTTGGCGACCGTGGCCCGCGACGCGGTGCTGTTGCTCGGCGGCCCACTGCTGGAGCGGGTCAAGGAGTGCGAGAATCCAGACTGCTCGCTGCTGTTCCTTGATGACTCACAGGCACGGCGACGCCGCTGGTGCTCAATGGACCGGTGCGGGAACCTGGCCAAGATCGCCGGCTACCGCTCCCGAACCCGTGCGCGTCCCGAGTGAGGCCGCCCCCGATCTCCGGCAGCAGGACGGTTTCGCTGCTGGGGCATCACCGAGCCAGATCCACCAGCCCACCTCACCACGAGCCGAACCTCAGCTCCTGACACAGCGGCGCACCTCCGGCACAGCGGCGCACTACCTCCCAGTGCGGCTGGCCACGATTACCTGCACCGTATGCTCCAGCGCGTACGCCGGATCCGCTCCCCCGCCCTTGACCTGCTCGTCCGCGTCGGCCACCGCCTGGATGGCCCTCGACAAGCCTTCGGGCCCCCATCCGTTGAGCTGCCGCCTCACCCGGTCCACCTTCCACGGCGGCATGCCGACATGGCTCGCCAGCTGCCCGCCCCGGAGATTGCGCGGCGCGCTCCCCACCTTGGCCAGCGAGCGCAACCCACCGGCCAGCGCGCTCACCAGCAACACAGGTGCCACCCCGGTGCCGAGCGCCCACCGCAGCTGCTCCAGCGCGTCGCCCAGCCGCCCCTCGATCGCGGAGTCGGCCACGTTGAACCCGGTGACCTCGGCCCGCCCCTTGTGATAGCGGGCCACGGCCGCCGCGCTGATCGTCTTGTCCTCGGTGTCGAACATCAGCTGGCCGCACGCCGCCGCCAGCTCCCTCAGATCGTTGCCGACGGCATCGAGCAACGCCTGCGCCGCGTCACTGGAGATTCCTCGCCCGGCCCGCTTGAACTCCCCTTTGACGAAATCCAGCCGCTCCCCCGCCTTGGTGACCTTGTTGATCATGATCACCGCAGCCTTGACCTTCTTCACTCCGTCGACCAGCGCCTTGCCCTTCACCCCGCCCGGGTGCACCAGCACGAGCACGGTGTCGTCGGACGGCTGCTTGGCATAGGTCACGACCTCGTTGATCACTTCCTTGGGCAGATCCTGCGCCGACCGGACCACCACCACGGAACGATCGCCGAAGAGCGACGGCGAGGTCAGCTGCATCAGCTCCCCGGCCGTCATCTTGCTCCCCACGAGGTCGTGCACCTCGACGTCCGGATCAGCGGCCCGCGCCGCCGCGACGACGCCGCTCACCGCCCGCTCGGCCAGCAACTCCTCATCGCCGAGGACCAAGGTCACAGGTGCTGGATCGCTTCCCGCCATGCCTGGCAGCATGCCATGCGCCGCCGACAACCTGGTACTCGACGATGTCAATGAAGGCGACATGCGGCCACTTGGGGGTAGGCTTACCTATGCGGAATTGGTTAAGGTCAACCTGAACAACTATGGGGGGGATGTGCCTATACCGCTAGCCAAGCCAGAGCGGCTGCTGGACCGTGATCACGAATGGGCGCTGTTGAACGGTTTCCTCGCCGATCCAGCCCCGGAGTTGCGGCTGGCCATCCTCTCGGGACGGCGGCGGAACGGGAAGTCGTTCCTGCTGGAGGCGCTCACAGAAGCAGCGGGCGGGCTATATCTGACCGCCGTACAAGAGGAAGGCCGGGTGCCCGCGCTGCACCGGTTCACCGAGGCGATCGCCGCGCACGCGGGAGTGCGACCTGGGGCGATGCGGCTGGACGACTGGCGGGATGTGCTCACCGCCGCGCTGGATGTGGTGAACCGGGCGCCGGGGGCGCCGCTGATCGTCATCGACGAGCTGCCGTATCTGCTACAGCACTCCCCGGAGATCCCCGGGTTCCTGCAATTGCTGTACGACCAGTCGCAGTCAGGCAAGGCGCCCGGTGGCCGGATCGTGCTTTGCGGCTCGGCCATGAGCGTGATGTCTGAGCTATTGTCCGGCACCAAGCCGCTACGCGGCCGAGCCGTGCTGGACCTGCGTCTGCCGGCCTTCGACTACCGCACCACGCGCACCCACTGGGGGATCGAGGATCCGGCGGTGGCACTGCAGGTGGATGCCGTGCTCGGCGGCGCCCCCGGCTACCGGCCGCTGGCCGCGGGACCGGCGCCGCAGAGCGAGGCGGAGTTCGGTCCTTGGGTAGAACGCACCCTGCTGGACCCGGGGCGTGCCCTGTACTCACGAGTGGAGGCGGAGTTTCTACTGCGCGAGGACCCGCGGATCACCCACCGCACGCTGTATTACGACGTGCTGTCCGCGGTGGCCCGGGGTGCGTCGACACCGGCGAAGGTCGGTTCGGTGCTCGAGCGGTCCCGCTCCGCCATGGTCGCTCCGCTGGAAGTACTCGAGTCCACCGGCTACATCCGCAGAGAGCAGGACATGCTGAAGGCACGGCATCCAGTCATCAGCGTGGCAGACCCGGTGATCCGCTTCAACCAGCTGATCACACTGCCCATGGTGGACCTGGTGGAACGGCGGCGCGGAGCCCAGGTGTGGCAGTCATCCCGCCCGACGTACCACTCGAAGATCCTCGGCCCGCACTTCGAGGAGACCGCCCGCGAGTGGGCCCGCACCTTCGCCTTCGACGAGACGCGGCTGTCGCTCGGCGCGGTCGGCACAGCGGAGATCGCCGACCCTGCCGCCCGGACCAGACATGAGGTCGACCTGCTCGCCATGGCGCTAGGTGAGCGCCCGCAAAGCCCTCGGGCGACCATCGCCCTGATCGGTGAGGCCAAGGCCACCATCCAGCCCCGCGGACTGAAGGACCTCCAGCGCCTCGAACACATCCGGACCCTGCTCGCCGACCAAGGACATCGGCCCGATGACGCGGTCCTTGCCCTGTTCTCCCTGTACGGCTTCCATCCCGATGTCATCGATGCCGCCCAACGCCGCCGCGATGTCCTCCTGGTCGACATTGGCGCGCTGTACGGGGACAGCCCCATCCACGGCCTGATGTGACACGACACGCGCGACGCGCCATGGGCCGACCGGGAAGCGGCGCGCCTTCGTCGTGCAACCAGGAGCAGGCCACTTCCCATGGCTCGATGACGCCGACCGGTTCGTGGCGACGACCGCGGCATTCTTCGGATGAATGCTGCCTGGCCGCCCTCCAACGGCTGGTGCGGGTGCTCATACGTCACTCCACTGCAACCGCCGCACTACAGCCCCGCCAACCGCCGTCCTACGGACCCCGGGCAACCACCGCCAATCCCCCATCGCGCTCTACGACCGCTAGATCTCCCGACTGGTCGGTACGGTAGGTGATCGCGCCGAGGCGCCGCAGCAGAGCGAGCGTGGACGGGGCAGGATGGCCGTAGTCGTTGTCGGCGCCCACGCTGATCAACGCCGCCCGCGCCCCGAGCGATGCCAGGAAGGCGGGTGACTGCCGGTTGGACCCATGGTGCGGAGTCTTGAGGATGTCGGCCCGTACGCGAACGCGGCGTAGAAGCTCTTCCTGGGCCTCCGTCTCCAGATCACCGCCGAGCAGTATGGATCCCGAACGCCACCGTACGTGGAGCACCACGCTGGAGTTGTTGATCGCACTGCCCTCCCCTTGCCCGTGCATCTCGCTCATGGCGGGGTCGGGAGCGAGCACGCTCAGCTCCGAAGGCCCGAACCGCCAGCGGCTCCCCGGCGCCGCCGTCCATTCGGGTATCCGTCGCTGCGCCAGGGTGACCGATGTGTGCGCGCCGGCTCGGGGCTCCGTGCGGTGCGGGCTGACGACCACGGCCCCCACCCGCCGGTTCCTGAGCACTCCCGTGAGCCCGTCCTCGTGGTCGGCATGCGGATGCGTGACAACGAGCAGCGGTACGTCGTCAACGCCGACCCTCCGGAGGCATCGGTCCATGATGACCGGGTCAGGGCCGGTGTCGACGACGACGCCCCGGCCTGGCCCCGCCGCGATGATCAGCCCGTCCCCCTGCCCGACGTCGCACATCACCATCAGCCAGCCATCGGGCGGCCACGGCCCGGCGAGGGGACGTACCGCCAGGATGGCCACCAGCGCGCCGGCGGCGACCGTCAGCGCCATCGCCCGCCAGGCCCGGCGGCGCAGGATGGGTATCGCGACGGCCGCCGTGAGCCCGAGCAGGCCGATCCCCAGGAGGCCGCTGGGCCACGGCAGCGTGGCGAAGGGCAGGCCGACGGCCCAGCCGGCAACCGCGATGATCCAGCCGACTGCGTATCCGGCCGGGACGACCAGGAAGTTCGCCGCCTCAGGCCATAGGGGCGCCACGAGTGCGGCACCGAAGCCGAGCAGGGTCGCGGGAGCCACCGCCGGCGCCACGAGCAGGTTGGCGAGCACCGCCACGGGCGTCAGTTGTCCCGACATCAGCACGAGCACGGGCGTCACGGCCACCTGAGCGGCCGCCGGCACGGCCACCGCCTCCGCCAGCCAGCGCGGCAACCGGTACGGCAGTCTGGCGTTGCCGCCCTGGGCATGGCCGCCCTGGGCATGGCCGCCCCGGACATCACCGCCCCGGACATCGCCCACCTGGAAGTCACTGCCCTGGACATCGCCGGCTTGGGACACGTCACTTCGCTGCTCTGTGGATGACAGGCGGTCACGCCAGCGCGGGGCGAGGATGAGAATGCCTGCGGTGGCCGCGACCGAGAGCGCGAAACCGTACGAGCGAGCCAATTCAGGTGCGAACAACATCAGCAGCAGGACCGTTCCCGACAGCGCCGCGAAGCCGTCCCTCGCACGTCCTGTGCCAAGGGCGACGGCGGCCACCAGGCCCATGAGGAGGGCCCGCAAGACACTTGGGGACGGGCGGGCCACGACGGCGAAGGCGAGCATCGCGATGGCGGCGAAACCCGCCCTCATGGGCAGGGAAAGGCCGATAAAGCGGGAAATGGCAAGGGTGGCGCCGGCGACGATGGCGAGGTTGGCCCCGCTCACCGCGTGAAGGTGGTTCATCCCGGCTTCCCTCAGATCGGATGCCACCTGCGGATCCATGCGCGAGACGTCGCCCACGACCAGGCCGGGGAGCAGTCCTCGCTGGTCCGGGGGAAGGACGTCGGCGGCGGCGCGCAGGCCGGATCTCAGACTGCCTGCGACCGTTTGGAGCTGCGACGGTGGCGTCAGGACCCGTGGTGGACCCCGGACCAGGAGAATGGCCGCCACCAAGTCGCCAGGGGTCGCTTTCGCCAGGCGGCCGGTGACTTCGAGATGCTGGCTGGGGAGCAAGTCGCTCCATTCGCGCCCACTGGCGAAGACGGTGATGGGAACGCTGACGGCCTGTCTGCTTCCGGCTCTCTGAATGATCTCGAGGGTGGCCGGGACCACATAACTGTCCTGGTTGAAGCGTCCGCCTCGGGATGCTCTGCGTTTGGGGTCGTCGGTGAGGGTGATCTGGGCGGTGATGGACGAGCCCTTCGCCGCCAGTGCGGCCGTCGGCCCGGTGGTGAGAGCCTGGACCCGGAAGGCGATCGACACCGAAACTGCCGCTGCGCAGATGAGCGTGGCCAAGGCGACGTTGCGCCAACTCCTGGTAGATGCGCGAGTGCGCCACGCCACGGCGCAGGCGGCCAGGGCTATGGACATTGCCACGATCAGGCTGACGGAAGCGGCGCAACCGAGGAGGATCAGGGCACTGGCCCAGGCGGCGAGGGCGGGAAGCGTCAGCGGCCAGGCGTGCTTGCGCTCGTCGAAGTCCGTGCCGACGGCCATGTCAGACGCGAACCTTCGGCTTGATCTCGTCGAACTTGCGCGGGCCGATGCCGCTCACTTCGCGCAACTGCTCCACGCTGGTGAATCCGCCGTGGCTGTCACGGAACTCGGTGATGCGGGCGGCCAGGACCTCTCCCACGCCTGGGAGTTGCTCGAGTTGCTCTGTCGTGGCGGAGTTCAGGTCGAGGACGGTCGCGGCCGGGTCCGAGACGGCAGAGCCGGGAGCGGCCGGGCCTGCGGGGGTGCCCACCACGATCTGCTCCCCGTCGATCAAGCGTCTGGCGAGGTTGAGCGAGCCGGTGGAGGCGCCACGGGCCACCCCACCGGCCACCGTCACCGCGTCTGCGACCCGGGCGCCCGCTGGGAGAAGGTAGACGCCGGGTTTGCGGATCTTGCCTGCGACGTGGACGGTCACCTTTGCGGTCGGGGACGGCGTCGAGGACGAGATCGGGGCGGGAGGCGGGAGTGGCTCCGGTGTCGGCTGAGATCGCCAAACGAAGAAGCCGGCGACGGCCACCGCAAGGGCGCCGACGGCGAGCAGCACGCGAAGTCCCGGCTTGCCGGCGTCCAAGGCAGGGCCCTGCGAGGCCAGCGCTGCCCGGAACGCCTGGAAGGAGGGCGGCATGGGGATCGGACCGCTGGTACGGCCAGGTGGTGCCAGGGTCGGGCCATCGATACCGCTCGGTGGGGCCGGGACTGGCCGGCCGTCGGGCCGAGGGGGTGGTGGGTGCGGGTCACCGTCATGCCATCCGGGCGCCGAGGCCCGCCCGCTCTCGGGCCGAGGCGGTAGTGGGACCTGATCATCGCCATGCCATCCCAACGCCGAGGTCGGCCCGCTCTCCGCCCAAGGCGGCAGTGCGGCCTGATCACCGCTATGCCATCCCAGGGCCGAGGCCAGGCGGTCGTTGCGGTCGGACGGTATGAGAGCCGTGTCGCCGTTGCGGCCGTGAGGGTGGGACGTGGCGGGGTCCTCGTCGTGGCCCGGTGCGGAAGTCTCGCCCCAGCCGAACGGCGCGGTGTCGTCGTCTCCGACGGCCGGCAGGTGGTCGGTCGTCTCCCGACGTGCGGTCGGGGGATCCTCGATCCCGGACCCGCGAGCCGGAAACGCGGAGGGAGTGCCGTCGCCGCTCTCCCTTGTCTCGACGCGCAGGGCGTGACCGCCAGTGCGCCGAGGCAGGAGTCGGCGGGGATGGCGGGCAGGGGTCATGATCGACCGTAGCCGGGATGCGGCTATGGCGCGCTCCGCGGTCGGATCAGGCGTTCGCACGCAAGAGAACGTAGGACCCTAGCGGCCGCTGTGAGGGCCCGAGCGACGTTCTGGGGACAGGGGACGCATGAGTTGATAGGGCTGTGGACACAGAGGCCGCAGAGGCGCGCTTGAGGCCGCCACGGCCCTAGGTGGCTACACGTGGCATGGGGTGACGGTCAGCCCCAGCATGCCTGGGCCGACGTGGGCGCCGATCACCGGGCCGACCTCCACCACCCGCAGGTCCACCAGCCCGGGCACTCGCTTCGGCAGACGTTCCGCGAGTGCTTCCGCACGGGATCTCGCCGCCAGATGCTGGACCGCCACCTCCACCGGACCCTCACCGGCCGCCCGCACCGCCAGATCCTCCAGGCGGGCGATCGCGCGCGTCGGCGTGCGAACCTTCTCCAGCAGGGAGATCTGGCCGTTCACGATGTGGAGGAGCGGCTTGATCATGAGAGCGGAGCCGAGCACTGAGGCGGCGGTGCCGATGCGGCCGCTGCGGCGCAGGTAGTCGAGCGTGTCGACGTAGAAGAAGGTCTGGGTGGTCTCGGCGCAGCGGCGGGCCATCGAGGTCACCGACTCCAGTGACCCACCTTCCGCGGCGGCGCGCGCCGCGGCCAGCACCGGGTAGCCGAGGCCCATCGCGATCGAACGGCTGTCGATCACTTCCACCGGTACGGGTGCTTCACGGGCGGCTAACCTGGCCGAGTCGACGGTGCCCGACATGTCGCTGGACAGGTGGATCGAGACCACCCCTGTCGCGCCGGCTCCGGCCAGGGACGCATAGCAGGCGGCGAAGCGGGCCGGTGAGGGACGGGAGGTGGCCGCGGAGGCGAGGTCCGCTCGATCCGGCATCCCGCCGCCGTAAGAGCCCTCGTCGTACGGCGTGCCCTTCACGATCACCTGCAACGGCACGACGGCGACACCCGGCACTGCAGGCAGGTAAGCAGATGAATCCGTGACAACGGCAACGGTGGGCGACATATGCCGAGATTAGCCAGTCGGCCCGTCGCCCTGAAGCGGTTACTGGACCGGCGTGCCGCCCCGCCACACCCGGCGCGGCTTGAGGCCGAAGGACCAGGCGAAGGCGCCCTCGTGGTCGGCGTCCCACTGCACGATGTCCGCCAGCCGCCCCGGCGCCAGGACGCCACGGTCGGGAGCGCCCAGGACGGTGGCGCCGCCGAGGGTGGCCGCGCGGAGCGCGTCGTTGACGCTCATCCCGAACGCCGACACCGCCATGGCGATCACCAGTGACATCGACGTGATGCCGCAGTAGCCGGGGTTGTGGTCGCTGCCGAGCGCGATCTGGACGCCGTGCTTGATCATCTGGCGGACCGGCGGCAGGTGGCCGCGCTGGAGCGCCGTGGCGGGGCAGACGACCGCGGGCACGCCGTAGCGGGACATGATGGCGATGTCCTCGTCCGACATGTGGTGCAGGCCGTCGGCGGAGGCGCAGCCGAGCTCGGCGGCCAGCTGGACCGCGCCGCGGCGGCTGTAGAGGCCGGCGTGGATGCGCGGCAGCAGACCGACGTTGCGCCCGGAGGCGAGGACCCAGCGGGATTCCTCGGTGGTGAAGTGGCCCTCGTCGCAGTAGACGTCGACACTGTCGGCGCCCGCCGCGGCCGCGTCGGCGCACCAGGCGCCCACGGCCTCGACGTATTCGCGCTGGCGGCCGAAGTATTCGGGCGGGACGGTGTGCGCCGCCAGGAAGGTGACGTGCACGCGCGGCATCATCGGCTCCTTCTCCAGCTCGCGCAGGAGCCGCACGTCGGCCAGCTCGCCGTCGCGCGTGAGGTGGTAGCCGGTCTTGGCCTCGACGGTGGTGGTGCCGCTGAGCAGCCAGCCGCGCAGCCGCTCGCGTACGCCGTTGCACAGGGTCCACGGGTCGGTGCCGCGGGTCACGGTGACGGTGGAGCCCACGCCGCCGCCCGCCGCGGTGATCGAGGCGGCGCTGGAGCCGCCGGTGCGGATGGCGAGCTCGGCGTAGCGGTTGCCGGCATAGACGGGATGCGTGTGGGCGTCGATGAGGCCGGGCGTGACCAGCGCGCCGCCGAGGTTTTCGACGTGGTCGACGTCGACGATGTCGTCGACGACTCCGGGCACGCTCTGCGGCAGATCGGGGGCTCGCCCGACCCACGCGATGCGGTCATTGTGCACGAGAATGGCCGCGTTACTGAGGACCTCGTTGCCGGTCCAGAGGCGGCCGATGTTGGTGAGGAGCCGAACGGTCACCGCATCACCGCCCTGCGTGAGCCCCTGCGCGGGCACAGTGCCCAGCGCACGGCCTGTGCCGCGCCCACTGAGTCCGCTCCGGGTCCGGACGACATGGGGGGTCTCCTGCTCTCATCCGCTCGAGTTGTGCGGTGACCGTTTCGCCAGAGTCATGATCCGGCGATTTCGGTTCAGTTACGTTATTTCACATGTTGGGCTGGTGTACAGGGTTATTCGGAAGAAAGACCACAGATCCCAACCGCCACCCAGCCCCGCCTCGTATTCCTGGCCCCCGCTGACGACTTCGACACCATGAGTCATCATCTGAAACCCAGAACCCACACCCAAAAAGCTAGAAGACCTACGTCAGGTCTGGCCAATCCTAGCAATAGCCGGGGTTCGGGGACCACTGTCGCTTTTAGGCAACTCTGCACGCTTTGCGGCCAGTGCTGCCCAACCATGCCGTGATGAGCCGCCGATGGCCGCCGACGGCATCATCCGTGCCGAGCGGCCCCACCGTACCGCAGCACGGCGGAGTCGCCCAGCGGAATCGTCAAAAGACGCGTTCGACCGGCTTGCCCACCCGCTCCAGCTCCTGGAACAGGCTGGGCAGCACGCGAGCGTGCAGGATCGTGCCGTCCTCCACGTGGGCCACGGAGAGCACCTCGCCCTCCTTGTGAGCCCGTGAGATCAGGTCGCCCCGCTCGTACGGCACCAGCAGGTGCACCTCCAGGTCCAGCCTGGGGAGCTCGCGCTCGATGAGCGCGATCAGCTCGGGGATGCCCTTGCCCGTCCGCGCCGACACCACGATGCTGTCCCGCTCACGCCGCAGCACCCGGTCGATCACGTCGGGATCGGCCGCGTCGGCCTTGTTGATCACGACGATCTCCCGGATGTCCTGCGCGCCGTCGATGTCGGCGAGCACCTCGCGCACCGCCGCCAACTGCCCCTCGGGGTCGGGGTGGGAGCCGTCGACCACGTGCAGGATCAGGTCGGCGTCGGCGACCTCCTCCAGCGTGGAGCGGAACGCCTCGACCAGCTGGTGCGGCAGGTGGCGCACGAAGCCGACGGTGTCGGCGATCGTGAACAGCCTGCCCTCGGGCGTGCGCGCCCGGCGCACCGTCGGGTCGAGGGTGGCGAACAGCGCGTCCTCCACCAGCACGCCCGCACCGGTGATCCGGTTGAGCAACGAGGACTTGCCGGCGTTGGTGTAGCCGGCGATGGCCACGGCCGGGACCTCGCGCCGCTGGCGCTGGTAACGCATGGTGTCGCGGGCGGTGGACATGCCGCCGATCTGGCGGCGCAGCTTGGCCATCCGCTCGCGGATGCGGCGGCGGTCCAGCTCGATCTTGGTCTCACCGGGGCCGCGGCCGCCGATGCCGACGCCGCCCGCGGCCCGGCCACCGACCTGCCTGGACAGGTTGCCACCCCAGCCACGCAGGCGGGGCAGCAGGTATTGCAGTTGCGCGAGCTCGACCTGCGCCTTGCCCTCGCGGCTCTTGGCGTGCTGGGCGAAGATGTCGAGGATCAGCGCCGTACGGTCGATCACCTTGACCTTGACCGTGTCCTCGAGCTGACGGAGCTGACCGGGGGTCAGCTCGCCGTCGCAGATCACGGTGTCGGCGCCGTGGGACTCGACCACGTCGCGCAGCTCCAGCGCCTTGCCGGAGCCGATGTATGTGGCGGGGTCGGGCTTCTGACGGCGCTGGATGAGCCCGTCGAGCACCTGCGACCCGGCCGTCTCGGCCAGGAGCTTGAGTTCGAGCAGGGAGTTTTCCGCGTCCTCGGCGGTGCCCGAGGTCCAGACGCCGACGAGGACGACCCGCTCGAGTCGTAGCTGCCGGTATTCGACTTCGGAAATGTCCTGGAGTTCAGTGGACAGACCTGCCACACGGCGGAGCGCCTGGCGCTCCTCGAGGTCGAAATCGCCGGATTCGAGCGTGATGTTTTCGTGCATTCGTGTCATCTCTATGAGGGAACGTCTGGACACCTCGGTGTCTTCCCACGATGGTGACAGACATCCCCCGGGTAGGCATCTGAGTTATCCGGGCACCACGCTGACGTTGCCGGAGCCCGCGCTCAAGGAGATCTTGTTCGGTGACGAGCCGTCGTCCTTGACCGAGACGGTCACGTCGCCGGAGCCCGTGTCAGTCTTCACGTCGTAAGCCCCGCCGGGAACGTTGAGCACGATGTCTCCCGAACCGGCCTTCAGCTGTGCGCTGGTGGGCGCCGTCGTGTACTTGAGCTCGACGTTCCCCGACCCCGCCTCGGCGACCACCGTCTTGCCCGCCAGGCTCGAGCCGTCGACGTCGCCGGAGCCGAGGTGCACGTCGACGTTCCCGGTCAGGGACCTGAGCGTGATGTTGCCCGAGCCGCTGTCGAGGTCGACCGCCAGTCCCTTCGGGACCTCGATCTCGTAGTCGACGCTGCAGCTGCCCCAGTTCGACGGGCAGTCGTACGTCACGAACAACGCGCCACCCTCGACCTTGTGCTCCGGCTTGGGCTTGTCGTCGCCGCGCCAGCGGAGCTTCTCGACGACCCGGATGGCCGTGCCGTCGGTCTCGGTGACGACGGTGTCGCCGGCGTGGCTTTCGAGCTGAAGCTTGGTGACCTTGTCCGTCACCTCGTAGGACGTCGTGTCCTGGTTCGTGGGGCCGGCGAGGTCGCCGAGCCCGCACCCTGTCAGCAGCACCGCCGAGGCCAGCAGCCCGCCCGCGATCGCAATCGTCTTCATGCGTTGAATCCTTTCGCGGTGAGGCCCTCGATCCCATCAGGAACTCCCCCGAGGAACCCCCGAGGAATACCCCACCTTTGACCCGGGAAGCAGGAGAGGAGTAGCTTCACTTCCACAATCCAGAAGTGATTTTCCACAGAGCGGAAAGAGGTCCCATGGAGATCACCGGCCCGATCCTCGACCGGTTCGACGAGATCCTCACGCCGGAGGCGCTCGGTTTCGTGGCGGCTCTCCAGCGGGAGTTCGGCGCCAGACGGCTGGAGCTGCTGGAGGCACGGCAGACGCGGCAGGCGGAGCTCTCAAACGGCGGCCTGCTCGACTTCCTCCCCGAGACCAAGGAGGTCAGGGAGGCCGAATGGCAGGTCGCGGCGCCGGCTCCCGGCCTGGAGGACCGCCGGGTCGAGATCACCGGACCCGTCGACAAGAAGATGACCATCAACGCGCTCAACTCCGGCGCCAAGGTGTGGCTGGCCGACTTCGAAGACGCCAACTCCCCGCTCTGGGAAAACTGCGTGGCCGGCCATCTCAATCTGCATGACGCGCTCGACCGCACGATCGACTTCGAGACCGGCGGCAAGGCATACGCGCTCAAGCCCGACGACGAGCTGGCCACGGTCGTGGTGCGGCCGCGCGGCTGGCACCTGGACGAGAAGCACGCCCAGGTGGACGGGCAACCGGTGTCGGGGTCGCTGTTCGACTTCGGGCTCTACCTCTTCCACTGCGCCCAGCGGCAGCTCGACAAGGGCAAGGGCCCGTACTTCTACCTGCCCAAGATCGAGTCGTACCTGGAGGCGCGACTCTGGAACGACGTCTTCACCAGGGCGCAGGAGCTGCTCGGCATCCCCTACGGCACCATCAGGGCCACCGTGCTCATCGAGACCTACCCGGCCGCGTTCGAGATGGAGGAGATCCTCTACGAGCTGCGCGACCACTCTGCCGGGCTCAACGCGGGCCGCTGGGACTACCTGTTCAGCGTGATCAAGAAGTTCCGCACCAGGGGCCGGGAGTTCCTGCTGCCCGAGCGGAACGCGGTCACGATGACGGCCCCGTTCATGCGCGCCTACACGGAGCTGCTGGTGCGCACCTGCCACAAGCGCGGCGCGCACGCCATCGGCGGGATGGCGGCGTTCATCCCCTCGCGCAGGGACCCCGAGGTCAACGCCGTGGCGCTGGAGAAGGTGCGGGCGGACAAGACGCGCGAGTCGGGCGACGGGTTCGACGGGTCGTGGGTGGCCCACCCGGACCTGGTGCCGATCTGCCGTGAGGTGTTCGACGGGGTGCTGGGCTCGCGGCCCAACCAGCTCGACCGGCTGCGTGAGGACGTCAGCGTGACGGCGGCCGACCTGCTGGCGGTCTCGGAAACCCCCGGCGAGATCACCGAGACGGGGCTGCGTAGCAACGTGGACGTGGCGCTGCGTTACCTGGCCGCCTGGATGGGCGGGCTGGGCGCGGTGGCGATCCACAACCTCATGGAGGACGCCGCCACGGCCGAGATCTCGCGCTCGCAGATCTGGCAGTGGATCCACAACGACATCACGCTGGCGGACACGGGCGCGCAGGTGACCAAGGAGCTGGTCGAGCAGATCATCTCCGAGGAGCTCGCCAAGATCGCCGGGGAGCCGGGCTACGACGAGAAATTGTTCGACCAGGCCACCGCGTTGTTCAAGGAAGTGGCGCTGGACGACGACTTTGCCGAGTTCCTGACTCTTCCCGCTTATGCCCGCATGCCGTGAATAATCGGAAACGGAGGTGATCGAGTGCTGGACACCCTGGTGGCGGCCCTGCGTTCGCTGCTGCCCCCCGACTCGGTGATCACCGATCCGGTACGCCTGCGCACCTATGAGTGCGACGGCCTGACCTACCACCGGGCGACCCCGGGTGTGGTCGTGTTGCCGGACACGGCCGAGCAGGTCGCCCGCGTGGTGCGGCTCTGCAACGACTTCGGCGTGCCGTTCGTGGCCAGGGGCTCGGGCACGGGCCTGTCGGGCGGCGCGCTGCCGCGCGAGGACGGCGTGCTCATCGTCACCTCCAAGATGCGGGCGATCCTGGAGATCGACCTGGACGATCGCCGGGCGGTCGTGGAGCCCGGCGTGACCAACCTGGCCATCACCGAAGCCGTGCGCGACCGGGGTTATTACTACGCCCCCGACCCCTCCAGCCAGCAGGTCTGCTCGATCGGCGGCAACGTGGCGGAGAACTCCGGCGGCGCCCACTGCCTCAAGTACGGCTTCACCGTCAACCACGTCGAGGCCTGCGAGATCGTCACCCCGGACGGCGACCTGGTCACGCTCGACCGCATGGACCCCGGCTACGACCTGCTGGGCGCGTTCATCGGCTCGGAGGGCACGCTGGGCATCGCCACCAAGATCACGGTACGGCTCAGCCGCGCGCCGCAGGCAGTGACCACGGTGCTGGCCGCGTTCGAGAGCATCGAGCAGGGCGGCCAGGCGGTGTCGGCGATCATCGGGGCCGGCATCGTGCCGGCCGCGATCGAGATGATGGACGCCCTCGCCATCGAGGCGGCCGAGGCGGCGGTGGCCTGCCGCTACCCGGAGGGCGCCGGAGCGGTGCTGATCGTCGAGCTGGACGGGCCCGAGGCGGAGGTCGAGCGGCAGTTCGCGCAGCTCAGCGAGATCTGCTCGGGGGCGTTCGAGCTGCGGGTGGCTGCCGATCCCGCCGAGCGGGCGGCGATCTGGAAGGGACGCAAGTCCGCCTTCGCCGCCGTGGGCCGCATCAGCCCGGCGTACATCGTGCAGGACGGTGTGGTGCCGCGCACCTCCCTGCCGAGCGTGCTGGCCGCCATCGACCGGCTGTCGGCCGAGCACGGGATCAGGGTGGCCAACGTCTTCCACGCCGGCGACGGCAACCTGCACCCGCTGGTGTTGTTCGACGACGCCGAGCCTGGCGCGGGCGAGCGGGCCGAGGTGGTCTCCGGCGCGATCCTGGACCTGTGCATCGAGCACGGCGGCTCGATCACCGGCGAGCACGGCGTGGGCGTGGACAAGAGCCGTTACATGCCGAGGATGTTCAGCGAGGCCGACCTCGACACGATGCAGCTGGTCCGGTGCGCGTTCGACCCCCGAGGGCTGTCCAATCCGGGCAAGGTGTTCCCCACGCCGCGGCTGTGCGGTGAGGCGCCGGGCGTTCGGAAGGGCGCGCATCCGCTGGTGGAGTCCGGGAAGGCGGAGCAGTTCTGATGCTGCTGTCTGATGCTGGGGTGACGGTCAGGGAAGCGGGCGCGGACGACGTCGTCAGCGGGGTCAAGCCGCGCTGGGTGGCGTTGCCGGAGACGGTCGAGGAGATCGCGGCCGTGCTGCGCGCCTGCGCCGAACGGGACCTCGCGGTGGTCCCCGCCGGCGGCGGCACGAAGCTGCACTGGGGCCCGCCGCCGGAGCGGTGCGACGTCCTGCTCGACCTGTGTTGCATGAACGAGATCCTGGAGCACGCGGCCGGCGACCTCGTGGTGCGGGCGCAGGCCGGGGTGACGATGGGCGCCCTGTCCGCCGCGCTCGCGGACAAGGGACAGGAGCTCGCGCTGGACGTGCCGTTCGCCGAGGACTCGACGGTCGGCGGCACACTGGCCACCGCTCCCGCGGGGCCGCGCGCGTTCCGCTACGGCACCGCCCGCGACCTGCTCATCGGCATCACGGTCGTGCTGCCCGACGGGACGATCGCGCGCTCGGGCGGCAAAGTGGTCAAGAACGTCGCGGGCTACGACCTCGGCAAGCTCTTCACCGGCTCGTACGGGACGCTCGGCGTCATCGCGGAGGCCACGTTCCGCCTGCACCCGCTGCCCGCCGACCGCCGCTGGATCACGGCGGAGCTCGATCGCGACGAGCTGCCGCCGATCGCCGCCGCGCTGGCCGCCTCGCAGGCCGAGCCGAGCGCCGCCGAGGTGGACTGGCCGGATCCCGGCGGGCCGCTGACCGTGGCCGTGCTGGTCGAGGGCGCGGCCGCCGGCTCCAGGGCCGAAGTGCTGCGCGCGCTGGTGGGCAAGGGCACGGTGACCGGCGAGCCGCCGTCGTGGTGGGGACTGATCCAGAACGACGAGGTGCTGGTCGAGGTACGATTCCCGGCCACGGGCACGCAGGCCGTGCTGGACGTGGTGGCCGGCACCGGGCTGTCGCTGCGAGGCTCTGTGCTGTCCGGGCGGGTGGTGCTGGAGTCGTGGGGGGCGATCGCGGAGCCGGAGCTGGCCGCGGCGGTGTCCGGGTTGCGCAAGCGGGTCGAGGCGGCCGGCGGGCGGGTGAGCGTGCTCACCGCTCCTTACCCGAGCGTCGACCGGTGGGGGCAGGTCAGCGGGCTGCCGCTGATGCGGCGGGTCAAGGAGCAGTTCGATCCCGGGCGCAGGATGTCTCCCGGCCGCTTTGTGGGAGGGATCTAGATGGATCCGAAGCTGATCAACGATTGTGTTCACTGCGGGTTCTGCCTGCCGACGTGTCCGACGTACCTGCTCTGGGGCGAGGAGATGGACTCCCCGCGCGGGCGGATCCACCTGATGCAGCAGCATGTCGAGGGCACCCCGATCACGCCGGAAATGGCGGGGCATTTCGACGCTTGCCTGGGATGCATGGCGTGCGTGACCGCCTGCCCGTCCGGGGTCAAGTACGACCGGTTGATCGAGCTGACCAGGACGGAGGTCGAGCGGCGGCACGAACGCGACCCGCAGGAGCGTGCCGTGCGCGGCATCGTGTTCTCCCTGTTCCCTTACCCGCGCAGGCTGCGGCTGCTGCGGCCGGGGATGTGGCTGGCCGAGCGGATGGCGCCCTTGCTCACGCGCGTCAACCCCAGCCTTGGGGCCATGGCCGCGCTGGCGCCACGCGTGGAGCGGCGGCAGCGACTGCCGCGCGTGGTCCGGGCTCGCGGGGAGCGCCGCGCTGTGGTCGGCATGCTCACCGGGTGCGTGCAGGGCGAGTTCTTCCCCCAGGTGAACGCGGCCACGGCGCGGGTGCTCGCGCTGGAGGGCTGCGACGTGGTCATCCCGCGGGGTCAGGGCTGCTGCGGGGCGCTCAGCGTGCACTCCGGGCGCGAGGACCAGGCCAGGCGGCTGGCCCGGCGCACGGTCAGGATGTTCGAGCAGGCCGGGGTGGACACCGTCGTGGTGAACGCGGCCGGCTGCGGCTCCACGATGAAGGAGTACGCCGTGCTGCTCGGCCGCGAGCCCGGCTTCAAGGTGCGTGACCTGTCGGAGTTCCTGACGGAGCTGGGACCCGTGGCCAGGCGGCATCCGCTGCCGCTCACCGTCGCCTACCACGACGCCTGCCACCTGGCCCACGCCCAGGGCGTGCGCGCCCAGCCGCGCGAGCTGCTGAGCGGCATTCCCGGCCTGGAGCTGCGCGAGATCCCCGAGTCGGCCATCTGCTGCGGCTCGGCGGGCACGTACAACATCTTCCAGCCGCAGGCCGCCCGCGACCTGGGCGACAGGAAGGCCAAGGCGGTCGGCTCGACCCATGCCGAGCTGCTGGTCTCCGCCAACCCCGGGTGCACCATGCAGATCGCCGCCGCCATGCGGCGGGCCGGCGCGGAGATCAGGGTGGCCCACACCGCCGAGGTGCTGGACGCCTCGCTGCGCGGGGTGAGCCTGTGAGCGACCGCAGGGAGCGAACCATTAGACGCAGCAGTGTGCTCGCCGGACCGGCGAAGGAGGACCGGTGAGTGTCCAGTCGGTTGAGCGGGCGCTCGATGTGCTGGAGGCGCTGGCCGCGCATGGCGGCGAGGCCGGACTGTCGGAGATCGCGGCCAGGACCGGGCTGCCGTACGGCACCATTCACCGGCTGCTGCAGACCCTGCTCGCGCGCGGCTACGTGCGTCAGGAATCCGACAGAAGGTACGCCCTGGGCGGCGGCCTGGTGCGGCTCGGCGGCATCGCGGAGAGCATGGTGGGCGTGTGGGCGCAGCCGTACCTGACGAAGATGGTCGAGCTGTCCGGCGAGACCGCGAACCTGGCCGTGCTCGAAGGAGACTTCGTCGTCTACGTGGCGCAGGTGCCCTCACCGCGGAGGCTGCGCATGTTCGCCGAGGTCGGCCGGCGGGTGCTGCCGCACAGCACCGCCGTGGGCAAGGTGCTGCTGGCGGGGCGGCCCAACGGCGAGGCGGTCGCCGTGTTCGAGCGGACCGGCATGCCGCGCCGCACCCCCAACACGATCATCGACGTCACCGGCATGCTCACCGAGCTCGACGTCGTCAGGGCCCGCGGCTACGCCATGGACCTGGGCGAGGAGGAGCTGGGTGTGCACTGCCTGGCCGTGCCCGTGTGGGACGGCAACCGGGTGGTGGCCGCGATGTCGGTGTCGGGGCCCGCCGAACGCATCGACGCGCGGGACCGCGACGAGCTGGCCGAGGGCCTGCGCAAGATCGCCCTCGACTTCGGCAACGAGCTCAGCCCTCCGTCTTAGGGCCGGTTACCGTTGAGGCATGTGTAGGAGCATCAAGACCCTCCGTCCCCCGTTCACCGAGAGCGTGACCGAGGAGGACGTGCGCGCGGCCGCGCTGCAGTACGTCAGGAAGATCTCCGGCTTCCGCGCGCCGGCGGCGCACAACGCCGAGGCGTTCGACCGGGCCGTCGAGACGATCACCCGGGCGTCGGAGGAGCTGCTGGGGGCGCTTCAAGTTCGTGGATCTCGTTGACAGGCTCTCCTGGCGGGGGACGATGTAATCCCTGACGATTCCCCCAGGAGCTGCCATGATCAGCGGGTTGTACGAGGGGCAGGACGGCGACTCGCGGTTGGCGCTCCGCGTCGACGTCGACGGGACCAGGCCGACCGGGCGGGTGAGCGGCGACCTGTTCGCCGTGGCGGGCGCGACGATTTCGTATGTCGGGTCGTTCGTGGTCAACGCCCCCGCCGTGCGGGCCGAGGGTGCCGAGGCCCGGATCGACGGGCGCGGGGTGTTCACGTTCGACACGCCGGACGAGGACGTGAGCGTGACGATCATCGACGGGTCGGGGACGGCGGCGCTGGCGGGGCGTACCTATCAGCTGTCGTTCTCCTCGCCGTTCTTCCGGCGGGTGCTGCTCGAGCAGGACTCGGTGACGGGCACGGTGCCGTTCGTGTCGTACCGCACCGGGTCGCTGCCGGGTCCGAGCGGGTCGCCCGCGAGGGAGCTGAGTGTGACCGCCGCGTACGCCGAGGCGGGCATCGAGCTGACGACGGCGGAGCCCGGGGTGATCCCGGTGGACGGGTCGGGGGCGGATCTGGCGTGGAACGACGCCGAGCTGCACCATGCGATGACGCAGCAGTTCAGCACGTTCGCGGACGCGCCGGCGTGGCGGGTGTGGCTGCTGGTGGCCAGCAAGCATGTGGGCGGCTACCGGGGCATCATGTTCGACTACAACGACGCCCATCAGCGGCAGGGGGCGGCGGTCTTCTACGACGCGATCAAGGGCGACTCCCCGCAGGCGCAACGCGCGCAGCTACGGACGTATGTGCATGAGTTAGGGCACGCCTTCAACCTGCTCCACTCCTGGCAGAAGAACCTCGCCACCCCACCCCAGCCCCTCGGCCCGGACGGCGGCTTCGGTGATCTGTCGTGGATGAACTACGTACAGAACTTCAGACCCAACGGCGAACAGGGCTATTGGGCGGCCTTCCCCTTCCAGTTCACCGACCCGGAGCTGGTGCACCTGCGCCACGGCTTCTTCCGCGACGTCGCCATGGGCGCGAACGCGTTCGGCACCGGGGCGGCCGAGATCGAACCGTTCGAGCAGCCGGTCGAGGACCATTCCGGGCTGCGGCTGGAGTTGCGCGCCAAGGAGTCGTTCGAGCTGGGCGAGCCTGTCGTGGTCGAGCTCAAGCTCGCCTGCGCCGGGGAGCCCCGCGTCACCCACGGCCATCTGCATCCGGACACGGAGTTCACGCAGGTGTCGATCACGCAGCCGGGCGGCAGGACCGTGTTGTACCGGCCGATGATCCGACACTGCGTGGACACCTCGCCGGACATCCGGCTGGACGAGGGCAACCCGGCCCTGTACCGCAGCGCGTACATCGGGCACGGCCGCGACGGGCACTACTTCCAGCAGCCCGGCGAATACCAGGTCCGCGCCCAGTACATCGCCGCCGACGGCTCGCGCATCGTCTCCCCTGCGTGCCTGGTCAGGGTGCGTTTCCCGGTCACCCGCGACGACCACCAGGTGGCGGAGCTGATGCTGGGCGAGGAGCAGGGCAAGCTGTTCTCGCTGCTCGGCTCCGACTCACCGGCGCTGCGCTCGGGCAACCTGGCGCTGGACGAGGTGATCGACAGGTACGGCGACCACCGGCTGGCCACGTACGCCCGGATGGTGAAGGGCCTGAACGCGGAGAGCGAGTTCAAGGCGCTGACGGCGGACAAGCGGCTGCGGGTGCGCCCACCGGATCCCAAACAGGGCATCGAGCACCTCACGCGGGTCGTGCAGGAGGCCACCATCGACAACATCACCCTGAACCTGGTGATGCGCCGCCTCGCCAGGGCCCAGGCCAGGCAGGGTGATCTGGGGCGGGCCAACGCGGTCGTGGACCAGATGGTCGCCACGTTCCAGGCCAAGGGGGTCAACCCGGTCGTCATGGGGCAGATACGGCGGCAGGCCGAACTGACGAAGGCTGCGCTCGGCGCCGAGGCCTGAGTCCCGTCAAGCGGGCCGGGAAAGCCATGTGGAGTGCCGGCGGCAGCCGGGCCGGCCACCGTCATCGGTGGCCGGCACGTCATCCGGCGAGCCGATTCAGGAAGCTGTAGCAGGGCTCTCGGCGGAAGTCATGGAACGTGGCGCAGGGGTCCGCGACGCCTCCCCCGAAAACCCGTGGCCGTTCCGGCTCTGGCTCCGGCCGCTCCGGAGGAGGCGCCTGCGGGGTCGGTGAGCCGACTCGAGGCGTCGTCTTGGGGCGCTTGGGGACGGGCGTCCGGGGAGCGGCCGACCGCTGCGGCCGGGCCGCAGGCGTGATCGGTGGCGCCGGGGCGGACGACGGCACCGGGGCGGCCGACGGGACCACCGCTCCTGGCGGGGGCACAGCCTGCAGCCACGGAGCCGGGGCGGGGACCGTGTTCTGGAACGTTCCATGGAGCAGCATCGGCGATGCGATCCATGTCGTATGGGAGATGGCGGTAGTAGCGGAGGGTGAATTCGATCTTACGGAAAGCTGCGTTTCCTCATCCATTTCCGGAGTTCTTTGTGAGGACCGTTCCGAGGAACCGGTAAATGCCAGGAATATTCCCAGGACGGCGGTGACCAGGACCCCGGCCGCGCCTGCCGCCGATCGCAGGCGCCCGCGGCTACCTGCGGAAATGGATCTAAGCGGGGACAAGTCGTGATTCCTTTGTGATTGGTGTGCGAGCATTCCTCTGTTGCGGCTAGTGTGGTCCATCACCCTCGAAGCAGACGAGTTTTCCCCCGATACGACTGCAGGAGTTGTCACCGCAATGCAAGATCCGAGCGAGCCGGATCGTCCCGAGATCCTGTCCGGACCAGGGGATGTCCGCCTGGCCCAGAGAAGCGACGGCCGCGGCGCCGAACCCCCGAAGAGCAAGAGGAAGACCATCGCCATCGCCGCTTCGGCGCTCGTCGCCGTGCTCGCGGCGGGCGGCGTCGGCTACACGCTGGCCGCCAACCCCACCACTCCCGCCACGCAGCAGGGCACCGGCGGGCCCGCCGCCTCCCAGAGCGCCGACCCGAACTTCCAGGACGATGACGCCACGATGGGCGATGTCGCCACCGACGCTCCCAAGGACGGCCTGCCGGACGACGGGAGCATGGGCGATGCCGACGCCGACACCGACACGGGCACTGGCGGCGACCCCGCTGCCGACACCGGCGGCGACACCGGCTCGACGGGCTCCGACCCCTCACGCGGCACGACCCAGACCGGCACCGGCCAGCGGCCCTCGACGTCCTCCCCCACCAAGGCGCCGCAGGCGCCGGAGGCCGACACCCCGGCGGACGGCCCGGCGGGCGAAGTCATCGGCCAGTGCGCCACGAGCGGCTGCTGAGCAAGCCTGCCAGCGCTCCAAGGGCTGCTGCCGACCATCCCGGCCAGCGGCCCAGGGGCCGCGGCTGACTGAGCGGGCCAGTGCCCCAGGGCTGCTGCTGAGAGCCGCCCCCATGTGAAGTGGCTTGCCGTTAATGGACCGTATTGGACCTACGGCGGAAGCCACCTTGCTCCATAGGGTCGTCGTATGACGACTGAGAAGGTGGGCGTGCTGCGCGCGCTGCACGTGCCCGGGAGCCCCCTGGTCCTGGCCAACATCTGGGACGCCGCCTCCGCGCGGGCCGTACAGGAGGCCGGTTTCCCGGCGGTCGCCACCGGCAGCGCCGCCGTCGCGAAGGTGCTCGGGTACGCGGACGGCGAGGGCACGCCGGTCGACGAGATGATGGCCGCCGTCTCCCGCATCACCAGGGCCGTGGACGTGCCGGTGACGGCCGATGTGGAACGCGGCTACGGGCTCAAGCCCGCCGAACTCGTGGAACGGCTGGCCGCCGCCGGCGCCGTGGGCTGCAATCTGGAGGACACCGACCCCCGCACCGGCGAGCTGCTCGACGCAGGCGTCCAGGCGGAGTTTCTGGCCGAGGTGCGGGCGGCCGCCGGGCAGGATCTGGTGATCAACGCGCGGATCGACACGTACCTCCACGGCAGGACCTCCACCCAGGAAGCCGTCGAGCGCGCGCGGCTCTACCGCGAAGCGGGCGCCGACTGCGTCTACCCGATCACGCTGGCCGACGAGGACGGGATCCGGGCGCTGGTGGCCGAGGTCGACGGGCCGGTCAACATCCTGTTCAGGCCGGGCACGCCGTCGCTCGGGCGGCTGGCCGAGCTGGGGGTGGCCAGGATCAGCTTCGGGGGCGGGCTGCACAAGGCGGCTCATGCCTACGCCCAGAGCCTGTTCGCGAAGGTGCGGGACGGACAGAGCCCCTACTGACCAGGGTGGCGGGCGGCGGCACCGTACGCCCTGCTGACCAGGTGGCGGGCGGCGGCACCGTACGCTTGCGCTCGTGCTTGCCGCCGCGGCCGTCTGCCCGCCCACTCCGCTGATCGTGACCCAGCTGCCCGATCTCCGCTCCGCCTGCGACACCGCGATCGCCGGCCTGCTCGCGACCCGCCCCGACACGCTCATCGTCGTCGGCGGGGACGGCCACGCAGCCTCGTACGGCGGCCACGCGACGGGCACCCTGCGCCCCTGGGGCCTGGACGTCACGGCCGGCGCCGGCGAACCCGTCCTGCCGCTGTCCCTGACCGTCGGCCGCTGCCTCCTGCGTGACCGCGCCCCCGACGCCTTCCACTCCGTGGCCTTCGGCGCCACCACCGAGGAGTGCCTGTCCCTGGGCGCCAAGCTGGCGGCGGCCGGGGAGCGGGTGGCGCTGCTGGTCATGGCCGACGGCTCGGCCTGCCTCACCCCCAAGGCCCCCGGCAGGTACGACGACGCCGCGCAGCCGTACGACGACCTGATCGCGCATGCCGTCGCCACCGCCGCCCCCGAAGCACTCGCCGCGCTGGACCCCGGGGAAGCGGACCGCCTTTGGGTGAGCGGCAGGGCAGCCCTGCAAGTGCTGGCCGGAGCCGCGGAGACGGCGAGGCTGCACGGCCGCCTGCTCACGCGGGCGGCCCCCTACGGCGTCGGTTACATCGCCGGGCTGTGGACCTGACGGCGCGGCACCGGGATCGTCATCAGGTCGCGGGCGAGCACGACCTCCCCGTCGTAGTGACGGCGTACCTCGGCCACGAAGGCCGGCTCGTCGGCGAACCCATATCGCTCCGAGAAGTGCGTGAGCACCAGCCTGCGCACCCCGGCGTCCGCGGCCACCAGCCCCGCCTCGAAGGCCGTCAGGTGCCCGTATTCCTTGGCCAGCGCGCTCTCCGACGACAGGAACGTGGACTCGATGACCAGCAGGTCCACGCCGGAGGCGAGCTCGAAGACCGTGTCGCAGAGCCGGGTGTCCATGACGAACGCCACGCTCTGCCCCGGTTTGGGCATGCTGCATTCCTCGAGGGTGACGCCGCGTACGGAGCCGGTGCGCTGCAGCTCGCCGACCTCCGGGCCGCGGATGCCGTGGGCGGCCAGCTTGTCGGGCAACATGCGGCGGCCTGACGGCTCCTGCACGCGGTAGCCATACGACTCAATGGGATGGGACAGGCGACGCGCGATGATCGGCCCGACGCCGGCCAGGTGGCCGGAGACCGGATGCTCGCTGATGACCGGCGTGTCGGCGAAGGCGGCGGCGTGGCGCAACCGCCTCCAGTAGGTCTCCCCGGAGGCCGGGAACACCGCCCGCACCGGATGCCTGACCTTGTCGCGGGCGATGCGCTGGACGACCCCGGGCACACCCAGGCAGTGGTCACCGTGGAAGTGCGTCACGCACACCCAGTGCACGTCGTGCGCGCTCAGCCCGGCGTGCACCATTTGCCGCTGTGTGCCCTCTCCCGGGTCGAAAAGGAAGCCCTGACCGTCCCAGCGCAGAAGGTAGCCATTGTGGTTACGGTGTCGGGTAGGGACAGCGCTGGAGGTGCCCAGCACCACGAGCTCACGTGAGGACATCATGGCCCCAATGAAGGACGGCGTTGCCTTCGCTGACGTGCCGACGCCGGTGGGCACGTTCGTGCTGGCCGTCACCGAGGCCGGTCTCGTCGCGTCGGGCTGGGGCTCCCGGGCGGGGCTGGCCGACCGGCTCGGGCTCGCGGAAGTCCATGATTCGGATCGTACGGCCTCCGTGGTCGCGGAGCTGAACGCTTATTTCGCCGGAGAGCTGAAGGAGTTCGAGACGCCCGTGGACTGGCGGCTCATGTCCGGCGCGCGGCTCCAGGTGCTCCAGGCCCTGCACAAGGTCCCGTACGGCACCGCCGTCACCTACGGCGAGCTGGCCCGGCTCAGCGGCTCGACGGTGCCGGCCCGCGGGATCGGCTCGATCATGGGCTCCAACCCGATCCCGATCGTCGTCCCCTGCCACCGGGTGATCGCGGGCAACGGTCTGGGCGGTTTCAGCGGCGGCGAAGGTGTGGAGACCAAGCGCTGGCTGCTGACCCACGAGGGTTATCTGCAGCCGACACTGCTCGACCTCTAGCAAACTTGTGCACGTGCGCCAGCAGCCAGTCATCGCCGTCGTCGGCCCCACCGCGGCCGGAAAGTCCGACCTCGCCGTGGAGATCGCGCTCCGCCTCGGGGGCCAGTGTGTCAACGCCGACTCCATGCAGCTCTACCGCGGGATGGACATCGGCACCGCCAAGCTGAGCCCGGCCGAGATGCGCGGCGTCCCCCACCACCTGCTGGACATCTGGGACGTCACGGTCACCGCCAGCGTGGCCGAGTACCAGCGGCTGGCCAGGAAGGTCATCGACGCCGTCGAGGTGCCCGTGCTGGTGGGCGGCAGCGGCCTGTATGTGCGGGCGGCGCTCGACGACCTGGAGTTCCCCGGCACCGACCCGGACATCAGGGCGCGGCTGGAGGCCGAGCTGGCCGAGCGGGGCCCGGCCCCGCTGTACGAGCGGCTGCGCGAGCGGGACCCGGCGGCCGCGGCGGCCATCCTGCCCAGCAACGGCCGCCGCATCGTGCGCGCGCTGGAGGTGATCGAGCATTCGGGCCGCCCGTTCTCGGCCACGATGCCGTCCTACGACGCCGTCTACCCGAGCGTCCAGATCGGCCTCGACGTGCCCAGGCCGGAGCTGGACGAGCGGATCGCGCTCAGGGTCGAGCGGATGTGGCAGGCGGGCCTGGTCGAGGAGGTGCGGACGCTGCTCGGTCAGGGGCTGGCGGAGGGCCGCACGGCGAGCCGCGCCCTCGGATACGCCCAGGTCATCCGCTTTCTCGAGGGCGAATGGAGCGAGGAGCAGGCGATCGCGGAGACAATCAGGGCCACCAGGCGCTTCGCCCGCCGCCAGGAGTCGTGGTTCCGTCGCGATCCGCGGGTGTGCTGGCTGCCGTACGACGCCCCGGACCTTCTCGAGCGATCCCTCGCGCGAGTCGCCGGCCATCCCTGCGCATAAACTCCTACAATGCGGTTTCTGAAGGGCCACGGCACCGAGAACGACTTCGTCATCCTCCCCGATCCCGACGGCGAGGTCGACATGTCGACCGCGCTCGTCGCCAAGATCTGCGACAGAAGGGCCGGCATCGGAGCCGACGGCGTGCTGCGGGTGGTGCGCACGAAGCAGTGCCACGAGGTGGCCGAGCAGGCGGCCGCGGCCGAGTGGTTCATGGACTACCGCAACGCCGACGGCAGCACACCCGAGATGTGCGGCAACGGCGTGCGCGTGTTCGCCCGCTACCTGATCGACGCCGGGCTGGCCGATCCGCAGGAGTTCGCGGTGGCCACCCGGGGCGGCGTACGCATGATCCGCGTCGAGCCCAACGGCGACATCACGGTCGACATGGGCAAGCCCGTCGTGCGCGGCCAGAGCGTGGCGAGCGTCGGCGGCCACGAATACACCGGCATCCACGTCGACATGGGCAACCCGCACCTGGCCTGTCCCATCGGCGACCCGGTCGTCCAGCTGGACCTCACCCACCAGCCCGGCTTCGACACCGGCGTCTTCCCCGCCGGGGTCAACATCGAGCTGTTCAACCCGGTCGGCACCAGCCGCGCGGTCATGCGCGTCTACGAGCGCGGCTGCGGCGAGACGCGCGCCTGCGGCACCGGCGCGGTGGCCACGGCGGTCGCCGCCGCGAGCCTGTCAGGCGACACCACCGGCACCTGGACCGTCGAGGTGCTCGGCGGCACGCTGACCGTGATCCTCGATGAGGACACGAGCTACCTTTCCGGTCCCGCCGTGCTCGTGGCCAGCGGGGACCTGATGCTTGCAGAATGATGTTCTCCTGAGGGATGCTGGGTCTCCTTCACGGACCGAGGGGTGGACATGGCAGACCCACGCACCACCGCCGCGCAGGTGAAAGCGCCCATCGGCCAGTTCGGCGGCGGATTCATGATCTCCAGAGAGGCCAAGTCGATCTGCGACGAGCTCGGCCTCGGCGCCCGCGAGCTCTACTTCAGGGGCCGCTGCGGCGTGCTCGGCGAGTGCGACGCCGACGTGGTCAATTCGGTCGTCGTCTTCTTTCCGCCCGCACACGTCGAGGAGAGCTGGAACGGCGGCCGCAAGCTCCCCGTCGACCAGGCCGTCGAGCTGTACGCCGAGGCGTGCCGGGCCTGGGGCAGGCGCAAGCTCGGCGGCTACGACGGCTGCGCCAGAATCGCCGAGCTGCTCGAACGCGTCGTCCAGCGGGCCCCCTCCACCGGCGCCCCGCTGTTCGCCGGCTGGCGGAAGGTGCCGCTGGCCGACGACCCGCCCGCGCGGGCAGTCCAGCTCATGCACTGCGTACGCGAGCTGCGCGGCGGCCTGCACGCCAACGCCGTGATCGCGGCCGGGCTGCACCCGCTGGAAGCCACGCTCGCCGCCGACCACGACGCGACCCCTTTCGGGCTCGCCGCGGGCGAGATGATCGCGAAGTTCTTCACCTGGCCCGAGCCGTACACCACCCCGGCGCCCGAGGTGGTGGCGCGCCGCGCGGAGGTCGAAGAGCGTACCGACGATCTCATGGCATCCATGTTTTCGGCCCTCGACGACGGAGAAACGGACGAGCTGATCGAGCTCTTGCGTTTTGGGCACGCTCGTTGACCTGGCAGACTGACTGCCCATGGACGTGGACATCTGGGCCTGGGTCGGCGACACCCAGCAGCAGCTTTCCGAGGCGGGCAACGTTGGCCTCGCCATGGCGCTGGGAGACCTCCCCGCACAGGCCTACGAGGGCCGATATCCCCAGCTCGACGTCATGGCCCCGGCCATCGCGCAGCAGGCAGAAGCCCTGGAGCTGCCCTGGCTCGAGTTCTACGCCCGCTACTGGCACCTGATCGGCCGCATCGGCGACCGGGCGCAGGGTGCGGTCGCCATCGACGACGCGCAGCAGTTGGTGGCGTTCGCCCAGCGCGAAGACGTGCGCGAGTGCCCGTCCGCCCCGGCGGCGGTCGAGGCTCTGGCCATCACGTGGGCCAACACCGACGGCCCCGGTTACGCGAGCGAGCGTCTGGAGACGCTGGGGGCCTACATCGAGGGCATGAGCCCCGAGAAGCCCGCTTTCACCGGGCTCGCGACCCACTACGTCGCCGCCCTGATCGACGCCGGCAAGCCAGGCGAGGCCGTGACCTACGCCGAGTCCGCCGTCGAGCGGCTGCGCGTGGCCGGGCGCGAGGCCAGCTGGGAGCTCGGCGCCGAGAGCGCCCGGGCGCTGCTGGCGGCCGGCCGCCCGGAGGACGCGCTCAACGCGCTGCAGGCGGCCGCCGGGTTCCAGCCCGACGACCCGGTCGCCAAGGAGCACCGCGACGGCGTGCGCCGGGCGCTGATCCTCGCCAAGCTGGGCCGCACCGCCGAGGCCGTGGACGCGCTGCCCGATCTCGACGTGGTCGGCGAGCACCCCCGCGTGTTCGTGGAGTGGTCGCGGGCCGTCGCCCTGCTGGCAGGTTCCTCGCAGATCACCAACACCTGGCAGCTCGGCCGCGTGCTGCGCCAGTGGATCGACTACTTCGGCATGATGGGCGGCTACCGCGCCCGCGTCGAGCTCGCGCTGATCGCGGGCGACCTGGCCGTCGCCCGGCAGGGCGAGTGGCAGGCCAGGCTGCTGGCCGACCTGGCCGAGTCCGGCACCGCCGAGCTGCGCGACACCGAGGGCCTGGCCGAGCGCATCGCCGCGCTGCGGGCCGCCGCCGACGCCGCCACCGAGCCCGAGGCCCCTGGGCCGCTCGAGGACCGGGTGGGCCTGTTCGACGCGGCCGACGGCTTCAACGCCGACCCGGAGAAGTGGGTCGGCTGGCTGGCGCAGCTGTCCGGCGAGGACCTCGAGGCCACCCGCCGCCACACCACGACACTCGGCTTCCTCGGCTACCCCGCCACCGGCGCCGACATCTACTGGAGCCTGCTCGTCGACTCGGGCAAGATCGCCGAGGCCGAGGAAGACGACGTGGCCTTCCTGACCACGCTGCTCATCGAGGCCCGCCAGGACGAGCGGCTGGAGCAGATGGCCGCGATGTTGCCGCACGCCGCCCAGCAGGTGACGCTCGCCCGCCTGCACAGCGCGCGGGAGCGGTGGGAGGAGGCGCTCGACGCCGCCGAGCACGCCGTGGCGGCCGGGGCCGGCATCGAGGCCCGCCGCCTGCTGTCCGGCGCCGCCCAGCAGCTCGACCAGAACGCCAAGGCCGCCCAGTCGCTGCTCGAGGTGATCGACGAGCTCAGCGACGAGGACGTCTGGCGCATGATCGTCATGGCCACCTCGGCGGAGGACTGGGACACCGTACGCAGGGGCGCGGCCAAGATCGGCATGCCGATCAAGTCCAAGGAAGGGCCGATCGAGGAGGAAATGGGCCTCATCCGGGTCATCCTCCCCGCCCCCGACGGTGGGCAGCGCCAGGTGCTGTCGATCCGCACCGGCCCCGCCACCGCCAGGCTGGCGCTGCCGCAGCCGCGCGGCATGGACTACAACGCCGGCGACCTGGTGGTCTTCGACCCGCAGTTGCTGGAGCCCGTGCCCGAGGACCCGCAGGAGCAGCAGAACTTCGTGCCGCCCTTCGCCGCGGTGCGCATCCTGCGGCCCGGCGGCTACACCAGCTACTTCTTCGACGGCGCGGCGCCGAGCGAGGAGGACTGGGCGGAGTTCACCGAGGTCATGGCCGAGCGCGGCTGGCCGATGTGGGTTTACAGCGACGAAAACTACAAGGTCAACCACCCGACGAGCGGGGAGCCGCTGCCGGGCGTGTTCGGCTGGGTCGCGGTGCCGCCGGACGTCTCGCCCTCCGAGGTCGACGCGCTGCTCGACGACGCGACCGAGCGGTGGGTGCATCCGCTGGCCTGGCTGGACCTGGCACGGGAGATCGACGTCGAGGTCGAGCGGCACGAGCGGATCGTCAAGGAATACGGCCTCTAAGGGCCTCCGAGGTGCTGGGCGCCCCGGTCTCGACAGCATGTCGGGGCCGGGGCGTTTCGGTCTGGATAGCATGTCGGGGCCGGGGGTCTGGACAGCATGCGGAGGCCGGAGCCTTCCGGTCTCGGCAGCACGTGCGCGTCGGGGCCGTCCCCGGAGGAAGGCACGCAGTGTGGCACTCTCGTCCTAACGAAACGCGCGTGCGGGATCGTTTCGGTCTCGACCGGGAGGGCGGGGGTTGACGTGCTGGAGCTGTTCCGGCTGGACGGGAAGGTGGCGATCGTCACCGGGGCTTCGTCGGGCTTGGGCGTGGCCTTCGCCCGAGGGCTGGCCGAAGCGGGCGCCGACATCGTGATCGGCGCCCGGCGGGCGGACCGGCTGGAGGAGACGCGGCGGCTGGTTGAGGAGACCGGCCGCCGGTGCCTCGCCGTGCCGACGGACGTCGCACGTCACGAGGACTGCAAGGCACTGGTGGCCGCCGCCGTCGAGACGCTGGGCAGCGTCAACGTGCTGATCAATAACGCCGGGATCGCCACGGCCGTGCCCGCGGTGCGCGAGACGCCCGAAGAGTTCCGACAGGTCATCGACGTCAACCTGCACGGGACGTACTGGATGGCACAGGCATGCGCTCGGGTCATGCCACCGGGTTCGTCGATCGTGAACATCGGTAGTGTGCTCGGCGAGACCACGGCCGGACTGCCCCAGGCCGCCTACAGCGCGTCCAAGGCGGCGGTGATCGGCCTCACCCGCGACCTGGCCCAGCAGTGGACCGGGCGGCGCGGGATCAGGGTCAACTGCCTGGAGCCGGGGTTCTTCGCCTCGGAGATGACCGAGCAGTACCAACCCGGCTATCTGGAGCGGATGCTGGAGTCGCGGGTGGTCATGGGCCGGCCCGGCGACCCGACCGAACTGGTGGCCGCGGCCGTCTTCCTGGCGAGCGACGCGTCCTCGTACATCACAGGGGTGACGCTGCCGGTGGACGGCGGAATGCTCATCACGTAGAAGACCGGACGCAAGGAATGGTTCCATGCCTCGTCTTACCGACGCCATCGTCTGGATCCTGGTCCTGGCGATCGCAGGCGCCGCTGCTGCGGGAGTCTGTCACCTGACCTCTCCAGTGGTGTCGCCCGGCGCACCGCGAGATTTCTTCGACTCACCGTTCCTCCTCCTGGCTTTCCTCGGCCTAGCCGTTCTCTCCGGGACGGCTGCGTGGTTCGTCCCGCAAGGCGGGCTCTGGTGGGGCCTGCTGGCAGCGAGTCCCTTCTACGTCCTCTTTCTTATCGGTGTCGTCCGAGAGGGCGGAGGCGGCCAGGGACTATGGCCGGTGGGCCTGCTGTTCCTGATCTTCTACACCGCGATTCCAGTGATCGCGGCGCTGGCGGTGTCATTCGCCGCGACACGGGTGCGTTCGTAGAAGAGCCGTGACGCTCGGTCTTCTCGCACGGGTTCAACCGCTTGTCGAACTGCCGGATGCTCTCGATGAGACGCGACGACGTCAGATCAATGGCCACGGGAAGCATAGTCCGTGCGCTGTGGACTGCCTGCTCCCGCTCGCCCTTGCCCAGGTAGGCGTTCGCAGCGGCGAGGCGGTTGAGCTGGGCGGACCGAGGACGCGACACTGCGAACTCCCGAGTCACGCGCTCCGCATGGTCGTCCACCCTGTCATGCTTCCCGAGCAGTGCCAGCTGGCGCCGATCTCCGCGCAGCTCGGGCTCCTCGTACTTCGCGATCCAGTGCGGATTGCGATCGGTCCTGCCGCGGGCGTAGGCCTGCTCGGCGTCGGCGAGCAGCCCCTCCACCTGCTTGGCACCGTGAGCGTCACCGGTCTTGGCTGTGTGAGTCCGCAGGGCCGTGATCCATGCTTCCCTGACGGGCATGAGCTCTATGACGCGGGATGACGCTCCGCCACGCTGTGTACTCTCCACGGTGGCATGGCGTGCAGGGGCGCGTATTCGGGCTGGTGAAGGTGGATCACCTGGCGGGTCATGGCCGTCAGCACCCAGGCTCCCGCCATGGGACACGCGTGGGGCAGTTCGCCGCGATGGGGCACGAAACCAAGTTGCTGGCTGTGCACTCCCCGCGGAAGACGCCATATGCCTCTGGGCCACAGTGTTCTGGACCAACCTCAACAATAGGACTATGCTATTAATAACAAGACTGTTGTGCGTGGACGAGAGCTGGCTTCGTGGACCGATATGACCTCGCCATCGTTGACCCAGTAAAGGCGTGGTTGCGAAGCTTGCGGAAGGACGATCCCGAGAAAGGCAGGCAGATTGCCGCGCGGCTCGAGTTGCTGCGCGAAGGTCCTGGTCGGCATCCGCGCGACCTGGTTGCAGCCCTGACCGGGGACGCGGCCAGGAGCATCAGTCTGCTGGAGCTGCGTACGCACGGCACCATCCGCATCGCTTTCGTTTACCACGCGGGCACCGTTGTGGTCCTGCTCGCCCATGGCGACAAGCGAAACGTCAGCAGCAGGATGTTCTATGACACTCTGATCGACGAGGCCCTACGACAGTACGAACTGTGGCGGAAGTTGGAGAATGACCATGAATGAGCGCAATGACCTGACTGAGATCTTCGATGCCCCCGGAGAGATGGACGCGATCCGTGCTGAAGCCGCGCTGCTGCGGGCAGGACTGCGCTTGGGCGAGATCCGCAAGCGCCTGGGCTTGACTCAGCGGGAGGTCGCCGAGCGCATGGGTGTCACTCAGGCCCGTGTGTCCGCCATCGAAAGCGCGATGGTCATCGACCTGAAGGTGGACACTCTCCGCAGCTATGCCAGGGCATTGGACGACCAAGCGACCGTCACTCTGACCGTCTTCGGAGAAAGCGTCAACTTGGTCGCGTGACCTAACCTCAGTCGCGCGCGGCCTTCCATGGCCTCCAGGAACGTCTTGACCGCAGGGCGCCGCTGAGCGCGGCCTCGGTGGCCAGCGCGAACGGTCGGTACCCAGTAATACCTGGGCGATATGCGCAGTCCGAAGAGTGAGCGGGCGGGTTCTGATCATTTGGGTAGCAGGTCGTGCTGGGCGGCGAGGAAGCCGGCGTGGAAGCGGGTCCGGGCGCCCAGGCGCTCGCTCAGCACCTGGACGCGGCGCTGCACCGTACGCGGGCTCAGGCCCAGTTGCCTGGCGATGGCATCGTCCTTCATGCCGGCTGCCAGCAGTGCCAGCACCTCGGCGTCCGGGGCCTCTCGCTCCTGTTCCAGGCCCTCCGTCAACAGGCGCAGCGGCACGGCGGCTCGCCACAGCGTCTCGAACAGGCCGACCAGGGCGTCGAGCAGCGCTGACGGGTGGACGACGAGGGCGCTCTCGACGGCTTGGCCCTCGTCGGAGACCAGCGGGAGGATGGCGGTGGCCGCGTCGGCTATAGCCAGTTTGACCGGCACCTGGCCGAGCCTGGCCTGCTCGCCGTCGGCGATGGCGCGGCGCGTGTGGGCCAGCATGCCGGGGTGTTCGAAGGCCTGAGGACTGTAGATGCCGCGGGTGACGGGGGCTCCCCTGCGGGCCGCTCGTTGCCGATTCTCCCGGTCGTCGCTGATGTCCACCGCGTACGGCGGATGCACCAGCACCAGCATCTCCCGCGTGGCGTTGCGTTCCAGCTGGAGGTAGCGGCGGGCCACGGCGTCGCGGCCGGTCACCACCTCCAGCACCTCCTCCGGCTGCGGCCCGCTGCGGGCGGCCACTTCCGTCGCCAGAAGTGCGGCGGCGGCGCGGCTGTGGGTCAGCTCCTCCTGGCGGCGGGCGACGAGGATGTCGATGGCGATGGTGGGTGGAGTGGCGATGAGGCGCAGCGGGCGGCCGGCCACGCGGGAGATCAGGCCGAGGTCCTCCAGCCGGGGCAGCATGCGGCGGATGGCAGCGGCGGACGAGCCGGTCTCGGCCGCCAGCTCGCTCAGCGTCGCGGGACCGTGTCTGAGCAAGGCCCGGTACGCCGTTTCCTCAGCGACCGTGACCCCAAGTCCTTCGAGTAAGCGCCGCTGCGCCATGCCGCCTCTTCCCGACGTGTCATGATCCCCGATCAGCGTACGACAATGCTCGTTCTCTCTCCCTGTGGGACGAGGGCCCCGCCGCCGCCTTCGCCGCCCGCCTGCGCGAGATCCCGTTCGCGCCGAGGTGGGAGACAAGACGCCCCTGAGGCGTTATAAGACCATTTACGGGCACTTGCTATACCTTGACTTTACGAAAGGCGAAGTCTGGGGGTAGGGGTGCGGGTTCGAACGTTCCTGGCCGGTCTGGCCACGATGACGGTGTTGACCGGCTGCGGCGGCTTAGAAGCGCAGTCCACTTACCCCGACACTCCCGGGAAACCCGACTCGGCCTCGGTGTCGGACGCCCGCAAGAAGCTCGCCAAGCTGGCCGTCAAAGGCCGGGCTCCCAAGACGGGCTTCGACCGCGACGAGTTCGGCCCGGCGTGGGCGGACGTGGACCGCAACGGCTGCGACACCCGTAACGACATCCTGAAGCGCGACCTGGAGGACGAAACCTTCAGGCGCGGCACCCAGGACTGCATCGTTCTGACCGGCACGCTGAAGGACCCCTACAGCGGCAAGACGATCGAGTTCAAACGCGGCCAGGACACGAGCATGGACGTCCAGATCGATCACTTGATCCCGCTGTCGGACGCCTGGCAGAAGGGCGCCCAGCAATGGTCGGCCACCAAGCGCAAGGAGTTCGCCAACGACCCGCTGAACCTCCTGGCCGTGGACGGGCCGCTGAACAGCCAGAAGAGCGACTCGGACGCCGCCACCTGGCTGCCGCCGCGCAAGTCGTACCGGTGCACGTACATCTCCCGGCAGATCGACGTGAAGGCCAAGTACGAAGTGTGGGTTACGTCGGCGGAGAAGAACGCGATGGAGTCGATTCTCGACAACTGCTGAGCAGGCTGGCGGTCAATCGAAAGAGCGCCCTGGCTAGTGGGGCCGAGGCAGGTGTCGCACGTCAGGCCTATACCTGCTCGAGTTCCGCGGGATGCGTCGGAAGGCCGTCGCCGCAGAACATGGCTCCGGGACATGGCTGGCATCACTGGAGATCACGCGTGCCACATCTGGCCTGCAGCCGCGGACACCACGAGAACGTCCTCAACGCTACGGTGTCCGCCCGGTCCTCTTTCCTCCAGCAAGTCGCGGGCCAGTAGCGCCGTTGCCTCCGACAAGGCGAGAAATCGGGCCAAAGTGATCAGGCCAAATCACGCCGTGGACTCAGACTCAGTGCCTCCGTCTGATGCGCCCTGTGCCTGCGCGCTTGCCTTGTCGGGGCTTACCTCCTGCGGGTCATCTCGCCGGATCGCCGCAAACAGGTCGGCGGTCGTCTGCGATGTTGTCCCCTGCCGCCCAGCGCCCTCTTCTAGGCTGTCGTCAGCCTGAGAGCCGACAACACCGCCCACTAGCGGACCGTTCAGCACTTCAGGGGTCAATACGACGCCGGTCAGCCGGGCCGCGAGCATCAGTGCTTCGCTCATTGTCGGAGCTCCGGTGATGATGGCCTCGTCTCCCGAAACGTGGCCACCCGGGAGATAGGTTGGATCGACGCCTACTTCTCGCATCGCGTCGAGGAGGCGATCCGGATCGCTCCCGTACCGCCATGCGGGCTTCCTCGGGTCGAAGGAAGTCAGTCGATCCCCGTCGATGGCATACACGAACAGATCGGTCGCGTAGTCGTGCCGCAGCACGGACACGAGCTCCGTCCCGGCCGACAGCGCTCGCATCGCATCCGGTTCTGTCGCCTCGCTGCCGTTCCGCTCGATGAGCACGACCCAACCCTTAAGACGCCCAGCCAGAACCGTGTGCGGGAACAGTCCCGAATCCGTCAATTCCCTGTAGCTCAGCGGCCGGATGCTCTCCTCGGCGGCGCCTAGCCGCCGCAGCGCTTCGGCCTCTTCGAGACCTCGAACGAAGGTCAGACACCATACGTCGCCCAGCTCCCACCCGTGGGCGAGCCAGCTGACATCGGCGTAAGTGATTTCCACTCCCAGCGCTCCTCGTGCGTCATTCACTCTCCGGACGCTGGTCGTCGTGTTTTCACTCCAGCCGTCTACTGCGACCGCGCCGTTCAACCGTCGCCGACCGGCCCGTTGTAGATCAGCTTCGTCGACTCAGCCGGTACCACGATGTCGGCCACCTCCACTACCTGATCCCTCGCTAGGTAGGTTCGCTCGACCACCATCACAATCGAACCCGCGCCGATACCCAGCCGCTTCGCCTCGTCCGGTGAGGCCGGCCGTGCACACACTTCTTCCGTCCATGCGTCCACATTGATGCCGATGGCCGCCATCCGGTGTGTCACTCCTAGCCCACCGTGCGGTCCGGCCTCGGGGAAGGCGATGCTGGTTCCCTTGGTCAGGCTCAAGGGCTCCCAGCTCGTGCACAACATCCACGGGCCTCCCTCACCCGAGGAGTACGTGTAGACGGTACGCATCACGTCGTGACGGTGGCCGTCCGGCTCGCCTAGACCGAGCCGCGCCCGCACTTCGGGCGGGGCCTGCATCGTGTCCGACGCATATTCACGAGCGCCTTGGCGGCCTTGCCGTTCCAACTCCTGAGCAAATGAGTTCCGATCTTTACGCCGCTGGAACCATGAGCGAACCAAGCTGCGAAAATGGGGCCGTTCCCGGACGAACATCCCTGCACCTGGGCGACTCAGGAGCAACCCGTCTTGGGCGAGCAGCTTGGTGGCGGATGTGATGACGCCCGGTGCGGCCTTGTATTCAGCAGCCAACTCTTCGCGAGTGGGCAGCCGATCGGTGGGCCATACGCCGACTCCGAGGCGACGACGACACAGATGCCTGTCAGATGGTCGCCTGCGGCACGGTGCAGAGCCTCGTCCTTGAACTCTCCCGCAGGGCGTGGACCAGCCACGTCAACCGAGTCCCCATGTAGCGCGAGGAAGCCCATGCAGTACGAAGTGCATGACCCCTGTGCCCGTGCGCCGAGTCGGCGAATCGTCATACCGTGGCACGTTGAGGGGGTTCGGAGGCAGCGGGTTCTTGGACAGGGCAATCGCTGCCACCGGGGCCGACCGGCTTGGTATCACGACACGTCTGATTGAGTGAGCCGCTCGGCGAGCAGCCAGGTGCCAGGGCCGACGCGGCCTCCGGGGCCCGGGTGGACCTTGACGTCGTCGGCGGTGACCTGCTCCCCACAGTGCGGGCAGACGATCAGCGGGGTGAAGAGGTTTCCGCACGGCCGGTGTTCAAGGAGGGCTGGCGGTCCGTCGGTCAGTCCGGCCCACCGGTTGCCCCATGCCATGAGGGACATCAGCACGGGGACGAGATCGCGGCCCGCCTCGGTGAGACCGTACTCGTGGCGCGGGGGACGCTCCTGGTAGCGGCGCCGCTCGAGGATCTGCTGGTCCACCAGGTGATCGAGCCGGGCGGTGAGCAGGTTGCGGGAGATCCCGAGATCGGTGACCAGGTCGTCGAAACGGCGGACGCCGAGGTAGACGTCACGAATGATGAGGGGCGTCCACCAGTCCCCCACGATCTCCAGGCTGCGGGCGATGGCGCAGCTCATGTCGGCGAAGCTCGTACGGCGCATGCTGTTCAGCCTAGAGGGTTGTCTTATTGAACGCACTCGGGATAGCTTCCGCTTGGAAGTAAGTTCAATAAAGCAACCCTTAGGAGGAGGGCATGCCGTTCGTCGAAGTGTTCGTTCCCCGCGGTTCGCTCCGCGAGGACCAGCGCGCCCGCTTGTCCGAGGAGCTCGTCGCGGAGGTCATGCAGGTGGAGGGAGCTCCCGACACCGCTGCCGCGAGGTCCATTTCCTGGCTGGTCGTCCAGGACGTGGACGCCTGGTCTGTCGGCGGGCGCCCGGTGACGGCGGACGAGCCGGCCAGATACGTGGTCCGGGTGAGCGTTCCGGCCGGATCCTTGGACGATGACAAGCGCGCCGAGATGATGCGGCGGGTCACGGCCGTGCTGGCCAAGGCCGACGACGATCCCGACCGGCTCTCCAGCGAGCCGTCCGCCTGGGTGCACATCGTCGAGATCCCCGACGGCAACTGGGGAGCGTTCGGCCGCGTCGTCCGGCTCCCCGACATCATCAACTTCGTCTTCGAGCAGCAGCCCGCCTGACTGCTGCGGTCCCGCCGGCCGGCCGAGGCGCGGGAATCCTGCTCAGGCGGGAGGTGACCCTGCCGTCACGGCCGGCCATGACGAAAGCCCGGTCTCAGTGCGCCGAGCAGGCACCCGTCGGCGCGGCAGGCAGCGGGTCGGGACGGCCGATCGTGGGCATGCCCAGCAGGACCCCGGGTCCGGTCGCCGGGCCGGCCTGGCGGGCCTCCCAGGCGTCGCCGGCCCGAGTGCGCCGGACCGACGGCACGGCCCCGTCCGCCACCAGGTGGTGCGGTGCCGCGTACGTCACCTCGACCGTCACCATGTCCCCCGGGCGCGGGACCTCTGACCCCACCGCGAAATGCACGAGCCGGTTGTCAGCCGCCCGCCCCGACAACCGCCGGGTGGCGTCGTCCTTGCGGCCTTCGCCCTCGGCCACCAGCACTTCCAGCGTCCGGCCGACCTGCTTCTTGTTCTCCTCCCAGGAGATCTCCTCCTGCAGGGCGACCAGCCGCTCGTAGCGCTCCTGGACGACCTCCTTGGGCACCTGGTCGGGCATGGTGGCCGCCGGGGTGCCGGGACGGATGGAGTATTGGAAGGTGAAGGCGTTGGCGAAGCGGCTCTGGCGGACGACGTCGAGCGTGCCCTGGAAGTCCTCCTCGGTCTCCCCCGGGAAGCCGACGATGATGTCCGTCGAAATGGCGGCGTCGGGCATGGCGGCGCGGACGCGCTCGATGATGCCGAGATAGCGCTCGGCACGGTAGGAACGCCGCATCGCCTTCAAGATGCGCGAAGAGCCCGACTGCAGCGGCATGTGCAGCTGGTGCATGACGTTGGGCGTCTCGGCCATGGCGGCGATCACGTCGTCGGTGAAGGCGGCCGGGTGCGGGGAGGTGAAGCGGACCCGCTCCAGGCCGTCGATGTCGCCGCAGGCACGCAGCAGCTTGCCGAAGGCCAGGCGGTCGCCGAACTCCACGCCGTAGGTGTTGACGTTCTGGCCGAGCAGGGTGACCTCGAGGACGCCCTGGTCCACCAAGGCCTGGACCTCGGCGAGGATGTCGCCGGGACGGCGGTCCTTCTCCTTGCCGCGCAGCGACGGCACGATGCAGAACGTGCACGTGTTGTTGCAGCCGACCGAGATGGACACCCAGGCCGCGTAGGGAGACTCGCGCTTGGTGGGCAGCGTCGAGGGGAAAACCTCCAGGGACTCCTTCAGCTCGACCTGCGCCTCGCCCTCGATGCGGGCCCGCTCCAGCAGCACCGGCAGTGAGCCGATGTTGTGGGTGCCGAACACCACGTCGACCCACGGCGCCTTGCGGACGATCTCGCCCTGGTCCTTCTGCGCCAGGCAGCCGCCCACGGCGATCTGCATGCGCGGGTTGCGGGTCTTGGCGGGCCTGAGGTGGCCGAGGTTGCCGTAGAGGCGGTTGTCGGCGTTTTCCCGCACGGCACACGTGTTGAACACGACCACGTCGGCGGTCTCACCGTCCGGCGCGGGCATGTAGCCGGCGTCCTCCAGCAGGCCTGACAGCCGCTCGGAGTCATGCACGTTCATCTGGCACCCGTATGTTCGCACTTCGTACGTGCGGGCGCCCTCCTGGGTCACAGTCATGGCATGTTCAAGGGTAGTCGGTGTCGGGCTTGCGACGGCCCTCACAGATCTAAAAGACCAGCTTGACGGCCGGATGTGATCGGATCGGTACCACTCGGTTAGTGACCAGCGCCTTTATGCCCTCTACCGTTTCGTTCCATGACGGAGAACGGCGACGGCACTCCACTGGTTCAGTTGGAGGACGTCAACAAGCACTTCGGGGCCTTGCACGTCCTGAAGAACATCAACTTGACCGTCTCTCGTGGCGAGGTCCTGGTCGTCATCGGCCCGTCGGGCGGGGGGAAGTCAACGCTCTGCCGGGCGATCAACCGGTTGGAGACGATCGACGACGGGAAGATCATATTTGACGGCCAAGTGCTGCCCGCCGAGGGCAAGGCACTGGCCAGGCTACGCTCTGAAGTAGGCATGGTTTTCCAGTCGTTCAACTTGTTCGCCCACAAGACCATCCGGGAGAACGTCACCCTCGGCCCGACCAAGGTGCGCGGCGTCGCCAAGGACGCCGCCAACAAGCGGGCGATGGAGCTTCTGGAGCGGGTGGGCATCGCGGCGCAGGCGGACAAATACCCGGCTCAGCTCTCAGGCGGCCAGCAGCAGCGGGTCGCGATCGCCAGGGCGCTGGCCATGGACCCGAAGATGATCCTGTTCGACGAGCCGACCTCGGCACTGGACCCCGAGATGGTGCAGGAGGTGCTCGATGTCATGATCGGGCTGGCCCGTGACGGGATGACCATGATGGTCGTCACGCACGAGATGGGCTTCGCCCGCCGGGCCGCCAACCGGGTGGTGTTCATGGCAGACGGCCAGATCGTGGAGGAAAACACTCCCGACGAGTTCTTCACGAACGCGCAGACCGACCGAGCGCGCGATTTTCTTTCGAAGATCCTCACGCACTGAGAAATTACGAGGGCAGGTACACATGCACATGCGTCGAGCGGGAGCCATTGCGCTCTCGGTAGCGGCACTGGCCGCGGGCCTGACCGCTTGTGGCGGAGACCAGACCTACGCCACTGTGGTGGAGAAGGTCCAGGGGGCGAGCAAGATCGTCGTCGGCACCAAGTGGGACCAGCCGAGCTTGGGCCTGAAGAAGGGCGCCGAGCCCGAGGGTTTCGACGTCGACGTGGCCAAGGCCGTCGTCAAGGAGATCGCCGGCGGCAAGGACGTGGAGATCGAGTGGAAGGAGTCGGCCTCGTCCAACCGCGAGCCGTTCCTCCAGAACGGCACGGTCGACATCGTCTTCGCCACCTACTCGATCACTGAGGAGCGCAAGGGCAAGGTCACCTTCGGTGGCCCGTACGTCGTCGCGCACCAGGACGTGATGGTCCGCAAGGACGACACCTCGATCAACGCCCCGCAGGACCTCAAGGGCAAGAAGATCTGCAAGGCGGCGGGCTCCAACTCGTACAAGCGGATCACCGACCCGCCGCCGGACGGCGAGCTCGACATCGACGCGACGACCGTCGACGCCGCCAACTACTCCGAGTGCGTGCAGAAGCTCAACGGCAGCAACCTTGACGCCGTCACCACCGACGACCTGATCCTGGCGGGCTTCGCCAAGCAGGCCGGTGGCAACTTCAAGGTGCTGGGCCAGGGCTTCACGGACGAGAAGTACGGCATCGGCCTCAAGAAGGGCGACACCAAGACCTGTGAGGCCGTCAACGCGGCGGTGAAGAAGCTGTGGGACAACGGCACCATGAAGCAGCTGCTGGACAAGTGGTTCGGCGGCATTCAGGGTCTGCAGGTGTCCACCTCGGCCCCGCCTGCCGAGGGCTGCAGCTGATCACGTCAGAGACGGCGGCCGGGATCCCGGCCGCCGTCGCTCTATGCGGTGGAGCACGATGGAAGATCTGATTAGATACGCGCCCGATCTCGCCCTGGGGTTCCTGGAGAACATCAAGCTCTCCATCGTGGGCGCGATCGCCTCCCTGATTCTCGGCACCGTCCTGGTGGCGATGAGAGTTTCCCCCACGCCGGTCCTGCGCGCGGCAGGCACGATCTATGTCAACGTCGTGCGCAACACCCCGCTCACCCTGGTCCTGGCCTTCTCCGCACTCGGCCTCAGCGACCAGCTCGGCCTGGTCTTCTCGAGCGTGCCCAGTGTCAACTCGTTCTGGATCGTCGCGATGGGCCTGTCGGCCTACACCGCGGCCTTCGTCTGCGAGGCGCTGCGGTCCGGCATCAACACGGTGCCGCTCGGCCAAGCGGAGGCGGCCAGAGCGATCGGCCTGACGTTCATGCAGTCACTGACGATGATCATTTTGCCGCAGGCTTTCCGCGCGGTCATCGCGCCGCTGGGCAGCGTGATGATCGCCATGATCAAGAACACGACCGTCGCGGTGGCCGGCGGGTACGCCTTCGACTCCGCGAACAAGATGAAGGAGGCCTTCGACCAGGTCGGCGCCTCGATTCCGATCTTCCTGGGCATCGTGGTCGCCTTCATGTGCGTGACACTGCCGATCGGTTACTTCACCGGCTGGCTGGCCAAGCGTCTGGCGGTGGTTCGATGAGCAGCGCCGTCCTGTTCGATGCACCGGGGCCGCGCGCCCGGGTCCGCAACGGCCTCCTCACGGTCGTCAGCGTCGTGGCGGTCGCCGCCGTCCTGTATGGCATTTATGCCGGTTTCGACGCCAAGGGTCAGTGGGAAGCCAAGATCTGGCAGCCATTCCTGGAATGGGACACCTGGCTGAACTTCATCATCCCCGGCCTGATCGGCACGCTCCGGGCCGCCGCGGTGGCCGCAGTGCTGGCCCTGCTCTTCGGCGCGGTCTTCGGCCTGGCCAGGCTCTCCGACCACGCCTGGATCCGGGTCCCGGCCGGCGTGGTGGTCGAGGTCTTCCGGGCCATCCCGCTGCTGCTGCTGATCTTCTTCATCTTCTACCTCGCACCCGCGGTGGTGGGCGGCGGCGACTACACCTTCATAGCTGTGGTCCTGGGCCTGACCTTCTACAACGGCTCGGTGCTGGCCGAGGTGGTCAGGGCCGGCGTGAACGCGGTGCCGAGGGGCCAGTCCGAGGCCGCGTACGCGGTCGGCATGCGCAAGAACCAGGTGATGCGGCTCGTGCTGCTGCCGCAGGCCGTCACGGCGATGATGCCGGCGATCGTCAGCCAGCTCGTGGTCCTGCTGAAGGACACCGCGCTCGGCTACATCATCGCCTACGTCGACCTGCTCAACACCGGCTTCAAGATCCTGCCCGCCGCGTTCTTCGGCTCGCTGATCCCGGCGGCGATCGTCATCGGCATCATCTATGTGGCGCTCAACATGGCGCTGAGCTACATGGCCACCTGGCTGGAGCGGCGTAGCAGGCGCAGCCGCCGGACCGCTGCCCGGCCCGTCGTGGCGCCCGGCTCGGCCGCCGTCGGCATCGGCGCCGGCGAGGGCACCGAGGGCGGCGGCGTGGCGCCCGACCGTCCCGTGGAGTGACCGGGCGGCGGGCCTTCCGCCCGCCGCCCGTGTACCCGTAAAACGCCAAGAAACGTCCACATTTCGGGTAAGGCCGGTTTCCTGGCGTTTCCCAGCGCACACACTCGTAACCATGCTGGGGGCGGCGTTCGCGTGTGCGGCCATGGTAGTGACCCTGGCCGCATGCCAAGGCGGAGGCGCGTACTCGACCGTCGTGGAGAAGATCAGAGGCGCCAAGAGAGTCGTCGTCGGCACCAAATGGGACCAGCCGAGCCTCGGGCTGAAGACCGGCCCCGGAGACCCTCAGGGCTTCGACGTGGACGTCGCCAGGTACGTCGTCAAGGCACTGGCCGGCGGCGAGGACGTGCAGATCACCTGGCGGGAGTCGCCTTCGTCCACCCGCGAGGCGCTGCTCCAGAACGGCACCGTGGACATGATCTTCGCCACCTACGCCATCACCGAGGCCCGCAAGCGCCACGTGACCTTCGGCGGGCCGTACGTGCTCGTCGAGCAGGACACGATGGTCCGCGCCGACAACACCACCATCAGGAAGGTGACCGATCTCCGGCACAAGCGCATCTGCCTGGCGGAGGGGTCGAACTCGTACCGGCGGATCGTGGACCCGCCGCCGGACGGCATGCTGGATCTGCCGGCGGAGCTGGTGCCCGCGAGAAACTACTCCGAGTGCGTGAGCAAGCTCGCCTCCGGCCGGCTCGACGCGGTCAGCACCCAGAACTTGATCCTGGCCGGGTTCGCCGAGGCCGAGCCCGGCCGGTTCAAGCTGCTCAACGATCCCTTCTTCCAGGAGAAGTGGGGTGTGGGGCTGAAGATGGGCGACACCGCCACCTGTGAGGCCGTCAACCGGGCGATCATCGAGATGTGGCGGGACGGCACGGCCACGAGGCTGCTGCACAAGTGGTTCGGCAGGACGGGGCTCAAGCTGCCCTCGTCCCTCCCGCGGGCCGAGGGATGCCCCTGATCTCGGGGGACCGCCCGCACGCTCGGCGATCTTCCGGCAGGATGCGGGTATGCCTTTCTGGCCCTCCCCCATTTCGACCAGAGACGTGGCGGGTTCGGGCGTGCGTCCTGCCTGGCCGGCGGCCCAGGACGGCCGGGTGTGGTGGACGGAGGAGCGCCCAGGTGAGGGCGGGCGCACCACGCTCATGTGCCGGGCCGTCGATGGCACCTGCCGTGAGCTGCTTCCTGCGCCCTGGAGCGCGCACACCAGGGTCCACGAGGACGGCGGCCGCCCCTACGCCGTGACCCCTGCGGGTGACGTGGTCTTCGCCAACCACGAGGATCAGCGCCTCTACCTTCTGGGAGATAACGGCGAGCCGAAACCTCTCACACCGGAGGGCTGGCGCTACGCCGACCTGCTCGTCCACGACGGCCAGGTGTGGTGCGTACGCGAGCGGCACGCCGAGGACGGCAAGGTCACCCGGGCCGTGGTGTCGGTCCCGCTGGACGGCGGCGACGTCCGCGAATGGGCCACCGGTTGCGACTTCTACGCCTCCCCCGCCGTTTCGCCCGACGGGCGGCATCTGGCCTACGTCTGCTGGAACCATCCACGCAGACCATGGGACGGCACCGAGCTACGCGTCACCTCCCTGTCGGGCGGAGACGCGTGGACCGTGCGGGGCGGCGCGTCGGAGTCCGTGCTGGCGCCTACGTGGAAGAACGACTCCCGCCTCTACCTCGTCTCCGACTCCTCCGGCTGGTGGAACCTCTACGAGGTCGGCCTGCACGGCGACGGCGCGCAGGCGCTCTGCCCGGCAGAAGAGGAGTTCACCCCTGCGCCGCGGCTCCTGGGCGGCAGGCCGTACACCGTGCTCGGGGATGGGCGACTGGCCGTCCTGCACGGGCACGCCGACCTGCGTCTGGGCGTGCTCGACCCGGCGTCGGGCACGCTCACCGACCTCGACGTGCCCTACCGCGGGTGGGACGGGACACTGGCCGCCGACGGCGCGACCGTGACCGGGATCGCCTACGCCCCCACCGTTCCCCGGACCGTCGTCAGCGTGGACACTCCCTCGGCTCGGAGCCGGGCGCTGCGGCAGGACATCGAACGGTTGCCGGACCCGGCCTTCCTGCCCGTGCCGCAGGCGGTGCGGGTGCCGCGCTCGGGCGAGGACGTTCACGCCTTCCTCTACCCGCCGTACGATCCGGCCGCCGAAGGCGGAGTGCCGCCCTACGTGATCTTCGTGCACGGGGGGCCGGTCGAGCACGCCGACACCGCGCTCGACCTGGAGAAGGCGTTCCTGACCTCGCGCGGCGTCGGCGTGCTCGACCTCAACTACAGCGGCTCGACGGGCTATGGAAGGGCCTACCGCGAGCGGCTGAAGGGGCAGTGGGGACTGCTGGACGTGGCGGACACGATCGCCGCCGCCGCATGGCTGGCCGCCGAGGGCCTGGCCGACCCGGCCAGAATCGCGGTACGCGGTGGGAGCGCAGGCGGCTGGACGGTGATGGCCGCCTGCTGCCGCTCCGATGTGTTCGCCGGCGGCGTGGCCTACTACGGCATCAGCATGCTGGGCCCGCTCGCCGCACACACCCACGACTTCGCCTCACGTTACGTGGAGTGGCTGGTCGGACCGGAAGACCCGCAGGTCTACGCCGCTCGCGAGCCGCTCGGCCTCGTCGAGGGCGTCTCCTGCCCCATGCTGTTGATGCAGGGGCTCGACGATCCCGTGGTGCCGCCTGAGCAGTCCGAGGCCTTCGCGGACGCGCTGTCAGAGCGTGGGGTCGCCTGCACGTATCTCGCCTTCGACGGCGAGTCGCACGGTTTCCGCCGCACCGAGACCCGCACCGCCGCCCTGGCCGCCGAACTGGCCTTCTACCAGCAGATCTTCACCGTAACGGGCTGATTACTGAACGGGCTCATGCTCAACGGGCGAACTCCGTGGCGCGCGACTCCCGTACGACCGTGATCCGGATCTGCCCGGGGTAGGTGAGCTCCTCCTCGACCTGCTTGGCCACGTCCCTGGCGATCACTTGGGCCTGGATGTCGTCGATCGCGTCCGGCTTGACCATGACCCGGATCTCCCGCCCGGCCTGCATGGCGAACACTTTCTCCACGCCCTCGTACGACTGCGCGATCTCCTCCAGCCGCTCCAGCCGCTTGACGTACGCCTCCAGGGACTCGCGGCGGGCGCCGGGCCGGCTGCCGCTGATCGCGTCGGCGGCCTGCGTGAGCACCGCTTCGACGGTGCGTACCTCGACCTCGTTGTGGTGCGCCTCGATGGCGTGCACCACGTCCTCCTCCTCGCCGTAGCGGCGGGCGATCTCCGCGCCGATCAGCGCGTGGCTGCCCTCGACCTCATGCGTGAGCGCCTTGCCGATGTCGTGCAGGAGGGCGCAGCGCTTCATCAGCGTCTGGTTCATCTTCAGCTCGGCGGCCATGATCCCGGCGATGTGCGCGGACTCAATGAGGTGCTTCAGCACGTTCTGCCCGTACGAGGTGCGGTATCTCAGCTGTCCGAGCAGCAGCGTCAGCTCCGGATGCATGTCGGTGATGCCCAGCTCCACCAGGGCGTCCTCACCGGCCCGCGCACACAGGTCCTGCACCTCCTGGCGGCTGCGGTCGTGCGCCTCCTCGATGCGCTGCGGATGGATGCGGCCGTCGAGCACGAGCTTCTCCAGCGTCAGCCGCGCCGTCTCCCGCCTGACCGGGTCGAAGCAGGACAACAACACGGCCTCGGGGGTGTCATCGATGATGAGATTCACCCCGGTGGTCGACTCGAAGGCCCGGATGTTGCGGCCCTCGCGGCCGATGATGCGGCCCTTCATCTCGTCTCCGGGCAGGTGCAGCACGCTGACGACCGACTCCGCCGTCTGCTCCGCCGCGAGCCGCTGCACGGCCAGCGTCACGATCTTGGTCGCCCGCTTCTCGCCCTCCTTGCGGGCATCGCCCTCGATCTCTCTGACGATCAGCGCGGCCTCGCGCTTGGCCTGGTTTTCGATCTCCTTGACCAGCTCGGACTTGGCCTGGTTGGTGGTCAGCCCGGCGACCCGCTCCAAGATGACCCGGCGCTGCTCCTCGACCTGGAGCAACTCCTCGCGCCGGTCGGCGAGCTCGATCTCGGTCTCGGCCAGTTTCCTGTCCCGCTCGGTCTGCCGTCTGGCCTCCTCATCCAGCCGCTGCTCCCGCTCGGCCAGCCTGGCCTCCCGGCGTTCGAGGTCGGCACGCAGCTCCTTGAGCTCGGACTTGAGTATCCGGCTCTCCTGCTCGACCTCGCGGCGCATCTGCGCGGCGCTCTCGGCGGCCGCCTCTGACCTGCGCAGGATCTCATCGGCGTCGGTCTCCGCCTTGTGGCGGATCTCCCGCGCCTCCTCACGTGCCTGCTCGATCTCCTCGTGCACGGCCTGCAGCTGCTCGGGGCTCGGCTTCACCCCCGCTTTCGGCACGCTGCCGGAGGTGCGGCGTATGACGACGAGAAGCGCGACGATCATCCCGAACGCGAGCACGAGCACCGCCACCATCAGCACCACGACCAGCGGCCCCATGTGCGCCCTGCCCTCCTCGCGTCGTCAACACCTCATAACGCGGACCAAACATGGGAGGGGTCACAAGCGCGCCACGCAGAGCCCGTTCGGCGCCGGGATCGATGTCAAGCCAAGGCTGACCGGGCGTCGACTGGGACAGCCGACACCTTGCCCGCCTCGATCAACCAAGCTCGTTCGTCCGTCGTTCACCGGTATGGCAATCCGCGCTGCGCGGAGTAACTCCCTCACTGCCGTCGAGGTTATGCGTCGAACTGGTCACGAGCAAGCAAACGCATCATCAAGCGTGTCTTACAGGCCTGCAGCTCCACATTCGACCCGATCTCCCCCATTAATGCCGGTATTGCCCCCATCCGAGCCCGTCAGCCCCCTACGACCAGGCATTCCGGGGACCACGGCGATGGTGGGTGACCTGCTCCGACACAGCCGCAGCGGGGGTCCCAATCCCTGCGAAAGAGCCGAAAAAGGTGAACGAAACGCAAACTCCCGATCTTTGCCCTGGGAGGGAGAGAGCGGAGCGCCAGAAGTCAGGGGAAGTCAGCTTCGAGATCGATGCCTTCCTCCTCCAGGGCTTCCCGGATGACGCGGTAGGCCACGCCGGAGGAGTAGCCCTTGCGGGCGAGCATGCCCGCGAGACGGCGGGTGCGCGTCTGCGGGTCCAGGGATCGGGTGGCGGCGAGCTTACGGTCGACCAGCCGACGGGCCGTCTCCGCCTCCTGGTCGGGATCCAGGCGCTCCACGGCTTCCTTCACCGTGTCGTTGTCCACACCCCGGTGCCGCAACTCAGCCGCCAGCGCACGTCGGGCCAGGCCGCGGCCATGGTGGCGGGAATCGACCCAGGCCTCCGCGAACGCCTCGTCATTGATCAGGCCCAGCTCGGAGAACCGGCTCAGCACCGCTTCGCCCGCCTCCGCCGGGACATCCCGTTTGCGCAGGGCCTCGGCGAGCTGGGCCCGCGTCTTGGGAGCCATCGTGAGGAGACGGAGACAGATGGCCCGGGCCACCGACTCCGGGTCGGCATTGGGTCCGGCTCCGGCAGGGCTATCAGCGTCGGGTCCCTCAGGCATGCTGCCACGATCCCGTCCGCCGGAGCGGCTCCTCCGCCCTCGCCTCTTGGATCGGCCACCGAAGACACCGTCGGATCCGCCATCGAAGCGAGCGTCGGATTCGCGGCCTTTACGCGCTCGTTGGGTGCCGCCGTCCGCCGGCTGCTGTGCGAACCAACTGCTGCCAGCCAGCACTTCGGAGTGCCACCCGCTGTCCCCATGCTTCCCACCTCCAGGTTCTTCCCAGCGGGACGCCTCATCGCGGGACGCTTCCTCGCCAGCGTCTGCTTTGGACGGGCCCGCCTGTCCAGCTGGGGCGTGGGTATGCGGGCCGCCTGCGGCCATGCTCCTAGCGTCTCTGGCATCGGGGACCTGTGCGTCCTCCCGGGACGGCGCGTTCGCCCCCGAGGGCGGGGATCCGGTAGTAGTGGCCTGATCTTCGTCGGGTCCTGGATCAGAGCCATCAGGTGACGCCTCCGAGGGCTGGAGACGGTTGCGGTGCTCGCGCCATTCTTCTATCGACGGCCAGCCATCCGACGTCGAACGAGCCAGATCTCGTCCGCGCGACCATGCGTCGTTCGGCGGGCTACCCACAAGCACCCCAGGCGCGGGACTGGTCGGGCCAGGCACCCCGGGGCCGGGGCGCCTGTGGCCAGTTCGTTTCACTCATGGGCGGACGATCAGACGTCACCCGGCTTGGGAGTGGACTTCGAGCCGCGACCCGAAGGCGCCGCGGCCGGGGCCGGAGCGGCGGCGGACTCGGCGGGGGTGTCGAGGCGGGGGCCCACGCCCAGCTTGTCCTTGATCTTCTTTTCGATCTCGTTGGCCATGTCAGGGTGGTTCTTCAGGAAGTTGCGGGCGTTTTCCTTGCCCTGACCGAGCTGGTCGCCCTCGTACGTGTACCACGCCCCGGACTTGCGGACGAAGCCGTGCTCCACGCCCATGTCGATGAGGCCGCCCTCACGGGAGATGCCCACGCCGTAGAGGATGTCGAAGTCGGCGACGCGGAAAGGCGGCGCCATCTTGTTCTTCACGACCTTGACCCTGGTGCGGTTGCCGACCGCCTCCGTGCCGTCCTTGAGCGTCTCGATGCGACGAATGTCCAGTCTCACCGAAGCGTAGAACTTGAGAGCCTTTCCGCCCGTTGTGGTCTCAGGCGACCCGAACATCACGCCGATCTTCTCGCGGAGCTGGTTGATGAAGATGGCGGTGGTGCCGGTGCTGCTGAGGGCGCCGGCGACCTTGCGCAGAGCCTGGGACATGAGGCGGGCCTGGAGGCCGACGTGGCTGTCGCCCATCTCGCCCTCGATCTCGGCCTTGGGCACGAGCGCGGCCACCGAGTCGATGACGATGATGTCCACGGCGCCGGACCTGATCAGCATGTCGGCGATCTCGAGCGCCTGCTCGCCCGTGTCGGGCTGGGAGACCAGCAGGGCGTCGGTGTCGACTCCCAGCTTCTTGGCGTATTCGGGGTCGAGGGCGTGCTCGGCGTCGATGAACGCCGCGATGCCGCCGGCCCGCTGGGCGTTGGCCACCGCGTGCAGGGCGACCGTGGTCTTACCGGAGGACTCGGGGCCGTAGATCTCGACGATGCGGCCGCGGGGCAGGCCGCCGATGCCGAGTGCCACGTCAAGAGAGATCGACCCTGTGGGGATCACCTCGATGGGAGCTCGGGCGTCGTCGCCCAGGCGCATCACTGAGCCCTTGCCGAACTGCCGCTCGATCTGAGCGAGCGCGGTCTCGAGGGCCTTCTCGCGGTCGTTGATAGCCATGGGAACTCCCCCTGGAGGGTCGTGGTCCGATCAGTCGAGTGAAAAGCTACGGCCTGCCACCGACATTTTTCTGCGACTGCCGGGGAAGACGTGGCTCGGCGTGGTCCCATCGTAGCCGAACGGCTGTTCGATCACATCAGGAACACGCGGGAACACGGGCCGCCGTCAAACCGGCCGTCCGCGGGGCGGCGAGGAGGCGCGGGGGCCACCTGAAACAGCTCCGGGCGGGCCGTGCCCCGGGGCGTCCCGATGACATTCACGACGGTTGGCGCCTGCGTGTTGTCATGCGGGGTGAGCTGGGGAGACTCAGTGCAGGGGCGAGGGTTGGAGGCGGCGACGTGGCGAGCGGCTACACCGGGGAACGGCGCGCTCATCTCGAGGCGCTCGCCGAGTTGCTGCCCAACCAGGGACTGGTGAGCCGCCTGGTGGGCGGTGACGATCCGGTGTTGTGGGTGTGGCACCCCGACACGGGTCGGCAGACGATCATCTTCGCCACGCCGACGGCGCAAGGATGGCAGTTTCTGTGGTCGAGCGGAGGCCACGGTCGCGCGGACGATCTGGAGCGTACGGCCGGCGCGCTGCGGGAGACCCTGGGCTCAGCGCAGCTTGGGTGAGACGTCCTCCACCTGGCAGACGGCCCGCCAGACGGTCTTGGCGCTCTCCCCGTCGTTCAGCGCCTGCATGACCGTGCGTCCGCCGAGCGGGGCGATCACGTAGTCGCGGGCCCACGACTCGGCGTACGTCTCACCGAAATGAACCTTCATCCGTCTCCAGAACTCCGTCAACCGCATGGACCAAGTATGGAATCGCGCGAAGGGTGGGTAAGACAACCGCATGCCAAAGACCGCCAAGTCTTCACCCCCGAAGTCCGCCAAGACGAAGGCCAACCGGAGCAGGCGCCGCCGATTACTGCTCACGCTGCGCCTCGCCGTACAGAAGGAGAAAGCCGAGCGATCAGAGAGGCATGCCGGTATCAGACAGGAGCCCCGTGCGGGCAGGCCGCGTACGCGCAGGGCGTCGCGGCGTTAGCTCACAACACCCGCGCGCCGTACATCTCACCGAGATGGTCGGCGAGCAGCTCCAGCCGGGCGCCATCGGGGTCCTTGAAGTAAATGGAGGCGCCGCTCTCTATCTGGTGCGGCACGCCGGCCATCTCCAGCTTCCCGCGCAACCGCTCCCACGTGGCGGGATCGACCGAGATCGCGATGTGGTGCAGCCCGCCGAGCACCTCCTGGTAGGGGCCCAGGTCGAGCCCGGGGAAGTCGAAGAACGCGAGCAGGTTGCCGTTGCCGATGTCGAAGAAGAAGTGGTTCGAGCCTTTGTAGTCGCGGTTCTCGATGATCTCCGTGAGCGGGAACTCCAGGAGGTCCTGGTAGAACTGGATGGTGCGCTCCACATTGGACGACAGCAGGGCGATGTGGTGCAGCCCGCGCGCGCTGCTCGATGGTCGGCGCGGTAAGACATAGCGCTGCCTGATTTCCGCTCGGCGGGCTTCGATGGCCGCGTAATCAATGGTCACGGTCGCTGTATGTCCGCCAGAACCCCGCCTCAATCGCACGCTGCCGCGCCAATGCGATTTCTGTCGGTGGCGCGAGGCAGTATGTCCTGGTGAGCTCGCTAGCCCAGTTCAGCCAGATGACCAGGCAATGGTTCGCTGGAGCCTTCCAAGCGCCCACGGCCGCCCAAGAGGGGGCGTGGGAGTCGATCTCGCGTGGCGACAACACCCTGGTCGTCGCGCCCACCGGGTCGGGCAAGACGCTGGCGGCGTTCCTGTGGTCGCTCGACCGGCTTGCGGCAGCGCCGCCCAAAGAGCCGCTCAAAGGGCCGGCCGGGCGCAAGGGGACGCGGGTGCTCTACGTGTCGCCGCTCAAGGCGCTGGCCGTCGACGTGGAGCGCAACCTGCGCGCGCCGTTGGCCGGGCTCAAGCAGACGGCGCGGCGGCTCGGGCTGCCCGTGCCGGAGATCTCGGTGGCGATCCGCTCCGGCGACACCCCCGCTGAGGACCGCAGGAGGTTCGCGGCGAAACCGTCCGACATCCTGATCACGACGCCGGAGTCGCTGTTCCTGCTGCTCACCAGCCAGGCGCGGGAGGCGCTGCGCGAGGTCGAGACGGTGATCGTGGACGAGGTGCACGCGGTCGCGGCCACCAAGCGCGGCGCGCATCTCGCGCTCAGCCTGGAGCGGCTGGACGCGCTGCTCGAGCGGCCCGCGCAGCGGATCGGGCTGTCGGCGACCGTGCGGCCGGTGAGTGAGGTGGCGGCGTTCCTCGGCGGGACCCGGCCGGCCACGGTGGTGCAGCCGCCGGCGGACAAGCGGATCGAGGTCGAGGTCGTGGTCCCGGTCGAGGACATGACCGAAATGGAAGGCCGACCGCGCGCGGAGGGCGACGACTTCGCCCTGGAGACTCCCGAGCCCGCCAACAGGTCGATCTGGCCTCATGTCGAAGAGCGGCTGTTCGATCTGATCGGAGAGCACAGCTCCACGATCGTGTTCGCCAACTCGCGACGGCTGGCCGAGCGGCTGTGCACCAGGCTCAACGAGCTGGCCTACGAGCGGGAGCGTGGCGGCGCCGATGCCGTCGACCTGTCGATCTGGGAGACTGCGCCGGACGAGGGAGCGCCTGCAGGTCCGGGCTGGGAGCCGGGCCAGAGAGCGCCTGCAGGTCCAGGCCAGGAGCCGGGCCAGGGAGCACCTGCAGGTCCGGGCCGGGACCCGGGTCAAGGGGCGCCTGCCGGTTCGCGCTGGGAGCCGCCCAAGCGCACACCCGCCGAGATGATGGCGCAGGCCGGAGGCAGCAAGGGCGTGGTGACGGAGATCGTGCGGGCGCACCATGGCTCGGTCTCCAAGGAGGAGCGGGCGCAGATCGAGGAGGCGCTCAAGTCGGGCCGGCTGCCCGCCGTGGTCGCCACCTCCAGCCTGGAGCTGGGCATCGACATGGGCGCGGTGGACCTGGTCGCGTGTGTGGAGGCGCCACCGAGCGTGGCCAGCGGCCTGCAGCGCATCGGCCGGGCCGGTCACCAGGTGGGCGCGGTCTCCAAAGGCGTGATCTTCCCGAAATACCGCGGCGATCTCGTGCAGACCGCCGTGGTGGCCGAGCGGATGAAGAGCGGCCAGATCGAGGAGCTGCGCTATCCACGTAATCCGCTCGACGTGCTGGCCCAGCAGATCGTGGCGATGACCGCGCTGGAGGAGTGGACGGTCGACGAGCTGGAGTCGGTGGTCAAGCGGGCCGCCCCCTACGCCACGCTGCCGCGCACCGCACTGGAGGCCACGCTTGACATGCTGGCCGGGCGCTACCCGAGCGAGGAGTTCGCCGAGCTGCGCCCGCGCGTCGTGTGGGATCGGGTCACCGGCACGCTCCAGGGTCGGCCCGGCGCCCAGCGGCTGGCGGTGACGAACGGCGGCACGATCCCCGACCGGGGCCTGTTCGGCGTGTTCCTGGTGGGTGAGCGGGCCTCCAGAGTGGGCGAGCTGGACGAGGAGATGGTCTACGAGTCGCGCGTGGGTGACGTGTTCGTGCTGGGCGCCACGTCGTGGCGGATCGAGGACATCACCGCCGACCGGGTGCTCGTCTCGCCCGCCCCCGGTCAGCCGGGCAAGCTGCCGTTCTGGCACGGCGACGCGCCGGGGCGGCCGGCCGAGCTGGGGCAGGCGATCGGGCAGTTCCTGCGCGAGCAGGCCAAGGACGATTCGACGGAGCGGATGCGGGCGGCTGGTCTGGACGAATACGCGGCGGGCAACCTGCTGGCCTATCTGCGGGAGCAGCGGGAGGCCACCGGCTACGTGCCCGACGACCGCACGTTGCTGGTCGAGCGCTTCCACGACGAGCTCGGTGACTGGCGGGTGGTGATCCACTCCCCCTACGGCGCGCGGGTGCACGCCCCGTGGGCGCTGGCGATCAACCGGCGGCTGCGCGAGCGTTACGGGGTCGATGTGCAGGCCGTGCACTCCGACGACGGCATCGTGCTGCGCATCCCGGACACGCTGGCCGAGCCGCCCACCGACGTAGCCGCGTTCGACGCCGAGGAGATCGAGCAGATCGTCACCGAGGAGCTGGGCGGGTCGGCCATGTTCGCCTCCCGGTTCAGGGAGTGCGCGGGGCGGGCGCTGCTGCTGCCACGCCGCGTGCCCGGCCGGCGCAGCCCGCTGTGGCAGCAGCGGCAGCGGGCGGCCCACCTGCTGGGTGTGGCCTCACAGTACGCGTCGTTCCCGATCGTGCTGGAGACGATGCGCGAGTGCCTGCAGGACGTCTTCGACGTGCCGGGGCTGGTGCGGCTCATGCGGGACATCGCGGTGCGCAAGGTGCGGCTGGTGGAGGTGGAGACCTCGCAGGCCTCGCCGTTCGCCGCGTCGCTGCTGTTCCACTACGTGGGCGCGTTCATGTACGAGGGGGACGCGCCGCTGGCCGAGCGCCGGGCGCAGGCCCTGGCGCTGGACACCACGCTGCTGGCGGAGCTGCTCGGCCAGGCCGACCTGCGCGAGTTGCTCGACCCCGACGTGATCTCCGACAGCGAGCGGGAGCTGGCCAGGCTCGACCGGCCGCTGCGCGACGTGGAGGACCTCGCGGACCTGCTGCGCTCGCACGGACCGCTGCTGGCGCCCGACGTGAGCGTACGCGGCGGCGACCCGGCCTGGCTGGAGGAGCTCGTACGCGCGCGACGAGCCATCAAGGTGCGGATCGCGGGCGAGGAGCAGTGGGCGGCGATCGAGGACGCGGCGCGGATGCGTGACGCGCTGGGCGTGCCGCTGCCCGTGGGGGTGCCGCACGCGTTCCTGGAGCCGGTGGCCGATCCGCTGGCCGACCTGGTGGCGCGGCACGCCCGCACCCGCGGCCCCTTCCACGTCGGCACGGCGGCGGCCCGTTTCGGGCTCGGCGTGGCCGTGGTGACCGACGCCCTGCGGCGGCTGGCCGCGTCCGGGCGGGTCGTCAGCGGGGAGTTCCGGCCTGGCGGGCGGGGTGAGGAGTGGTGCGACGCCGGGGTGCTGCGGATGTTGCGGCGCCGGTCGCTGGCCCGGCTGCGGAAGGAGGTCGAGCCGGTCGCCCCCGAGACGCTTGCCCTGTTCCTGCCTGTCTGGCACGGCATCACCGGCACGGGCGGTCCGGCATCCGCGGGCCCCGGCTGGGCAGGACCGGGCGCCTCGGCTGGGCAGGGCGGGGCCGGTGGCTTCGGGACGCGGGGCGGAGCGGGGGCGGCGCGCGCCATGGACTCGCTGGTCCGCTCCATCGAGCAGCTTCAGGGAGCCGCTGTGCCCGCGTCCGCACTGGAGACGCTCGTGTTGCCGTCGCGGGTGCCGGGCTATCATCCGGCGCTGCTCGACGAGCTGACCTCGTCGGGCGAGGTCATGTGGGTCGGGCAGGGAACGCTGCCGGGCGGTGACGGGTGGGTGTCGCTCTACTTCGCCGACACGGCGCCGCTGCTGCTGCCGGAGCCTGCCGAGATCACGACGACGCCGGTGCACGAACGGGTGCTCGAGGTGCTGGGGGGCGGCGGTGCGCTGTTCTTCCGCGGCATCTCCGACCAGCTGGGGTCGCTGGACGACCAGACGCTGGTGTCCGCGCTGTGGGACCTGGTGTGGTCGGGGCGGGTGTCCGGGGACACGCTGGCGCCGCTGCGGGCCACGCTCGGCACCGGACGTCCCGCGCACCGGCCGGCCACGACGCGGCGGCGCCGGGCGGTGCTGCCGACCAGGAGCGGGCCGCCGACCGTGGCCGGGCGGTGGTGGCTGCTGCCCGCACCGGCCGCCGACGCGACCCAGCGGGCCCAGGCGCAGGCCGAGGTCCTGCTCGAACGGCACGGGGTGGTGACCCGGGGTGCGGTGACGTCGGAACGGCTGCCGGGGGGCTTCACACCCATTTATCAGGTCTTGCGGGCGTACGAGGAGAGCGGCCGGTGCCGCCGGGGTTACTTCGTGGAGGGTCTCGGGGGCGCCCAGTTCGCCCAGCCCGGGGCGGTGGACCGGATGCGCGCGATGGCTCCCGGCATCGCCCCGACGGGCGGCGACGGGTTCGGGCAGGGTGCCAGCGGTGGGGGCTTTGGCGGGTCGGCCGGGGGGTCGCGGGCCGTGGTGCTGGCCGCCGCCGACCCGGCCAGCCCGTACGGCGCCGCGCTCCCCTGGCCGCAGCATCCCGGCGACGTCGGCCACAAGCCTGGCCGGAAGGCCGGGTCGCTGGTCGTGCTGGTCGACGGCCACCTGGTGCTCTACGTCGAACGGGGCGGCAAGACGCTGCTGTCGTTCACCGACGGCGACCGGCTGCAGCCCGCCGTGGACGCGCTGGCCCTCGCCGTGCGTGACGGGGCGCTCGGGAAGCTGACAGTCGAGCGGGCCGACGGCGCCTCCATCATCGAGTCGCCGCTGGCGGCGGCGCTGGAGGCGGCCGGCTTCCACCCGACGCCCCGAGGGCTGCGCCTGCGCGCCTGACCTGCCCAATGCCAGCCGGGCCACCGCCACGACGAAGGCCTAGAGACCTACGTGGCCGGCGGCCCGGCGTGAGCGGGCGGCCGGCGTGAGCGGGCGGCCGGCGTGAGCGGCGGTCAGCAGCCTGGGGTGGTGGGGAAGGTCGCCCAGAAGGTCACGGGGTTGGCGTATTCGGCGCCCTTGACCATACGCCCGGCCCGCCACTCGAAGGCGTAGACGTACACATTCCGGTACGGGCGCCCGTCCGCGGTCGTGAAGTCGCCGTCCGCCTGGACGAACGACGTGGTCCCCGCCGCGGACACGCTCGTCTTGACGTTGACGAGGTCGATGCGACCGAAGAGCGCGAACGCGTTCTTGACGTATCCGAGCACCTGCTCCTTACCCGTGAAACGGGAAGCGTCCTCCCGGCGGCCGGAGAAGGACAGCGGCAGCGTCAGCGTGGCATCGGGGTCCAGCAGCGCCGACACGGTTGCGAGGTCCTCGCGCTCGAGTGCCGAGATGAACGCCGCGGTCCGGCGTTCGGTGCCCCCGTTGTCCCGGGCGAGGGCGGGCGCTGCGGTGCCGATCACGGCGAGGGCGAGTGCGAGTGCGGCGGTGACCATGATGGGCCGAATTCTTATGACGCTCCGATTGAGACTTAGTATCTTATGATCCGCAGTATCGCCATGCCGTGCTCAATAGACTGGGAGGTATGGAGCAGGGCTCGCTCAGGGAGCGCAAGCAGCAACGGTCCCGTGAGGCGATCATCGAGGCGGCCTACGTGCTGTTCGAGGAGCGCGGCTTCGACAAGGTCACGGTCGCCGACATCGCCGAGCGCGCCGAGGTCGGGCGGGCCACCTTCTTCCGCTACTTCGGAGACAAGCAGGAGGTCGTCTTCGCCGACGGGGGCGATCTCGAAGCGGTGCTGGCGGAGGCTACGGAGATCACCGCGGACCGGCCGATCGGGGACGCACTGCCTGCCGCGCTGGCGGTGGCGCGCCGCATCGTCGCCTCCTACGTGCGCCGGATCACCGCCGAGCCCGCCGCCTACACCCGGCACGAGCGCCTGGTCGCCAGCCATCCCGAGTTGCTCGCCCGCAGCCTCACCAAACAGCGCCGGTACGCCGAGCTCCTGCGCGACCTGCTCGCCGGCCAGGGCGCGAGCCCGGAGATCGCCGCCATCGCGGCGGAGATGGCATTGGCGGCCTACTACGCGGGGAGAGCGCTCGCCGGCGACGATCCGGCACGGCTGCCGGCCGCAGTGGAGTCCGTCTTCGACCGGCTCTCCTAGCGTCGGGATGCACGGCACCGGTCTGTGGATCGTGCGCCACGCCAACGCGGGAAACTGAGTGCATGGGTCCCCTGAAGCGCTTACGCGCGGACGTCAGCACCGGCAAGAACCTCGAGATCTACCTGACGGCGCTCATCGCGCTGGTCGTCGGCGTGCTCGGCGTCTTCAGCGTCGTCAACCCGCAGGTCGTGAGCGCCGCGATCCTGGCCACGCTGGCCCTGGTCGCGGTGAACGCGCTCGGCCCCCGCCACCAGGTCGCCGACCTCGAAGCGCGGGTCGCCGACCTCAACCGCCTGGTGGAAGCGAAGCTGGCCGGCGACGCCTTCCTGACCACCGTGCGGCAGGGGCTCGACGAGCGGGTCGCCCGCGCCGCCGACATCCGCTTCGCCGGGGTGACGCTGAGCCGCACGATCCGTGCGCACGTCGAGCAGCTGCGTAAGGGCCTGGCCCGCGGGGCGTCGGTCCAGGTCCTGCTGATCGATCCGAAGGGCGCGGTCCCGGAGGAGGCGGCCAGGAGGAGCACGATTCCCGAGCAATCCGACGTGTTCGAGCACCGGGTCACGTCCACGATCTACCTGCTGCGCGACCTGGAGGGAGTCGAGGTGCGGTTCCTGCCGTTCGTGCCCGCGTTCGGGCTGGTGCTGCTGGATGCCGGTGAGGACGACGGCGTCATCCACGTCGAGCTCGGCACGCACAGCGCGGCGGGCAGGGACCCGGTCTTCACGCTCACCCCACGTCGCGACCACTTCTGGTACGAGCACTTCAAGGCGGAGTTCGACCGTATGTGGGAGGTCAGCAGAGAGGCGACGGAGGACGACTGGCGTCCCGAGCGGACGAAGTGACGGCGCTGTATACGATGAGTCCCGAGATGGCTGATGTGACGTTGGGCGCGGCCCATCGGAGCTTGCGCGACGAGGTCACCGGGGAGCTGCGGCGCCGCATACTCTCCGGCGAGCTCCCCCAAGGCGCGCGGCTGGTGGAGGACCGGCTGGCCGCCCAGCTGGGCGTGTCGCGCAACCCCGTGCGGGAGTCCATCCGGGTGCTGGCCGCCGAGGGTTTCGTCGAGGTCGTCCCCCGCCTGGGCGCCACGGTGGCGCGCCTGTCCGCCGCGGAGGCCGAGGAGCTGTTCGACGTACGCATGGCGATCGAAGGGCTGGCGGCGCGGCTGGCGGCACGCAAGCGCACCCCGGCCACCGCCGAGCGGCTGCGCCGGATGCTCGAGCAGGCCAAACAGGCCGTGGAGGCGGGCCGGCTGGAGGAGGTGGCCGACCTCAACACCGCCTTCCACCTGGCGGTGGGCGAGGCGACGGGCAATTCCTACCTCAGCCTGGTGATGAAGCCGATGCTTCAGCGGGCGCAGTGGGTCTTCAGCCAGACGGCCTCCACCCGCGGGCCGCACTCCTGGTCGGAGCACCTGGGCCTGTGCGAGGCCATCGCGGCGGGTGACGAGGACGAGGCTCAGGCCAGAGCCGTCGCGCATGTGGCGGCGGCGCGGCGGTCGTTCTTGGCGGCAGCGGGCCGCGCATCGAGCAAGACCGAAATACCGAGTTAACACCCAGCCGTAATCTGAACACCAGTGAAATGTAAGGTCTTGTATACAGTCTCCTAAACCGTCCCACGGAGGCCCATATGAGACCCAGGCTCGTCGCGGCACTCGCCATCCTCCCCCTCGGCCTGACAGCCTGTGGCGGAGGAGCCGGCTCGAGCAGCACGCCCGCCGCCCCTCCCTCCATCGCCGCCGCCACGGCTGACAACCGGCCGGTCAAGGCCGGCGGCACGCTCAACGTGGCGCTCAACGCCGACCCCGACGCGCTCGACCCGAGCATCTCGACCACGCTGGTGGGCCGCGAGGTGTTCGCGAACATGTGCGAGAAGCTCTACGACATCGACGCGCAGGCCACGCTGGTCCCCCAGCTGGCCGCCGCCCCGCCCGAGGTGTCCGGCGACGGCAAGGAGGTGACGATCAAGCTGCGTGAGGGCGTGACGTTCAACGACGGCACGGCGTTCGACGCCGAGGCGGTCAAGAAGTCGCTGGACCGGCATCGCACCTGGGAGAAGTCCGCACGGCAGGCCGACCTGGCCGCGGTGTCCAAGGTCGCCGTGGTCGATCCCACCACGGTGACGCTCACGCTGACGCGGGCGTTCACGCCGCTGACCGCCCAGCTCGCGGACCGCGCCGGCATGATCATGTCGCCGAAGGCCCTGGACGCGGCGGGCGACAACTTCGGCGCGAGCCCGGTGTGCGTGGGGCCGTTCAAATTCGCCGGCCGCACGTCGGGCAGCCAGATCGTGCTGGAAAAGGCCGCCGACTACTACGACGCGGCCAAGGTCAAGCTCGACAAGATCGTATACAAGATCATCGTGGACCCGAACGTCCGGGCCGCGAACCTCAAGTCCGGCGACGTGCAGGTGGGCGACCAGCTCGCCACGACCACGGTCAAGGGGGTGCAGACCGATCCGAACCTCACGGTCGTGTCGGGCGGCGGCCTCGGCTACTACGGCATCACGATCAACACCGGCAACGCCGACGGCTCCACCGAGAAGCCCGGCACGGTGAACACGGCCCTGGCCACGAGCCCGCAGCTGCGCGAGGCCTTCGAGCTGGCGCTGGACCGCGACCTGATCAACAAGACCGTCTACAACGGCCTGCACGAACCCGACTGCTTCCCCGTGCCGCTGGACAGCCAGTTCCGGGCCCAGGATCTGACCTGCCCCAAGCGCGATCTGGCCAAGGCCAAGCAGCTCGTACAGGCCAGCGGCGTGCCGACGCCGATCCCGGTCACGCTCACCAGCCCCAACGACGCGACCAACGTACGGCTGGCGCAGGTCATCCAGCAGATGACCAAGGAGGCGGGCTTCAACGTGAGCGTGCAGACCGCCGAGTTCGTCAGCACGCTCGAGCAGGGCAAGTCCGGCAAGTTCGACGTCCTGCTGAACGGTTGGTCGGGCCGCGTGGACCCGGATGGCAACCTGACGAACCTCGTCACCACCGGCGGCAGCAACAACTACAGCGGCATGTCCGACCCGGGCATCGACGACCCGATCAAGCAGGCCGCCGCCGAGTCCGACCCCGCCGAGCGCGCCGAGCTATACGCCTCCGCCATGAAGAAGGCCGCCGAGATCAGAGGTGTCCTGTACCTGTACCACAGCAAGTACTACCTGGGCATGAGCAAGACCGTCGCGGGCGTCCAATACTTCAAGGACGGCCTGCCGCGTTTCGTCACCGCCGGGTTCGCCGCGTAATGCTCTGGTTCATTCTGCGGCGCTGCGGGTCGGCGGTGATCGTGTTGTTCCTGGCCAGCATCCTGATCTTCCTCGGGGTCAGGGCGCTGCCGGGCGACCCGGCCACGGTCATGGCGGGCGAGGAGGCCTCGCCCGCCGTGGTCGAGGCCATCCGCAAGGAGTTCGGCCTGGACAAGCCGCTGCCCGCCCAATACGTGGACTACGTCGCCCAGACCCTCACCGGCAACTTTGGCCGCTCGACGCAGGACCAGCTGCCGGTGATCGACATCATCGCCGAGCGGCTGCCCGTGACATTGGAGTTGTCGGCGCTGGCCATCCTGGTCGCGATCGTCGTCGGCGTGGGCGCCGGCATCGTGGCCGCCGTCCGGCGCGGCAGGTTCGCCGACTACGTGGCCACCGGATTCGGCCTGGCCGGGCTGTCGGTGCCGCACTTCTGGCTCGGCCTGCTCGGCATCCTGTTGTTCGCGGTCACCTGGCGGGTGCTGCCCGCCTCCGGGTATACCCCCTTCACCGAGGACCCCGCCGCGAACCTCCAGCGCATGATCCTGCCCGCCCTCGTGCTCGGCACCGGGTTCGCGGCGATCCTGATGCGGCAGACCCGCTCGGCCATGCTGGGCGCGCTGTCGGCCGACTACGTCAGGACCGCCAGGTCGAAGGGCCTGTCCGAGGTGAAGGTCGTGGGCGCGCACGCGCTGCGCAACAGCCTGACGACGGTGGTGACCGTGCTCGGCCTGCAACTCGGCGCGCTCATCAGCGGCGCAGTCGTGACCGAGCAGATCTTCGTGATCCCCGGCTTCGGCAAGCTGACCGTGGACGCGGTGCTGACCAGGAACTACCCGGTCATCCAGGCCGTCGTGCTGATCACCGTCGTCGGGTACGTCCTGGTCAACCTGCTGGTCGACCTCGCGTACGCGGCGCTCAACCCGCGGATCAGGCTGTCGGGGGTGCGCCATGATTGACCGGTTGTGGCGGCGCTTCCGCCGGCGGCCGATGCCGATGGCCGGGCTGGCGCTCGTGACCGCGTTCCTCCTGCTGGCGCTGGCCGGGCCGCTGGTGACCGGCGACCCGGCCGCGCAGGACTACCTGGCCACACTGGCGCCGCCGTCGGCCGCGCACCCCATGGGCACCGACGACCTCGGCAGGGACGCCTTCGCCAGGATCGCGCACGGCGCCCAGGTGTCGCTCCAGGCCGGCGTGCTGTCCACGCTGCTGGCGATGGCCGTGGGCATCCCGATCGGGCTGGTCGCCGGGTTCTACCGGCGCTGGCTGGACCCCGTCGTGATGCGGCTGGTGGACGTGACGCTGGCGTTCCCGTTCCTGGTCTTCGCGGTGGGGCTGGCGGCGATCATCGGGCCGTCGCTGAGGGGCGTGGTGCTGGCGCTGGGCTTCGCCCAGCTACCGGCCGTCATCCGGATCACGCGCGGCGAGGTGCTGGCGGTCAGGGAGATGGACTATGTGGCGGCGGCCATCGCCGACGGCGCGAGCGACGCCTACCTGATCTTCCGGTACGTGCTCCCGAACTGCGCCAACCCGCTCATCGTGCAGGCCACGGTGGCCATCCCGGCGGCCATCATCGGCGAGTCCACGCTGTCGTTCCTGGGGCTGGGCGTGCAGCCGCCGACACCGTCGTGGGGCGTGATGCTGACCACCGCCCAGCAGTACCTGGGCGACGCGCCGTGGCTGGCCATCTGGCCCGGCTTGATGATCGCCCTGGCCACGCTGGGCTTCAACCTGCTCGGCGACGGCCTGCGTGACGTCCTGGACCCGAGGAGCTTCCGATGAGCCTCTTGGAGATCACCGACCTGGCCGTCGGCTTCGATACCGAGGACGGCCTGGTACAGGCCGTCAGAGACATCTCACTGACGCTGGAGGAGGGCGAGATCCTGGCCTTGTGCGGCGAGTCCGGCTGCGGCAAATCGGTCACCGCGATGTCGGTCCCCCGGCTCCTGCCACCGGACACGACCAGGTTGTCCGGGTCGGTAAGGCTGGGCGGACGTGAGCTCACGACGCTGCCCGAGGCCGAGATGCGGCACGTCCGCGGCAAGGAGGTGTCGGTCGTCTTCCAGGAGCCGATGACCTCGCTCAACCCGTCGTTCACCGTCGGATACCAGATCATCGAGGTGCTGCGCAGGCACGAGCGGCTCTCCCGCCAGGCGGCCCGCGGCCGGGCCGTCGAGCTGCTGGAGCTGGTCGGCATTCCGGCGCCGCAGCGCAGGATGAGGGAATACCCGCACCAGCTGTCCGGCGGCATGCGGCAGCGCGTGATGATCGCGATCGCGGTGGCCTGCTCGCCCCGGGTGCTGATCGCCGACGAGCCCACGACAGCGCTCGACGTGACGATCCAGGCGGGGGTGCTGGACGTGTTCCGCGACCTGCGTGACCGGCTCGGCACGGCGATCATTCTCATCACGCACGACCTGGGCGTGGTGGCCGACATCGCCGACCGAGCCGTGGTCATGTACGCCGGCCGCGCCGTCGAGCAGGCCGCGGTGACCGAGTTGTTCGCCAACCCGCGGCACCCGTACACGCTGGGTCTGATGAAGGCCCTGCCGTCCGCCGCCGTCAACGGGCGGCTGGCCGAGATCCCCGGCATGGTGCCGTCACCGCTGTCCGACCCGGACGAGTGCGCCTTCCAGGCCCGCTGCCCGCGTGCGCAGGCCGACTGCCGCATGGAGCGGCCCTCGCTCGACCAGCACGCGCCCGGCCATCTGGCGGCCTGTTTCCACCCCGGAGGCGAGCAGTGATTCTGCGGATCGACAACCTGGTCAAACACTACGGCCCAGTACGCGCGGTGGACGGACTGTCGCTGGAGATCGGCCAGGGTGAGGTGCTCGGCCTGGTCGGCGAGTCCGGCAGCGGCAAGTCCACGGTCGGCAAGTGCGTGTTGCGGCTGACCCAGCCCACGTCCGGCCGGATCGAACTGGACGGGCGCGACGTCACCCACCTGTCGCGCCGGGCCATGCGCCCGCTGCGCAGGGACGTCCACATGGTCTTCCAGGACCCCTACTCCTCGCTCAACCCGCGCTTCACCATCGAGCGCATCGTCGGCGAGCCGCTGCTCAGGCACCAGGCGGCCGACCGGCGGGAGACCTCCAGGCGCGTGTCGGCCATGCTGGAGAAGGTGGGGCTGCGGGCGGAGATGCGCACGCGGTTCCCGCACGAGCTGTCCGGCGGGCAGCGGCAGCGGGTGGGGCTGGCCAGGGCGTTGATCCTGGAGCCCAAGCTGGTGGTGGCCGACGAGCCGGTGTCGGCGCTGGACGTGTCGGTGCAGGCGTCGGTGCTCAACCTGATCACCGATCTGCAGCGGGATATGGGCTTTTCATGCCTCTTCATCACGCATGATTTGTCCGTGGTGGAGTTCCTGGCCGACCGGGTGGCCGTCATGTACCTGGGCAAGATCGTGGAGTCGGGGCCGACGGCCGAGATCTTCGCCGAGCCGCGGCATCCGTACACGCAGGCTCTGCTGTCGGCGGCGCCGGTGCCGGATCCGGTCAGGCAGCGGGAGCGGCGCAGGATCGTGCTCAGCGGTGATGTGCCGAGTCCGGTCGATCCGCCGTCGGGGTGCCGCTTCCATACGCGGTGCCCGCTGGCGTACGACGTCTGCCGGACCGACGAACCCCCGTTGAGCGGCACCGGCCATCCGGCCGCGTGCCACCTTGTCACAGCAAGTCGATAAAGGGAGAGAGCTTGTTCACCACCAGGCCCGAGCTGTCGGGCGACTTCGGCATGGTCGCCGGCACCCACTGGCTGGCCTCGGCCACCGGCATGAGCGTGCTGGAACGCGGCGGGAACGCCTTCGACGCGGCAGTCGCCGCCGGCTTCGTGCTGCAGATCGCCGAGCCGCACCTGAACGGCCCCGGCGGCGAGGTGCCGATCCTGCTGTGGAGCGAGGCCGAGCAGAAAGTGTCCGTGGTGTGCGGGCAGGGCGTGGCGCCCGCCGCGGCCACCATCGAGCGCTTCACGGAGCTGGGCCTGGACATCGTGCCCGGCACCGGGCTGCTGGCTGCCACCGTGCCGGGGGCCTTCGGCGGATGGATGCTGATGCTGGAACGCTGGGGCACCTGGCGGCTGGCCGACGTACTCGCCCCCGCGATCCACTACGCCGAGAACGGCATTCCGGTCCTGGAACGCATCGCCGCCACCATCGAGTCGGTCGAAGGACTGTTCAACGATGACTGGCCGACGTCGGCGGCGACCTGGTTGCCCGGCGGGCAGGTGCCGGCGGCCGGGTCGAAGCTGGCCAACCCGGTGCTGGCCGCCACCTACCGGAAGCTGGTCGCCGCGGCGCAGGCCGCGTCGAGCAGCCGCGAGGGGCAGATCGAGGCCGCCCGCAGGGCGTGGTACGAGGGGTTCGTCGCGGAGGCGATCGCCGAGTTCAGCGCCAAGACGGCCTGGCGGGACAGCTCCGGCGAGGTGCACGGTGGGCTGCTCGCCGGCGACGACCTGGCGCGCTGGTCGGCATCGGTCGAGGAGCCGCTGACCTTCGACTATCGCGGGCACACCGTGTGCAAGACCGGGCCGTGGGGTCAGGGGCCGGTGTTCCTGCAGCAGCTGGCGATGCTCGACGGGTTCGACCTGGACGCGATGGGCTATCTCAGCGCCGACTACGTGCACACGGTGACCGAGGTCGCCAAGCTGGCCTTCGCCGACCGCGAGGCCTGGTACGGCGACGCCCACGTGACCTTGTCCGACGCGCCCGAGTCCGGCACCATGTCCGACGTGCCCGAGTCCGGCACCATGTCCGACCTGCTGAGCGCGGCGTACAACGCCGAGCGGCGACGGCTGGTCGGCGTGGAGGCCAGTCTCGACCTGCGGCCGGGCGCTCCGGGCGGGCGTGCGCCGAGATTGCCGGCTTTCCCCGCGCCCGGCACGGCCAGCAGCGCGCCCGGCATCTCCGGGGCGCGCGCGCCGCAGGGCGTCGGACTCGGGCACGTCGGACAAGGCGTCGGCGAGCCGACCGTCGCGCGCGACGGGACCGTCCGGGGCGACACCTGCCACGTGGACGTCGTCGACCGCTGGGGCAACATGGTCTCCGCCACTCCCAGCGGGGGCTGGCTGCAGAGCTCGCCCACCATTCCCGAGCTGGGCTTCTGCCTGGGGACGCGAGCCCAGATGTTCTGGCTCCAGGAAGGGTTGCCGGCGTCGCTGAGACCCGGGACGCGGCCGCGCACCACGCTGTCGCCGTCGTTCGCGCTCAGGGACGGGCGGCCGTGGCTGGCGTTCGGCACGCCGGGCGGCGACCAGCAGGACCAGTGGAGCGTGAACTTCTTCCTGGCCGTCGTCCACGGCCGCCTGAACCTGCAGGAGGCCATCGACGCGCCGATGTTCCACTCCGAGCACTTCCCCAGCTCGTTCTTCCCGCGCGGCTCCCGCCCCGGAGTCCTGCACGCGGAGGACCGCCTGGACCCTGACGTGGTGGCGGAGCTGCGGCGGCGCGGGCACGAGGTCGAGCTCCAGGGCTCGTGGACGCTGGGCAGGCTCAGCGCGGTGGCTCGCGACGGCGCCTTCCTCAAAGCCGCCGCCAACCCCCGCGGCGCTCAGGGCTACGCCGTCGGCCGATGACGGATCTGCTCTTCCTGATGGTGGCCGGTCTGCTGGCCGGGGCGGTGAACGCCCTGGCCGGCGGCGGCACCCTCATCTCCTTCCCCGCTCTCGTGGCGTTCGGCTATCCGAGTCTGACCGCGTCCGTGACGAACGCGGTGGCGTTGTGGCCGGGATACCTGGGCGGCGTGCTCGGCTACCGGGCCGAGCTACGCGGGCAACGCCGCGGGGCCGCGATGCTGAGTGCCACGGCCGTGCTGGGCGCGGGTGTGGGCAGCGCGTTGCTGCTGCTGACACCGGGCAGGCTGTTCGAGTCGATCGTGCCGTGGCTGGTGGCGTTCGCCAGCCTGGCGCTGCTGGCGCAGCCGTGGCTGCGCCGGCGATTCGGCGGTGACGGGCGGCCGAGCAAGCTCGTGTACGCCGGGGTGTTCCTGGGCGGCTGCTACGGCGCGTATTTCAACGGCGGCATGGGCGTGCTGCTGCTGACCGTGCTCGGGATGTTCCTGCACGAAGGCCTGCACCGGGTGAACGCCGTGCGCGCGGTGCTCGCATTGGTGATCAGCACCGTGTCGGTGGTGGCGTTCTCGCTGTTCGGGGCCGTGCAGTGGCAGGCGGTGGCGGTGATCGCGCCGGCCAGCCTGGCGGGCGGGCTGCTCGGCACGCGGGTGGCACGGCTCATGTCCGCCAAGGTCCTCCGGGGCGTGGTCGTCGCGTTCGGACTGGGGGTGGCCGTGGCGCTCGCCCTGCGCTAGCCCGGCTTGGCGGGCGCGAGGGTCAGTGGGCCGGGCCGTAGAGGGCGTGGGGAGAGCCCGTCATCAGCGCCCAGTAACGGTCGCCGTAGGACCAGTGCCACCATTCCGTGGGGTAGTTGACCAGGCCCGCCGATTCCAGGGCGGTCGCGAGGATCTTGCGGTGCCTGCGCGCGTCCCCCGGGATCCCGGCGGCGGCGGTGTAACAGGCGCCCGCGCTCTGCTCGGGAGTGTCGTTGATCGCGGTGCCCAGGTCGTATTCGGCGCCGTCGGCGTCGCAGAGCGTGAGGTCCACGGCCGCCCCCGCGGTGTGCGGGGCCACCTCGACCGGCGAGACGTAGCGGCTGGCCGCCGCATGCAGCTCGTCGGCCGTCATGCTGGGAAAACGATGGGCGAGCTCGGCCCGGTAGTCGTCGAAGGTCTGGCGCTGGTTCGCGATGGAGCGGTGGCCTTCCACGATCAGGAGGTGGTATCCGGCGGGCAGCTCCTTCTCCGCCCGCTCGAGCCGGTCGAGCAGGCCGGCACGCAGGCGGCCGTACGCGCCCTCCTCGTCGGCCATCCGGTCGTCGAGTCTCAACCGTCCCCGCACTTCGACCAGCGGCTCCCCGTTGTCGTGGACGGGGATGGCGGTCACGCGGGGGTCGGAGATCAGGACGATGCCGTGTGCGGGGTGCCACATGGGCAGAAATTCTCACACAGTGTCGGAGAAAACCTGCTCTCGGGCCTGCTCCAAGGCCGCGACCAGGGCGCCGCGCAGCACGGGGTTCCCGGCGACTCCCGTGGTGACCACGCTGGGCCGCGTCGGGCAGACCTTCGCCACCGCCTCCTCGACCCTGGCGGCCAGCTCAGGACCTCCGGCCCGCCCGACGTCGCCGGCGAGCACGATGAGCCCGGGGTCCAGCACGACGCTGACGGCCGCGACGCCGACGGCCAGCCGATCCGCGACGGCGTCGAGAAAGCCGGAGCGGCCGTCGGCGACGGCGGCGCGGACCAGGTCGGCGCTCGGCCGCACGCTCATGCCGTGGCCCCTGGCCAGCCCGTCCATCGCCGCCTGGCCCACCAGCCGCTGGTAGGAGCCCGACTGCGGCTGGGTGACATCGGCGGGCAGCGGCTCGCCGGGCACGGGCAGCCAGCCGATCTCGCCCGCGCCGCCGGTGTTGCCGCGGTGCAGGCGGCCACCGAGCATGACGCCCAGACCCTGGCCGACACCTGCCCAGAGGACCACGAAGTCGTCGACGCCGACGGCGGCGCCGTAGTGGTGCTCGGCGAGGGCGACGAGGTTGACGTCGTTCTCGATGGTCACCGAGGCGCCGAGGGCCCCGCGCAGGCTGGCCAGCACGCCGACGTGCCAGGACGGCAGGTCGTAGGAGAAGCGCACGTCGCCGGTGCCGGGATCGACCACGCCGCGGGTGCCGATGACGAATGAGCGCAACTGCGGCAGGGTGATCCTGGCCGCCTCGCAGGCCCGCCGTACGGCCTGGTGCACGGTGGCGACCGGGTCGCCGTCGGTCGGATTGACCACGACCTCCACCACGGTCCTGCCGGTGATGTCGGCCACACCGACGGTGATGGCGTCGGGCAGCACCTCGAGGCCGGCGACGTGCGCGCTGGAGGGGACCACGCCGTAGAGGGCGGCGTTGGGTCCGCGCCCGCCGGCCCGCTCGCCGGCGACCTCCACCAGCCCTCGCTCTTCCAGCCTCGCGAGCAGCTGTCCCGCGGTCACCTTGGAAAGCCCGGTGCGTTCGCCCAGCTCAGCGCGGGTGAGCGGGCCCTCGGCGAGAAGGAGCTCCAGGGCCGTCCGGTCGTTCAGGCGGCGCAGCAGCCGTGGCACACCGGGATTTCGTGTCACGGGACCTCTCCCCTCTGGCAACGAAACGCTAACGGCAGTTTCTTTTAAGAAAGTTTCTTGTTAGTTTAGCACCAATTCGACACTGACGATCAGCCAGGTGCGGACCACAGGCTCAGCACCCGATGAGCGCAGACCCGACGCGATTAGCCGGGAAGGGAGAACGCTAGTGAGGATCGCGAAGATCACGGCCACTACGGTCACCACGGCCGCCCTGGCCCTGGGCCTGGCCGCATGTGGCTCCGGAGAGCCGAGCACGCCCCAGCCGCAGGCCTCAGGCTCCGCCTCCGCCTCTGGTCCCAAGTACGCGGGCCAGAGCATCACCGTCTGGCGCCTCGGCGACCCCAACGAGCCGTCCCAGAAGTACATGGACGACCTCGTCGCCGAGTTCAAGACCCAGACCGGTGCGGATGCCACCGTGCAGTGGATCCCGTGGCCGCAGGTCAACGACAAGTTCACGGCTGCCGCGGCCGGCGGCGAGGGCCCCGACGTCACGGAGATCGGCAACGACCAGGTGCCGCTCTGGCAGAGCCAGGACGCGCTGGCCCCCGTCACCTCGATCACCGCCGGCGGCGAGCACGCGCAGATCCCGAAGAACCTCTTCGGCCTGGAGACCATCGACGGCGAGGTCTACGCCATGCCGTGGGGCGCCGGCACCCGCGCCGTCATGTACCGCAAGGACTGGTTCGAAGACCTCAAGATCGAGGTTCCGAAGACCTGGGACGAGGTCCTCGCGGCGGCCAAGAAGATCCAGGACGAGAAGGGCAAGGACGTCGACGGCTTCGCCTTCAACGGCGGCTCCGACGCCAACCACCTGCTCGGCGCGATGGCCTGGTCCGAGGGCGGCGAGTACGCCGTCAAGGAGGGCGACAAGTGGGTCGGCAAGCTCACCGACCCCGCCTTCAAGACCGGCTTCGAGACCTATACGGGCATCGTGTCCTCGGGCGCGTCCAGCAAGTCCCGCCTCACGCAGAACACCACGGACATCCGCACCCGCTTCTCCAACGGCAAGGTCGGCATGTACCTCACCGCGTCGTGGGACATCGCCACCATCAAGGAGGAGAGCAAGGGCAAGGTGAAGGAGGACGCGATGGCCTTCTTCCCGCTCCCGTCCAAGAGCGGCGGCGAGACCCCCGCGTTCTTCGGCGGCAACGACATCACCGTGTGGAACGACGCCAAGAACAAGGAGCTCGCGACCGAGTTCGTGAAGCTCGCCACCAGCAAGAAGTGGGCCGACCGCTACGCGCTGGACGGCGGCCTGCTGCCCGTCTACCCGGACACGCTCGCCGAGCTGGCCAAGGACCCGGCGCAGGCGCCGTTCGCCGCCGCCTTCGCCAAGGCCAAGGCGTTCCCCGCCGACCCGCAGTGGACCGAGGCCAACGAGACCAAGGCGGTCCTGCAGAACGCCGCCCGCTCGGTCATCGAGGGCAAGGCCACGGCCGATGAGGCGCTCGCCAAGGCCAACAAGGAACTCGAAGACATCCTCAACCAGTCGTGACCATGGCGAACACGTCAACGCTCGCGCCCAGGGGCGGAGGCAACACCTCCGCCCCTGGGCGGCGCCGCCACAGTTCACGCAAGCCTGCTCGAGGCAGCGGGATGCCCGGGTGGTCCATCCCGTACGTCCTGCTCGTCCCTGGGATTGTGGTGATCGCGGGGCTGCTGCTCTACCCGATGATCCAGATGATCATCATGTCGTTCCAGAGCATCAGCCTCCGGGTGATCCGCGGTGTCGCGGAGCCGGAGTGGGTGGGGCTGGACAACTACACCAAGCTCTTCGACAACGACATCTTCTGGTCCTCGCTGCGGAACACGGTCGTCTTCGCGGCCGTCACCGTGGCCCTCACCCTGATCCTGGGCACCGCCGTCGGCGTGCTGCTCAACCGGCTGAGCAAGCGGATGTCCACCTTCGTCATCATCGGCATCATGTCCGCGTGGGCGGTCCCACCGGTCGCCCAGGGCACGATCTGGCGCTGGCTCTTCGACGCCGAGGCCGGCATCATCAACTGGGCGCTCAATCTGCTCCCCGACGCCTTGTCCACCTTGATCTTCGGCCGGGCCGACTGGAGCGGCCAGCCGTGGCTCAACGACGCGTGGTCCGTCTACGTCGTGCTGGTCCTCACGGTGGTCTGGGCGTCCTTCCCGTTCGTCGCGGTGTCGGTGCTGGCCGGCCTGCGCGGCATCCCCGCCGAGTTGTACGAGGCGGCCAGGGTGGACGGCGCCACCCCGTGGCGCACGTTCAGGAAGATCACCTTCCCGCTGCTGAAGCCGGTCTTCGCCGTCCTGACGATCCTGTCGATCATCTGGGACTTCAAGGTGCTCAGCCAGCTCTACGTGCTGCTGAACGGGCCGACCAACCGCGAGGCGTTCAACCTGTCGCTCTTCTCCTTCGCCGAGGCCTTCAAGGCGCCGCCCAAGATGGGCACGGGCGCGGCCATCGCGGTGGTGCTGACGATCATCCTGCTCATCGTCACCGCGTTCTACACCCGGCAGATGGTCAAGCAGGAGGACCTGACATGACCCCCCTGGCCCGCAAACGGCTCAACAAGATCGCGCTGAACACGGCCGGGGTCCTGGTCTTCCTCTTCGCGGTCTTCCCCGTCTACTGGATGGTCTCGACCTCGTTCAAGGCCAACGACCAGATCTTCACCACCGACTTCATCCCGTTCCCCACGCACTTCACCTTCGAGCACGTCAACACGGTCCTCACCGACGGCGTGGCGGGCAACTCGATCTGGGTCTACATGCGCAACAGCGCGATCGTGGCGCTCGGCACGGTGCTCATCGGGTCGGCGTTCGCGTTGCTCGCGGCCACCGCGGTGGCGCGTTTCCGGTTCAAGGGGCGTACGAGCTTCCTGATCACCCTGCTCATCGTGCAGATGATCCCGACCGAGGCGCTCCTGATTCCGTTGTTCCTGAACGTCCGGCGCCTCGGGCTCTACGACAACCTGCTCGGGCTGATCGTCATCCAGGTCGGTCTGACGTTGCCGTTCGGCATCTGGATGCTGCGGACGTTCGTCGCCGCGGTCCCCAAGTCGCTGGAGGAGGCGGCGTGGATCGACGGCGCGAGCCGGTTCACCACCTTCTGGAAGGTGCTCTTCCCGTTGGTTGCGCCGGGTCTGGTGGCCACGAGCATCTTCTCGTTCATCACCGCGTGGAACGACCTGATCTTCGCGCTGGTCCTGATGAAGGACACCACGGGTTACACAATGCCGGTGGCCCTGCAGTTCTTCTTCGGGCAGCGGGGCACCGACTGGGGCGCCATCATGGCGACCTCCACGCTGATGACCCTGCCGGTCATCGCCTTCTTCCTGCTGGTGCAGCGCCGCATGGTCTCCGGCCTGGTGGCCGGGGCTGTCAAAGGCTGATTTCGCCATATTTCGCAGGGCGGGTGCGGCCTTCACGCGGGCCGTACCCCTGACCCTGCCCTGAACCTGATGAGGAGCCATGAGTCAGAGTGATCGGGGGCTGCGCCGTCTCGCGGCCGGCACACTGCTCGTCGCCTTCGACGGCACGACCGCGCCCGGCTGGGTCCTGAACGAGCTGGAACACGGTCTCGGCGGCGTCACGTTGTTCGGTTTCAACATCGCCACGCCCGAGCAGGTGACGGGGCTCACCGCGGCGTTGCGGGCGGCCGGCGACCCGTTCATCTCCCTGGACGAGGAGGGCGGCGACGTCACCAGGCTCGCCTACCACGTCGGCAGCCCCTACCCGGGCAACGCCGCGCTCGGCGCCGTGGACGACGTCGAGCTCACCCGCCGGGTCTACCGGGCCATCGGGGCCGAGCTGATCGCCGCCGGGGTCAACCTGGACATGGCGCCCGCGGCCGACGTCAACACCGCCGAGGACAACCCGGTGATCGGCACCAGGGCGTTCGGCGACGACGCCGCGCTGGTCGCCAGGCACACGGTGGCCGCGGTCCAGGGTCTGCAGTCGGCCGGGGTCGCCGCCTGCGTCAAGCACTTCCCCGGCCACGGCGCCACCACGGTCGACTCGCACCTGGCCGTCCCGGTCGTGGACGTCACCCTGGACGTGCTGCGTGCCAGGGAGCTGGTGCCGTTCATGGCCGCCATCGAGGCAGGGGCGCGCTCCGTCATGACCGCGCACGTCGCGGTGCCCGTGCTGACCGGCGACCAGCCCGCCACGCTCTCGCCCGCCGCGATCACCGGGCTGCTCAGGGGCGAGCTCGGCTACGACGGCGTGGTGGTCAGCGACGCGCTGGACATGCAGGCGATCAGCGACGGCGTCGGGCTCGCCAAGGGCGCCGTCCAGTCGCTCACGGCCGGGGCCGACCTGCTCTGCCTGGGGCCGAAGCCGGGCTACGACGAGATCCTGGGGATCATCGCCGAGATCGTGGCCGCCGTCGGCGACGGGCGGCTGCCGGCCGAGCGCCTGGAGGAGGCCGCGGCCCGGGCCGACCGGCTGCGGGCCTGGTTCGGGTCGGGTGCGGGCACGCAGGACGAGCCGGCGGACGTCGGCCTGGACGCCGCCAGGCGCGCGGTCAGGCTCCACGGGTCGGCAGGACCGTTGACCGATCCGCTGGTCGTGGAGGTCGACACGCCTCCGACCATCGCGGTCGGCGACGTCCCGTGGGGCGTCGCGCCGTGGCTGCCCGAGGGCGAGGTGGTCCGGGTCGCGCCGGCTGAGGCCGTCGCCGAGCGGCTCCTGGAGCGTGCCAGGGGTCGCTCGCTGGTGGTGGTGGTCAAAGACGCCCATCGGTACGCCGACAGCCGTGCGCTCGTCTCCACCCTGGTCGCCGCCCGGCCCGACACGATCGTCGTCGAGATGGGGCTGCCCATCTGGCGGCCGGGCAGCGCGGCCTATCTGGCCACGTACGGGGCGGCCCGGGCCAACGCCAGGGCCGCTGTGGAGCTCCTCACGGACGGCCGGCGGCCTCGCGTCGCCTCCCTCGAGCCGAAGCGCTCGGCGTAGGCGGCCGGCCGCCGCCGCGAGGCTAGGAGCTGAAGATCTCCTCGCGCGCCTGCTGGAGCGCCGCCAGCACCGCCCCCCGCAGCACCGGATTGCCCTCCACGGTGCTGGTGGCCACATGGGGCCGTACGGGGCAGATCTTGGCGACCGCCTCCTCCACACGGGAGGTGAGCGCCCGTCCGCCCGCGTGCCCCACCTCGCCTCCGAGCACCACCAACCCGGGATCGAGGATCACGCAGACCGCCGCGACCCCGAGAGCCAGCCGGTGCGCGACCTCATCCAGCAACGGCTCGCCCTCGGCTCCGGCGGCCACCGCGACCTTGACGCACTCGCCGGCGCTCGCGGCCGCGAAGCCGTACTCGCGGGCCAGCTCGCTGACCGCCTCGGCGCTGACCAGCGACTGCAGGCCACCCGCCAGCGAGGGGAGCCGCCCCGGCAGGGTGCGGATGTCCTCGGGCAGCGGCACACCGGGCACCGGCAGGTAGCCGATCTCGCCCGCACTGCCGGAACGCCCCCGGTGCAGCTTGCCCCCGAGCATGACGGCCATGCCCAGGCCGCGGCTCGACCACAGCAGCACGAAGTCGTCGAGGCCCTTGGCGGCCCCGTCGGCGCGCTCGGCGATGGCGGCGAGGTTGACGTCGTTCTCGATCGTCACCTCGCGCCGCAGGTCGCCGGCCAGGGCCTCGTGGATGCCCTCGTGCCAGCCGGGCAGGTCGAAGGAGAAGCGGACGTCGCCGCTGCGAGGATCGACCACACCCGGGGTGCCGATCACGACTCCGCGGAGTTTGCCGAGACCTACCTTGGCGCCGCGGCACGCCTTCACGATCGCGTCGTGCACGGCGGAGACCGGGTCGTCGTGGGCATGCGGGTCCACCGTGACATCGGCGATCGTGTGGCCGTGGATGTCGGCGATCGCGCTCGAGATCAGGTCGGGCCCCACCTCGAGCCCGGCCACGTATGCGCTGGAGGCGATCACGGAGTAAAGCGCCGCGTTGGGTCCGCGGCCGCCGGCTTGCGCGCCGACCACCTCGACCAGGCCGCGCTCCTCCAGCCTGGCCAGCGTCTGCGACGCCGTGACCTTGGACAGGCCGGTCAGATCGCCGATCTGACCACGCGTCATGGGCCCGGTGGCCAGTAACAGCTCCAGTGCGGCCCGGTCGTTGATCTCCCTGAGTAGTCTGGGCACACCAGGGCGTCGCTCCACGCTGAATCCCACCGTCACATCGGAAAAGGTTGTTGGAAGTTTAGCGCTCCCATCCGCGCGTGACGTCGCAGGTGAACACGAGATTTCCGCATGATCACCCCGTCGTCGCGCCCCCGCGCTCGGCATCGTAACCCGCCGATCAGCCCCGGGTGGAAGGCCCTGCCGGATTCGGGTCTCGTGCCCGTTCTGACGACCTTGCGCCTAACCAGTGTTGACCAGGAGGGATAATCGAAAACATGCGCCTCTCCGCTCGTGTCGACTACGCCCTCCGAGCCGCCGCCGAACTCGCCGCAGCCGGTGCGGGCCCGACCACCGTGGGCGAGCTCGCCAAGGAACAGGACATGCCACCCAAATACCTGGAAAACATCCTGCTCCAGATGCGCCGCGCCGGGCTGGTACGGGGACAGCGGGGGCCCGAGGGTGGATACGTACTGGCCAGGCCCGCCTCCGCCATCTCGTTGGCAGACGTGATCAGGGCCGTGGACGGCCCGTTGGCCAACGTACGCGGCGAGCGGCCCGAGCACGTCGGCTACCGGGGGCCGGCGGAGTCGTTGCAGCAGGTGTGGATCGCGTTGCGGGCGACCGAGCGCGCCATCCTGGAGGAGGTCACGCTCGAACAGGTCGCCTCCGGGGCGCTGCCCGAGCGCGTTCGCCAGCTCGCCGCCGACCCCGCCGCCTGGGACTGAGCCGGCACACGCCGTCCCAGTGCCTCGCCTGTTTGCCGGAATCGCCACCACAATGTCACTAAGAGTGAGAACCTGACCGTCCGCCAGACCACCTTGGTCACGGTCGCGGCGCTCGCCCTGACCCTCCTGCCGCCGTTCTTGGGAGACGGCTCGGAGCTGCCCCACTTCCTCATGCGGACGCCGATCGTCGCCGTCGGCGGGCTGCTGTGCGTCGCCCTCGCCCGCCGTCATGAACGGCAGCGCGCCGACGTGAACCGCATCACCCGCATAGCCGAGCGGGCGATGATCCCTTCGTGGCCCACCGAGCTGGGCGGCGTCCACCTGGCCGCCCACACCCGGTCGGCGACCCTCGGCGCCCGCATCAGCGGGGACCTGCACGAGGCCATCGCCACGGCCACGGGGGCGCGGCTGATCATCGGGGACGTCAAAGGCCACGGCCTGGACGCGGCCCATCTCAGCGCGGCGGTGCTGAGCGCCTTCCGCCGTACCGCCGCCACCGCCCCTGACCTGGTCTGCCTGGCTCGTGACCTGGACACCCGCATCGGCCCCGATCTGGGTCCCGAGGACTTCGTGACCGTCCTGCTCGCCGAGTTCGTGCCCGGTGGAGTTCTGCTCGTCAACTGCGGCCATCCCGGCCCCATCCGGATCGGCAGCCGGCTGCGCGTGCTCGAGCCGCCCCGCCCCTGCCGGCCGCTGGGCCTGTCCCCCGACCCGTACGTGTGGCGCGTCCGCCTGCTGCCGTCGGACCGCCTGCTGCTGTTCACCGACGGGCTCACCGAGACCCGCGACCGGAGCGGCGCCCAGCTGCCGTTCGACGAGCACCTGCATGCCGCCCTGACCGCCCCGACACTGGAGGAGGCCGTGCGCGACCTGCTGGACCTGCTGCGCGGGCACGCCACGCGCACCCGATCCGACGACCTGACCCTGATCCTGGCCCAACCGGCCCCGCATCCGCCGTCATCCCCCGGCGCCCGACACCACCACGAGGCCTGACCAGCCACCCCACCACCCTTGCACCAGCTCTGCGCGCCGGCGGATGAGCGGGTCACTTCCGCGTAGCTTTAGCTTGGAGATCGGCCCGCAGCAAAGGGCTTAGGCCTGGAGAGCTGCCTAGAGAAATGCCCGGAGGCGCCGAGAGATGCCTGAAGGAGACGCCGTCTATCGGACGGCCGCACGCCTGCGGGACGCTCTGGACGGCCGCATCCTCATCAGGTCCGACTTCCGCGTCCCTCGATATGCCACCGCCGACCTGACGGGCCGCGCGGTGCTCACCACGCTCTCACGGGGCAAGCACCTGCTCACCCGCGTCGAAGGCGACCTGACCCTCCACACCCACCTCCGGATGGACGGCAGCTGGAGAATCAAGCCGGCCTCGGCCCACATCGCACCACCCCCCGGCGACCAGGTCAGGTTGATCCTGGCCAATCAGGAGTGGACGGCGATGGGCGTCAAGCTCGGCACGGTGGACCTGGTCAGAACCGGCGAGGAGGCGCGCGTGGTGGGCCATCTCGGCCCGGATCTGCTCGGCCCGGGCTGGGACCCGGACGAGGCCGTGCGGAGGCTGCGAGCGGCGCCCGGCAGGACCATCGGGGAGGCGCTGCTCGATCAGCGCAACCTGGCGGGGATCGGCACGATCTATCGCGCCGAGACCTTGTTCCTGCGGGGGATCTGGCCGTGGCGAAAAGTCGGGGAGATCGAGGATCTCAACGGGCTCGTGTCGTTGGCGCAGCGACTCCTGGACGCCAACAAGACGTACGCGGGCACGGTGACCACAGGTGATCGCCGCCCGGCGAACCAGACCTGGGTCTATGGCAGGGCGGGGAGGCCCTGTCGCCGTTGCGGCACCCGCATCAGCCGCGGGGAGATGGGGGCGCAGCCACAGGAGCGGCTGATCCTGTGGTGTGCCGGCTGCCAGCCGAGCTAGGCAGCCACCATGTCCTTGACTTCGGGGAACACGGAGTCGGAGATCGACCCGGGAACCGTCTCGGCAAGGGGCAGGCGCTCGTGCTCCGGCACATCGGCAAGCACAGGAGCCGCCTGGAGCTCCGCCAGCGCGAACTGGTCGGACACTTCACGCAACACCTGCGAAAGCGGCACCCCGAGCGCGCCGCAAATGGACGCGAGCAGCTCGGACGAGGCCTCCTTCTGGCCGCGCTCCACCTCGGACAAATAGCCGAGCGAGACACGGGCAAGCGTGGACACCTCGCGTAGCGTGCGTCCCTGCCGCACCCGCAACCGCCTCAGCACATCGCCGAGCAGCTGACGCAGCAGAATCATCTGTCGCTCCCTCCCCGGCGCGGAAGTTTTCACCACGCCTCGCGCGATCGGATCGTGCCGCACTTTGGTCTTCTTAGCTTCGTACATACTCCTCGCCGTCATCACTGGGCGTCGCTGCCCCTGAACCGCCGCTCGTGCCTCATTGCGCGACTCATCAGGCCCGCCTGCCGGGCGCTCGGTGCTTGCAGTTGGCTCACGGACCTCACTCACAGCTCCACCGTACCCGTATCCACCGACACCGCGTCAGACCGCGTCAGGCATGTTCGCTGGGGACGTAACACGGTAATCATCCGGATTGTTCCCCTATGTTCGCCTTCAGCACACCTGCCAGGAGATCAACGGCCTCGTCCACCGTCTCTACCCTGATACGTTCGCGCGACCCATCAAGTCTCAATTCCCGGGACCAAATCTGCCCGCCAGGTCCAGAAACGGCCATGTGCACGGTCCCCACGGGCTTGCCGTCCTGCGGCTCAGGCCCGGCCACCCCGGTCACGGCCAGCCCGTACGTGGCCCCGCAGAGCCGTGCGACCCCCTCCGCCATGGCCGCGGCCACCTCCGGGTGCACGGCCCCCTCGCGCCGCAGCAGCTCCCCCGGCACGCCGAGCAGCTCCCGCTTGAGATCGGTGGCATAGGAGATCACCCCACCGCGGAACGCCTTCGACGACCCGGACACCGACGTGAACGCGGCCCCGATGAGCCCGCCGGTGATCGACTCGGCCACCGCCACCGTGGCGGACCGCTGCACCAGCATGGACAGAACCCCGGCCACATCCACCGTCGATCACTCCCCGCGCGCTTGCCTGGCCACCTTACGCAACCTCACGGCCCGGATCACATAGTCGACGCCGGTGGCCACCGTGACGATCAGCGCAGCGCCCATCGCCACCCACCGCACCACGTCGGGCACCCACGGCAGGAGATAGAGGACGATCGCGGCGATCTGCAACACCGTCTTGACCTTGCCGCCATAGCTGGCCGGAATGACCGCGTGCCGCAGCAACACGAACCTCAGCGCCGTGACGCCGAGCTCCCTGCCCAGGATGACCCCCGTGACCCACCACGGCAACTCACCCAGGATCGACAGGCACACCAGTGCGGCGCCGGTGAGCGCCTTGTCCGCGATCGGATCGGCGATCTTGCCGAAGTCGGTGATCAGGCCGTACCGGCGGGCCAGCTCGCCGTCGAGGTGGTCGGTGAAAGAGGCCACCGCGAACACCGCCAGCGCGGCCACCCGCCAGCCCGCGCCCGGCAGGAAGAGGCAGACGACGAAGAACGGGACGAGCGCCAACCGGAGGACCGTGAGGATGTTGGCGATGTTCCACGGGCTCACCACCCGGCGCTCGTCTTTCATCACGAGACGGCCTCCGGAGTGAGCATCGCAGGGAGCGCCGGCGACCGAGGAGCGGAGCGCAGGAGGCCGTCGAGGAACACAATCATGGACCGGCCTTGATGCGCGCGATCAGGTCGACCCCCTCGGCGTCGACCACGAGCGCGCGCACGATCTGCCCCCTGACCAACCCGATGCCCTGCACCGTGACCGAGCCATCGACCTCCGGCCCCTGGTGGGCGGCCCGGCCCTCGTAGCCGCCGTCGCCCAGGTCGTCGTCGATCAGAATGTCGACCTCGGTGCCGATGCGCTCCTCCGCCCGCTGGGCGGTCAGCTCCTCGGCCAGCGCGGTGAGCACCCGCACGCGCTCGTCGATGACGTCCTGGTCGAGCTTGCCCGGCAGGTGCGCCGCCTCGGTGCCGTCCTCGTCGGAGTAGCCGAACACGCCGATGACGTCGAGCCTGGCCTCCTCCAGGAAGCTCACCAGCTCGCCGAACTCCTCCTCGGTCTCCCCGGGGAAGCCCACGATGAAGTTGGAGCGCACGCCGGCCTCAGGGGCGCGCTCACGCACGGCTCCCAGCAGCCCCAGGAAGCGCTCGGGATCGCCGAACCGGCGCATCCTGCGCAGCACGCTGTTGCTGGCGTGCTGGAAGGACAGGTCGAAGTAGGGGGCCACACCGTCGGTGCCGGTGATGACGTCGATCAGGCCGGGACGCAGCTCGGCCGGCTGCAGGTAGCTGACCCGCACCCGCTCGATGCCGTCCACCGCGGCGAGCTGCGGCAGCAGCTTCTCCAGTGCCCGCAGGTCGCCGAGGTCCTTGCCGTAGGACGTGGAGTTTTCGCTGACGAGGACGAGCTCGCGCACGCCCCGGTGGGCCAGCCAGTCGGCCTCGGCCAGCAGCTCGTCCGGTGTGCGCGAGACGTAGGAGCCGCGGAAGGCCGGGATGGCGCAGAACGTGCAGCGCCGGTCGCAGCCGGAGGCCAGCTTGAGCGAGGCCACGGGGCTCTCGTCGAGCCGCTTGCGCAGCACGCGCGGCCCGCTGGAGGGCGCCAGGCCGTCCGGAAGGTCGCCGTGGCCGGGGATGTGGGTCTTGGGTGCGCTGGCACGCTCCACCGGTGAGATGGGCAGCAGCGTGCGGCGGTCACGTGGCGTGTGGGGCTTGAGCGGCCGGTCCGCGAGCACGTCGTCGAGCCGGTCGCCGATCTCGGCGTAGTCGTCGAAGGAGATGACCGCGCTGGCCTCGGGCAGCGCCTCGGCCAGCTCGTTGCCGTAGCGCTCGGCCATGCAGCCCGCGGCGACCACCTTCACGCCGGAGTCGGCGGCCGCCAGGAGCGTGTCGATGGAGTCCTTCTTGGCGGAGTCGATGAAGCCACACGTGTTGACGACGACGACATCGGGGTCGTCGTCGCCCAGCTGCCAGCCGGCAGCCTCGAGTCGCGCGGCCAGCTCCTCGGAGTCGACCTCGTTGCGGGCGCAGCCCAGAGTGATCAGCGATGCGGTTCGGCGGGATGACATGGTGAACACTACGGTATCGGGAGTTGGCCACTACCCGATGCACGGGTCGGGGGAAGCTTGCTTCCCCCGACCGACAGAACGCCTCTCCTGCGCCCTTTTGGGGGTCGCGTGGGCCCCGCCGATTACCTCGCGCGCTGCCGCGTCTGCTGTTTCGGCGCCTCGAACGAGCGCCGCACCGCCTCCCCCCGTCCCCCGAGCCCCGTCACCCTCTTGCCGTTGACCAGCACCGACACCGCACTGGCGTCACTCAGGACCAGGTTGACCTTCTCCGGCGTGCGCCAGGTGGAGGTCCTGCCGGCCCTCAACGTCCCGGAGAACAACGGGCGACCTTCCGCGTCATGCACGTTCACGTACGACGACCGCCTGGCCTTGAGCTGCACGGTCACCATGCGCTTGCTCACGCTGCGTGACGGCTTGGGCGTCTCCGTGATGGGTGTGTTGGGCGGAACGCTCGGCCGGGCCGAGACCTGCCGCACGCCGGCGGTCTGCACGTGGTCGCCCGCCCCGCCGACCACCCGCATCATACCGAAAACCACCACGATCGCCAGCGCCACCCCGAGCGCCATCGTCCAGTTGGGCCCCCGCCGCACCGGCACGTTGATCTTCCTGTCGGCCTGGAACACCGCCGCCGCCCGCACCGGCTGGGGCGCCCCGCCGTGCTGCTGGTCGTAGAGGTGCACGGTGGCCTCGGGATCCAGCCCCACGGCCTGGGCCACGGCCTTGACGTGCCCCCTGGCGTAGAACTCGCCACCACACTGATCGAAGTCGTCCTGTTCCATGCCATGGATGATCGCCTCGCGGATCCGGGTGGCCGCGCTCACCTGCGCGACCGTCAGCCCCGCCGACTGCCTGGCTGCCGCCAGTATGGCTCCGATGCTCTGCTCCTGCACGGCGAAACGCCTCCCCGATGGCGCCTGGTCTGAACCACCACGACAACATTGCGTAGTGGTTCATATTCAACCAGTAGCTACCCCGCAGGGACGCATTGGGGTCATTCGCCACGCAGGTCGGCCAGCAAACCCGCGAGGTCGTCCGGCTTCACGAGCACCTCGCGAGCCTTGGACCCCTCGCTCGGGCCGACCACGTTGCGGCTCTCGAGCAGGTCCATGAGCCGCCCGGCCTTGGCGAAGCCGACCCGCAGCTTGCGCTGCAACATCGAGGTCGAGCCGAACTGGGTGGTCACGATCAGCTCCGCCGCCTGGATCAGCAGCTCGAGGTCGTCGCCGATGTCCTCGTCGATCTCCCGCTTGACCGGCGCGGCGGCGACGTCATCGCGGTATTCGGCCTGCATCTGCTCCTTGCAGTACGAGACGATCTCGGCGATCTCCTTCTCCGAGACGAACGCGTTCTGGATGCGGATGGGCTTGCTCGCACCCATCGGCAGGAACAACGCGTCACCCTGGCCGACCAGCTTGTCGGCGCCCGGCTGGTCCAGGATGACCCGCGAGTCGGTGAGCGACGAGACCGCGAACGCCAGCCGGGACGGCACGTTCGCCTTGATCAGGCCGGTGACCACGTCCACGCTGGGCCGCTGGGTGGCGATGACCAGGTGGATGCCGGCCGCGCGGGCCAGCTGCGTGATCCGCACGATCGAATCCTCGACGTCGCGCGGCGCCACCATCATGAGGTCCGACAGCTCGTCCACGATCACCAGCAGGTACGGGTACGGCTGGTAGACCCGCTCGCTGCCGGGCGGCGGCTGCAGTTTGCCCGCCCGCACGGCCTTGTTGAACTCGTCCACGTGCCGGAACCCCGACGCGGCCAGGTCGTCATAGCGCCGGTCCATCTCGCCCACCACCCATTCGAGGGCCTCGGCGGCCTTCTTCGGGTTGGTGATGATCGGGGTGATGAGGTGTGGGATGCCCTCGTACACGCTCAGCTCGACCCGCTTGGGGTCCACCAGCACCATGCGCACCTCGTCCGGCGTGGCCCGCATGAGGATGCTGGTGATCAGCCCGTTGACGCAGACCGACTTGCCGGCGCCGGTGGCGCCCGCGATGAGCAGGTGGGGCATCTTGGCAAGGTTCGCGACGATGGTGCGGCCCTCGACGTCCTTGCCCAGCCCGACGATCATCGGGTGGTGGTCGGCCTGCGCCACCTGGGAACGCAGCACGTCACCGAGCGACACCAGGTCCTTGTCGGCGTTCGGGATCTCCACCCCGATCGCCGACTTGCCCGGGATGGGCGACAAAATCCTGACATCTGCGGATTTAACGGCGTAGGCGATGTTCTTGGTGAGGGCCGTCACCTTCTCGACCTTGACCGCGGGGCCCAGCTCGATCTCGTACCGGGTCACGGTCGGCCCCCGGGTGAACCCGATCACCTGCGCGTCGATCGTGAACTGCTCGAGCACGCTGGTCAGCGCGTTCACCACGGTGGTGTTGGCCTTGGTCTGCGGCTTGGGCGCGCTGCCCTGCTTGAGGAACTGCAGGTCAGGCAGGCTGTACGGCCCCGCCTGCGGCGACAGCACCAGCTGCTCGACCTTGCGCGGCGCGGGCGTCGGCTGCGGCGGCTCGGGCCTGCGCTCCGCCTCGGCGGCGGGCGGCTCCTCCTCGTCGGTCAGCCCGGGCACGATCTCCGGAGAGTGATCGGCCCGTTTGTCCGGCTTCTCGGCTAGGACGGGGGTGTCGTAGGGCTTGACCGTGTCGCCGCCCTCGCCGGCGTCGGACTTCTTGACCCGGGTCCGCTTCCTGCCCGGCTCGCGCGGCTGTGGCTCGGCGTGCCGCTCGAACAACATGTGCTTGAGCTCGCCCAGCCGCTCGGGGATCCGGTGCACGGGGGTGGCGGTGATCACCAGCACACCGAAGCCGGACAGGAGCAGCAGCAGCGGGATCGTGATCCACGGCGGCAGGAGGCTCATCGGCGGCGCCGACACGATGAACCCGATCATGCCGCCGGCGGCCGACACCTTGTCCATGCCCTGACCCTCGCCGGCCGGGTAGGGAGTGCCGTTGGCCACGTGGATCACGCCGAGCACGCCGACGAGCAGCGCCGCCCAGCCGATCACCATGCGGCCGGTGTCGGCGTTCTGGTCGGGGTGGCGTAGGTAGCGCCAGGCCAGCAGGCCGAGCAGCAGCGGCAGCGCCCAGGCCAGCGACCCGAACACGCCGTGTACGGTGGTGTTGACCACGCCGGAGATCGCCCCGTCGGCGTTGCGCCAGGTCATGGCCGCCAGCACGATCGCGCCCGCGAGCACCGTCAGCCCGATCCCGTCGCGCCGGTGCGCCGGATCCAGCTCGCGGGCGTTCTTGCCCAGCGCGCGAGCCATGCTGCCGACGCCGTTCGCGAACAACATCCACAGCCCGACGATCAGCTTGCCGATCATCGTGAAGACCCAGCTGATCGGATCCTGGTGGGTCATCGAGGGCTTGCGGCCAGAGGCGGCTCCCCTCGCCCTGGACCCCGCCGACGTTCCGGTCCGCTTCGCGGGGGTCGAGCGAGCCGAGGTCGACCGCTTCGCCGGCCCCTTCGATGCGCTTTTCGGCGTACGGGTGGCCATGATGCCAAAGGTACGTCGGAGACACCGCGCCGCGCGCGGAGGCTCGCCGAACACCCCTCACATCACTCTCGTCAAAGGTGACGAGAGATTCACTTCATGTCCACGCAAAGGCCGCATGGCCGCAGGCAAGGCCTTCCTTACTGGGATACATGCCTCTCCTCAATTTCCGGGACGTGGCGGTCGAGACCGCGCTGCGCCCGGGCGTGCTCTACCGCTCCGCCCAGCCGCACACGCTCACCCTCGCGGACGCGGAGCTGGTGGCGGGCCTGCGGCTCATCGCCGACCTGCGCGGCGACGACGAGCGCACGCCCGGCGACTGGGCGCCCGTCCTGGGCGGCGCCGTCAGGCACGCGCCGCTCGGCGCCGGCTCCGTCGCCTCGCCCGCCCACCTGGCCACGCTCCCGGCAGACCTGGACCTCGGCGAGATGTACGTGGGCCTGCTCGAGCACAGGAGGACCTGGCTCGCCGGGGTCGTCGCGGAGATCGCCGACGGGCTGCCCGCGCTCGTCCACTGCGCCGCGGGCAAGGACCGCACGGGCATCGTGATCGCGCTGATCCTCGACCTGGTCGGCGTGGACCACGAGGCCATCGTGCGCGACTACGCGCTCACCGCCAAGGCGCTGCCGGACCTGATGCTCACGCTCGGCATCGCGCTGCCGCCCGGCATGCCCCCGGCGCTGCTGGAGGCGCCCGAGAGCGCGATGCGCACGTTCCTGGCCGCGCTGAGCGCACAGGGTGGCGCCGAGCGAGTCCTGCTCGCCGGCGGCCTGACCCCCGCTCACGCCGCGCGCCTGCGGGCCGCCCTCATTCCCTGACCCGGCCCTCCACAGAGGAGATCACATCGAACGCGGCCTGCATGGCCGCCACCCGGTCGGCCAGCTCCTTGACCGTGTCCCGCAGCCCCTCGTCGCCGGAGGCGGCCTCGGCCACGCTCGCCAGCCGGGACTCGACCGCGCCGAGCCGCTTCGCGAAGTCCGACAGCGCCTCATGGTCGTCGACGAGCTGGGTGAGCAGGGTGGTCTGCTCGACCAGCACCGCGGTCTTGCGGAACAACTCGATGAAGACGGCGACCTTGCTCCTGAGCACCCACGGGTCGAAGGGCTTGGTGAGGTAGTCCACCGCGCCGACCGCGTAGCCGCGGAAGGCCGCGCCCGAGCTGGGCTCGGTGCCGGTGAGGAAGATGATCGGCACGTCCCTGGTCTGGTCGAGCCGCTTGATGTGGGTGGCGGTCTCGAACCCGTCCATGCCGGGCATGAGCACATCGAGCAGCACGACCGCGAAGTCGTGGCGCAACATGAGCTTCATGGCCTCCTGCCCCGACCGGGCCTTGAACAGCCGTTGCTGGAGCGGCCGCAGGATGGCCTCCAGCGCGACCAGGCTCTCCTCGTTGTCGTCGACCAGCAGGATCTTGACCTGGCGGTTCATCACTCGATCCACCCTCGCATCACTTCGAGTAGATGGTCGAGGTCCACGGGCTTGGGCACGTAGTCGGACGCGCCGCAGGAGATCGTCTTCTCCCGGTCGCCGGGCATGGCCTTCGCGGTGAGCGCGATGATCGGCAGCTCGGCGAACCTCGGCATCTCCCGTACGGCGGCGAGCGTCTCGTAGCCGTCCATCTCCGGCATCATCACGTCCATGAGCACGAGGTCGATGCGCTCGTCACGTTCCAATGCCTCGATGCCCTCCCTGCCGTTCTCGGCGTAGACGATCTCCATGCCGAGCCGGCCGAGCACATGGGTGAGGGCGTAGACGTTGCGGATGTCGTCGTCCACGATCAGCACCCGCCGCCCCGCGAACGCCTCCCCGAGCGGGCCGTCCTTGAGCAGGCTGAGTTTGGTGGCGGACTGCCACAGGTCGTCGGTGTCCACGGTCGGCCACTCGGCCTGCGGCTGCGCGGCACGGGCTTCCACAGGCTTGGGCGCGGGCTGCCAGTCGGTGTCGCCGGAGACGCCCGGCGCCGGGCACCCTGCGGGCACGTACAGCGTGAACGTGCTGCCGACCCCCGGAGTGCTGATGGCGTGGATCTCACCGCCGAGCAGGCGGGCGATCTCGCTGCTGATCGACAGGCCCAGTCCCGTGCCGCCGTATTTGCGGCTCGTGGTGCCGTCGGCCTGCTGGAACGCGCCGAAGATGGCCGGCAGCTTGTCGGCCGCGATGCCGATCCCGGTGTCGCTGACGGCGAACACCAGGACCTCGCCCTCCGGCGTCCGCCTGGCGGGATCGACGGACACCTGCAGGCGGACCTCGCCGGAGGAGGTGAACTTGACGGCGTTCGACAGCAGGTTGCGCAGGATCTGCTGGAGCCGGCGCTCGTCGTTGTAGAGCTCGCGCGGCGTGCCGGGGCGTACCTCGATCTCGAACGTCAGCCCCCGATCCACGGTGAGCGGCCGGAACGTGGCATCCACGTAGTCGAGCAGCTTGCTCAGCGGCAGCTTCTCCGGGCGCACGTCCATCCGCCCCGCCTCGATCTTGGACAGGTCCAGGATGTCGTTGATGAGCTGGAGCAGGTCGCTGCCGGCGTTGTGGATCGTGGTGGCGAACTCGACCTCCTGCGCCGACAGGTTGTCCTCCGGGTTGTCGGCCAGCAGCCTGGCCAGGATGAGCAGGCTGTTGAGCGGCGTGCGCAGCTCGTGGGACATGTTGGCGAGGAACTCCGACTTGTAGCGGGAGGAGGTGGCCAGCAGGTGGGCCTTCTCCTCCAGCGCCGCGTTGGTCTTGCGCAGCTCGGCCTGCTGGCGCTGCAGCTCGTCCGAGCGGCCCTGCAACTGCTGGGCCAGCCGCTGCGACTCCGACAGCAGCGCCTCGGTGCGAGAGTTGGCGATGATCGTGTTGATGGCGACGCCGATGGTCACCACGAACTGGTCGAAGAAGGCCAGGTGCACGTCGCTGAACCGGCTGAACGAGGCCAGCTCGATCACGCCGAGCACGTTGTCCTCGAACAGGATCGGCAGCACCACGACGCTGGCCGGGGCGGCCTCCCCCAGCCCCGAGTGAACCTTGATATATCCGGGCGGCACGTCCTCCAGCAGGATGCGCTTGCGTTCCAGCGCCGCCTGCCTGATCAGTCCCGACCCGGGACTGCCAGGTCCGGGCAGCACGTCGTGGGCCGCGCCGTAGCCGGCGATGTAGGCGAGCGAGCCGTCGGGAGAGTCGTGGCCGGCCAGGAAGAAGGCGCCGTACTGGGCGCTGACCAGCGGCGTCAGCTCGCGCAGGATGAGGTCGGCCACCTCGACGAGATCCCGGTGACCCTGCATGAGGCCGGCGATGCGGGCCAGGTTGCTCTCCAGCCAGTCCTTGGCGCGGGTGGTCTCGCGCAGGTTGGCGACCATGAGGTTGACGTTGTTCTTCAGCTCGGCGACCTCGCCCTTGGCCTCGACGCTGATCGCGCGGCTCAGGTCGCCCTGCGCGACGGCGCTGGCGACCTCGGCGATGGCACGGACCTGGGTGGTGAGGTTGGAGGCCAGCTCGTTGACGTTCTTGGTGAGGCGTTCCCAGGTGCCGTAGACACCCTCGACCTCGGCCTGCCCGCCGAGCCTGCCTTCGGAGCCGACCTCGCGGGCGACGCGGGTCACCTCGGAGGAGAACGACGACAACGTGTCCACCATCGTGTTGATCGTGGTCTTCAGCTCGAGGATCTCGCCGCGAGCGTCCACGTCGATCTTCTTCGACAGGTCGCCGTTGGCGACGGCGGTGGCGACCTGCGCGATGTTGCGGACCTGGCTGGTGAGGTTGGAGGCCATGAAGTTGACGTTGTCGGTGAGGTCCTTCCAGACGCCGCTCACTCCCCGCACCTGGGCCTGACCGCCGAGCCGCCCCTCCGTGCCCACCTCACGCGCCACCCGCGTCACCTCGTCGGCGAACGCCGACAGCTTGTCGACGGTGGTGTTGATGGTGTCCTTGAGCTGGAGGATCTCGCCTCGGGCGTCCACCGTGATCTTCTTGGACAGGTCGCCGTTGGCGACGGCGGTGGCGACCTGCGCGATGTTGCGGACCTGGCTGGTGAGGTTGGAGGCCATGAAGTTGACGTTGTCGGTGAGGTCCTTCCAGACGCCGGAAACGCCCCGCACCTGGGCCTGACCGCCGAGCCGGCCCTCCGTGCCCACCTCACGGGCCACCCGTGTCACCTCGTCGGCGAACGCCGACAGCTGACCCACCATCGTGTTGACGGTGTCCTTGAGCTGGAGCATCTCGCCCTTGACGTCCACGCTGATCTTGCGGCTGAGGTCGCCCTGGGCGACGGCGGTGGCCACCTGGGCGATGTCGCGGACCTGCTCGGTCAGGTTGGAGGCCATGAAGTTGACGTTGTCCGTGAGGTCCTTCCACACACCGCGCACCCCGCGTACGTGAGCCTGGCCGCCGAGCCGCCCCTCCGTGCCCACCTCACGCGCCACCCGCGTCACCTCGTCGGCGAACGCCGACAGCTGACCCACCATCGTGTTGATGGTGTCCTTGAGCTGGAGGATCTCGCCCCGGGCATCGACAGTGATCTTCTTGGACAGGTCGCCGTTGGCCACCGCGGTCGTCACCTGGGCGATCGAGCGCACCTGGGTGGTCAGGTTGGAGGCCATGAAGTTGACGTTGTCGGTGAGGTCCTTCCAGGTGCCGAGCACGCCCTTGACCTCGGCCCGCCCGCTGAGCTGCCCTTCGGTGCCGACTTCGCGGGCGACCCGCGTCACCTCGCTGGCGAACGACGACAGCTGATCGACCATGGTGTTGACGGTCAGCTTGAGCTCCAGCAGCTCGCCGGTGGCCTCGACCGTCACCTGCCTGGTCAGGTCGCCCCTGGCCACGGCGGTGGTGACCACCGCGATGTCGCGCACCTGCGCGGTCAGCCGCCCGGCCATGGCGTTGACCGCCTCGGTCACATCGCGCCAGCTGCCCGACATGCCCTGCACCTTGGCGCGGCCGCCGAGCCGACCCTCGGTGCCGACCTCGCGCGCCACCCTGGTGACCTCGCTGGAGAACAGGGCGAGCTGGTCGACCATGCGGTTGACGGCCTTGCCCATCAGCCGCAGGCCGCCGCGCAGCGGCCGGTTGTCCTCCTGCAGATCGACCCGCTGCGACAGGTCGCCGTCCGCGACCGCGTTGAGCACGCGGGTGGCCTTGGCCGCGGGAATGACCAGCGCGTCGATCAGGGAGTTGACCGCGGTCACGTTGACCGCCCAGCTTCCCGTGCCGGGGCTGGAGGCGACCCGCTCGTCGAGGCGCCCGTGCTTGGCCACCTCGCCGCGCACCCGGGTCAGCTCGGCGGTCAGGTGCTCGTTGCGCTCGACGACCTGGTTGAACACGATCGCCAGCTCGGCCAGGACCGGATCGTCAGGCACGTCGAGGCGATGCCGGAAGTTCCCGTCACGCAGCCCCTGCAGCGCTGTGAGCAGGGGCCGTAAGTCCGACAGGTGGAGCGATCCACGTACGTAGGGGGGTTCCAACTGCGCGACCATGGCGGCCTTCTTCACAACTGGAGAACTGGAGGTATCAACGGCATCAGTCTGCCACTCTGAGAGTGACCGAACTGCCACATCGAGTGATGTTCTAGGACGCACAGTGGACACGACCCGGGTGTCGAGCACGGCCTTCGACGGCACTCCCCATGCCCCGGCACATGCGCGCAAGTTCGTACGCCAGGTGCTCGGCGAATGGCGGCTGGGCCATCTGGCGGAGGACGCCGTGCTGCTGACCAGCGAACTCGTCACCAACGCCGTGGTGCACGCGGGCACCGGCATCGAGCTGACCTGCCGGCTGAACGTGGAGGCCATCCCGGCGAAGCTGGAGATCGAGGTCGACGACCACCATCCGACGAGGACCATCGAGGAGGCCGAGGCCGTTCCTGCCGACACGATGCGCACCTCGGGGCGCGGGCTGGCGCTCGCGGGCATGCTGGCCGACGCCTGGGGCGTCACGTACACCAAGACCGCCAAGCGGGTCTGGGTGCGCATGGAGCTCGGCGACGGCTTCGACCGGCAGGAGGCCCTGTCCGCCTCGCTCCCCATCGCCCCGCCCGCCGAGTCCCTGCATGTCGGCGTCATCGTCTGCGACCGCGACGGGGTCGTCGAATCGTGGAACTCGGAGGCGGAGAAGCTGCTCGGCTGGCAGGCCGATGAGGTCGTCGGCGGGTCGCTGGAGAAGCTGGTCGCCTGGCGCGGCCACGGCCCGTACGCGCTCACCCTCGCCGACACGCTCGGCCTGGGCCGCTGGCGAGGCGAGGCCCACATGCGGCACCTCGACGGCACGATGATGCCCGTCTACGTCTCGCACCTGCGGGCACGGGGTCAGCGGTCGGCGATCTGGATGGTGGTGGCCGCCGACCACCGCTACGTCCTGACGCCGCCGCCCGCGCCGATGCGCAGGGAGGCGGGGCGGCGGATCAAGGACCTGCTCGACCAGGACATGCCGTTCGCGGAGCTGCTCGACACGATCGCGCACATCGTCCAGGTCTCCAGCGGCGGCGACGCCGCGTACGTGCTGCTCTCTGCCGACGGCGGCGACAGGTTCGGCGTGGCGGCGGGCGCCGGCGCGACGGCGGGATTGGTGGGGGTGCTGGCCACGGGCGTGTTCAGCGCCGGCAGGAAGGCGCCCACGATGCTCGACGACCTGCTGGCCGAGGACGTCGAGCTGGCCGAGCAGCTGCGGGCCCGCTCGCTGGCGTGCGCGCCGCTGCTGGTGTCCGGCGAGGTGACCGGCTACATCGTGGTGACGGCCACCCAACCGGGGCGCTTCGACCAGGAGCTGACGGTCAGCCTGCAGCACATCGCCGACCAGGTGGCCGTGCCGGTGCAGCGCGAGCGGCTGGCCGAGGAGGACCGGGCGCACCGGGGGCGGCTGTCGTTCCTGGCCGAGGCGGGCGAGCTGCTGGCGGGCGTGCACGACGAGGAGCTGATCGCGGCGTTGACCGCGCAGCTCGTCGTCCCCAAGATCGCCACCTGGGCGGCGGTCTACCTGACCGATCTGGCGGGGATGACCAGGCTCGCCCACGTCTGGCACAGCGAGGAGCGGCACAACGCCGAGCTGCGCACGTTGTTGCCGGCCATCCCACGCACCGCGCTCACCGAGGTGAGCTGGCCGGTCGGCCCGGAGACGGTGCTGTCGTTCCCGCTGCTCACCCAGGGCAGGTCGCACGGCGCGCTGGTGATCGGCCGCGCCGAGCCGACCCTGCCGCTGGAGCTGGCCGACCTGCTGGCGGACCTGTGCCGGCTGGTGGCGCTCAACCTGCACACGGCCATGTTGTACGCCCGGCAGGCCACCACGTCGCGGGTGCTGCAGCGCAGCCTGCTGCCCATGCGCGTGGCCCCCATGCCGGGGCTGGAGTCGTCGGTCGTCTACGAGCCGGCCGAGGAGGGCGCCGACGTGGGCGGCGACTTCTACGACCTGTTCACGGTGGCCGACCACTGGTGCTTCGCGCTCGGCGACGTGTGCGGCAGCGGGCCCGAGGCGGCCGCGGTCACCGGGCTGGCCAGGCACGCCGTACGCCTGCTCGCCAAGGAGCACTACACGGTGGCCGACATCCTCGACCGGCTCAACCAGGCGCTGCTGGAGGAGGGCGAGGACGGCAGGTTCCTCAGCCTGCTGTGCGGCGAGCTGACCCCGCTCGCCCAGGGCGGCGCGCTGTGCACCGTCGCCTCGGCCGGCCATCCGCCGCCCCTGCTGCTGCGGGCGGACGGCACGGTCCAGGCGGTCGCGACGCCGCAGTTGCTGCTGGGCATCGAGGCGGACGCCAGGTTCTACGTCGAGACGTTCGAGCTGGCGCCCGAGGAGGTGCTGCTGTGCGTCACCGACGGCGTGACCGAGCGGCGCGACGGCGACCGCCTGCTCGACGACGGCGACGGGCTGGCGGCGCTGCTGGCCGGCTGCACGGAGCTGAGCGCCCACGCGGTGGCCGAACGGGTGCGGCACGCGGTCGAGACGTTCGCCGCCGAGCCGTCGCAGGACGACGTCGCCCTGCTGGTGATCAAGGCCGCCCCGCTGCGGCAGGTCAGGACGTGAACCTGTAGGTGGTGGTGGAGGTGCGGCGCTCGCCCGGCCGCAGCACGGTCGAGGGGAAGTGCGGCTGGTTGGGCGAGTCGGGGTAGTGCTGCGTCTCCAGGCACAACCCGGCGAACGGCCCGTACGGCGTCGCGACCCCGTCGAGCATGCTGCCCGTGTAGAACTGCACGCCCGGCTCGGTGGTCGTGACCTCCATGGTCAGGCCGCCGGCCGTGACCTGCATGCCGCCGTCGAGGACGAAGCAGTGGTCGTAGGCGCCGTCGTAGCGCTCGGCGACGGCGTGCGGCTCGGTGAAGTCGAACGGCGTGCCCTTGACCGGCGCGAGCTCCCCGGTGGGGATCTTGTGCTCGTCCACCGGCAGGTAGTGCTCGGCCTCGAGGCGCACCACGTGGTCGCGTACGTCGCCGGCGCCGGCCAGGTTGAAGTAGGAGTGGTTGGTCAGGTTGACCACGGTCGGCGCGTCGGCCTCCATCGCGTAGTCGATGCGCAGCGCGTCGTCCGCCAGCGTGTAGGTGACCTGCGCGGTCAGCGTGCCCGGGTAACCCTGGTCGCCGTGGGGGCTGGTCAGCGTGAGCGTCACCGCGTCGCCGGAGCGGTCCTGGATGGTCCACACCTTGCGGTCGAAGCCCTCGAGGCCCCCGTGCAGGCTGTTGAGGCCGTTGTTGATCGGCAGCCGGTACTCGACGCCGTCGAGGGTGAAGCGGCCGTTCGCGATGCGGTTGCCGTACCTGCCGACGACCGCGCCGAAGTAGCGGCTGCGGGTCAGGTAGTCCTCCACCGAGTCGAGACCGAGCACGACGTTGCGGCCCGACACCTCCAGCGAGCGCACGATGCATCCCAGGGTGAGCACTTCGGCACGCAGCCGTCCTGACGACAGCTCCACCTGCTCGACCTGCTCCCCCGACGGCAGCGTTCCGAAGATCATTTTTGCGCCCTTCCCGTGGACTCGCGAACTATGAGGGCGGTGTCGAGGGTCACTGTCGCGCCCTCGCCCCCCGACTGCAGCAGCAGATCGACGGCCATCCTCCCAGCTGCCACGGCGGGCATGGCCACCGTGGTCAGCTTGGGCCGGTTGAGCCGGCCCGGCAGGATGTCGTCGAACCCGATGACACTTATCTGGTCTGGTACCCCTATCTCCATCGCGGCCAGCCCCTCGATCAGGCCAAGCGCGACGAGATCGTTGTACGCCAGCACGGCGGTCGCCCCGCAGGCCGCCACGTCCGCGGCCACGGCCAGGCCCCCCGACTCCGTGGGCTGGTTGGGGCCGAAGAAGACGAGGTCGAGCCCCGGCGCCTCGGCGGCGACGCCCTGCATCTCGTTGCTGGTCCACGAGCCGATCGGGCCCGACACGAGGGCGATCCTGCGGTGGCCGAGCCCGGTCAGGTGCTCCAGGGCGAGCTTGGCGCCCTGGGCGACGTTCATGAGCACCGCGGGCATGCCCTTGATCCGGCGGTTGATCACCACGAACGGCACGTCCTCGGCCAGGCGCTCGATCATCCGGTTGGACAGGCGGGGGCTGCACAGCAGGACGCCGTCCACCTGCTTGGTGAACGTCCTGATCAGCTCCTCCTCCACCCGCGGGTCCTCGTCGGTGTCGGCCACGAACACGTGGTAGTCGCGACCCCTGGCCTGCGCCTGGGCGGCCTTGATGAGCGGCGGGAAGAACGGGTTGGAGATGTCGGCCACGATGAGGCCCATGTTGAACGTGCGTCCCGTCGTGAGCGCTCTGGCCGCCCGGTTGGGGCGGTAGCCGAGGTCGTCCGCGACGGCCATCACCTTGCTCCTGGTGGCAGGATTGACCAGGTGCGGTGCGGAGAAGGTGCGCGACACGGTGGACACGTGGACGCCGCAGGCGCGCGCCACGTCTTTGATCGTCGCCGTCATCGCCCGTCCTCCCTTGCAAACGGTTGCCAAGAGTAAACCTTGACGTTCGCCAGTCCGGTCGTCAAGGTTCCTGCAACCGGTTGCTACCGCACTCCGCGGTTACCAGGAGCCGCCCAGCTCGTTGAGCGTGAAGACGCCGCCCGCCCGGTCGTGGATCGGCTGCGTCGGATCCGGCTCGCCGTGCTCGGCGATCAGCGCCGGCGCGAACGACTCGGAGTCGTCCCGGGAGACGTACCCGAGGGAGGTGGCCTCCTCCAGCGACCACCACCGCCGCGTGTTGTCCGAAACCCCCCAGACGACGTGATACCCGGGCGCCACCAGCGCGGCCTCCACGAGACGGGCCAGGTCGTCGGGCGAGATCCAGGTCGCCAGCCCGCGGGTGTCGAGCGGCCCCTCGTTGCAGGTGCCGAGCCGGACAACGGTGATGTCCATGCCGAACCGGTCATGGTAGAGGCCGGCCAGCGCCTCCATGACGACCTTGCTGACCCCGTAGTAGGTGTCGGGCCGCGGGAAGGCGTAGTCCGGCAGGTCCTCGCCGCCCGCCGGCCGGGTGTGGAAGCCGGCGGCGTGGTGACTGCCCATGAGCACGAGGTGCTGGACGCCCTCCTGACGCGCCGCCTCCAGCAGCACCTGCATGCCGTCGATGTTGGCGTGCACGATGTCGGCCCAGGGACGCTCCCGGCTCTGGCCGCCCAGGTGGAGCACCGCGTCCACGCCCTTCATCGCCTCCGCCATGGCGGCCGGGTCGGCGAGGTCGGCCGTCACCCATTCCTCCCCCGGGCCGGTCTCCACCGCCCGGAGGTCGGAGAGCCGCAGGATGCGGCCCTCGCGGGCGAGCCGCGGGCGGAGCAGCGTGCCGACTTTCCCCGCGGCACCGGTCATGAGAATGCGCATGCATCCATGGTGTACACGATTCTGACTGAAATTCACATCCTTGAATATTGACCGTGATGCATACGTGTAGTTACGTTCACACCCACGAGTTCAAAAACCGGACTCATGTCCACGTATGTGAACGGGAGGCGGTCTGATGTCACGTCGCTTGCTCGGGACCGCGATCATCGCGTCCCTGGCCGTAACGCTGACAGGCTGCGGTTCCGGGGGATCATCAGCTACTGACGACACGTTGGAGATCTGGATCAGGCAGGCGCCCGATTCCGACTCCGCCAAGACGGCGAAAAAGCTCGCCGACGCATTCACCCAGGCCAGCGGTGTCAAGACGAAAGTCGTGGCCCTCTTCGACGATTTCGAGACCAAGCTCAACCAGCAGGCCGCCCAGAAGCAACTTCCTGACATCGTCATCAACGACACCGCCCAGCTCGGCAACATGCAGTCGCAGGGCTGGTTAAGAGAGGTCGACAAGGCCTCGCTGGCCGGCGGCGACAAGCTGTCGGACCGGGCGTGGAGCGCTGCCACCGGCAGCGACGGCAAGGTGTACGCCGCCCCGTTCTCGGCTCAGGCGTTCGCGCTGATCGTCCGCAAGGACTGGCGCGAAAAGCTGAAGATGGAGCCACCCCAGACGTGGGAGGACCTCGCCAAGCTGGGCACCGCGTTCACCGAGAACGACCCCGACGGCAACGGCCAGAAGGACACCAGCGGCTTCGTCATCCCCGCCGGTACCAAGCGCGGCTACGCCTCCTGGTACGCCTCCTCGCTCATCTACGGCAACGGCGCGGACTTCCTCAAGGCCGCCGGTCCCGGCAAGTACACGGCCACCGCCAACGACCCCAAGTTCGTGGAGGCCGTCCAATACCTGCAGGACCAGTTCTGCAAGTCCAAGACCGTCAACCCCGGCGCGGTCAGCAACGACACGACCGTCACGCACGAGGTGTTCGAGAAGGGCCAGGGCGGCATCTATCTGGTCGGCCCGTACGTGCTCGCCCGTTTCGTCAAGAGCGTCGGCACCGACAAGATCGAGGTCCTGCCCGTGCCCAAGGGCCCGTCCGGCGGCCCCGGCACCCTCGGTGAGGGCGAGAACGTCTACATGATGGTCGGCTCGTCCATGGAGGACGCCCAGAAGAAGTTCGCCGAGTACGCGATCTCCCCCGAAGGCCAGAAGATCGGCATGAACAAGGACGCCAACGGCGCCATCGTCCGCCTACCGGTCAACACCACTGTGGACATGGCCGCCGAGCGCCAGGACCCGCGCTGGAAGGTGTTCCAGGAATCGTACGAGTTCGCCGTGTACGCCCCGCCGGTGCCGAACTGGGCGCCCATCCGCCAGACCTCCGCCGACGCCGTCAACACGGTCTGGGCCGACTGCGCGGCTGACGTGAAGACGGCGATGGACGGGCTCAACACCAAGCTCACCCAGGAACTGCAGAGCCAGAAAGCGTCATGACGTCGACCCTCACCCGGGCCGGGGCCCGGACGGCGCCCCCGCACCGCCGCACCAAATCGGTGCGGTGGCGGGGGTCGCTGATCGCGTGGCTGTTCCTGGCGCCGGCGTTGCTGCTGTTCCTGTACTTCAAGTTCATCCCGATGGCCCTAGGCCTGTGGAAGAGCTTCCACGAGGTCCACTACATCACTGACACGTGGGTGGGCCTGGACAACTACAAGACGATCCTCACCGACGACGCGTTCGGTGCCGCCATCTGGCACAGCATCGTGCTGGCGCTCGGCACCACGATCGGCTCGCTCGTGCTCGGGCTCGGGTTCGCGCTGCTCATCGAGGGTCCGGCCCGGTATCTGTGGTTCGTCAGGACGGCGGCGTTCCTGCCCGTCGTGACCACGATGGCGGCCGTGGCCGAGGTGTGGCGGATCATGTTCCACCCGGCCGACAGCGGCATGCTCAACACGATCATCGGCTGGGTGGGCGTCGATCCGCAGCCGTGGCTGGCCAGCGAGAACTCCTCGCTCTGGTCGATCATGCTGATGAGCATCTGGCGCGGCACCCCCTACGACATGATGATCTTCCTGGCCGGGCTGGTCGGCGTGGACCGCACACTCTACGAGGCGGCGGCCGTGGACGGCGCCTCCACGTGGCGGCGGCTGCGGCACATCACGCTGCCGGCGCTGCGGCCGGTGTTCTGGATCCTGTTCACGCTGGCCGCGATCCGCGGGCTGCGGGTGTTCGTCGAGGTCTACGTGCTCACGAACGGCGGCCCCAACGGGTCGTCCGAAGTGCTGATGACCTTGATCTACAAGCTCGGGTTCCAGTCGAACGAGCTGGGGGTCGCCTCGGCGGGCGGAATCGTGTTGTTCCTGGCCACGCTGGCGCTCACCGTGGTCGTGCAGTTGTTGCGCAGGAGGCAGGCGGCATGAGGTTCGACAGCGCTCTGGGGTTGGAGTCGCGCAGAGGGCCTGTGGCCATCACCGGAAAGGTCATCCTTTATGGCCTCATGGTGATCGTTTTCACCGGACCTCTGGTGGGGTTGCTGATCAGCGCGTTCAGCAAGACCCTCGACCCGACGTCGTTCACGCTGTGGCCGGAGGAGTTCACGCTGGAGAACTTCGTCCAGGCCAAGGACAAGAACGTCTACCTCTACCTGCTCAACTCGTTCATCGTCGTGGGCTTCGGGCTGCTGCTGCAGATGCTGGTGAGCGTCTTCGCGGCGTACTCGCTGGCCCGCAAGAAGTTCCGCGGCATGACGTTCGTGATGCTGCTCATGCTCGCCACGATGATGCTCCCCGAGGAGATCATCGCGATCCCGCTGTCCCTCGTCCTGGCCGACATGCCGGTGTTCCACACCAACCTCATCGGCACGTACGCCGGGATGATCCTCCCGGTCGGCGCCTGGGGGTTCTCGATCCTGGTCATGACCGAGTTCATGAAGGAGGTGCCGGTCGAGCTGGAGGAGGCCGCGCGCATCGACGGCGCCGGCGAGCTTCGGATCTTCGCTACGATCATCGTGCCGTTGTGCCGTCCCGCGCTCGGTGTGATCGGCGTCTTCGGGTTCACGATGATCTGGGACCAGTATCTGCTCCCGTTGATCGTCGCGCCCCAGTCGGACATGTGGACGCTGCCCATCGCGCTGCGCTCGCTCCGCTCCGACGAGGAGGTCGGGATCGGCGTGCTGCTCGCTGCGTCGCTGCTGGCGCTGCTGCCGTCGATCATCGCGTTCCTGGCGTTCCAGCGGCAGTTCATGCGTGGGCTGACAAGCGGCGCTGTCAAGGGTTAAGCGTCCATGTATCTGGACGCTATCCCATATCCTGGATCTTTGAAGCCTCAGGGCACGAGATGGGATGAGCATGGAGCCCCAGCTGGTCAAGTCCGCCGAGCGGACGGTACGCATCCTGGAAGTCCTGGCCGAGTCGCACGACACGTTGACGCTGTCGGAGCTCCAGCAGCGCACCGGGTTCCCGCGCAGCAGCCTGCACGCCCTCATGCGCACGCTGGTCGAGCTCAACTGGGTCGAGACCGACTCCGGCAGGTCCGCGTTCGGGATCGGGCCGCACGCGCTGCTGACCGGCACCGCATACCTGGACAAGGATCCCGCGCTGCCGTTCGCGCAGGAGATGCTGGAGGACCTGCGGGACGAGATCGGGCGTACGGTGCACTTCGCCCGCAGGGACGGCGCGCACGTGCTCTACCTGGCGACCAGGGAGTCTCGCGACGCCGCGCACGTGATCCCCAGAGTGGGCCGGCGGCTGCCCGCCCACGTCACGGCGCTCGGCCAGGTGCTGCTCGCCCAGCTCACCGACGACGAGGTCGTGGCGCTGCTGCCCGAGCCGCTGGTGTCGCTCACCGAGCACACGATCATCGACCTGGCCAAGCTCACCGGCGAGCTGGACCAGGTCCGCACCAGGGGCTGGTCGTACGAGCGCGAGCAGGGCACGCCCGGCGTGGCCTGCGTGGCCGTGGCGGTCGACTACCGCATCCCGGCCACGGACGCGATCAGCTGCTCCATGCCTGCCGGTCTCCCGCCCGCCGACGTCGAGCGGATCACCGAAGCGGTGATCAAACACACCCGCAAGCTGGCTGCCACTCTGCGCAGGGAGGGCATCCGCTAGAAAGGACTGCTGATGCGGCTAGATGGTGTTCTCTTCTTTCCGGTGACCCCGTTCGGGGTCGATGGGGAGCTGGCCGAACCGGTGCTCGCCCGGCACGTCGCCGACGGGGTCGCGGCCGGGGCGGGAGGAGTGTTCACCGCATGCGGCACTGGTGAGTTCAACGCCCTCGATCTCGGCGAATACAGCCGGGTGGTGGCCACGGCCGTCGCCGCCACCGAGGGGCGCGCCCCCGTCTTCGCCGGGGCCGGCGGCACATTGCCCGGCGCCAAGGCGATCGCCCGCGCCGCTGCCGCCCAAGGCGCCGACGGGCTGCTGCTGATGCCTCCCTACCTGGTCACCGGCCCCGCCTCCGGCCTGGTCCGGTACGTGCGGGAGGTGGCCGAGACCGTCGAGCTGCCGATCATCGTCTATCAGCGGGGAACCGCACGCTTCACGCCCGAGGCCGTGGCGTCGCTGGCGCAGCTGCCCAACGTCGTGGGCTTCAAGGACGGGCTCGGCGACTTCGACCTGCTGCAGCGCATCATCCTGACCGTGCGGCAGTCCACCGACCAGGAGTTCACCTTCTTCAACGGCCTGCCGACCGCCGAGTTCACCGTGCCCGCGTACCGGGGGATCGGGGTGAGCCTGTATTCGAGCGCGGTGTTCGCGTTCGCGCCCGAGATCGCCCTCGCCTTCTACAAGGCCGTGACCGGCGGGGACGAGGTGCTGGTGCAGCGGTTGCTCACCGGGTTCTACCTGCCACTGGTGGAGCTGCGGGACACCGTGCCCGGTTATGCGGTCTCGCTGGTGAAGGCAGGGGTGCGGCTGCGCGGGCTGGACGTCGGGGGTGTGCGGGCGCCGCTGATGGATCCGTCGCCAGAGCATGTGGCGGTGCTGGAACGGCTCATCGCCACTGGGCTCGAGATCGCCGGGGCCTGAGCAGGTCGCGGCGCTCAAGCGGCTCATCGCCACCCGGCTGGAGATCGCCGGAGCCTGAGCAGGTCGCGGCGCAGAAGCGGCTCATCGCCACCCGGCTGGAGATCGCCGGAGCCTGGCGATGCGCCTGGAGGCGGCATCGACGCCGCCTCCAGGCCTACGCGCTTCACACCTGCAGACGCCCATCCACCCGTCGCGGAATGGAGAGCGGGTTGTCATCCTTCAGCTCGTCCGGCAGCAGCGCCCCCGGCCAGTCCTGGTATGCGGTCGGCGCCAGCCACCGGTCGATGGCCGTGGCCCCGACGGAGGTGTGCGTCGTCGTGGCGGCAGGCCAGGGGCCTCCGTGCTGCATCGCCCAGCACACGGCCACACCGGTCGGCCACCCGTTCCAGATGAGCCGTCCGGCCCTCCTCCTGAGAACCTCCACGAGCTCACCGGCCTCGTCGGCGTCGGTGCCGTGGACGGTGGCGGTCAGCGAGCCGTCCAGCCGCTCGAGCACGGGCCGCAGATCGGAAATTTCCCGATATGTCACTACGATCGACGCAGGCCCGAAGCACTCCTCGCCGATGTGCGGCAGCTTCCCGGCGAAGGTGTCCAGATCGGTGGTGAACACCTTCGGCGTGACCGCCCAGGCGCCCTCGCCCGGCTTGCCCTCGGCCAGCAGCTGCAGCTCGCCGAGCCGTTCGATCCCGCCCAGATACCCGTCCCTGATCCGCTCGGCCAGCATGGGCCCGCCGCTGGTCCCCTCGACGGCCTCCACCAGGGCCTTGCGCAGCTCGTCGCCCTCGGGCACGAACATGAGCCCGGGATTCGTGCAGAACTGCCCGGCTCCCAGCGTCAGCGACCCCGCGAAACCGGCGGCCACCCCCTCCACCGGCGCCGACGGCAGCACGACCACGGGGTTGACGCTGCCCAGCTCGCCGAAGAACGGGATCGGCACCTCCCGCTCGTCGATCAGCTTCTGGATCGCCTTCCCACCGGCCACGGACCCGGTGAACCCGGCCGCGACCACCGACGGGTGCTGCACCAGGTCGATCCCCGCCTGCATGCCCTGCACGAGACCCAGCAGGTCCGGGTACGGGAGCGCGTCCCGCACGATCTTCGCGACCCGCTCGGAGGTGTTCGGATGACCGGGATGCGCCTTGACGACCACCGGGCAGCCCGCGGCCAGCGCGGAGGCGGTGTCGCCGCCGGCCACGGAGAACGCGAACGGGAAGTTGCTGGCCGAGAACACGGCGACGACGCCGGACAGCGGATGCTTCATCCGCCGCACGTCGGGCCGGGGCGGCGTGAGCGACGGGTCGGCGTGGTCGATGATGGCCTCGACGTACGCGCCGTCCCTGAGGACCTGGGCGAAGAGCCTGAACTGCCCGGCGGTGCGGGCGACCTCGCCGCGCAGGCGTACCTCGCCGAGCGCGGTCTCCTCGTCGGCGAGCTGCCACAGCTCGTCCACGTGCGCGGCCAGGGCGTCGGCGACCGCCTCGAGCGCGAGCGCGCGCTCGGCCGCCGGCGTCGACCGCCAGGCCTGGCCGGCCGCGGCCGCGGCAGAAACGACCATGTCGACCCCGGCGCTGTCGGTCTCTTGCAGGGCGGCGCCCACGGTCTCGCCGGTCCTGGGGTCGTGTCCGTAGATCATCGAATGGCCCTTCGGAGTCTTGACACTTCTTCAGCCTGATTCTTACAGTTTTGGCAACTTGTCCACAAATCTGGCTATTGTTCACATATATGGACGGCGGTTGTATGATCATCAGGGAGATCCGCGTCACACCCGTTGCCTTCCGGGATCCGCCCCTTCTGAACGCCGCCGGGGTCCACGAGCCGTGGGCCCTCCGTACCATTGTCGAGGTCGTCACGGACGAGGGCCTGACCGGCCTCGGTGAGACGTACGGCGATCTCGAGCACCTCGGCAGGGTGCGTGAGTGCGCGCAGGCCCTGATCGGAATCGACGTGCACGCCGTGAACACGATGTACGCCCGGATCAACGCGCGCGTCGGTGACGTGGTGACCGATCTGCACGGCCTGACCGGCGTCGCCACCAAGGAGAAGAGCGTCGACCGGGTCTTCGCCGCCTTCGAGGTGGCCTGCCTGGACATTCGCGGCAAGGCGGCCGGCGTGCCGATCGTCGACCTGCTCGGCGGCCGGGTCAGGGAAGCGGTGCCGTACAGCGCGTACCTCTTCTACAAGTGGGCCGGCCACCCGGGCGAGGAGCCGGACAGATTCGGCGCGGCACTGGACGAGGCGGGCGTTGTCGAGCAGGCCGCGCTCCTGATCAAGGAGTATGGCTTCAAGTCGATCAAGCTCAAGGGTGGCGTCTTCCCGCCCGACCAGGAGATCGCCGCGACCAAGGCCCTGCACGAGGCGTTCCCCGGCGTGCCGCTCCGGCTGGACCCCAACGCCGCCTGGTCGGTCGAGACCTCGATCCGGGTCGGCCTTGAGCTCGAAGGCACCCTCCAGTACCTGGAGGACCCGACGCCCGGCATTCCCGGCATGTCCGAGGTCGCCGCCGCCGTGCCCATGCCCCTCGCCACGAACATGTGCGTGGTCACCCCCGAACACCTGCCACCCGCCATCACATCCCGCGCGATCGGGGTCCTCCTCCTGGACCACCACTACTGGGGCGGACTCGTACGTTCCGCGCATATCGCCACCCTCTGCGACACCTTCGGGCTGTCGCTGTCCATGCACTCCAACTCCCACCTCGGCATCAGCCTGGCCGCCATGACCCACCTGGCCGCCGCCACCCCGAACCTCACCTTCGCCTGCGACACCCACACCCCGTGGCAGGACGGGCAGGACGTGGTCGCGCCGGGCAGCCTCCGCTTCACCGACGGGGCCGTCCCCGTCCCCAGCGGCCCCGGCCTGGGCGTGGAGCTCGACCGGGACGCGCTGGCCCGCATGCACGAGCAGTATCAGAAGTGCGGGATCGTGGCGCGTGACGACACGACGTACATGCAGCGGTTCGAGCCTGGCTTCACGGCGGCGAGGCCGCGGTGGTGACCCTGTTTCGGCTCACTGAGCCCCGTCCGATGAACGCCGCACCCGGCCCGTCCACCAGGAGACCGCTCCGATGAACATCGCCTACGTCTACCCCTGGGACGTCGTCGGCGACCCTTCCGCCCCCGAGCGCCTGGCCGCGCTGGGCGTGGACGCGGTCGCCCTGGCCGCCGTCTACCACTCCACCCGGGCCGCCACGCCGTACCATCCGTCCCATCGCGTCCTGGACGTGCCCTATCCGGCCTTCTACCTCCCGGTACGCCCGTCCGCCTGGAGCCGCCTCGTCCCGGCCGCCCCCACGTGGACCCCCGCCGATGCCTACCTCCAGGCCAGGGACGCGCTGAAGGCCGTCGGCCTCCCCGTCCACGCCTGGACCGTCCTCACCCACAACTCCCACCTGGGCGCCGCCCATCCCGACCTGGCCGTACGCAACGCCTTCGGCGACCCGTACCCGTACGCGCTGTGCCCGGCCCACGAGGACGTCATCGAGTACTGCGAACGCCTCGTCCAGGAGATCCTGACGGTCGGCGAGCCGGATGGCCTGATCCTGGAAGCCTGTGGACCGCTGGGGTTCGGCCACCAGAGCGTCCACGAGAAGACCTCCGGAGCGGACTGGACCTCCGTGGACGCGGACCTGCTGTCCCTGTGCTTCTGCGAGGCATGCGCCCCCCGCTATCCCGAACTCACCCGAACCCAGGTGCGCGCGGCGATAGACCGCACGGGCGGCACGTCGGCCCCCCAACCCACCACCGTCGAGGAGGCCCTCGGCCCGGTGGCGGACGAGGTCCGCGCCATCCGCGTCGGCCTGTCCACCTCCCTCAGGGAACGTCTGATCGCCGTATCCAGAAGGACCGCCCCGAACGTCCCCATCACCCTGCACGCCAACCCGGACCCATGGGCGGCCGGCGCCTTCGCCCCGCTCCCCGCGGGCGAGCCGGGAGCGGACGCGCTGGTGGCCAACTGCTGGGGCGACCCGTCCACGGACGCCACCCGCCTCACCCGCCTGACGGAGCTGTCCCGTGCGGGCCAGCGAGTAGGCGCCTATGTCCTCGCCCTCCCACCCCGCCCCGCCGACGCCGCCGTCCTGGCCGACCACCTCAGGACGTACGCCAAGGCAGGTGCGACGGAGTTCCACCTGTACCACGCTGGGCTCGCCTCCCGAGAACGCCTGACCGCCCTCACGGAGGCCCTGCGCCAGACCAGGTAGCCGGCGGCGTACAGGGACAGCCCGAAGAGAACCGGCACGGATCCGGGGACCGCCGAGCGCCAGCGGCACGCGCAGGCCGCCGGGTTCGATTTTCTCCCCCACCTCGCGCATACCACCAATCAGAACATCCCCACATGCACCGCTTCGGACCGTCTTGTCCGGGAGAGGAAAACCACCCCTAGTGGGTTAAGAGTTCCACTCGCTCACCCGAGGTCAGGCGACGTCTCACTGGACACAACCGCCCAGACCCCATGGTCGTCCTCACCAAGAAGCCAACCCGGTGATTGCAGTGCAACGCCCCGCCGTACTTCCGATACACGATCCGTACGTCACCGCGACCCCTGCAAGCCCTCAAGTGATCAACGGCGGTGGCACCGGGACCCCGCTCCCACCGCCTTACCCCGCAGCAGAAACAAGGCCGCTCTCATAAGCGGCAATGACGAGTTGCGCCCGATCCCGCGCCTCCAGCTTGGCCAGCAACCGGGTGATATGCGTCTTCACCGTGGCCATGCCAACCTGAAGATGATCGGCGATCTCGTGATTCGACAACCCCCGCGCGATCAGCGTCAACACCTCCCGCTCCCGCTCGGTCACCCCATCCAGTCCCTTGACCCGCGGCACGCCAGGAGTCCGCGCGAACTGCTCGATCAGCCTGCGCGTCACCGTGGGCGCCAGCAACGCCTCCCCGCCCGCGACCACCCGAATGGCCACCAGCAGATCGGCTGGCGGCGTGTCCTTCAGCAAGAACCCACTTGCCCCGGCCCGCAACGCATCGTAGACATACGCATCCAGGTCGAACATGGTCACCACAAGAACGCGGGAGACGTCCTTGATCCGCCGAGTGGCCTCGATCCCATCCATCTCCGGCATGCGCACGTCCATGAGCACCACGTCGGGACGCTGCTCCATCGCCACGGACACGGCCTCCACCCCGGTAGCGGCCTCGCCCACGACAACCAGACCGGGCTCGGAATCCACGAGCACCCTGAAACTCCCCCGGAGCAACGCCTGATCGTCGGCGATGACCACCCGGATCACGCGGCCTCCCGGTATGGCAGCCGGGCAAAGACCCGGAACCCACGCCCAGGAAGCCTCCCGGCCTCGAACGTCCCGCCGTACACCATGACCCGCTCCCGCATCCCGATCAGCCCATGCCCATCCCCTTCCGCCGCCGGCAACGTACGCCGCCCAGGCCCGTCATCGATCACCTCGATCCGCACATCCCTCCCGTCGGCGACAACGGACACCCGGCAACGAGCAGGCGAGGCATGCTTGACCACATTGGTGAGCGCCTCCTGCACAATCCGATAAACCGCCAGCTCCACCCCCTCAGGCAACCGCGCCCTCCCAGGAACCGCAGACCCCGGCGCCCTGCCACCGTCGCGCCCGCCCACTCCTCTTCCATCCCCGGCTGGTCCGCTGCCATCGTCTTCCATCCGTAGCTCGAACTGCACTTCCACCCCCGCAGACCGAGTCCGCTGCACCAAGCCCTCCAGCCCTTCAACTCCCGGCGCGGGCCCCAGCTCGGGCACCTCAGCAGACCTGAGCACACCCAGCAGATGCCGCATTTCGACCAACGCGCTCCTGCTGGCGGTCTCGATCACCCGCAGAGCGTCGTGCGCCTCCTCCGGCCTGGTCGCCATCACATGGTTGGCCACGCCGGCCTTGACCGCGATCAACCCGACGCTGTGGGTGACGACGTCGTGAAGCTCCCGGGCCATGCGTAACCGCTCCTCCGTCACGGCCTGCGCCGCCAGCCGCTCGGCGTCGCGCGCGGCGAACAGCCTCCGTTCGTGCACAGCCCGCCCGATTGTCCAAGCGCTGCCCAGCGCCGCGATTCCCATGAGCGGCTGGTCGAGGTGCAGCATCCACTCCGGTGCGTGCTGCCGCGGCGTGCCCGCCACGGCGAGTCCCACGATGGTGAGCAGGCTCAATGTCCCTATGGCGGATACAGGAAGCAAGGTGCCGGCACGGTTGGTCAGAGCGACCACATAGAGCGCATACGCAGGTGCGAAATACGGGAACCCGACGGCGCCGATCACCCCGGCGAAGATCGCGAGCACCAGCGTGAGGAAGAAGACCGACAGCGGCCACAGCCGCCGCGCAGCCAGCGGTAACCCTAGTGCGAAGGGAAGGGCAATCCTCATCCAGGGCGGCAGCGCCGTCGCGTTGGCCGTCGAGGTGAAGAACACGAAGGCGGTCACCAGTCCCGCCGCCAGATCGAGCAGGATCAGCTGGCCGCGGCTCAGGCGCCTGGCGAAAAAGGGGTGGGTCTCGTCCACGCGTTGAACCGTAGCCGCTGGCATGGCCTTCGCTCGTCAACCCACGGTCTGACCTTGAAGTTCGAACCCTGGTCCGACGCGCCCGCGGCCCGCCGCACCGCACGCTTGACGCCGTGATCGAACTCCATCACCTCACCAAGCGCTACCGCGACACGCCCGCCGTGGACGACCTGTCCTTCACGGTCGAGCCCGGCCACGTCACCGGCTTCCTCGGCCCCAACGGCGCAGGCAAGTCCACCACGATGCGCCTGATCCTCGGGCTCGACGCCCCGACCTCCGGCCAGGCACTGGTCAACGGCCGCCGCTACACATCGCTCAGCAGACCGATGCACGAGGTCGGCGCGCTGCTGGACGCCGGCGCCGTCCACGGTGGCCGCAGCGCCTACAACCACCTGCTCTGCCTGGCCCGCACCAACGACATCAGCGCCACACGCGTGGCCGAAGTGCTCGAGCAGGTCGGCCTCTCAGGCGTGGCACGCAAGCGCGTAGGCGGCTTTTCCCTGGGGATGAAGCAACGGCTCGGCATCGCCGCCGCATTACTCGGCGACCCTGGCGTGCTCATGTTCGACGAGCCCGTCAACGGCCTGGACCCCGACGGCGTGCGGTGGATCCGCGACCTCATGCGTTCCCTCGCCGCCGAGGGCCGCACGATCCTCCTCTCCAGCCACTTGATGAGCGAGATGGCACTCACCGCCGAGCACATCGTCGTCATCGGCCGAGGCAGGCTGATCGCCGAGGCCACCGTCGCGGAGCTGACCGCCCGCTACCCGTCCCTGGAAGACGCCTACATGGCTCTCACCGCCGACAGCGTGCAATACGGAGTAAGCCGATGAAGGCGATCCTTTCCTCCGAATGGCTGAAGCTGCGCTCCGTGACCTCCACCTACCACGCGATGGGCACAGCAGCCCTCACGGTGGCCCTCGGCGTGGCGTGGACGTTCTATGTGAGCGGCCTCGCCGACGAGCGCGGTTCACTGCGGGCGGCGGCGCCGGAAGAGGGTTTCCTCCCGCTCGTCCAGATCAGCCTCGCGGTCCTGGGAGTGCTCGCGATCACGAACGAATACGCCACCGGCATGATCCGCACCAGCCTCATCACCGTCCCGAAGCGGGGCGTGTTACTCCTCGCCAAGGCCGGCATCGTCGGCCTGGCCACATTCGCGGCCGCGAACGCCATCCTTCTGGTCACCTACTCAGCGAGCCGCCTGATCGCGAACGGCCGCCACCTGGGCTTCAACGACACGCCTTTCGCCGACGACCTGCCCAAACTGCTCGCGTCGGGCTTGTCGGTGACCGCTCTGGCCCTGGTGGGCCTCGGCCTCGGCGCCGCCATCCGCTCGACGGCGGGGGCGATCGTGTCGGTCGTGGCGCTGCTGTTCGTCCTGCCTGGCGTCGTCAACTACCTCCCACCGCCGTGGAACACCCGCGTGGCGACGCTGCTCCTGCCCAACCTCGTGCCCCAGATAGCGGACGAACGCCTGTCCACCCGCCTCGGCGACGGATTCCTGCCTCCCTGGGCGGCACTCGCCGTCCTGGTCGCCTACCCGATCGTCGCTCTCGCCATCGGCTCCTACCTGCTCGCTCGGAGAGACGCTTGATCACGCCCGTCAACGACAACTCCCGCACCCTTCCCCACCGCAAGGCCCACGAGGCACCCCACGCCAATGCAGTCGACAGGGCCGCAACCGGCCTACCTGCGGCGGGAAGCATGGCCTTTCCGACCGCTGGAAGGACACCTGCATGAGCGTCCTCACTGCGGAATGGCTGAAGGTACGCTCGGTCCGCTCAACATACTTGATCATCGGCCTCAGCCTCGGCGCCATCTTCCTGGGCCTTGCACTCGCGGTGATGGCCGCCGGCATGTACGACAGCGCTCCCCCAGACAAACGGCCCAGCGCCCGGATCGCCGATTTGGAAGAGGTCGTGGTGATCGTGCCCCAGTTGTGCATGGGCATCCTCGGCGCCTTCGCCATAACGCCGGAATACGTCACCGGCTTGATCAGGATGAGCCTGACCGTCGTCCCCCGCCGCTGGCCCCTGCTCGCCGCCAAGGCCGCGGTCGTGGGCACGCTGGGCGCCGTCGTCGGCCCAGCCGCGGTGTTCGGAACCTACCTCGCCTCCCGATGGGTGCTCGGCGACCGTTTCTCAGGCGCCTACGCCACCTCGCTCCTGGACAAGCTTCCGCTCCTGACCGCCACGAGCCTCACCGTGCCCGCATTCGCCCTGCTCGGCCTGGGGCTCGGCGTCATCCTGCGGTCCGCCGCAGGCGCGATCACGGTCATCGTCGGGCTGGTCTACGTCGTACCGATCATCGTCGGCAACATCCCGGAGCCGTGGAGCGAGCGCGTCGGCTCCATCATGATCGGAGCGCTTCCCCGCCAGATCACTGGCGACGGCAACGCCTCCTCGGTGTACGGCTCGCTCCTGTCGCCGGTTGCTTCCGCCGCGGTCCTGATCGCCTACGCGGCACTCCTCCTGTTGGCCGCCACCTGGCTGCTACGCCGGAGAGATGCCTGAAATGTTGTGCTGGTTCAGGACATCCAAACCCAGGGCGACCATTCCATCGGTGGCGAGCCTTCCGTTGGTGCGGCAGACGGAGACGTCTGCCGCACCAACAGGAAGTCAGGAGCCTCAGACCTCGACCACCACGGGGATGATCATCGGCCGTCGACGGTAGGTGTCGCTCACCCAACGCCCGACCGTACGCCGGACCACCCGGCGGATCTCCTGAATGTCGATCACACCGTCCGCGGCCTTCTCCTCGAGGGCCCGCTGGATCTGCGGAATGAACTCCTCGAACTGCATGGGATCGATACCGGACCCGCGAGCATGGATCTCGGGCCCTGCAGTGAGCTTGCCCGTGTTCGAGTCCACCACGACCACCACCGAGATAAACCCCTCGTCGCCGAGGATCCTGCGATCCTTCAGCGAGGTGTCGGTGATCTCTCCCACGGAGGTGCCGTCCACGTAGACGTACCCCGCGTGCACCGCGCCGACGATCTTCGCTCTGCCGTCGACCAGGTCCACCACGACGCCGTCCTCGGCGATCACGATGTGATCGTCGGGGACGCCGGTGAGGGCGGCCAGCTTGGCGTGGGCGCGCAGGTGCCGCCACTCGCCGTGCACGGGCATGAAGTTCGACGGGCGGGTCAGGTTGAGGACGTAGAGGAGCTCGCCCGCGGCCGCGTGACCGGAGACGTGCACCTTGGCGTTGCCCTTGTGGACCACCCGGGCGCCCCACCTGGTCAGCCCGTTGATCACCTTGTTGACCGCGGTCTCGTTCCCCGGGACCAGGGACGAGGCCATCAGCACGGTGTCGCCCTGGGCGATGCGGATCGGATGATCGCGGTTGGCCATCCTGGACAGCGCCGCCATCGGCTCGCCCTGCGAGCCGGTGCAGATCAGCACCACGTCCTGCGGCGGCCATTCCTCGATGTCGCGGGAGTCGACGATCAGCTCCGGCGGCACCTTGAGATAGCCCAGGTCGCGGGCCACGCCCATGTTGCGCACCATGGATCGGCCGACCAGCGCGACCTTGCGGCGGTGCTTGGCGGCAGCGTCCATGACCTGTTGGATGCGGTGGACGTGCGAGGCGAAGCTGGCCACGATGACCCGCTGCTCGGAGGTGCGGATCACCTCGTCGATGACCGGCGCGATCTCCCGCTCGCTGGTGACGAACCCCGGCACCTCGGCGTTGGTGGAGTCGGACATCAGCAGGTCGACGCCCTCGGTGCCGAGCCTGGCGAAGCCGCCGAGGTCGGTGAGGCGTCCGTCGCTCGGGAGCTGATCCATGCGGAAGTCGCCGGTGTGCAGGACGATGCCCGCCGGCGTTCTGATCGCCACGGCCAGCGCGTCGGGGATCGAGTGGTTGACCGCGAGGAACTCGCAGTCGAAAGGCCCGAAGGCGTGCCGTTCGCCCTCGACGACCTCGTGTTTGGTCGGCTGGATCCGGTGCTCGGTGAGCTTGGCCTCGATCAGGGCCAGCGTGAGCCTGGATCCGATGAGCGGGATGTCGCGCCGCAAGCGCAGCAGATACGGCACCGCCCCGATGTGGTCCTCGTGGGCGTGCGTCAGCACCACGGCCTCGACGTCGTCGAGCCGATCCCTGATGTATTCGAAGTCGGGCAGGATGAGGTCGACGCCCGGCTGTTCGGGGTCGGGGAACAACACCCCGCAGTCGACGATCAGCAAGCGGCCGTCGTATTCGAAGACGGCCATGTTTCTGCCGATCTCCCCCAATCCGCCGAGCGCGACGATGCGCAGGCCGCCATCAGGCAGCGGCGGCGGAGGGCCAAGCTCAGGATGCGGGTGGCTCATGCTTGGCCCCCATGGTCAAATCGTGTGCTCAAAACTCCCGGTTCCTCCCCGTTCCTATGCGTCTGTCAACTTCACCCCGCCGGCTACCAGGCAAGCACGCAGCTCGGCGATTTGCTTCTCTGTGGCGTCCACGAGCGGCAGCCGTACCGGACCGACCGGTACGCCGACCATGCTCAGCGCCGCCTTTGCCATGATCGCGCCCCCGGCGCGCAGCATGATCCCGTCCACCACGGGGGTCACCTGGCCGTGAATCGCGAGGGCCTGGGCGACGTCGCCGTTCTTGTGCAGGCGAATCATGCGTGCCAGCTCGGCTCCCACCACGTGCCCGACGACGCTGACGAACCCGGCCGCGCCGAGCGAGAGCCAGGCGAGGTTGAGCAGGTCATCACCGGAGTAGAAGGCGAGATTTGTAGCCGTCATCACCTGACTCCCGGCGAACAGGTCACCCTTGGCGTCCTTCACGGCCACGATACGCTCATGTTGCGCGAGCCTGATCAGGGTCTCGGTCTTGATCGGTACGCCGCTCCGCCCCGGAATGTCGTACAGCATCACGGGAAGCTCGGTCGCGTCGGCGACAGCGGAGAAGTGCCGGTACAACCCCTCCTGCGGGGGCTTGTTGTAATACGGCGTCACCACCAGCAGCCCGTGTGCCCCGGCACGCGCCGCCTGCTTCGCAAGCTCGACGCTGTGGCGGGTGTCGTTGGTGCCCGCGCCTGCCACCACGGTCGCGCGATCGCCGACCGCGTCGAGGACGGCGCTGACGATGCGCTGCTTCTCCTCGTCGGAGGTGGTGGGCGACTCACCGGTCGTCCCGTTCACGATCAAACCGTCGTTGTGCTGCTCGTCCACCAGATAGATGGCAAGGCGGCGCACAGCGACGTAATCGACCTCGCCGTCGGAGGTGAACGGCGTGACCATCGCGGTCAGCATGCGGCCGAAGGGTGCGTCCGTGGTTCCAGTTGGCGATGCCATAGTGCGAACGCTACCTGGATTCGGAAATCCATTGGACGCCGCCACCCCGCTTTGCCTGCCTGGAGCCGCTCTTCGACCGCTTTCGCCGGCCTTTTCGCCGGCCGACGGCACCCTAGCCGGGCAGTTCGATCTGGTATCTGATGAAGCCCCGGTTCTCGCTCACTCTGTCGTACAGACGGCGGGCCGTGCTGTTCGACTCATGCGTGTTCCAGTACACGCGTGAGCAGCCGCGCTCCCGCGCCCACCCGGTCACGGCTTCGATCAACGCCTGGCCCACACCCCTGCCGCGCACGTCCCGCGCGGTGAACAGATCCTGCAGGTAGCAGACGTCGGTGTCGGGTGCCGACGTATTGCCATGAGTGAGGAAATGCGTGATCCCGACAAGCCCCCCATCCAGCCTCGCCCCGAGGGCATGCAGCCGGGTGTCCGCCTGGAACTCCGCCCATGCCCGGTCGTACATCTGGTCCGGCTCGCTCCGCTCGTAGAAGTCGATGTACGCGCGGAACAGGCGCTCCCAGGCATCCCGATCGGATGGAAGGAGTTTGCCGATAGTGATCATTGGGCCTCCCCAGGAAGGGCGTACGGCTAGAACAAGACGCCACAACCTAGGAGAGAACGGCCCTCCGCACCACGGCCACTCTGCGGCGATCCGGGCTGACCACTTGCCCGCCGCACCGCCGAACCAGCCCAAGCTACCGCCGGCCCTCGGGCACCGGCCGGTCAAGGGGCGGTCATTGGAAGAGGTCGCCGATATGTGCTCGGGGGTACACACATCGACGACCTCTACCGGAGAATCGGCGCCCCTTACATCTGCGTTACAGGGTTTCTCCGATAATTTTCCGCCATGGCAAAGTTGGGGCTCCAACAGTCATCGATGACGGTCGGTTACCTGCCGAATACGGCAACATGGGGCAACGCCTCACACGAACCCCCAGGGATGGACTAGTGGCCACCTCAGATCCCGTCTACCTGCGTGTCGTCGAAGACATCCGGCGACAGATAACCGACGGCAGCCTTCCCCCAGGCGCGCCCATTCCCTCGCGCGCGCAGCTGACCCGCAAGTATCAGGTCGGCGAGACCGCCGCCCGTCACGCACTGCGCGTGCTGGCGGGCGAAGGCCTCATCATCGGCCGCGTCGGGTCGGGCCATTACGTCAGGGAACGCCCCGACCTGACATCACTGCACCGATGGCGTTACCTCGATCACCCCGCCCCGTTCGCGGCCGACCTGCAGTCACAGGGCAGGCGCGTGACCTGGGACTGGCACAGCGAGCCGATCGACGCGGGCCCCGACATCGCCAGACGGCTCCGTCTCCAGGAGTCGACCCCGCTCACCAAAACCCGCTACGTCTTCCGCGCCGACGGCAGACCCCTCCAGCTCGCCACCTCCTATGAGCCACTGGAGTTCGCCCCCCATTCGGACGAGGAACGGCGGAGCCTGGTCGCCAGGATGTACGCGCACGGCGTAAAGATCACCGAGATCGTCGAGAGCGTGCACACCCGCGTGCCCCGCCCGGGCGAGAGCGATGCGCTGGACCTGGCGGCGGGCGTTCACGTGCTGCACGTCGAACGCACACACTGGGCGGGCGATCGCCCCGTGGAGACGAGCGACATCGTCATCCCGGGCGACCGATTCCGGGTCACATACAGCATGCCCATTTAGAACGGAAGGCTCCGGGCAGGCCGCCTCCCGCCCGGAGCCTCCGCTCGGCCCGCCTCGACCGACCGCCGACACCGCACGGCGAAATCCATCCCCGTCCGTTTCGGGAATCGGCGCCCGGTCATCATCCACATCCCACCGAAGGCCAATCGTCACGTCACCCCATATGCAACGAACGCGCAGGTCAGAGTTTGTCGGTGCGCGTTGATACAACGGTCGCGGAGGTTGCCGATGCGACTCAAAGACCTGTCCAAACACGACCGGCCCCGCGAACGGCTCATGTCCAACGGCGCGACCGCCCTGGCCGACCGCGAGCTGCTGGCCGTGATTCTCGGCTCGGGATTCCGTGGTTCGAGCGCCCTGGACCTGGCCACCCAGGTGATCGACCACTGCGGAGACCTGGACGGGCTCGGCCGTTCCGACCCCCATCGGCTGCTGACCGTACCGGGCGTCGGCCCGGCCAAGGCCGCGAGAGTCGCCGCGGCCTTCCACCTCGCGCGGCGCGCGAAGGACTGGCCCGAGCGAGAGCGCATCACCAGCACCACCGACCTGGCCAACCACTGCGCTCCGCTCCTGCACGGCCATACCCAGGAGCGCCTCGTCATGGTGGTGTGCGACACCGGCGGCCGCATACTGAAACGCTCGGTCGTCACCGAGGGTGGCGCCGACCACACGGCGCTGCCGATCCGAGAGATGATCGCAGAGGTGCTCACCACGGGCGGCGCGATCTTCGGCCTCGCCCACAACCACCCGAGCGGCTCCCTCGACCCGAGCGCCGCCGACCTCGAGGCGACATCCCGCCTCATCGAGGCCGCGGAAACTGTCGGCCTGCGACTCCTCGACCACCTGATCATCACAGACGCCGCCTGGAGACGGATCCCCATCTAAACCCCTTCCACCCACCCACCGACCATCAAAGGGAATGATCCCGTGCATAGCGCCGAACAACAGTTTTCCAAGCGCAGGCCATGAGAACCTAATGGCGCGGGTAGGCCGATACGGACGTCAGCCGGCCATTACTCGTCGTGGCGTGGTCCTGTGCCTGCTGGCAGGCGCGGGGCCAGGTCCACGCTTCCGCGCCGACTCCAGGCGGGGCGCATTTCGGTCGCGTCGGCGGTTCCCTTTGGCCGTGGCGCTTCGCCTGGGGTTGCGCGAAAGTGCACAGCACGTGAAGAACAGCGGCTTCACGCGCTTTGGCAGGGGTGCCCACATGCGGCAAATCTGCGCAGTTGCCCCAATTCGGGCCCCCTGCCACATCTCATCCCAGGAAATGCGATGTGCCTCGGCAGTGACAGAAGGAACCGGGAGTCAGCCGAGAAGATCGGGAATTGCGGTTCGCTACGTACAGGCGGCGACAGTTGCGACGGATCAATCCGTCACACAGGCGGCCATCCTGCAGTCTGCTCACCCGCATCGGCCAGGGTCCCACCGATAGGGCCGACATTCGCATCAGGCTTCGGTGAACAACTGCTCCCAGAGCCGCACTACTTCAGTGCGGCGAGCCGTGAACTCTTCGATCGCCAACCGCCCGCGCTCCCTATGGGTTCTCCGAATGAATGCAACGCCGCCGGCCTCGCACAGCTCGTAGACCACCGGCATACATTCGCAGGTGTAATCCCGCACACGCACTCGCTCAAACCGCGGCGTCTCAGGCCTCCATGCGATGGCTGACTCACAGCCTGGCGCCAATACATGCTGGCCCTGACAGCCGTCCTTCGATCCCATGTCGCCACTATAGCTCAGATGTATGTCCTGGTCTATATACCGTATCTATTGGTCTAATGAGCGTGTCCGCTTTGCGCAGTCATGTATGGTTTCGTCTACAATGCCAACGTGCTCGATCGCGAAGGCCCCGTCCCCGTCTACAAGCAGGTCGCCGACCTGGTCCGCGACCAGATCGAACGCGGAGAGCTCAAGGCGGGCGATCCCGTACCTAGCGAGGCCGCGCTCGAGAAGCACTACGACATCGCCCGTACGACGGCCAGACGCGTGGCCCGCGAACTACGCGAGCAGGGGCTGGCGTACACGGTTCAGGGCGAGGGAACTTTCGTCGGCCCGCCTGGCACGCCACGCTCGCCCAAGAGAATGCCCGTCTATCAGAAGATTGCCGAGGAGGTCGCGGAACGCATCCGACGCGGGGAAATTCCACCCAATAGGGCCATCCCTGGCGAAAAGGTTATGATGCACCGGTACGGCGTCGCAAAGGTGACAGTACGCCAGGCGGTTGGGTACCTCAGAGAACAAGGATGGGTCTTCACCGTCCCTTATCGGGGCACATATGTTAATGAGCCCGATAAATGGCCCATCAACAAGGACTCATAGTCGACCTGCATTTACCGATCTTTTAGATATCCTTGCCGAGTGCTGGATCGCGAGGGTGACACCCACCTCTATCTTCAGATCAGCGAGATCATCAGATCACGCATTGTCGCCGGACTCTCTCCAGGTGATCCCGTGATCAGCGAAGCGGAGATCCAGCGGGAGTTCGGAGTAGCGCGCACGACCGCGCGCCGAGCCATGCGGGTCCTGCGGAACGAAGGGCTCATTCACACGCGTCATGGAAAGGGCAGCTTCGTGGGCGCGCCCGGCGAAGCGGAGCCACGCGAGCGCCGGATGCCGCTATATCGGCATATTTCCGAGGAAGTCCGTCTGCGCATCGTGGCCGGCGAGCTGGCTCCCTCCCGTCCGGTTCCGAGCGAATCGGCGCTGATGCAACAGCACGGCACCGCACGGGAAACCGTACGGCGAGCGATTGCCTTGCTCCGGGATCAAGGGTGGATCTACACCGTTTCCCACCGCGGTAGCTACGTCTCCCCCAAGGAGCGATGGCCGGAGTGATCGACGACGCGGAACCACAGTCCACGACGCAAAGTTTTTCGCGGACGTGTTCCGCCTTCTCCCCCCTCCGCCTCGTAATCGAGGGCGAGGAGCTCGGCGGTGGCAGTCTTCTCGCGGCGAGGACCACGTTGAGGTCAGAAGACCGGGATGATCTCTTCCGGATCGATGAACTCGACCGGCACGCCTTCCAGGTCCAGTTCGGGAATGGCGGGGAAGGCGATCCCCCAGCGTTCCACGATGGCGCGGATCTTGGCCATGGCGACGCGCCAGTTCTCGGCCTGTTCCTCATACGACAACACCCCCAGTCCGGCGTCCCTGGCGTGGTTCATGAGGACGCGGTGGTTGGGGAGGAAGTAGGGCGGGAGTTCCCAGAAGCCTTCCGGGGGTTCCCAGAGGATCATGCTGAGGAAGACGAAGCCGGCTCTGAGCTGGCGGGTGATGAGGGTGCGGATCTCGTCCGTGAGACCCGGCCATTCGTTTTCCAGAATGGTCATGCAGATCTGGAGGTGGCGGGACTCGTCGCGGCCGATGCGGTGGAACATCTCGCTGAAGACCGGGTGCTGGGTGCCTGACGCCATGCCCCTGAACAGCGTGGAGGCGGCCATCTCGCCCATCATGAAACTGGTGAAGAGCACCGGGAGCGAGTATTTGCCCACGGCCGCGGTATAGCCGTTCCAGTAGCGGCCGCCGTTGTGGTAGAGCCAGCCGATGTTGTTGTGGGCGGCCGATTCGAGGTCGTCCGACGGGGTCCAGTCGAGCGGGCCGCCCGGCCAGAGTTTGGCGATGGTGCGCTGGCAGCACTCCTCGTGGTTCATCTCATCGCGGGTGATCGAGAAGAAGCACTTCCTGACCGGGTCCTCTTCATGTTTCTCGAAGGCCTGGATCGTGGCACGGGCGAAGACGGCCGGTCCCGAGGCGTCGAAGTTGGCCAGGACCGCGAACCAGTACATGATCCCGAGGCGCTGCTCCCGGGTGAAGTCCTCCGCGTTCAGGCCGTCCCAGGGAAGGTCGGCCGGATTCCAGACCATGCGCTTGGACTTCTCGTAGATGGCGGCGAGCTTCTCCGTCTCGACGCGCCATTCCATGGGATAGATGTTGGGCTGCGGGATTTCCGGCGCTGGCCAGAAGCCGCCCTCTGGGATCGTGAGGTCCGCCATTGTTGTGACACCTCCTCCCCCAATCCTGCGGGGCAGCGTCACGGCTTTCAAGTACGGGCGCGCTGGGTGATGGCCACGCAGACGAGCACCGCCAGCGCCGCGGCCACGGTGACCAGGCCGAATCTCTCGCCCATGAGGAACCAGGCCCAGACGAGGGTCAGGAGGGGCTGGGTGAGCTGGGTCTGGCCGGCTCTGGCGATGCCGCCCTTGGCCAGGCCCGCGTACCAGGGGAAGAAGCCCAGGAACATGGAGATGGCCGCCACGTACGCGAAACCGGCGATGGCGTGGGGCGTGAAGGTGGTGGCGGTGGTCAGGGCCAGGACGATGGTGATCGGGGCCGTCAGGGGGAGGGAAAGGACGACGGCGTAGGAGATCACCTGCCAGCCCGGCTGCCGGCGGGACAGGCGGCCGCCTTCGGTGTAACCGACCGCGGCCGAGATCAGGGCGCAGAGCAGCAGCAGGTCAGGCCAGGATGCGCTGCCCTGGTGCTGGGTGAAGGTGAACGTGGTGATGGCGATGGCGCCGGCCGAGCAGGCCGCCCAGAAGAGAGGGCGGGGGCGCTCGCCCGCTCTGAGCACGGCGCAGACGGCCGTGGCGGCGGGGAGGAGTGCGATGACCACGGCGGCGTGCGCGGTGCTCGCACCCAGCGCCAGCGCCAGGCCGCTGAAGACAGGGAAGCCGAACACCACCCCGAGTGAGATCAGGGCGTAGGACGGCCAGAGTGGTCTCGCGGGGAGGAGGGGCTTACCCATGACTTTCAGGCAGGCCAGAGCCAGCAGACCGGCGATCGCGGCCCGGCCGATCGCGACCAGCCAGGGGTCGAAGCCTTCCATGGCGTAGACGGTCGCGGGGAAGGAGCCGGAGAAGGCCAGGACACCGAGGAAGGCCAGGGCCGTGCCTTGGCGGTGGCGGGGCTTGTGGTGGGGGCGGTGACGGATGTCGCCGTACTGCGCGTCGCCTGCGTGCTCAACGTCATGACCGTCGTGGAGCGTGGCGGCGTTGTGCGTGCTATGGGGCGGGACCGCTACTCCCTCAGGGAGGATAGCGCTATTCTTATCTTTCATGAACAACGATAGCAGTATCGCCCAGATCGCCGCGATACTGCGTGACGAGGCCGCCCGGCTCGGCCCCGGCGCACGACTCCCGTCCAGCCGGGAGATCATGCGCAGACACAACGTCAGCCCCGTCACCGTCTCGCGCGCCATCGGCCAGCTGGCGGCCGAGGGCAGGGTCGTTACGAAGCCGGGCAGCGGCGCCTTCGTCGCGCAGCAGCACCAGGTCGGGAAGGGGCAGGACACCGCCGACCTGTCCTGGCAGACGGTCGCGCTCGGGGACCGGGTGGTCGACGACGGTCCGGTCGCGGAGTTGCTGGCGTCGGTCCCCGAGGGAGTGGTGCCGCTGACCGGCGGCTATCTGCACCCCGGACTGCGGCCCGACAAGCAGCTGGCGGCCGCGGCGGCGCGGGCCGTGCGGCGGCCGGACGCCTGGGCCAAGCCGCCCCTGACGGGACTCCCCGAGCTGCGGCGGTGGTTCGCGGCCCAGACGGGCGGCGATGTGACCGCGGCCGACGCGTTGATCGTCAGCGGCGGTCAGGCGGCGCTGACGCACGCGTTCAGGGCCCTGGCGGCCCCCGGCACACCGGTGTTGGTCGAGACCCCCACCTACCCCGGCGCGCTGGCGGCGGCCAAGGCGGCGGGGCTGCGCGCGACGGCCGTACCCATGGACAGGGATGGCGTACGGCCGGAGCTGCTGGCCGAGGCGTTCGCCGTCACCGGCGCGCGGGTGTTCTTCTGCCAGCCCACGCTGCACAACCCGACCGGCGCCACTCTGCCCCTCGAACGCAGGGAGCAGGTGCTGCAGGTGGCAAGGGCGGCCGGGGCGTTCGTGGTCGAGGACGACTATGCCCGTTATCTGACCGAGCACGCGCCTGCGTCGATGGCGTCCATGGATCAGCACGGGACCGTCGTCAATGTGGGCTCGCTGACGAAGATCCTGTCGCCGAGCATGCGGGTGGCCGCGGTGATCGCTCGCGGACCGGCCGCGCACCGGCTGCGGGCCAGCCAGCTCGTGGAGTCGTTCTTCGTGGCGCGGCCGCTGCAGGAGACGGCGCTGGAGTTCGTCGGGTCACCGGTGTGGCGGCGGCATCTGACGGCCGTGCACGCCGAGATCCGGACGCGGCGCGACGCGCTCGCGGCAGCGCTCGCCGCACGCATGCCCGAGGCGGAGCTCCACCTGCTGCCGATCGGCGGGATGCACGTGTGGGTACGTCTGCCGGCCGAGGTCGACGAGAACGCATTCGTCGAGGCCGCCCGGCGGAACGGTGTGCTGGTGAGCCCAGGCAGGATGTACTACCCGTCCGAGCCGCCGGGGCCGCGGATCAGGGTGACGCACATCGCGGCCACCCATCTGCCGGAGCTGCACGAAGGAGTACGCCGCCTCGCGCAGGCCCTCGCGCAGGTCCGGTGACCGCCCAGGCTGTGGACGACCCACCCGGGGCGCCGACCAGTTCTTGATCACAGTGCCAGTAGAGTGGCGGGCATGTCGTTCTCCGCGGAGCTCATCCGAGACTTCGTGAACACCTACGACGTCGAATCCGACGCCGACGACTTCTCCTCCCCCGCCGACCTGGCCCTCTGGCTGCGTGAACGCGACCTCATAACCCCCCGCGACCGCGCCACCGACGACGACCTCCACACCGCCCACACCCTCCGCGAGGCCCTCAGAGCGGCTCTCAGGCGGGAACGAGCCGACTTCCCCGCCCTCCCGCTTCAGGTGAACGCCCAGGCGAACGGCGCCCCGGAGCTGGTGCCGGCACGGAGCGGCGTACCCGGGGGTCTGGCCAGGATCGCGGCCGCGACGGTGGGGGCGGGGTGGGACCGGCTCAAGGTATGCGCGGAGGGAACCTGTCAGTGGGCGTTCATCGACTCTTCGAAGAACCGTTCCCGCTCGTGGTGTTCTATGCGGGTATGCGGCAACCGCACCAAGACACGCGCTTACCGGGCGAGGAAGCGGGGTTCGCGTCGTCTCCCAGTGTCAAACACCGATACGGTGTAACTCGTGCCTTGTGGCACGTACGGCAGGCGAAGGAGCGGGCCGAGATGGCAGACGTAGGCGTTCGGGCGGCCCGGCGCGAGGATGTGCTCCAGGTGGCGAATTGCCAGATTCGCGCCTGGCGCTACGGCTATCGGGACTTCCTCCCCGAGGGGCCGCTTGAGCAGATGACCGGCCCGGCAGCGGAGAAGATGTGGCTGCGGCAGTGGGACGAGGCGATCGTCGCCCCTCCCACCCCCATGCATCGCGTGCTGGTGGCGGTGGAGACCATCCTCGACACCGAGGGTTTCCCGGCGCTCGGCGCGGGCGGCAGCGCCGCCCTGGTCACCCCTCGCGGCGGCGAGCGCGTGGTGGGCCTGGCCTCTCACGCCCCCGCCGAGGATCCCGACCTCGACCCCAGCGTGGTGGCCGAGATGCTGACGCTGCTGGTCGACCCCGACTTCGTCCGCAGGGGCCACGGCAGCCGCCTGCTCAACGCCACCGTCGACTACCTGCGCGACGACGGTTTCCGGCAGATCGTCACCTGGGTGTTCGCCGACAACCACCCGGTGCTCGGCTTCCTCGAGTCGGCCGGCTGGGGCGAGGACATGGCCGAACGCGTCCTGGACATGGGCCGCCCGATCAGGATGGTCCGGCTCACGACGGATATCAGCTGATGGCCACTCCCGCACAGTGGATCGCGGGCGCACGCCCGCGCACGCTCCCCAATGCCATCGTCCCCGTCATGGTGGGCACCGGCGTGGCGATCGGCGAGGGCGGCTTCGTGTGGTGGCGGGCGCTCCTGGCGCTGTTCGTGGCCCTTTCGCTGCAGATCGGCGTCAACTACGCCAATGACTACAGCGATGGCATCCGCGGCACCGACGATCAGCGGGTCGGCCCGATGCGGCTGGTGGGCTCACGTGCGGCCACGCCTCGGGAGGTGCTGATCGCGGCGCTGAGCTGCTTCGCTGTCGCGGCGGTGCTGGGGCTGGTCCTGGTGCTGGTCACGCAGGCCTGGTGGGTGCTGCTGGTGGGCGCGGCGGCGATCGCGGCCGCCTGGTTCTACACCGGCGGCAAACGCCCGTACGGCTACCGCGGGCTGGGCGAGCTGGCCGTGTTCGTGTTCTTCGGCATCGTGCCCGTGGTCGGGACCGCGTATGTCCAGACAGAGTCGCTGAGCTGGGCCGCCTTCCTCGCCTCGATCCCGGTGGGGCTGCTGTCGTGCTCCATGCTCGTCGTGAACAACCTGCGTGACGTGGGGACCGACGGGCAGGCCGGCAAACGCACGCTGGCGGTGGTGCTGGGGGCCGAGCGCACCCGGGCGCTGTACGTGGTGTGTCAGGTGGTGCCGTTCGTGGTGGCGCTGGCGATGGTGCCGATCACGCCGTGGGCCGCGCTTGTGCTGCTGGCCGCGCCGCTGGCGATCACCCCGATCAGGACGGTGCTGAGCAAGGCCGTGGGTCCTGCGCTGATCGCGGTCCTGCAGCAGACGGGCAAGCTGCAGATGGCGTACGGCCTGCTGTTCGCCGTGGGCCTCGCGATCATCTTCTGACGAGCGCCCCGATCTTCTGACGAGCGCCCCGATCTCCCGACGCACGCGTACCTCCCGGCGGGCGCTGCGGAACGGCATGAGGCGTTAGCGTAGGAGCCCCTTACTGGGGCAGTCTTTTAGTCCAGTGGTCCGGAGAAGTGGCCCGCCGTCGCACCTAGCGCGAGGGATCTAGTTGGACCGGCCAAGCGTGCCCACGGACATCGAGGAGTTCGAACGGGCACTCGCCGAGTGCGTCAGCATCGCCACCCGCGCGATGCCCGACTCCCCGATGGTCAGTATCGCGCTGCCCGCCGAGCAAGGCCTGCGTACCGTCGCCTGCTCGCACGAGCGTGCCGAGGTGCTCGATGAGCTGCAGTCGGCCGCCGGTCAGGGGCCCTGTCTCGACGCGCTGGACACGGGAGAGCCGGTGACGGCCACGGACCTGGGCGCGGACTCCCGCTGGCGCCGGTTCGCGGCCGAGTCCGGCCTGCTCAGCCTGCACTCGGAGCCGCTGAAATCGGAGGGCAGGCTGCTGGGCGTGCTCACCCTCTATTCGGGCCGGTGCGGCGGCTTCAGCGAGGAGACCTGGGTCGCCGTACGCGTGACCGCCGGCCATATCGGCGTGTTGTTCCGCGCGGCGGCCGACGCGGCCCGCTTGCGGGAGGTCGCCGCGCAGCTCAAGGAGGCGCTCATCACCCGCGCGATCATCGACCAGGCCCTCGGCATCGTCATGGCGCAGCGCCGGTGCACCTCCCACCAGGCGTTCGAGGTGCTCCGGCACGTCTCCCAGGACAAGAACGTCAAGCTGCACCAGGTCGCGGCCACGATCGTGGAGAAGGTGACCGGAGAGCCCCCGCAACACTCCCGTTTCGAGGACCCGCCACCGCGCAAGGCGGACCGGGCGTAATCAGCGCCGGCACGTGTTATCACAGTTCGATAACCGCAGGTTTTCTGGGCCCCGGAGGATGCATCCTCTTCCTCAAGGGGGGACGATGCCCGATATCGCAATGCTCTCTGACGCGCCGGTCAATTGGCACGGAGATCTGCTCCAGTTTCGCCGGTACGTCGATCCGCTCGTTTCGGTCATTACCAATCCCCGTACGCAGACGCCGTTTACCATCGGTGTTTACGGCGCCTGGGGCAGCGGGAAATCTACCTTGCTGAAAATGGTGGACGAGCGGCTCCTGGACCGCCACGGCGACGAGTTCGTCCGTGTGCATTTCAACCCCTGGGTGCACCGCCGCGAGCCGCAGATGCTGCTCCCCCTCCTGAACGCCCTGCACACCGAGCTCAACGAGGACCCCAAGCGCCGCTTCGCCGACACCGCCAAGCGGATCGGCGCGATCATGCTCAATCTGGCCGCCGACGAGATGCTCAAGAAGATCAACCTGGGCTCGGCGAGCGTGGAGAAGATCGGCAAGCTGGCCCAGCAGTACGCCGAGATGCGCGGCCAGGTCGACAGCCAGACCGGTCGGCTGCGTACGCTCCTGCAAAAAGAGGCCGACCGCCTGGCCGAAAAAGGCAGAAAAATCATCTTCTTCATCGACGACCTCGACCGGTGCGAGCCCGACCAGATCATCGACGTACTGGAGTCGATCAAGCTCTTCCTGGACATCGAGCACGTCTTCGTACTGATCGCCCTGGCGAAGGACGTGGTGGACCGGGGCGTGTCGATCAAGTATCAGCCGTTCGGCTTCACCGCCACGGACCGCCTGGGCGACGAATACCTGGACAAGATGATCCAGCTCCCCCTGCACCTTTACCCGCTCGGCCCCGCCGAGGTCGGCCGCTTCATCCTGGACTCCGAGCCTGGGGAGCTGGCCGGCGCGCACGTGAAGACGCTGGAGAAGATCCTCTCTGCCAACCCACGCAAGATCAAACGCGTGCTCAACCTGCTCCGCGTGACCGAGGCCATCATCGCGGGCACCCCCGGCCTGGCCGGCCTGGACAAGGGCCTGGTCATCCGCCTGGTGGTGCTGCGCGTGCAGACCCCGGAGCTGTTCGCGGACGTCGTGCGCACGCCCGCCCTGCTCGTGGCGCTCGAGTTGATCTACCAGAACAAGCTGGTGCACCGCCTGCCGGAATTCAACGTGCGGTTCAAGCGGCAGGCCGACCGCATGATGCAGCTGGTGGGCAGGCATTACAACGCTCAGGACTTCCTGGCGCCGCTGTTCTCCGACTCCGACTTCGAGGCGTTCGAGGACGAGCTGCCCGCCTACCTGACCATGATCGGCGGGTGAGCGATGCACGTCACCGACGCCCGCTACGAGCTGTACGGGCTGCCGTCGGGCAACCCCTACGCCAGCCGCCCCCTGGACCCCCTCGGCTGCGAGGACGACCGCCACCGCCTGCTCGACCTCGAGGGCTTCGTCAGGCTCGCCGCCATCGATGCGACCGTGGAACGCGCCGCCGCCACGGACACACCGGCCTTCTTCCTCATCACCGGCATGGGCAACAGCGGCCGCACCTCCCTGGCGAACCACGTCATGTACCGCTACCAGAGCGCCAGAACCGCCCGTCTGCCCCTCTTCAGGCTCGTCAGGCATTACGCGGAGCGCGGCGAGATGACGCACGACGCCTACCGGACACTGCGCTCCACCCTGCTCTCCCTGCGGGCCAAGATGCGCGCCAACAAGATCGATGTCCCGCCGGCGCTGGCCGAGATGTTCGCGGACCTGAGCAAGCGGCCGCGTGCGCAGGCCATGGACGACTACGAGCTCCAGGAGATCGCCGACTACGCCGCCTCGGTCTTCGCCGCGCACGACATGGGCTTCGGCGTCCGCTACGAGGGCGTGGCGACCAAGGAGCTCATCACCCAGGCCACCAGGGTGTTCGAGAACGCGGGCACGGTCGTCGTGTTCACCGTCGACAACTACCGGCACGCGACCGCCGTACAGCTCACGAGGGCGGACCGGCAGGAGTTCGCCAGGCGCGGGCACATCACCGATCTGAGCCCGCTGTCCCCCGCCCAGATCGCGGCGCTCGCCCACCACCGGTGGACCGGTCACCCGCCCTGCCCCTTCGACTCCGATGGCGTGTGCGAAGCATTCCAGGAGCATTCCTGCACCATCGGCCAGGCCCTGCGCCACCTGCACAGACTGCTCGACACCCGGCTGCGCCAGTACGACGGCGACGTGCCGTGGCCGACCGACGGCCTGCGTATCCATGAGAGCTGGCTCCGGCTCAACCTGCGCAGAGGAGGCTTCCATGGCTGAACACCTCGCCCGCAATCCTTTCCCGGCCCGCGGCACGGTCAGCGCCGAGGAGACGGTCCTGCCGGACGTCCTGCGCGAGTGGGCGGATCGTACGCCGACCGCGCCGCTGCCCGGCGTACGCGAGGCCGAGCGCCTGGCCGAGGAGTACGTACAAGGCTTCCAGGACGAGGCCACCAGCCACGGCGGCCTCGGCTGCCTGTATGGCGCCCACGGCGCGGGCAAGACGCACGCGGCCCGCCGCATGATGGCCAGGATCGCCCTGCTGGAGCCGGAAACGGTCCAGCTGTACGTGCGCTTCCAGGACGACGATTTGGTCGCCGCCTACCGCCGTCTGGTGCCCCAGCTCTCCCAGGGCCTGCTCACGGACCTGGTCGTGCGCTACCTCGGCACGCTCGCCGGCGACCAGGCCGCCAACGCGGGCGTGCCGGCCGATCGGGGCAGGCTCATGTCCGCGCTCGACACCGAGCCGACAAGGGTGTTCGACCTGTTCGACGCCCACCTGATCGAGGCGGGCCGGGTGCTGGAGGCGCAGGCCAGGGAGATCGCCGCGGTGACCGGTGACGGGCGGCGATTCCAGCGGGCGCTGTCGTTCCTGATCCGCCCCGAGTTCTCCGACGCCGCCTACGACTGGTTGTGCGGCCGGTCGATCGACCTCGACGCCGCCAGGGCGCTGGGAGTCGGCGAGCAGATCGACGATCCCCAGACCTGCCGCTACGGCCTGCAACTGCTGGCCACGCTGGTGACCCGCGGCGGCCGGCCGTTCGTGCTGGTCTTCGACCAGTGCGAGAAGTTCCTGCTCGAGGACGGGGTCCCGGTGCCGGCGAACCTCGGGCTGCAGCAGAGCCTGGCCGAGGTGGTCCCACGGGCCGGCGGGCTGCTGCTCCTGGTGGCGAGCGAGGCCGGCTGGCAGGCCATGCCACAGGACCTGCACCAGCGCATCGGCCCCGGCGCCGTCCACATGACGCCGCTCGTGCCCGACGACGCCCGGCTCGTGCTGCGGGTCTACCTCGACGCCGTACGCCGGACACCCCGCGAGGACATCAGGCCGATCGCGGAAGCCGGACTGCGCGAGCTGCTGCGCCACAGCGGCGGTAATGTCCGGCTGCTGCTCCAGCTGGCCTGGGCGAGCTTCGAGGCGGCGACCGCGGGGGCGGAGATCAACGCGGACGTGGTCGGGACCGCCGCGCTCCGCTACCGGCGCGCCCCCGGACTGCCGGAGCTGGCCATGCTCGTGGAGTCGAAGCTGCTGGCGGCCGGGCTCGACGCCGAGCGCGTCCCCGGCAAGGACGCCTCGACGACGTTCCGGCTGCCCGGGCCGCCCAAGCCGCAGGTCGTGATCAAGCTGAGCGAGGCGGTCTTCTTCGACGACGAGGTGTCCAACGCGGCCGACATGGTGGCGCCGGGCGGGGACATCACGTCCGCCTACACGGCCCTCCTGGTCACCGGGTACGTCAGCCCCCCGGTCCTGACCGCCCTGCGCCGCGTGGTGCACACGGTGCTGGTCGCCGACGGCTCCCCGGCGTTCTCCCGCGAGCTGGACGAGCTCGTGGCCCGGGCCGCGTCCGTGCTGGCGGCCAAGGACCGGCCCGCGTCGGATCCGGCGCTGCTGAGCGAGACGTTGCGGGAGCTCAGGGCGTATCTGGAAGAGCTGGGGTCGCAGCGGCGCGGCGAGTCCGCGGCGCTCGGCCGCAACCTCGGCGACGTGGGCCGGCCGCCCGAGCCCAGGGCGGCGTCGGGGTGGCCGGCCAGGCGCGCGGAGCTGATCCACCGTATCGCCGAGGTCAGGACAGCGCGGGCCGCGACGGACTGGGACGACTTCCGCAAGGCCCGTGCGCGCGTGGTACGGGAGTGGAAGACGCGGGTCGTGCTGGTGATCTGCGCCGCCGTCGCAGCCGTGCTGCTGCTCATGCTGAGTGCTTCACTCGACGCAACATCCCTATCCGCCCAGCTGGTCGCCGGCGCCGTTCTCGTGGTGCTGGCCGGCGGCGTCCCCGCGACACTGCTGGCCAGGTCGTGGGTGTTCCGGCCAGGCGTGTCGCTCGACGCCCGTGCCGACCTCGACCAGCTCGGCCGCGACCTGCGCCCGTACGCCCGATCCCGCGCCGCCGACCCCGCGATCCGGTACGCCCACGCCTGCCAGGAGGACCCGGACGCCGGATACCGCGCGCTGGCGAACGCCATCCTGGTGGAGCCGCTGGCGCTCGTGCGGCAGGCCATCGGCCGCCGCCTGGCGATGACCGAGCGCTCCCCCTCCGAGTGCGTGGAGGAGGTGCTGCGTGGCCTTCGTGAGCGGATTCCCGAGGTGCAGTTGCTCCTCGCGCGCAGGCAGCAGCACACGGATCCGGAGAGACCGCCGCGCACGCTCCGGGACCTGCGGCCGGAGCTGCGCGTTCTCGTGGCGCTGGCCAACCCGGACCGGCTGGAGCTGGCCGCGGGCGCGCCGTCCAAGCAGCCCGCCGAGCTGGTGCTGGCCGCGCTCGGCGTGCGGGGGCCGAATCATCCGCTGGCGCGGGCGTACCGGGGCGGGGTGGCGCAGCTCGCTCCGGGCGAGATCCCGCCGAACGAGCTCAGAGCGGCCGCCCGCCTGCTGTCCCCGCTCGAACCGGACGGGCTGGGCGCCTACGACTGGCTCCCCGTTGTTCCCGAAATCGACGAACTTTACCTACATTTCGAGGAGTTGCTGTATTACCAAGAGGAAATTCGCTCTTATCGATAGAAATCTTGACTCGCCAGCGAAATCGTGAGAAATAAAGACCGGGGGGTATCACGACGCTAAGAGGTAGCCGTTGTTACCAAGCTCTGAACCGAAGCCCCTGCGCACCGGGGGGTTCCCTGACTTTATCGACGTCGACGCGTTGCTGGCGGGGGGCTGGAGGCCGTTCGCCTTCCAGCAGTTCATCCTGAAGGTCCACAGCCGCTGCGACCTCGCCTGCCGCCATTGCTACGTCTACGAGATGGCGGACCAGAGCTGGCGCGAGCAGCCGCGCAGGATGTCCGACGCCATCGCCGACCGCGCGGTCGAGCGCATCGCCGAGCACGCCTCCAGCCACGACCTGGCCGAGATCGACGTCATCCTGCACGGTGGCGAGCCGCTGCTGGCGGGCCCCGAGCTCATCTCCCGCGTGGTCTGCGGTGTGCGCGGCGCGGTGGGTACGGGCACGAAGGTCAACGTCCACATCCAGACGAACGGCGTCCGGCTCGACGAGGCGTACCTGCAGTTGTTCGAATCCTTGGAGATCCGCGTCGGCGTGAGCCTGGACGGGTACGCCGAGGCCCAGGACAGGCACCGTCTCTTCGCCGACGGACGCGGCAGCCACGCCCTGGTCAGCGAGTCCCTCCGGCGGTTGACCGCGGGGACGTACCATCACCTGTTCAGCGGCATCCTGTGCACGATCGACGTGCGCAACGACCCCGTGCGCACGTACCAGGCGCTGCTGGACTACGACCCACCGGCGATCGACTTCCTGCTGCCGCACGGCAATTGGGCCGCGCCGCCCCCGTTCCGAGAGCCGGACTCCCTCGCGACGCCGTACGCCGACTGGCTGATCCAGATCTTCGACATCTGGTACGACAGCCCGGTCCTGCAGACCGAGATCCGTCTGTTCAGGGAGATCATGCGGCTGCTGATGGGCAGTCACTCGCGCGCGGAAGCCGTGGGGCTGTCCCCGGTGCGGATGGTCGTGATCGAAACCGATGGCAGCATCGAGCAGTCCGACATCCTCAAGAGCACCTATCACGGCGCTCCCGAGACCCGGCTGCACGTGCTGCGCGACTCCCTGGACAGCGCGCTGCTGCATCCGGCGATCGTCGCCCGGCAGATAGGTGAGCTGGCTCTCTCCCCCACCTGCCGCCGCTGCGACCTCGTCTCCACCTGCGGCGGCGGCCAGTACGCCCACCGCTACAGCCCGGCTGCCGGCTTCGCCGAGCCGTCGATCTACTGTGCCGACCTGTACCGGCTGATCAGCTACATCAGCGCACGATGCGCGCGAGATGTGGCGCGGCTGCGAGGAGCGCGCTAAGGGATCCGCGCCACACACGATCGCCGCAGCGTGTCGATCAGCGGCGGCACCTTAAATGGGTGGCGGGTCGAAGTCGCAGTTGAGCCGCTCGCCGGCGAGCAGTGCGAGGGCCTCGGGATGCTCGCGCCCCATGACCGCCTCGAAGCGCTGAGTCGTCTCCCCGAACAGACGCTTGGCCTCCTCCTCCGCCCCCGTCGCCTGCAGGTCCAGGCACAGGTTGGCGGCGCACACGAGGCCGAGGTAGTGGTCGGGGGTGAAGGACGTCCGGATCCGCCGGAGGGTCTCCTCGCCCAGGGCGCGGGCCTCAGCGTGCCTGCCCAGCGCGGCCAGGTCGTTCTGCAGATTGATGGCGCAGCTCAGGACATAGTCGTGGTCGGGGCCGACCCGGTCGCTGAGACGGGTCAGAATGCTCGCGTCCATGTCCTGTGCGAGCGCCGGGTCTCCGCTCAGCCGCAGGAGCAATGCCAGGTCGATTCTGGCCGCGTGGGTGAACGGATGCTCGTCGCCGAACACATCGGGGTAGTGCTCGACCGCCGGCTTGGCCATGTCCAGCGCCTCTTCGAGATCGCCGTTCGCGCGCAGCGCATTGGCCATGCCCAGTGCGGCCGCCATCGTGCTGGCGTGCCCGTCTCCGTAGAGCCGCTGCAGCCGGGTGTGGGTGTCTCTCATGAGCTGGAGAGCATCCGCGAGCCGGCCGCTGCGGCGCAGGGAGATCGCGAAGTCCTTGGCGGCCAGGAGAGTGTTGGGGTGGTCGTCTCCCAGTTGCGCAACGCCGTAGGTGTAGGCCTCTTCGGCCATGTCGGTCGCCACCTGGAACTGGCCGCTCAGGCGCACGGCTCGGCTCATGTTGATCCACGTCAGCAGCAAGGCGCGTCTGCCGATGCCCTCCACGCTGCTCTGGTGCAGGAAGATGTCCCGGAGGATCTCGCGAGCCTGGTCGTATTTGCTCGTCACGGTGTAGTCGAGCGCCAGGTTGTAGCGGGCTCGCTGGGTCAGCTGGTGCGTGTCGCCGTGCAGGCGCTTGTAGATCTCCGCGGCTTCGGCGTCGAGTTGCCGCGCCGCGGAGAAGTCGCCCCGGGCGCGCAGTGCCGCGGCGTAGCCGGTCTGGGCCCACAACGTTTCCGAGTGCTCGGGACCGAGAGAGTCCCGCATCTGCTCGAAGGTCTCCGCGAAGAGTCGCTCGGCGTCGGCGTACGTGGCCAGCTCCAGGTAGGTGTTGCTCAGGTGGACCTGGGCGGCCAGCACGTCCTTGTGCTGGGCGCCGCTTGCCTGCGACCACCTGTCGATGTACTCGTTGAGCAGCGTCTGCGCCTGCCGGTAGCTGCCGCGCACGTACATGTAGCGCACGAGGTCGAGGGCGAAACTGCGCACCTCCGACACCTTGCAGTCGACCAGGCCCGACGGCTCCAGGTGGGCGGCGAGTTCCTCGAAACGCGCCCAGTTGGTCGTGTCGTCCGGGTCAGCCGGCGCGGTGCCCGACATCAGCAGGTGGACCTCGTGACGGAGCTCGGCGCGGTCCTTCTCCGGGGTCTCGTCGCGAAGCAGCGCCTGGTTGAGCCGGTGGACCTGGAGGGTGCGGGTGGTCGGCTCGACCTTGACCAGGGCCAGGCGTTCCAGGTGGCTGAGCGCGTTGGTGAGCTCGATCGGGTCGGACAGGATGGGCGCGAGCCGCGGGCCGACGACTCGGTTGCCGCGGCGGAAGACGTCACGCGGGATGGGCTCGGGGCCGAAGAAGGCGCAGCAGCGCAGCACCTCCACGGCCGCGGGGACGCGGTCCTGGAGCTGGGAGACCGACAGCTGCCATGCCGCGGTCATGGATTGGGGGTAGGTCGGGGCCTTCTCCAGGCTGAGCAACTTGCTCGTCTGCTCATCGAGCAATGAGAGGTATTCCTCCACCGACATCAGCGTCCTGGCCAGCAGAGCGGCGGCCTGCTCCAGCGCGAGCGGCAGGTCACCGAGCTTGTCGGCCAGCTGGTCGGCCTCCTCCGAGCTGATCGCGTCGCCCAGGCGCTTGCGGAGGAACGCCACGCTCTCCTCTCTCCTGAAGACGTCCACCTGGATCGTCGGCTCGTGGTCGCTCCAGCGCGAGTTACGCGAGGTGATGAGGACGTGACCGGGGCCTCTCGGAATGAAGTCCTTGATGTACTCGGGATCCTCGGCGTTGTCGAAGATCACCAGCCAGCTCCGGTGGGGCGATCCGCTCTCGAGCGCACGCAGGACCGCCTGGGTGGCTTGCTCCACGCCGGTGCTGGTCGCGGGCGGCAGGCCCAGGATCGGCGCCATCCCCGCCAGCACCGACGGGACGAGCAGCGGCTGGTCCGCGGAGACCCACCAGACCAGGTCGTAGTGGGCGCGGTATTGCCAGGCGTACTCGATCGCCAGCTGAGTCTTGCCGACGCCACCCAGACCTTGCAGCGCCTGGGGCTGCGCCACGACGGCGGTCACGGTGTTGATGCTCTTCCTGAGCGCCGTGAGAAGATCCTTGCGGCCGGTGAAGTTGGGATTGCGCTTGGGGACGCGTTCCCAGATCTTCGGCCCCTGCGATGGCACGGTATTTTCAGCCACGTCGGTCCTCCGCTGCACGCCCGAAGAGGTAAGGCACCCGTAGGACCCCCATCCTAGAGGTTGATTAGTCGCCCTGTTTATCACAGAATGCTAAATAGAAACGTGTTCGAAAAAGCGCCTGCTTGTCGTCCGATATTCGGGTGACCGGAAATGGATGGAGTGCACATGCGTGACGGGCACCACGGGTCGAGCCCGCTGATCGACATCAGCGGTGTTCCCTTGCACGAGATGCGTACGATGGAGAGCGCCGCACTTCGAGCGGTGCTGGCTTCGTGCCTGGCCGACGACCACGAGCGGGTCGGAGGCTTCAGCAACTCCATCTGAGGGAGGCTTGTCACATACGCCGGCGAGCGGTGAGCTGACGGCATGTCTCAAAAGCACCTTTTCTCCCCGGGTAGGTGTGCTGATCGCAGCGTGCATGGGAAAATGTCGCCCGGAGAATTGCGACTGCGGGTGGGATCAGCATGGCGACTTCCGGCATGAACGCACACCAAGCTTCCCAGGGGCCGTATCAATGCTTACGCCCCTTTCACCGGGAGGACCGCCACCGATTCTTCGGACGTGACGAGGAGTCCCGGGAATTACGCGACCTGTGGCAGTCGCAGCGGCTGACCGTGCTTTACGGCTCCTCCGGGGTCGGCAAGACCTCGCTGCTCCAGGCGGGCGTCATACCGATGCTCGGCTCGCACACGGCCGATGTGCTGCCCCTTGGCCGGGTCTCCTATGGCTCGGCCTTTCCCCGGGCCGCGCTCCCGCCACACAATCCATACGTTCTCGCCCTGCTGATGTCGTGGTCTCCGCAGACGCCGCCCAATCGGCTGGCGGGCATGAGCATCCCCGCCTACCTCCGCGCCCGGCCGGCCAAACGCGACGCCTTCGGCGACCGTGTTCCCCGGCTGGTGGCCATCGACCAGGCCGAGGAGCTTTTCACCGGCGACCGGCAGCACCGGCTCTACCGGGACTGGTTCTTCGGCCAGCTCGCCGAGGCGTTACGCGCGGACGACGACCTGCGGCTGCTGCTGTCCATCCGCGTCGATCGGCTCATGGACCTCCTCCCGTACGAATGGGAGCTCGCCGCAGCCGACCGGAGGAGCGCCTCGGACGAACGGGACGACGAGGACATCGATGCGGAACGCTTCCCCCTGGAGGCGTTGAGCTTCGACGGCGCCCTGGAGGCCGTGCAGAAGCCGCTCCAGGGCACCGGCCGGGTGTTCGCCGCGGACACGGCCGAGCAGGTCGTGCGCGATCTCATCAAGGTCAGGGCACGCACGAGCAGCCGGAAGCAGGCCCAGGAAGTGGAGCCGGTCCAGCTGCAAGTGGTCTGCGAGGCCCTGTGGAGATCCCTGCCGCCGGAAACCACCGAGATCACCAAGGCCCATGTGCACGATCACGTCGACACGGCGCTGTCCGAGCACTACGACAAGGAGATCAGGGAGATCGCCTCCGAGCGGTTCGACGGCGACGAGCGCAGGCTGCGGACGTGGCTGCGGCTGACGTTCGCCGACCGGCAGCCCGTGCGCCGGAGCGCGATCAGGACCAAGGGCATCGGCAATACCCTGGTCGCCCTGCTGGTGAAGCGGCATCTCCTCAGGGCCGACCAGCGCATGGGCGAGGGGTCGTACGAGCTGGCCTACGACCGGCTGCTCCAGCCCGCCCCACTGGCCGACCGGCCGACCGGCCACTCTTCGGCCCGCCGGACGCCAGAGGACTTCCTCCATGAGGCCGAGAACGCTCTGCGCGAAGGTGACCTCCTCCTGGCGGCCACGCTCGGCGAGAAGGCACTGGGCCGGTCGCAGGAGCGTGATCTGTCGCTACGCGCGCGGATCGAATCATTGCTCGGCAACGTGGCGCACGAGGGCGGCGATCTCGACAGAGCCATCGAGCACTACAGCTCGGCCGCCAAAGGTTTCGAGACGGCGGGCGCGGCCGCCGCCGTCGGCCCTCTGCTGACCGCCATCGGAAGGTTGCGGCTGGCCCAGGGCTCTCCCGCCACGGCGGTGCGCGAGCTGTACGCCGCGATGGTACGCGTTCCCGCGGACCTCACGATCCAGACGGAACTGGCCTTGGCGCTCTGGCACGGTGGTCATCCTGACGCGGCGATAGGCGTGCTCAACGGCGTGCTGGACAGGGAAGGCGACAACACCGACGCCCTGCTCATCCGCGGCCAGATCCTGGCCGGCATGGGCAAGGCCGAAGCCGCACTGCGCGATCTCGATCGCGCCAAACCGTTGCGGTGGCCGTTCGCCAAGGTCGCACACGCACTCGCGCTCGCTCAAAGCGACAGCGTGATGCAGGCGCAGCAGGAAATGGTCGAGGCGCTGGCGGAGACGGCCGACAACGACCCAGCCGTGGCGCATGGCCCACTGTTGCTGTACGCGGCGCGGGTGGAGAAGCTCGCGGGCAAGACCACGTCGGCGGCGGATCTGGCCAGGCGGGCGATCTCAGCGAAGGCGCCCGCGTTGCCCGGCCACTTGGTCAACCACGCAAGGGAGCTAGCCGTCAGCGCCGGGTGACGTCGCCAGGTCCTGGAAGAAGCACAAGCCGCCGCTCAAGCCGCTCAGGCCGCTCAGCTTCTTCGGCAGATCGGGACTCGGCAGGCCGGGCGGCAGGAGCGGGGTCAGTTTCGCACGTGCCGGCTTCCAACTGGTCAACGCCGCCGCGAGCAGCATGAGCAGCCACAGGGCCCAGGAGCCGCCCGTAACTCCGCCCCAGGTCACCATGAGGCCGCCCAAAGGCGCGGCCAGGCAGAGCGCACCGTAGGAGGACAGCCTCGAGACGCCGATGACACGGGCCAGCGTCCCCGGATCGATCGTGTGAATCTCCACGGACCTGATCGCCACATTGCTCAACGCCCCGCCGATCCCCGTGCAGAGAAGGGCGGCGGCGAAGAAGTATGACGGCAGCCCGAGCTCCGCGCCCACCGCCGCCAGGGTCAGCCCCACGACCCAGATCCACATGTGCAGCCGCAGCACCCGACGTACGGGGGGCAGGAGGAGGGCTAGAACCGAACCCACCACGCCACCGACGCCGCCGGCCGCGAGCACGATCCCGATCTTGAGCGAGGACATGCCCTCCGATCCGGCGACGAAGATCATGATCAGCGTGTTCACGATCAGGTTGGTGAAGGTGATCACCATGATGGAACTTCCGAGGAAGGGCTGCCGGGTGAGCTCGTGAAATCCCTTGGACAGATCCCGCAACCGCGAAGGCCGGGCCGAACGTTCCACGGTGTCGCGCCCCCACCCGAAGAACAGACCGCAGGAGAGGGCGAAGAGCACAGCATTGACGATGAAAGGGACGTAGCGCCCGACCCCGAAGAGGTAGCCGCCCAGCGGCCTGCCGGCGATGGAGGCGAGATGGCTCGCGCCTTCGCTCTTCGCCAGCGCCTGGTGCATCATGACGGGCTGCACGATGGACGGCAGCAGAGCCGCTTCCGCCAGGGTGTAGAGCACCCACAACGTCCCCTCCGCCGCCGCCGCCAAGAGAAGATGCATGAGGGACGGGCCTCCGGACGGCATGACCGCGAGCACGGAGACCACGCTCACCATGCGCCCGAACTCCGCGCAGAGAATGACGCGGCGGGGGGAGATCACGTCGACGAGAAGCCCACCCGGAATGTAGAAGAGGAGAATGGGAATCGTCAGAGCGAACCCGGCCCAGCCCGCGGCTGTGGGCGAACCAGTCTGCACCAAGGCAAGGAGGGGATAGGCGACACCCAGTGTCCGTGTGCCGACCGTGGAAATAGCCGAACCCGCCCACACAAGGGCAAATCTGGCCCTTTTCGGCACGGACGGCGTCGAACCGCCGTGCACCCGATCAACCGGTTTGTCCACGCCCCCTACCTTTTCGGGCCCGACCTTTCGGTCAAGAGCGAGGTCGAGCATGACACAACCCGCCTCTTTGCTTGGGGGGATAGGACTGCTTACCAGATCTTTCCGGTCGCGACCCGTCGAAGTATAGGGGACCAGACCTGAGACTACCCACCTGGCGCCCGTTTAGGACCGCCGCTATCTGATGCGTAGGTGAAACTTAATACGCCGCATGATCAGCCGAATGAATAAAAACCGTAATCAGACAAAACAGACCTAGCAGATCACCACTGGCCATGGTCTGATCTCAATGCGACATCGCGCGGCGATCGACCCCTAATGTCAGGCTTTGCCCTACTAAGTCGTGATTTAGCGGTGCATGGCGCGGCTCATCACCACGCGTGGGGCGACCTCGATGCCCAGCTCCCGCTCGTGCTCCACCAGCGCCCGCAGCTCCGGCCCCCACTCCTCCTCGGGGAGCACGGTGAAGCCGTGGCGCGCATACCAGGGCGCGTTCCACGGCACGTCCCGATACGTCGTCAGCGTCACGTGCGGCGCGCCGACCGCCTCCGCATGGTCGATCACCGCGGCCACCAGCCGCCCGCCGATGCCCTGGCGCATGTAGTCAGGATGGACCGCCAACTGATCGAGATGCAGGTTGCCGTCCACCCATCCGACCAGCGCGAACCCGGCCGGCGGCGCCCCCTCGACCAGGACGGACCCGGGGTCGTCCACTTCCTCGATCATGGTGGTCCCGGGCGGAAACGTGATGCCCACCTGCTCGAACAGCCGATCCGCGGCCAGCTCGATCGCCACCAGCCCGGCCAGCTCGCCGGCCACCGCCCATCGCACCATGCCGACACGATCTCATGTTTCGGGCGGATCTCGCCGCTCGTATTAGTGTTGATGATCGTAGGCCCGGCTGTGCGGAGCCGGGGCCCTCTCCTCACGACGTGCCCACGACCCGCCAGGTGGTGGGCACGCCGTGCAGCCAGGTCAGAGCCGCCACAGAGCCACCTCAGCGCAGCGCGGCGCCTCGTCAGAGGTCGAGCAGTGGCTCCAGGCCCACGGTGAGGCCGGGCAGCTCGCGCACCCTGCGCACGCCCAGCAGCACGCCGGGCGTGAACGCCGACCTGCTCATCGTGTCGTGCCTGATCGTGAGGATCTCGCCGTCGCCGCCCAGCAGCACCTCCTGGTGGGCGATGAGCCCGGACAGGCGTACCGAGTGCACATGCACCCCACCCACGTCGGCGCCGCGGGCGCCGTCCAGCGCGGTGCTGGTCGCGTCGGGCATCGGGGCGGAGCCGGCCTTAGCCCGCGCCTCGGCCACCAACTGCGCGGTACGGGTGGCGGTGCCGGAGGGGGCGTCGGCCTTGTTGGGGTGGTGCAGCTCGATGATCTCGACGGATTCGAAGTGACGCGCCGCCTGCTGCGCGAAGTGCATCATGAGCACGGCAGCGATGCCGAAGTTGGGGGCGATCAGGCAGTTGGTGCCCGGGGAGTCCGCCAGCCACCCGCGTATGGTCGCCAGCCGGCCCTCGTCGAAACCGGTCGTGCCCACCACCGGATGCACGCCGTGCGCGATGGCCCATTCGAGGTTGCGCATGACCACGTCGGGGTGGGTGAAGTCGACCACCACCTCCGCGCCCTCCAGGCCCTCGATGGAGTCGTCCTTGTCGAGCGCGGCCACCAGCTCCATGTCGGGTGCCGCCTCGACTGCCTTGCACACCTCGGATCCCACGCGGCCGCGGGCGCCGAGCACACCTACCTTGATCACACGCCCAACCCTATCCCAACCAGAAACGCGACCATCAGACCACCGCCCTCGCGCGTGCTTCCCACCCGGGCCCGCCACCGCCTTACGCACTACGTCGCGTCATGTCGCATCACGCCACGCCACGCCACGCCGCGTCGCTCAGGTCGCGTCGCTCAGGTCGCGTCGCTCAGGTCGCGTCGCTCAGGTCGCGTCGCGTCGCTCAGGTCGCGTCGCGTCGCTCAGGCCAGGTCGCGTCGCATCGCGTCGCTCAGTCGCGTCGCTCAGACCGCGTCGCTCAGACCGCGTCGCTCAGACCGCGTCGCTCAGACCGCGTCACGTCAGGCGCACATGTTCACCTTAGGGCACACCCGTCAGGGAGACCGCTGGTAAGGGCTGGACGCGCGCACCTGCTCATGGACGGAAGGCGGACCGCAGCACGCGGCCCGCCCGAGGTGGAGTGTGGCGGCAGGCCGCTGCCTGCGGCCCGCCGCGATGACGGCCGGGTCAGCGGACGGCGTCGGTGAAGTCCTTGTCGCCGTACGGGCCGATCACGGCGAGCGTGAGCGGCCGATTGAGCACGTCCCTGGCGATCTCGGAGATCTCGTCAGGAGTGACGGCCTCGATGCGGGACAGCACCTCGTCCACCGACATGAGCTCCTCGTAGACCAGCTCGTTCTTGCCGATGCGCGACATGCGCGAGCCCGTGTCCTCCAGGCCGAGCACGAGCCCGCCGCGCATCTGCCCCTTGCCACGCATGATCTCGTCTGCGCTCAGCCCTTGGTCCACCACCCTGATCAGCTCGTCCCGGCAGATCTTCAGCACGTCGTCGATCTTCGACGGCAGGCATCCGACGTAGATGCCGAACTGACCGGTGTCGGCGTACGCCGAGGTGTAGCTGTAGGCGGAGTAGGCCAGGCCGCGCTTCTCCCTGATCTCCTGGAAGAGCCTGGACGACATGCCGCCGCCCAGCGCCGCGTTCAGCACGCCCAGCGCGAACCTGCGATCGTCGGTACGGGACAGCCCGGTCGTGCCGAGCACGAGGTTGGCCTGCTCGGTGGGCCGGTCGAGCACCCTGACGCCGGAGCGCGAGCCGGCGCCCGGGCCGCTGGTGCGCGGCGCGGCGAACTCGGCGGGGCCGCTCAGCGCGCCCGCCCGCTCGTACGCCCTGGTGACGAGCTCGACGACCTCCTCGTGCCGTATGTTGCCCGCCACCGACACCACCGTACGGCGGGGCCGGTAGTAGCGCTGGTAGTACTCGGCGATCCGGTCGCGCCCGAGCGCGTTGATCGACTCGACCGTGCCCAGGATGGGCCGGCCGATCGGCGAGTCACCGTAGAGCTCGGCGGCGAACTGCTCGTGCACCACGTCCGAGGGGTCGTCGTCGTGCATGGCGATCTCCTCGAGGATCACGCCACGCTCGGACTCGACGTCCTCGTCGGTCACCAGCGAGCTGGTCACCACGTCGGCGAGCACGTCGACCGCGATCGGCAGGTCCTCGTCGAGCACGCGGGCGTAGTAGCAGGTGTATTCCTTGGCGGTGAAGGCGTTGATCTCACCGCCGATGCCCTCGATGGAGGCGGAGATCTCCATGGCGTCGCGGGTCGGAGTGCCCTTGAACAGCAGGTGTTCGAGGAAGTGGGTGGCCCCCATGTGCTCGGGGGCCTCGTCACGCGAGCCGATGCCGACCCACATGCCGACCGCGACGCTGCGCACGGTCGGCATGGTCTCGGTCACCACGCGCAGCCCACCCGGAAGGACGGTGCGCCTTACCACCCCGGCTCCGTCCTTGCCGGGGTGCAGCGTGGTAGTACTCACGTGTTGCGGTCGTCCCCCTCGCCGCCGCCGTTGCTACTGCGGGTGCGGACGCGCGTGCGGGTGCGGCGGGGCCGCTCGGACTTGTCCTCGGCCGGCGCGGCGGCCTCCTCGGGCTCGGTGGTCTCGCCATCGCCCGCGGGGGCCTTCGCCTCCTTCTCGGCGGCCTCCTTCTCGATGACCTCGACCGGCACCAGCGAGAGCTTGCCGCGGCCGTCGATCTCGGCGATCTCGACCTGGATCTTCTCGCCGACGCTCATCACGTCCTCGACGTTCTCGATGCGCTTGCCGCCGTGCAGCTTGCGGATCTGCGAGACGTGCAGCAGGCCGTCCTTGCCCGGCATGAGCGAGATGAACGCGCCGAAGGCGGCGATCTTGACGACCGTGCCCAGGTAGCGCTCGCCGACCTCCGGCATGTGCGGGTTGGCGATGGCGTTGATCGCCGACCGCGCGGCCTCGGCGGACGGGCCGTCGGTGGCGCCGATGTAGATCGTGCCGTCGTCCTCGATGGTGATCTCGGCGCCCGTGTCGTCCTGGATCTGGTTGATCATCTTGCCCTTCGGGCCGATGACCTCGCCGATCTTGTCGACCGGGACCTTGATGGTGATGATGCGCGGCGCGGTCGGGTTCATCTCCGCCGGGGAAGCGATCGCCTCCTGCATCACGTCGAGGATCGCCAGACGGGCGCCCTTGGCCTGCTTGAGCGCGGCGGCCAGCACGGAGGCCGGGATGCCGTCGAGCTTGGTGTCGAGCTGCAGGGCGGTGATGACGTCCTTGGTGCCGGCGACCTTGAAGTCCATGTCGCCCATGGCGTCCTCGGCGCCGAGGATGTCGGTCAGCGTGACGTAGGTGTCGCCCTCGCCGATCAGGCCCATCGCGATGCCCGCGACCATCTCCTTGAGCGGCACACCGGCGTCGAGCAGCGCCATCGTGGACGCGCACACCGAGCCCATCGAGGTGGAGCCGTTGGAGCCGAGCGCCTCGGAGACCTGGCGGATGGCGTACGGGAACTCCTCGCGCGTGGGCAGCACCGGGATCAGCGCCCGCTCGGCCAGCGCGCCGTGGCCGATCTCGCGCCGCTTGGGCGAGCCCACCCGGCCGGTCTCGCCGGTGGAGTAGGGCGGGAAGTTGTAGTTGTGCATGTAACGCTTGGTCCGCTCAGGGTTGAGCGTGTCGATGTTCTGCTCCATGCGCAGCATGTTGAGCGTCGTGATGCCCATGATCTGGGTCTCGCCACGCTCGAACAACGCCGAGCCGTGCACCCGCGGCACCACGTGGACCTCGGCCGACAGCGCGCGGATGTCCTTGGTGCCGCGGCCGTCGATGCGCACGCCCTCCTTGACGACCCGCTCACGCATGAGCTTCTTCATCACGGAGCGGAACGCGGCGCTGATCTCCTTCTCGCGTCCCTCGAAGTCGGGCAGGAGCTTCTCGGCGACCAGCGCCTTGACCTTCTCCACCTCGTTCTCGCGCTCTTGCTTGCCGGCGATGGTCAGCGCGGCGGCCAGCTCGTTCTTCACCGCGTACTCGACCGCGGCGAAGGCGTCCTCCTGGTATTCCAGGAAGACCGGGTATTCGGCCGTCTCCTTCGCGGCGACCTGCGCGATGCGCGACTGCGCCTCGCAGAGCACCTTGATGAAGGGCTTGGAGGCCTCCAGACCCTGCGCGACGGTCTCCTCGGTGGGCGCGACGGCGCCCTCGGCGACCAGCTTGAGCGTGTCCCTGGTGGACTCGGCCTCGACCATCATGATCGCGACATCGCCGTCGTCGAGCACCCGGCCCGCCACGACCATGTCGAACGTGGCCGACTCCAGCTCGTGGTGCGTCGGGAACGCCACCCACTGGCCCTCGATCAGCGCCACCCGCACGCCGCCGATCGGGCCGGAGAACGGCAGGCCCGCCAGCTGCGTCGACAGGGACGCGGCATTGATGGCGACCACGTCGTAGAGGTGGTCGGGGTTGAGCGCCATGATGGTGGCCACAACCTGGATCTCGTTGCGCAGGCCCTTGACGAACGACGGGCGCAGCGGCCGGTCGATCAGGCGACAGGTGAGGATGGCGTCCTCGGAGGGACGACCCTCGCGGCGGAAGAACGAGCCGGGGATGCGCCCGGCGGCGTACATTCGCTCCTCGACGTCCACCGTCAGCGGGAAGAAGTCGAACTGGTCCTTCGGAGTCTTCGACGCGGTGGTCGCCGAGAGCACCATCGTGTCGTTGTCGAGGTAGGCGACGGCGGAACCGGCCGCCTGGCGCGCGAGCCGTCCGGTCTCGAACCGGATCGTGCGCGTGCCGAATGAGCCGTTGTCTATGACGGCTTCAGCAGTGTGGACACCCTCCACGGGGGACCTCCTTGTGGTCGGTCTCCCGCGCCCTTTTCTCACCGGCACCCTCGTTAGGTGCAGCGCCGGTCTTCGATCGAAGCGCCCGGTTGAATGTCACAGTCAGACATGCTGTCACTGCTACCGGAAGCCACTACCGAGGACCGGCCCGCAGGCGTCGCGGGTCGCATGGTGCTGAGCGGACGCGGGGGCTGTGTGTCTCGGAATCTTCAGTTGTACGTCAGGCGGTGGGACCATTTCACGTCGCCACGCGCCCGAGCTCATATGAGCCTCTACCCATATGGAGAAGGGAGCGGCGCGGTGCCGCTCCCTTCCATGTTATCGGCGCAGGCCGAGCCGCTCGATGAGCGAACGGTAGCGCTGGATGTCGACCTTCTGCAGGTACTTCAGCAGGCGGCGCCGGCGACCGACGAGCAGAAGCAGGCCACGACGGCTGTGGTGGTCGTGCTTGTGCGTCTTCAGGTGCTCAGTGAGCTCGCTGATGCGCTTGCTCAGCAGTGCGATCTGCACCTCGGGCGATCCGGTGTCACCCTCGGTCGTGGCGTATTCGCCGATGATGGACTTCTTGGCAGCGGTGTCGAGGGACACGGCTCTCCTTCTATCTACAGGCACGCGCTAATGTGACGAATGCGCGAACGACCGTGCGTGCCTACAGTCGCCGCATGAAGGCCGTCATGGGCAGCGCGCAGCGCCGCCGTTACAGAGCCGACATGCAAGACTACCACCTAGGGCCGGGTGCTCGGGTGTTCAGCTTGTGAGGCGCCGAGTGGCGGCGACGTCGGCATGGATCTGCTCGATCAGCGCGTCGATCGACTCGAAGCGGGTGTTGCCGCGCAGGCGGGCGGCGAAGTCCACCGCCACGTGCACCCCGTAGAGCTCCAGGTCGTCCCGGTCCAGCGCGTACGCCTCCACCGTCCGCGGCACCCCCTCGAACGTCGGATTCGTGCCGACCGAAATCGCCGCCGGCCACCGCTCCCCCGCGTACAGGGCGGGCAGGTTGGCCACGGGCACGCACTCCAGCCAGCCCGCGTAAACCCCGTCGGCGGGGATCGCGGTGTGCTGCCGCGTCTCCACGTTCGCGGTCGGGAAGCCGAGCTGGCGCCCTCGCTGATAGCCGCGGACGACCACGCCTTCCACCCGGTGCGGCCGCCCGAGCGCCGCCGCCGCGCCCACGACGTCCCCGGCCACGATGAGCTCGCGGATGCCGGTGGACGAGACGCCGCCGAGCCTGGGCACGACCTCCACCTCGAAGTCGTACTTATCGCCCAGCGTCCGCAATGTCTCGACGTCGCCGCTCGCACCCTGGCCGAACACGAAATCCTCTCCCACCACCACGACCGCGGCCCGCTCCCGTTCGGCCAGCACCGATTGCGCGAAGTCGGCAGGACTGGTCCGCGACACCTCGAGCGTGAACTCCACCACGTCGATCTCGTCCACCCCCAGCCCGGTCAGCAACTCGGCCCTGCGCCTGAGGCTCGTGAGCCGCTGCGGATGCGACCCGGGTCGCACGACCTCATCGGGATGCGGCTCGAACGTGACGGCAACCGCAGGCAGCCCCCGCTCCCCGGCGACGGCGACGGCCCGCTCGACAACCCGCTGGTGCCCGCGGTGGACCCCGTCGTACACACCGATGGTGACGACAGACCTTCCCGAACCCTGCACGCTAGGCCCCATTCGCTCGTGGCGGATCAATCCCCCACAAGCCTGCCACGCGCGTCACGGTTCCCCGTAACCGAGGGGGATAGGATCGAGCATCATGCCTCGATACGCGCTTCTGATTCTGCCTGCCTTCAACCGGGTCTACGGTGAGAGCTCCGTCCGGCTGACGAAGAGCGAGCTGGCGGTCTTCGGCGCGCGGGCCCTTCAGTGCGAGGTGCTGGACAGCGCGGAGACCGCCATCGGCGGCGTGCCGTACGTGACGTTCGAGACGGCTGAGCCGCTCACCCAGCCGGACATTTCGCTTTTGTCAAATCTTTCCTCGGTTTACGCAATTTTTGGCATCGAGGGCGAGCTGCTCAGACCGCTCCTGATGCAGTCGCTCGACCGGCTGAGCAGCGACCTGATCACCATCCAGAAGTACGCGGGAAAGACCAACGAGCACTTCACCAAACTGCTGCTCAATGTCACGGCGTTGGCCGGGGACAAGGGGCTGGGCGAGCGGCTGTCGGTGTTCGATCCGCTGTGCGGCCGGGGCACGACGCTCAACCAGGCCCTCATGTACGGCTACGACGCTTACGGGATCGACGTCGACGGCAAGGACTTCGAGGCCTACTCCGGCTTCATCAAGACCTGGCTCCGCAACAAGCGGCTCAAGCACACCGCCGAGACCGTGCCGGTGCGCCGCGAGCGGGCCCTGGTCGGGCGGCGGCTGAACGTCACGTTCGGGCTGTCGAAGGAGGCGGTCAAGGCGGGCGACGTGCAGCACCTGGCCGTGGTCAACGCCGACACCCACAAGAGCCGCGAGTTCTTCAAGCCCCGCTCGTTCGACGTCCTGGTGACCGACGCTCCCTATGGGGTCCAGCACGGCAGCAAGGGCGGCTCCGGCCTGTCCCGCAGCCCTCTGGAGCTGTTGCGCCAGGCGGTGCCCGTGTGGGCCGAACTGCTGCGTCCTGGCGGCGCGATGGGCATCGCCTGGAACACCTACGGCGGCAAGAGCTCCGACCTGGCGGAGATCCTCACCGCGGCCGGTCTCCGGGTGATGGACTACCCCGACTTCGAGCACTGGGTGGACCAGGCGATCGTCCGCGACATCATCGTCGCCCGCAAACCCGCCTGAGCGCCGCAAACCCGCCCAAGCGCCCGCAACCCGCCCGAGCGCCGGCAGACTCGCCGACCGTCCGGCACCGCCGCCACACGGCACGGGGCACCATCGGGCACGGGGCACCATCGGGCACGGACGCCCGCGCATACGCGGTCGTCGAGCCGCCGCGCGCACACGCCACCGACCGGCGGCGGTCGTCGCTCACGGCGCGACGCCGCGCGATCCGTCCGGCGAATCGGCTCAGCCGGCGAAGACGGCGAGGGGTTTGGCGGTTTTGCCCTGCTCCTCGACCAGCGCGAGCAACTCCCCCTCCGGCCCGAACACGCCGATCGGCCCTTTTCCGAGACCGGTCGCGGGTAGCCGCCCGCCGTGCGCGACGACACGGGCCTCCTCGGCCGTCACGTCCCTGCGCGGGAACGCCGCCGCCACCGCCTCCCCGATCGGCAGGATCACGCATTCCTCGGCAAGCTGCTCGATGCTCCTGGCCAGCGACAGGTCATAGGGCCCCACGCGGGTACGCCGCAGCCGCGTCAGATGCCCCCCGACCCCGAGCGAAGCACCCAGGTCGCGGGCCAGCGAGCGGATGTAGGTGCCGCTGGAGCAGGTCACGACCGCGTCCACGTCCACCACGTCATCGTGGACCCTGATGTCCAGCACGTCGAACCCCCGCACGGTGACGGGCCTGGCCGACAGCTCGACCGCCTCGCCCGCCCGGGCCATCTTGTAGGCCCGCTGCCCGTTCACCTTGATGGCGCTGACCTGGGGCGGGATCTGCATGATCTCCCCGGTCAGCGCGGCGACGCCCTTGTGGATCTCGGCCGCCGTCACGCCGGCCGCCGAGGCGGTGGCGGTCACCTCGCCCTCGGCGTCGTCGGTGTTCGTGCTGACGCCGAGCCTGATCGTGGTCTCGTAGACCTTCTCGGTCAGCATCAGGTGCCCGAGCAGCCTGGTCGCCTTCTCGACGCCGATCACGAGCACGCCCGTCGCCATAGGGTCGAGCGTGCCGGCGTGCCCCACACGGCGGGTGCCGGCGATGCGCCGCATCTTGGCCACCACGTCGTGGGACGTCCACTCGGCCGGCTTGTCGACGATGATCAGACCGCTCTCGGCCATCAAGCCATCCCCTGCCCTCGTCCGAACGCCATTCCGCCTGGTCCGGCTGCCCTCACGCCATCCCCAGCTCGCGCTTGAAGGCGGCCATGGTCTCCTCCACGGTGGCGTGCGAGGTGTAGCCGGCCGCGTTGTGGTGCCCGCCGCCGCCCAGCGCCGCGCACGCGGCGGCCACGTCGGCGGTGCCCTTGGACCTGGTGGACACCTGCCAGGCGCCCTGGTCGTCCTCCTTGAGCACGACCGCCACCTCGGCCTCGTCGGTGCGCCGCACGATGTCGATGATGCCCTCGAGCTCGGCGTACGGCAGCCCGTACGCGGCCCGGTCCACCCGCGTCACGTACGTCCACACCAGCCCGCCCTCCAGCATCGCCCGGTCCAGCGCGGCCGACAGCACCTTGAGGTAGCCGAACGGCGAGCGGTCCCACAGCTCGCGGGCGATCTCGTCGGTACGCAGCCCCGTCGCCACGAGCCTGGCCGCCATCTGGTGCACGGCAGGCGTGGTCGAGGAGTGGCGGAAGGAGCCGGTGTCGGTCACGAGGCCCGCGTACAGGCACGTGGCGATGTCCCGGTCGAGTCGCCCGCCCAGCCGGTAGATGAGCTGTTCGGCCAGCATCGCGGTGGCGGCGGCCTTGGGGTCGATGAGCGCGAGCGTGCCGAATCCGGCGTTGGACGGGTGGTGGTCCACCACGATGACCTCGCGCGCCCTGGCGGTGTTGTCGCTCAGCGGCCCCAGCCGTTCGAACGTCGAGGAGTCGAACGAGATCACCAGCTGGGGCGCGGCGGGGAACTCCTCCGGCTGCACCAGCATCTCCTGCCCGGGCAGGAACCGCAGCAGCCGCGGCACCTCGAACGGCCGATCGCCGAACGACGCCGCGACGCGCTTGCCCATCGACCGCAGCACGAAGGCCACGGCCAGCATCGAGCCGAGCGCGTCACCATCGGGCGTCACGTGGCAGACCAGGGCGACCTCGTCGGCCTGGTCGATCAGATGCAGCGCCCGGTTCCAGGCGCTCTCCGGTATCGTGCCGCCGCCGACGCCGTTGCGGGACTCAAGGCGTGCCGGCCGGTCGGCCCGGTCTCTGACGTCGGGCGTCACGCCGGCTCGTCCTCGTCCTCGTCGGGCTTCCGGTAAGGATCCGCGTCGCCCGCGTACGCCGCCTCCTTGGCCTGGCGCGCCACCTCGGCGTCCCGCGCCCGGGCGGCGTTGATGAGGTCGTCGAGGTGGCGGGCGCTGTCGGGCAGCGGGTCGTGCTTGAAGGTGAGCGTCGGGGCGAAGCGCACGCCGGTCTGGCGGCCGACTTCGGAGCGGAGGATCCCCTTGGCGCTCTCCAGGGCGGCCGCGCTGTCGGCGCGCTCAGCCTCGGAGCCGAACACCGTGTAGAAGACCGTCGCATCCCGCAGGTCAGCGGTGATGCGCGTGTCGGTCACGGTGACGAAGCCCAGACGTGGATCCTTGATCCGGCGCTCCAGCATCTCAGCGACGATCTGCTGGATGCGGTCGGCGAGCTTGCGCGCTCGTGCGGCATCCACCATGTTCGCTCCCCCTCACGCACGACCTGGCCGTGCTGTCGTTCAATCTTCGTCGGTGTAGAGCCGCTGCCTGGCCGACAGCAGCTCGATCTCAGGGCGGAAGGCCACCATCCGCTCGCAGGCGTCCATCACCTCTTTGCAGTTGCCCGCGGAGGCGGAGATCACCGCGACGCCGATCTCAGCCCTGCGATGCAGGTCGAGATGGCCGGTCTCGGCCACCGCGATGCTGGGATAACGTCGCTGCAACTCGGCGATCAGAGGCCGGACGGCAGAGCGCTTCTGCTTCAGCGAACGCACGTCGCCGAGCAGGATGTCCAGGGTCAGAGCACCCACATACATCGTTGTCTACCACCGCTTGGCCTGGTGTGGTGAACGCACGGGCGGCCTGCTGCGGTGGGGACCAGGCCAGGACGTGCGAGAGGCGCCCGGCGGATGTCCCGCCGGGCGCCATGCCGCTTGTCAGTCTCGCGGCTTCTCCCGCATCTCGAAGGTTTCGATGGTGTCGCCTTCCTTGATGTCGTTGTAGCCGACACCGATGCCGCACTCGAAGCCCTCGCGGACCTCGGTGACATCGTCCTTCTCCCGCCGCAGCGAGGAGACGGTGAGGTTGTCGGACACGACGACGCCTTCGCGGATGAGGCGCGCCTTGCTGTTGCGCACGATCCTGCCCGAGCGGACCACCGAACCGGCGATGTTGCCGATCTTCGGCACCTTGAAGATCGCGCGGATCTCCGCGGTGCCCAGCTGGACCTCTTCGTACTCGGGCTTGAGCATGCCCTTGAGCGCCGCTTCGATTTCCTCGATCGCCTGGTAGATGACCGAGTAGTAGCGGATGTCGACGCCCTCGCGCTCGGCCAGGTCGCGCGCCCGAGGCTCGGGGCGGACGTTGAAGCCGATGATGACCGCGTTGTCGTCGGCGACGGCCAGGTTGACGTCGTACTCGGTGATCGCGCCGACCGCGCGGTGCAGGACACGGAGCCTGACCTCGTCGCCGACATCGATCTTGAGCAGGGCGTCTTCCAGGGCCTCCACCGAACCGGACACGTCACCCTTGATGATGAGCTTGAGCTCGTCGACGCGGCCCTTCTCGAGGTCGCTGAACAGCTCCTCGAGGGTGCGGCGACGGCTCGACTTCGCCATGTCGGCGCTGCGCTTGCGCGCCGCGCGCTGCTGGGCGATCTGGCGGGCCATCCGGTCGTCGGTGACGACGATGAAGTTGTCACCGGCGCTCGGCACGGCCGTCAGACCCATCACCAGGACCGGACGCGACGGCGTGGCCTCTTCGACCGCGTCGCCGTTGTCGTCGAGCATCGCGCGGACGCGGCCGAAGGCCTCGCCACACACGATCGAGTCGCCGACCCGGAGCGTGCCGCGCTGGACCAGGACGGTCGCGACGGGGCCACGGCCCTTGTCGAGGTGCGCCTCGATCGCGATGCCCTGGGCGTCCATCGTCGGGTTGGCCCGCAGGTCGAGCTCGGCGTCGGCGGTGAGCAGGATGGACTCGAGGAGCGCCTCGATTCCGGTGCCGTTCTTCGCCGAGATGTCGGCGAACAGCGTGGAACCGCCGAATTCCTCGGCCACCAGACCGTATTCGGTGAGCTGGGCCCGCACCTTGTTGGGGTCCGCGCCCTCCTTGTCGATCTTGTTGACCGCGACCACGATCGGCACGTCGGCCGCCTGGGCGTGGTTGAGCGCCTCGATCGTCTGCGGCTTCACACCGTCGTCGGCCGCGACCACCAGCACCGCGATGTCGGTGGACTTGGCGCCTCGGGCACGCATGGCGGTGAACGCCTCGTGACCCGGGGTGTCGATGAAGGTGATCCTCCGGTCTTGGCCCTCGTGGTCGGCGGACACCTGGTAAGCGCCGATGTGCTGGGTGATGCCACCCGCCTCGCGCGCCACCACATTGGTCTTGCGGATGGCGTCGAGCAGCTTGGTCTTACCGTGGTCGACGTGACCCATGACGGTCACGACCGGCGGACGCGCGGCCAGGTCGGCCTCGTCGCCCTCGTCCTCGCCGAACTCGATGTCGAAGGCCTCGAGAAGCTCGCGGTCCTCCTCCTCCGGGCTGACGACCTGGATGTTGTAGTCCAGCTCGGCGCCGAGCAGCTGCAGCGTCTCCTCGTTGACCGACTGAGTCGCGGTCACCATCTCGCCGAGGTGCAGCATGATCTGCACGAGCGCGGCGGGGTTGGCGCCGATGCGGTCGGCGAAGTCGGACAGCGACGCACCGCGCGGCAGGCGGATCGTCGCGCCGTTGCCGCGAGCGACCTGCACGCCGCCGATCGCCGGCGCCGACATGTTGTCGAACTCCTGGCGCCTCTGGCGCTTGGACTTGCGGCCACGAGCGGGACGCCCGCCGGGACGCCCGAAGGCTCCCGCGGTGCCGCCGCCACGGCCACGACCGCCGGGGCCCGGACGGCCGCCGAAGCCGCCACCGCCACCGGGACCACCGGTGCCCGTGCGCGGACCCGCACCAGTGCCGGCGCCACCGGGACGACCGGCGAAGCCGCCGGGACGACCGCCACCGCCGCCGCCCCCACCGGGACGACCGCCACCGCCGCCGCCCCCACCGGGACGACCGCCACCGCCGCCGCCCCCACCGGGACGACCGCCGCCACCGCCGCCGCCGCCCGGACCGCTGGGACGACCCTGAGGCATCATCATCGGGTTAGGACGCGGACCACCGGGACGGGGACCGCCCGCACCGGGACCCGGACGCGGACCGCCGGCAGGCGGACCGGGACGCGGCCCAGGAGTGGGCCTGTCGCCGCCACGACCCTGCGGCGGACGCGGCATCGCGCCGTCGCGGCCGTCACGCGGCGGACCGTCGCGACGCTCGCGCTGGCCGGGGCCGCCGCCGTCGCGCTGACCACCGGGCCGCGGCGGCCGGGCCTGACCCATGCCGCTGGCCGTCGACGAGAACGGGTTGTTGCCAGGACGCGGGCCACGCGGACCCGGCTTCGGCCCTGGACCAGGGCGCGGACCGCCGCCACCGGCGGGCGCGCCGGGACGCGGAGCGCCGCCGTCACGCTGACCACCGGGACGCGGAGCGCCGCCGTCGCGCTGACCACCGGGCCGCGGCGCCTGCGCCGAGCCGCCGCCACCGGGACCACCCGGACGAGGGCTGGGGCCGGGCTTGGGTCCCGGGCGAGCGCCCGGGACCGGACGCGGACCAGGAGCCGGCCGAGCGGGCGCACCGGAGCTCCCGCTCTCGAATCGCGCCTGCGGAGCCTGAGGCGTCTCACCACGCGCGGCTTCCGGCTGCTGCTGCGGCTGGTGCGGCATGGGCACCGGCGGGCGCGGCTCAGCGCCGCCCGCGGGACCCGGCCGCGGGCTGGGACCAGGCCTGGGACCAGGACCCGGAGCCGGACGCGGAGGACTTGGAACCGGCGCCTGTGGGGCGCCGTTGCCGGCCTGGCTGTCCGCCGGCCGGGGAGCAGCCCTTGGCGGCTGCGGTTTGTTGGACGGCATTCCGCCGCCTCTAGAGGGCCCACCCTTCGATGCGCCCAGAGCTTCGGTGAGCCTGCGGACCACCGGCGCTTCGATGGTCGAGGACGCCGAACGGACGAACTCTCCCATCTCTTGGAGCTTGGCCATGACGACCTTGCTCTCTACGCCGAACTCCTTAGCGAGCTCGTATACCCGGACCTTCGCCACTGCACTCCCTTACTCGGCCCGGGAGGCTGGCTGTGCCGTCCGGACCGTCGCTACCTTGACGTCTTCATCGCCGCGTGCTCATCAGGCGCTCATAGCAATCTGACTCCGCCCATCAACTCGGCGTCCTACATGACATTTCGTGGTTCTCCCTCCAGGTGTGCCCGCACGCTCGAGACGTCGAGCGGTCCCGGCACGCGAAACGCGCGTGGAAACGCCCGGCGCCGCTCGGCGAGCTCCAGACAGCTCAAGGACGGATGCAGCGACGCACCCCGGCCAGGAAGCCGTCCTCGCAGGTCAGGGACCACATGGTCCTCGACCTTCACCAGGCGGAGCAGCTCGGACTTAGCCGTGCGAACCCTGCAGCCCACACAGGTGCGCTGTGGGCCCGCTTGGCCACCATATTCCAGCTTACCGTGTTGACGCATCTACGGAACCGGCGGCATCTTCCGCTTGGGTGTCGGGCCGGATGTCGATCCGCCATCCCGTGAGCCGTGCGGCAAGCCGGGCATTCTGCCCCTCTTTCCCGATGGCCAGCGACAGCTGGTAGTCGGGCACCGTCACTCTCGCGACACGCCCCTCCAAATCGAGAACCTCGACGTGGGAAACGCGCGCGGGCGACAGGGCATTCCCGACGAACTCCGCCGGGTCCTCCGACCAGTCGATGATGTCGATCTTCTCGCCGTGAAGCTCCGTCATCACGTTGCGCACGCGCGAGCCCATCGGCCCGATGCACGCGCCCTTGGCGTTGACGCCGGGCTTGCGCGACCTGACGGCGATCTTCGTACGGTGCCCGGCCTCACGCGCCACCGCGGCGATCTCCACGGTGCCGTCGGCGATCTCAGGGACCTCCAGCGCGAACAGCTTCTTCACCAGCCCGGGATGCGTGCGCGACAAGGTGATCGAGGGGCCCTTGTGGCCCTTCTTCACCTGCACCACGTAGGCGCGGATGCGCTCGCCGTGCACGTATTCCTCGCCGGGGACCTGCTCGGCGTGCGGCAGCACGGCCTCGACCTTGCCCAGGTCGACGAGCACCACGCGGGGGTCCTTGCCCTGCTGGATGACGCCGGAGACCAGCTCGCCCTCCCGGCTGGCGAACTCACCGAAGTTGATCTCGTCTTCGGCGTCGCGCAGCTGCTGCAGGATGACCTGCTTGGCGGTGGTGGCGGCGATCCTGCTGAAGTTGTTGGGTGTGTCGTCGAACTCCCTGACGACGTCGCCCTCCTCGTCGAGCTCGGCCGCCCAGATGGTCACGTGACCGCTGCCCCTGTCGAGCTCGGCACGCGCCTTGGAGGCCGCGCCCTCGGTCCGGAAGTATGCGATCAGCAGCGCGTCCTCGATCGCCTTGACCACCAGGTCGAAGGAGATGTCCTTTTCACGTTCCAGGCTGCGCAGGACGCTCATGTCGATGTCCACGGCGGCTCCCCCTTAGCCTTCGTCGCCGTCGACGTCGTCGATCCGGCGGAACTCCACCTGCACCCGTCCCCGGGTCAGGTCTTCGTAATCAAGCCGGCGTGCGGCGCCCGCGATGTCGAGGTCGACGCCGCTCTCGTCCGCCGCCGTGATCCGGCCCTCCACCACGGTGCCGTCTCGCATCTCGGCCTTCACCAGGCGTTTGGCAGCACGCCGCCAGTGGCGCGGCTCGGTGAGAGGGCGGTCGACACCCGGCGAGGAGACCTCCAGCGTGTAAGCCGCCTGGCCCATCGCGTTGTCGTCGTCCAACGCCGCGGAGACGGCCTGGCTCACGTCGGCCACGTCGTCGAGGCTCACGCCGCCGTCGCGATCGACGATCACGCGCAGCAGCCGTCTCTTGCCTGCCTGGGTGACCGTGATGTCCTCCAGGTCGAGACCCTCCGCGCTGACCACGGGCTCCAGGAGCTTTATCAGGTGGTCGCGGGGTGATGCGCTGCCCATATCGACCTCCCCTATTGTCATGTCTCAGCCGGGCGGACCTCGCCTCTGGCTCTCCGCCGCCTGGCCGCACAGCCAGCGACGACAGTTGACACCCTATCTGTATGAGGGCACGAAAAGAGCGCCACTCGTCTCGGCCGAATGGCGAGCGTCACCGACAGCGATCGCGGGCAGGAGCCCGTACGATGCTATCCGGGTCCCGTAATACTGGAGGTTCCTGTCCGTGCGTCCGCGTCACCTCTCCCGGCGGGTCTTGCTGGCGGGCGGAGCGGCCGCTCTCACCGCCTGCAACGCCTCCGGCCCGCCGCAGCCACCCGCCCAGGCTCCGGACTCCCCCGAGACGCTCCTGCTGAAAGATTTGATCGCCGAGAAAGAGCGGACGATCGCCCTCTATTCCTCCCTGATCGCGGGAGGGGCGCAGAAGCTGGTTCCCTTCAGGGACCGCCACCAGGCCCATCTGGACGAGCTGCGCAAGCACGTCAAGGCCACCGCCTCGGCCCCTGCGAGGTTGTCCGCCTCGGGCTCCGCGACGCCGTCCGCCACGCCGAAGACGTCGCTGTCGCGGCTGCGCGACCTCGAGCGCAAGGCCGCGGCGCTGCGGGCCCGCCAGCTCGCGAGCGTCTCGCCCGGGATGGCCCAGCTCATCGCCAGCATCGGCGCCTGCGAGGCCGCCCACGCCGCCGCCCTGCCGAGGTCCCTGTGAACGCCGGCGACGTCGAGAAGTTGCGCAAGGCGCTGGCCGCCGAGCACGCCGCGCTGTTCGCGTACGGGCTATTGGGGGCGCGGACGTCCGGGTCGCTGCGGGACAGGATGAGCGCGGCGTTCGACGCCCACCGGGCGCGCCGCGACCAGTTGCGGGGGTTCATCACGACGCGCGGCGGCCGGCCGATCGAGCCCGACGCGTCCTACGCGCTGCCGTTCTTCCCCTCCAACGCCACGCTGGCGGCCAAGCTGGCCGCGCATCTGGAGAGCGGTGTCACGGCCGCCTATCTGGAGCTGGCGGCCGCGCAGGATGTGTCGCTGCGCCGCTACGCCGCGCTGGCCATGCAAGAGGCGGTCACCCGGGCCTACTCCTTCCGGCCCGCCCAGCCGTCCGCGTTCCCCGGCATGCCGACCGCCGCCCCTTCGCCCACGCCGACCCCCTCCGGCTGAATGTCACCGCACCGCACCTCGCCGACGCGGGGTGGGCGGCACGGAAGGCACGACGGCCGGAGGACATGATGGCGCCGGGTCGGCGAGACGCCGTGCGGAGCGAGCCCGTGCCGCGGCAAGGGCAGCGGGCCCGCTCAGGGCAGGGGTGTCAGGCGATGGCGGCGGTGACGCGGTCGGCGGCCTCGGCCAGCGGGATCTCCGACCTCTCGCCCGAAACCCGGTCCCGCAGCTCGACCAGGCCCTGCGACAGCCCGCGCCCGACCACCACGATGGTCGGCACGCCCAGGAGCTCGGCGTCCTTGAACTTGACGCCAGGCGACACCTGCGGCCGGTCGTCCACCAGGACGCGGACACCGCGCGAGGCCAGCTCACCGGCCAGCTCGAGCGCCGCCTCCACCTGGTTTTCCTTGCCGGTGCCGACGATGTGCACGTCGGCGGGCGCGACCTCACGGGGCCACACCAGGCCGAGCGGGTCGTGGGCCTGCTCGGCGATGACCGCCACGGCACGCGAGACGCCGATGCCGTAGGAGCCCATCGTGATGCGGATGGGCTTGCCGTCGGGGCCGAGCGCGTCGAGGCCGGCGGCGTCGGCGTATTTGCGGCCGAGCTGGAAGATGTGGCCGATCTCGATGCCCCGGTCGATGGACAGCTCCGCGCCGCAGCGAGGGCAGGGGTCGCCGGCGCGCACCTCGGCGGCCTCGATCGTGCCGTCAGGGGTGAAGTCGCGGCCTGCGACCACGTTGGCGGCGTGCTTGCCCGGCTCGTTGGCGCCGGTCACCCACGAGCTGCCGGTGACCACGCGCGGGTCGACGAGATAACGGATGCCCAGCTCACGCAGGACCTGCGGCCCGATGTAGCCGCGGACGAGCCCGGGGTGCCTGGCGAAGTCGGCGGCCTCGAAGATGGCGGGCTCGCCGGGCGCCAGCGTCGCCTCCAGGCGCTTGAAGTCCACCTCGCGGTCGCCGGGCACGCCGATCACCAGCGTCTCGATCTTGTCCGAGCCGGGCGTGGCGACCTTGACGACGACGTTCTTCAAGGTGTCGGCGGCGGTGACGGACAGGCCGTGGTGCTCGTTGACATAGGAGACGAGCGACTCGATGGTCGGGGTGTCCGGAGTGTCCATGACCCGCAGGGCCGGCGTGTCCTCGTAGGAGCGGGCGGCCGGGGCGGGCGTGGTGACGGCCTCGGCGTTGGCCGCGTATCCACAGGAATGGCAGGCGACGAAGGTGTCCTCGCCGGTCGGCGTGGGCGCGAGGAACTCCTCCGAGGCCGACCCGCCCATGGCGCCCGACTGCGCGAACACGATCTTGTAGCGGATGCCGAGCCGGGCGAAGGTCCGGATGTAGGCCTCGCGGTGCTGCTCGTAGGAGCGCTTGAGCCCGTCGTCGTCGAGGTCGAAGGAGTAGGAGTCCTTCATGAGGAACTCGCGGCCCCGCAGGATGCCGGCCCGCGGCCGCGCCTCGTCGCGGTATTTCGTCTGGATCTGGTAAAGGGTGACCGGATAGTCCTTGTAGGAGGAGTATTCGCCCTTGACCATGTCGGTGAAGAGCTCCTCGTGCGTGGGCCCGAGGAGGTAGTCGGCGCCCTTGCGGTCCTGGAGCCTGAACAGCGTGTCGCCGTATTCGGTCCAGCGGCCGGTGGCCTCGTAATATTCGCGGGGCAGCAGGGCGGGGAAGAGCACCTCCTGGGCGCCCATCCGGTTCATCTCCTCGCGGACGATCCTGGTGACGTTTTCCAGCACCAGCTTGCCGAGGGGCAGCCAGGAGTAGATGCCAGGCGCCACGCGGCGGACGTAGCCGGCGCGGACCAGGAGCTTGTGGCTCGGCACTTCCGCGTCTGCCGGGTCGTCCCGCAGGGTGCGAAGAAACAACGACGACATGCGCAGCAACACGGCTACTCCTTGTTCGAACCTGGATGGAGGCTTACAGGCTATCGAGTCGGGGCAGCCGCTCGCTCGGTGTTAAACCTCAGCCCCAGCGTCGTCAGATCGCCAAGGGTATCCAGCCGGCGACGAAGGCGGCCAGGCAGACCGTGAAAACGCCGGCGAAGACCGCCGACAGGGCGAGCGCGCGGACCCGGGCGCGGGCGTTCCTGCGCAAGACGAACACCAGCGCGACCGACAGCAGCCCGATGACCAGCGCGGGCAGCGGCCAGAACGACTGCCCGCCGTCGATGAAGCCGGGCGTCGCCCGGTCCACGACGTCCGCGATCAGCACCGCGCCGACCGCGCCTGCCGCCAGGTCGCCCCAGACGTCGTCCCTGCGGGTGACGTACGCCAGCAGGCCCAGGCCGACAAGAAGGGCGAGCATCCAGTTGAGCCCGGCGGCGCTGCCGCCGATGACGTCGAAGGCCACAACGCCGGCGAGCGCCCCGGCTCCCAAGGCGGCGACCAGCGTGGACACGGCCGCCAGGAACGTGGTCAGCAACGCCCATCCGAACCCCGACGCGGTGACCCCGACGACCAAGGACAGGGCGAGGTACGCGTACGGCTCGTAGACGTGGCCGAGCCATTCGGGTCCGCGGCCGGAGATGAGCATGCCGACGAGGCCGACCAGCAACCCTCCTGAGAAGGCCGCGACCAGATGGCGTTCGATGCAGCGCAGCCGACGGTCGTATTCGGCGAAGTCGGCGTACTCGATGGCGGTGTTGTTCATCTCCATTCCCTGGTCAAACCCTCCCCTGGCGACTTATAGGGATGACCGGGCTCAGATTATGCGACCGTACAGAAAAGGCAAATTTCGGTCATGACTTTACCAGGACAAGCAATCGCTTGGTTAGCATGTGTCCGTGTCGCTACCCGATGAGCTCCGCGCCGTTGTCCGCGACTACCTCGCCGGCCGTCCCGGCGCGTCCTGGCCGGAGTTCGCGCGGGACGTGGGCGTCGCGGGGCTGATCGTGGCCGAGGAGCACGGGGGCGCGGGATGCGGGCCGACCGAAATGGCGGCCGTGGCGGAGGAGCTGGGCCGGGTTCTGTCGCCGCATCCGTTCCTGCAGTCGGCGGTGATGGCCGTCGCGGCGGCCGCCGGGTGCGGGGCGTCCGACCTGCTGGAGGTGCTGGCCGAAGGGGCCTCGACCGCGACCGTGGTGCTGCCGGGTGACGGCGAGCTGCGGCTGGAGGGGGAGCTGCTCACGGGGACGGTGCCGTACGCGCTGGAGGGCGAGCTGGTGCTGCTCTACGTCGACGGGCTGCTGGTCGAGGCCGTGCCCACGCGGCGGGAACCGTACCCGACGACGATGGACGAGAGCCGGCCGTTGGCGCGGCTGGTCTTCGACGGCGTGCCGGTACGGCGGCTCGGCGACGGCTCAGCGTGGACCCGCGTGCGGGACCTGGGCATCGCGGCGCTGGCCGCCGAACAGGTGGGCGGGGCGCAGCGCTGCCTGGAGATGGCGGTCGAGCACGCCAAGCGGCGGCACCAGTTCGGGCGGCCGATCGGGTCGTTTCAGGCGATCAAGCACAAGCTTGCCGACGTGCTGCTGCTCGTGGAGTCGGCCAGGTCGGCGGCCTCGGCGGCGGCGCGGGACGGGGTGTTCGCGGCGATCGCGGGGTCGTACTGCACGGAGGCCTATCTGGCGGCGGCGGGCGAGAACATCCAGGTCCACGGCGGGATCGGGATCACGTGGGAGCATCCGGCGCACCGCTACCTCAAGCGGGCCACGTCCGACGCGCAGCTCTTCTGCCCGCCCCAGGTCCACCGCGCCCGGCTGGCGGCGCACGTCTTCGGGCCACCCGCCTGATCCCGCCACCGGCCTGAGCGGGTCAGCCGCCCAGGAGTTCCTCCCAAGGGTGGCGGGTGTTGGTGCGGCGGGTCGTGTCGAGGGCCTCGGCCAGGCGCCAGAAGCCCGGCCGGGAGCGTACGGTGGCCCGGCCCATCGGGTCGATCGCGCGCAACTCGAACAGCACCCCCATCACGTCGAGCACGGCCGAGCCGCCGCTGCCCGGACCCGCCTCGGTGACGAGCGAGCCCTCGTAGTCGGGGTCCCGCACCTGCTCGGCCAGGAGTAAGGCCACCTCCGACGCGTAGGGCCCGTCGCGCCACTCGATGTGCCAGCTGTGATCGGACCCCCGCCACCAGGTCAGGTCGCGGCACGACTCGATGAAGTCCGCCTCGCTCGCCAGAGCGGCCATCACCCGGCCGAACGCCTCGTACCGGCGGGCACTCGTGAGCGAGAGGCCGTCGTCGCCGTGGTCGGGGACCGCCGCGTTCTTCGGCCGCCTCAGCGCGTGCTTTCGCTTCACAGGCATCCACTCTGATCGCGCCCGCGCCCTTCCCGCAAGTGTTCGCTGCTGATACGCTCTACCAAGCGAGCGCTTGGTTTACTACTGTGCCGGAGGCGCGATGACGTCCCTACGGATCAGCCTGGGGTACGAACTGGAGGTCCGCGGGCGCACCCGCGAAGTCGAGCAAAAGGCGTTCCACAACGTGGTCGACCAGGTCGTTCTGGGCGACCGCCTGGGCTTCGACACCGCCTGGTTCGTCGAGCACCACTTCACCAGGGGCTTCTCCCACTCCTCCGCCCCCGACCTGGTCCTGGCCGCCATCTCCCAGCGGACCGAGCGCATCCACCTCGGGCTCGGGGTGGTGCTGCTGCCGTTCCAGTCCCCGATCCGCACGGCCGAGCGCGTCGCCACGCTGGACGTGCTGAGCGGCGGCCGGGTGGAGTTCGGGACCGGGCGCGGGGCCTCGCCGCTGGAGTACCAGGCGTTCCAGCGGCCGTTCGAGAAGTCCCGTCAGATCTGGGAGGACACGCTGGAGGCCACACTGGCCATCTGGCGGGCCGACGGCGAGCCGATCAGCCGGTCGAACGAGTTCTTCGAGATCCCCGACGTGGCCGTCTACCCGCGGCCGGTCCAGGAGCCCCATCCACCGGTGTGGGTGGCGTCCACCTCGCTGGAGGGGTATCTGGCGGCGGCCAAGCACGGATACAACCTGCTCGGCATGACGATGCTCAAGGGCATCGACGACGTCGCCGCCGACATCGCGAAATATCGGGAATGTCTCGCCGAGCATGGCTTCGACCCGTCGAGCCGCCGCGTCGCCCTCATGATCCCCTGGTTCGTCGCGCCCACGCGGGACGAGGCCAACGCCACGGCCGCCGACGCCGTCCTGTGGTACATCCGCCGCCAGGTCAACCTCGTCACCCCGCCCGACTACTACGACGCCCGCCACGCCACGCACCGCGTGCTCGGCCAGCTCGCGGCCGGGCTGCCGCCCGATGAGGCCATGGCCACGCTGCGGGAGCACCTGATGGTGGTGGTCGACGACGTGGAGGGCTCGCGCAAGGCCCTGGCCAGGATCGCCGAGGCCGGCGCCACGGATCTCATCATCCAGGCCCAGGTCGGCGGGCTGGCGCACGAGCGGGTGTGCGAGTCGATGACGCTGTTCATGACCGAGGTGGTGCGCTGATGGCCCGCTGGCTGACCCGCGACGATCTCGGGGCCGCCGCGCGTGCCGCCGAAGGGCTCCTGCTCGTCTCCCCTGACGTGTCGAGCGCCTTCCCGCTGAGCCAGGATGACCGCGCGGCCGCCGCCGGGCTGACCGCGGCGGCGCTGCGGGCGGCCGGGGTCGGTGAGCGGGACCGGGTCGCGGTGGCGCTCGCCGAACCCGCGGGCGCGCTGTGGAGCGCCGCCGCGGCCGACGTGGCGCAGGCCGCCGCCGACGTGGGGCCGCGCGGGCGGATGCGGCTGCACCACGCGCTGTCCGCGCTGCGCGCCACCACGCTGGTGGCCACCCCGACGGGCGCGATGGACTTGCTGGCCCGCCTGCACCTGGAGTTCCTCCTGGACCCGCTGGACCTCGGGCTCAGGAACATCGTGCTGACCGGCGAGATCGCCTCCAAACGGACGATCGGCTACCTGGCGGACGAGTTCGGGGCGAGGGTCACCGAGGTGTACGCCAGCCCCTTCGGGGGCACGCCCCTGGCCTGGCGGGCGGCCGAGGAGGACCCGCTCACGCCGCTCGCGGACGGCATGCTCGGCCTGGCCGCCCTGGCCAAGGACGAGGCCCCCGCCGCTGGGACCGCGCTGGCCGAGCTGGTCGTCACCCCGTATGGGCACTCCACGCTCGGCGACGCCGTGCTCCGCACCGGGCAGGTGGCCAGGCCGGGCGGCGCGGGCATCCCCGCGCCGGACCACACCGTGGGCGAGCACGTGCTGGTCAGGGGCGTGTGGCTGGCGCTGCCCCGGATCGAGAAGGCGCTGTCGAAGATCGACGGCGTGGCCGGCTGGGACCTCGCGATCAGCCGGCAGGGGACGCTGGACGCGGCCGTCCTCACCGTGACGTTCAACCGGGAGAGCCTGGTTGGCAACCCCATGTGGCGCTCGCGGATCCAGCAAGCCGTTCAGGCGCTGACCCCCGTGTCGATCGGCGTGGAGATCGCCCAGGACGTCTCCGACACACCCCGCCCCGGCACGGTGAACGACCTGCGCGGCCACCACCTCGGCCGGGATCGAGCTCTCATCACCTGAGGGGGACCGATGACGCCGGACTGGGGGACGCTCCCCCGCATGCTGCGCGATCAGGCGGCGCACCACCCCGACGCCACGGTGATCGCCGAGGGCGGCACCCGGGTGACGCTGCCGGAGCTGCGGGCGAAGGCCGCCGAGGTCGCCCGCGGCCTCATCGCCCTCGGCGTCGAGCCCGGCGACCGGGTGGCGATGTGGGGGCTGAACTCGGCGTACTGGGTGGCGCACGCGTTCGGGATCTGGGACGCGGGAGCGGTCGTCGTGCCGCTGTCGTCACGGTTCAAGGGCATCGAGGCCGCCCAGCTCATCGAGAAGACCGGCGCGAAGGTGCTGATCACCGGCGAGGGGCCCACGGCGGTCCCGCTCGCCGGGCTGCTCCCGCCGCTGCCCGGCCTGCGCCACACGATCGTCCCTCCGGCATCGGAGTTACGCGCCCTCGCCGCGCGGGTCTCCGCGCGGGAGGCCGAGGACCGGGCGCTCGCCGTCGGTCCCGGAGACCTGTGCGAGATCATGTCCACGTCGGGCACCACCGGCACGCCCAAAGGCGTCATGCTGGATCATGCCCAGGTCCTGCGTGGCTACTGGGACTGGTCGGAGATCGTCACGCTGAACGAGGACGACCGGTATCCGGTCATCGCCCCGTTCAACCACGGCTTCGGGCTCAACGCCGGGCTCATCGCCTGTGTCATGCGGCGGGCCACGATGGTGCCGATCCCGATCTTCACTCCGGACGCTCTCATGTCACTCATCTCGGCCGAGCGCGTCACCATCCTGGCCGGGCCGCCCACGTTGTTCCACCGGATCCTCGACGAGCTGGACCGCGGCCCGTGGGACGTGTCATCGCTGCGCGTGGCCATCTGCGGGGCCGCCGCCGTGCCTGCGGCGCTGATCACACGGCTGGTCGAGCGGGTCGGCCTGGAGCGGATGATCAACGCGTACGGGCTGATGGAAGGCACGGTCGTCTCCATGACCAGGGCCGGCGACCCCATCGAGGTCGTCGCCAACACCACGGGCAGGCCCGTACCCGGCATCGAGGTCAAGATCGTCGATGACGACGGCAAGGAGGTCGCGACCGGCGAGCGCGGCGAGGTCCTCCAGCGCGGGTACGGCGTGATGCGGGGCTACTGGAACGAGCCCGCGCGGACGGCCGAGGCCGTGGACACCGGCGGCTGGCTGCACACGGGCGACGTCGGCGTGCTGGACGAGCAGGGCAACCTCGCGATCGTCGACCGCAAGAAGGAGCTCTACATCGTCAACGGCTTCAACGTCTCGCCCGCCGAGGTGGAGTCGCTCCTGCTGCGTGAGGGGTCGCTCGCCCAGGCGGCGGTCGTCGGCGTGCCCAACCCGGCCTCCGGCGAGGCCGGTGTGGCGTACGTGGTCCCGCGGCCCGGCGCGAGCGTCGACCCCGGCGGCCTGATCGCGTGGGCGCGGGCCAACATGTCCAACTACAAGGTCCCCAAGCGGGTCGTCGTGGTGGACGCCCTGCCGGTCAACGTGAACGGCAAGATCGACAAGCTGGCTCTCCGTGATCGGGCGAAGCAGGCGCCGGGCGAGTAGGTTGGAAGTGCGCCCACTGCCCCAGGAGCTGCCATGTTGCGCCTGCTGGCCGGGGCGGCCGCACGTACATTCGGGGCGCGCGCGGCCGTCGTCACCGGCGCCACGACGCTGACCTTCGCCGACCTCGACCGGCTCTCCGATCAGGTGGCCGCCGGCCTCGCCCATCGCGGCGCCCGCGTCGGCGACGTCGTGGCCCTGGCGCTCCCCGACGGGCCCGAGTTCGTGATCTGCTACGTCGCCGCCGCGAAGATCGGGGCGGTGACCGCGGGCATCGGGACCGATCGTGTGGAGCTGCTGACCCTGCTGGATCCGGCCATCGTCATCACCGTTCCGCGGGTGCTGCCGCCGCTGGCCGGGCTCGACGTGGTGACGCTGCCCGCCGAGCGCGGCGAGCGCGGACGGGACCCCTACGACCCGGCGCGGCTCGGCGGGCTGTGCCGGGCGGAGCCGCCCCCGCCGCCGTTTCCGCCCGACCCCGGCCGTCCGGTGGTGATCACGTTCACCTCAGGGCGGACCGGGCCGCCCAAGGCCGTGTTGTTCGGCAACCGCCAGCTCGAGGCGATCCGCGCCCACGGGGCCGGTGATCGATGGGCCACCGGTCAGGACGCCCGGCTGGTGCCGCATCCGCTCGGGCGGCTCGGGTTCGCCACCCGGCTGCCGATATTCCTCCAGACCGGGCGGACCTGCCATGTCCTGCCCGCGTGGAGCGAGGACGCCGCGATGCGGGTGCTGCGCGAGCACCGGATCGGCGTGTTGCAGGGCAGCCCGGTCCAGCTCTCGCACATCCTGGCCTGCGGCGGTGATCTGCCCGACCTGACCCTCATTCTGTCCAGCGGCGCGCCCGCCCCGCCCGAACTGATCAGGCAGTTGCGCGACAGGTACGGCGTGCCGGTCTGCAACCGGTACATCTGCACCGAGGCCGGGCTGGGGCTCGGCACGCGGCCCGACGACCCGCCCGAGGACGCGGAGGTGAGCGTAGGCAGGCCGCGCGGCGGGGTGGACGTGTCCATCCGGGACGAGGACGGCCGTCTGCTGCCTCATGACGCGCACGGAGAGGTGCTTCTCCGCTCGGACGCGGTCATGAGCGGCTACGTTGGCAACAGGACCGAGCAAACGGTTTTCGCCAAGGACGGGTTCGTGCGCACGGGCGACCGGGGATACATCGATCGCACCGGCCGGTTGCATCTGGTGGGACGCGTGTCTTAGGAGGCGGCGTGGCGTTGCGTGTGGCGGTCATCGGGTCGGGCCCCGCCGGGATCTACACGGCCGAGGCACTGGTCAAGCAGTCCTCGGAGGCCGTGCGGGTCGATGTGCTCGAACGACTGCCGACCCCGTACGGGCTGGTCAGATACGGCGTCGCGCCCGACCACACGTCGATCAAGTCGATCGCCAACTACCTGCGGAAGGTGCTGGAGCTGCCGGAGGTCCGCTTCCTCGGCGGCGTCACGCTCGGCCCGCACGTGTCCGTGGAGGACCTGCTCGGCCGCTACGACGCGGTGGTCTACTGCACAGGGGCGATGGTCGACAGGAAGCTCGGCATCCCCGGCGAGGACCTGCCGGGGAGCGTGGCGGCGACCGACTTCGTCAATTGGTACTGCGGGCACCCCGACGTCGACCCCGGCATGTTCACGCTCGACACCTCCGAGATCGCGGTGATCGGGGTCGGGAACGTGGCCGTGGACGTCGTCCGCGTCCTGGCCAAGACCGCCGACGAGCTGCGCTCCACCGACGTGCCGCACGACGTGCTCCAGCGTCTGTCGGAAAGCCAGGTGAAGGCCATTCACATGGTGGGCCGGCGGGGCCCCGAGCACGCCAAGTTCACCCTCAAGGAGCTGCGCGAGCTGGGCGATCTGGCCAACGCCGACGTCTGCGTACGACCGGACGAGGCCGTGGTGCTCGGCGGCGACTTCCCGCGCCAGGTCCAGGGCAACATCAAGGTTCTGCAGTCGTGGGCCGCGCGCGAGCCCGTCGGCCGGGCGCGCCGCCTCGACGTGCGGTTCTGGCTGCGGCCCGTGGAGATCCTCGGCACCGAGCGGGTGGAGGGGCTCAAGCTCGAACGCACCCGGCTGTCGGAGGAGGGCCGCGTGGTGGGCACGGGCGAGTTCGAGACACTGCCGGTCGGGATGGTGTTGCGGTCGGTCGGCTACCAGAGCGTGCCGCTGCCCGGGGTGCCGTTCTCCGAGCAGACCATGACCGTGCCGAACGAGGCCGGGCGGGTACGCGACCGCGAATACGTGGCAGGCTGGCTCAAACGCGGGCCCACCGGGGTGATCGGCACCAACAAGTCCGACGCCGCCGAGACGGTCCGTACACTGCTTGCCGATCTGGAAGGGCGCGAACGTGTTGATGACGGCGAGTCGATCGACGTGCTGCTGGCGGAGCGGGGGATACGACCGGTGACCTACCAGGAGTGGCTGGCGATCGAGGCGGCCGAAGCCGAGCTGGCCAGGTCGCTCGGCCGCGGCGAGCGGGTCAAGCTCGTCGGGCTGGAGGCCATGCTCCGGGCGTGCCGTGTCTGACGAGCGTACGAGTGCGGGTGCCGTGCCACCCGGATTCACGGAGGTCTACCGGGCTCAGCAGGCCCGGTTCCCGATGCCGGAGCCGGGGTGGCAGCCGGTCCACACGGTCTACGTGCCCGCCGACCGGTTCTCCGCCCGCACGGTGGCCGACTGGCGCGATCAGGCGTTGTCCCTGGTCAAGGCGCATCTGGGCGGTCCTGACGAGCTGGCTGAGGTGTTCGGCGTGCCCGGGCGGCTCGCCGCCTCCGTACAGGAACTGATCCTCCGTAAGCTCGCGCACGAGCCGATCGAGGACCTGCGCGTCGACTTCGAGGACGGCTACGGCGTGCGGCCCGACCCGGTCGAGGACGACCACGTGGAGCAGGCCGCCGAGGCGCTGGCCGCGCTGCACACCGCCGGGGCGTTGCCGCGGCGGTGGGGGCCGCGGGTGAAGTCGTTCGCGGACGGGGATCCCGGGCGGTCGGTGCGCACGCTCCACGGGTTCGTCACGGGGGTGATCGCGCGGGCCGGGGAGTTGCCCGCCGGGTTCACGGTGACGTTCCCGAAGGTGCTGATGGAGGAATACCTGTCGCAGTTCGCGGGCGTGCTGGAGCAGCTGGAGGCCGAGGCCGGCGGGCCGCTCCGGTTCGAGATGCAGGTGGAGGCTCCGCAAACGCTGCCGTTCCTGCGTGCCGAACTGGCCGAGTCCCTGGGCGGGCGGCTGGCGGCGGCGCATTTCGGCGTGTTCGACTACACGGCCGCGCTCGGGCTGCCGCCGCACGAGCAGCGGCTGGACCATCCGGCCTGCGACCACGCCCGGCACGTCATGCAGACCGCGTTCGCCGGCACGGGCGTGGAGCTGTCCGACGGCTCGCTCGCCGCCTCCCCCGCCTCCGACCGCGCGGCCGACGTGCACGCGTTGTGGCGGCGACACGCCGAGCTCGTACGGCACTCGCTGCGGAACGGCTTCTATCAGGGCTGGGACATGCACCCGTCGCACCTGGTGAGCCGGTTCGCCACCCTCTACGCCTTCCACCTGGCCAACTACGACTCCTACCGGGAGCGGGTGAGCGCGTGGGAGGAGCAGCGGGACGCGGGCGGCGGGGTCATGGACGAGCCCGCCACGATCCGCACCCTCGCCGCCGCCCTCCGGCGCGCCGATGCCGCCCTGCCCGAGTAGGTCAGTCGCGTTCGACCATCGCCCGCCATTGGCGTACCAGTCGCCACTCGACCGGGTCCGACCAACTGGCCCGGACCGCGGATCCCACGTGGAAGGCCCGGACGCCGTAGTCGAGCAGCACGGGCACGTGCGCCGGCCGCAGTCCGCCACCGGCCAGGATGATCGAGCCGTCACCCGCCTCGGCCCGGGCTTTTAACACCGGCAGGCCCTCACCGACGCCGGTGGGTGATCCGGACGTCAGCACGGTGGCGAGGTTGGGCAGCAGGCGCACGGCGCGCCAGGACGCCTGGACGTCGGCGGCGTGATCGACGGCTCGGTGGAAGGTCCACGGCAGGGGGGACACGGCGTGGATCAGCGCTTCGGTGGCCGCGAGATCGACGGCTCCCGCGCTGTCGAGAAATCCGAACACGAACCCTGCCGCCCCGGCCTGCGCCAGCGCCTTGGCGTCGCGACCCAGCCGCGTCAAGACGTCGGGGTCGGCGGCGAAGTTGGCGTCACAGCGGAGCATCACCATCTGGGGAAGCGGGCATTCCGCGGCGATCGCGGCCACCGTCTCCGGGGAGGGGGTCAGCCCGTCGGCCGCCATGTCGGCGACGACCTCCAGCCGGTCGGCTCCGCCCTGTTCGGCGGCCACGGCGTCACGCACGTTGAGCGCGATCACCTCGAGCAGGGATCCGGTCATGCAGGAGAGGCTATATGGTGCTCTGCACCTTTCCGCCGCGAAAACCCCAAAGGCACCAACCCCCCTCCGCTAGGCGTCGAGGGAGAGCGCCTGGCGCGGGCTGAGGCCCTTCGAGCGGAGCGCCCGGCGACCGCAGGCGTCAGGCTATGGTCGCCGACGAGCTCGCCTCTCGGACCGGCTGAGGGCGCTTGAGGGCAGGTGCGACCTAGCGGCGGACGGGCGGCGGGCAGGTCAGGGAGCGGCGGGCAGGCGAAGGGGGGGCCCGGCCTCCCTGAGGGTTGGAGGCCGGGCCCTGTTGGAGGGTTAGGCGGTGATCAGTTCCGCGATGGTCAGGTCGCGGAAGGCCGTCGTGGAAAGGTCCTCCGAGGGGCGCTGGAAGAGGGCGCCGGAGGAGCGATGGGGCAGGTCAACCGTGCGGACGTGGCGGAAGCCGCGGGCACGGTAGTACGACTGCAGGCGCGGGTTCGCCTTGGCACAGTCGAGCCGGAGCCACGGCAACCCCGAGGCGAACGCCGAGGCGCCGGCCCAGTCGAGGAGCGCGTCGCCGAGGCCGCTGCCGGACCACGGCCGGGCCACGGCCAGCTTGTGGATGTAGAGCGCGGCACCGGGGTCGTCGCCCGGAGCCCAGAACTCCGGGTCGGCGTGGTCGTCGAGGGCTATGGTGGCGACCGGCGGCGCCGACTCGTCGGGGTCGAGGTATCGAAGCTCGTCGTCGAGTACGAACAGCACCCGCTCCTCAATGAGCGGCTCGATCCGCTCGGGGCCGAACCCGTTGCGGGGCCACTGCCGCACCCCTTGCGCATAGAGCCACTCGGCGGTGTCCGCGAGCAACGTCAGTACGCCGGGAAGGTCGTGAGGTTCCGCCCGGCGGAGCGCGAGCGGATGAAGCAGGGTGTTTGTGTGCATAAGACAACTCCCGTTGCATTGGGTTCCTACACGAGCGCACAGCGTAATGGCGCGATGTCGCGTAGGGGCGAAATGGGGCCTTAACCCGATATACATGGATAAATGGCGATTTGGGGGAGTATGCACGACTCCCCCAGGCCAGCGAGGCGGCTATTTCTCGCTGCACCCGGCCGGCGGGATCACCCCTTCATCCGAGCCCTCAACGGCTATCGAGCTCGTATCTGATCAAATGTTTGTCGGCGGGCAGCACCGACACAGCGACACGCACTGGCATGTCGGCCCCGTCGAAACCAACTCGGACATACACCATGACTGGCGTGCCGAGCTCGAGCTGGAGGCGCTCGGCCTCCTCTTGGTTGGGCATGCGGGCCCAGATGTCGTCGACGACGCGCACCTGCGCATGACCCAATTCCTCCAGCACCCGGTTCGCCCCTCGCGCGATGTCTCCGGGCCTGGCGATCTCGGAATCGGCAACCAGATCACGTGGGAAGTAGGAATCGTTGGTGTTGTACGGCTGGCCGTCCACGAACCGCAGACGGCGTCTCACCACCGCCAATTCCCCATCCGCCAACTCCAGCCGGCTGGCGATCTCCTCGACCGGAGACACGGTCAGCACCTCGATGTACTGGCTTGGCGCACGGCCTTCCTGTGCCACGGCGTAGGCGAAAGCCTCGCGCAGCTCCCCACGGGGTTGCTTGTCCAGCTCACGTTGGGGATGGATGAGCAGCGGCCGCCGGTCTCTGACCACGGTCCCGCGCCGCGGCGTGCGCGTGACGAGCCCTTCATTGACGAGCTCTCCGAGGGCCAGCCGTACGGTGTTTCTGCTCACCCCATGGTCTTCCATGAGCTGTGCCTCGGTCGGCAGCTGTGCCCCGGGGCCGAGGACACCCGAGTAGATGGCGCGACGCAATTCCGCAGCCACCTGCTGATACAGCACCGACCTTGCCACTTTCACCCCTTTTGTTCCAACAATTTAGACGATCTGGTTCTAGCAGGCCACAACCCCTTGACCGAACCGCCTCCTGCGGCCCATCATCCATTCGTTGGTACAAATCCATCTAAAGGCCGGTGAGGGGGTGAAGGCCAGTGTTGCCGGTCCGCACGGGTACGCCGTACCTGCCCTGGCATAACCCTGGTGAAGCAACACGTTTACTGCGTTACGCGTTGACGCGCCAGGGGTTCACCCACACCTACCAGAGCAATCGGCATGGCACGCCCATGCAATCGGTGTCGACAGAGCTGACCGTGCGGTGCAATGACGGATCCTTTGTCTGGAACGAGGAGGGTGGCGCCCCCGTCACGCACCCCATTGATGACCCGGTTGGTGCAGCTCAACGCATCGCCGCACGTTACCGGCAGCAGGAGCTTTCACACTCCCCCATCGACTCCGTGTGCGATCACACGGCCTAGGACTCCATCCCTCGCCGGAGTCCTGGCGCCGCCGCTCACGGGGCAGGAAGCGCGTCCTGGCGGGTCCCCCACGCCCGCCAGGGCGCGCTTTCCTCCGAGGGACCAGCCGATGGATCTCTTCCTTCTTCCGCCCGCCCGGCGGCCCGCGCGGCCGCGGCCCGGCGAGCACGAACGTCTGGACGGCAGGCATGATCGTCAGCCATGGCCGCGTGGCCACGCCGGTCACCCAGTCCATTCCGCTCACGTCCGCCGCCAAGATCCAGCCGTCCGCGTTGACGTCTACTGCCTCATCATCAACCCTCGGAGCCCGAACTGGGGGCCGCTTCGCCATGGTGGGACTGATGGGGTTCGTGGGTACGAATCCATTTCCCGGACCAAGGTCGACTAGCGGAAGGATGTGCGCTGGTGTGGATGAGGATCCAGGCTCCCGGCCGGCGTCCAGTTCACCAGCGTCAAGGTCTCGTCGATCCGGTCGTAGGACGCCCGCACCCGCTCGCCCGGCTCGGGGGGCCGGTCCCCGTGCCAGTTCCCGTACACCAGGCATCCCGGCACCGCCGCCAGCCGCACCATCACGACCACATAGGGCTGCCGCCGGCCTGGCACGAACGCCTGGTGGTTCACGATCCAGCTCTCGACCCGCCCCTCGGGCTCCACTTCCTGCCAGTGACACGCCTCGCTCCGGCACGCCGGGCAGAACGCCCTGGCTGGGAAACGCGTCGTCCCGCAGGTGTCGCATCGCTGCACGGCGAACTCGTGCCCGGCGATCCGCTCCCACCACTCCCGCGAGTCCCGGTCGGGCTCGGGCCGATAAGCCATCACGACCTCCTGAGGATCAGCGCGGAGGTCGCCGGCAGGATGTAGCCGGGCTGGGCCGTGGACAGCGCCACCTCGGCGCCCGGCACCTGGCGGTCCCCCGCGTCGCCCCTGAGCTGGGAAACCGCCTCCGCGATGTGGTTGACGCCGTGGACGTAGCCTTCCGACAGGAAACCCCCGTGGGTGTTGACCGGCAGCGGGCCGTCCAGGGCTGTGGCGCCCGAGGCCACGTACGGGCCGCCCTCGCCCTTGGCGCAGAACCCGTAGTCCTCCAGCTGGACGATCACCGAGTACGTGAAGCAGTCGTAGATCTCGGCCACATCGACGTCCTCAGGGCCGAGCCCGGCCTGCGCGTACAGGCGCGGGGCCAGGACGGCGGCCGCGGTCACGGTCGGGTCGGCGTCAGGAGCCGACAGGTGGGACGTGCCGCCGCCCCACGCCGCGGCCGAGATCAGCACCGGCGGGCGGCGCAGCGAGCGGGCGCGTTCCGCCGTGGTGACGACCACGGCGCAGGCCCCGTCGGTCTCCAGGCAGCAGTCCAGGAGGCGGAAGGGCTCGGCGATCCACCGGCTGGCCAGGTAGTCGTCCAGCGTGATCGGCGTACGCATGAGCGCCCGCGGGTTCTTGGCCGCGTTGGCGCGCTGGGTGACCGCCAGGTGCCCGAAGTGCTCGGCCTTGGTGCCGTACTTCAGCATGTGGGCGCGGGCGTACATCGCGTACTGCTGCGGCGGCGCGACGTACCCGTACGGCGCCTGGTACTGCACCTCCGGGCTCGCCGGCACCCCCCGGCCGGTGCCGCCCATGCGGAACTCGGAGCGGGCGTTGATGGCCCGGTAGCAGACGACCGTCTCGGCCAGCCCGGCCGCGACCGCCAGCGCGGCCTGGCCGACCACGGCGTGGGAGACGCTGCCGCCGCCGAACTGGTCCAGGTGCCAGGCCAGGTCCGTCAGCCCGAGCGCCGGGCCGACCAGGGTGGGCGGGGCGGAGTCGCCGACGCGATGCGTGGCCAGGCCGTCCACGTCATCGGCCGTCAGTCCGGCGTCCTCCAGGGCGGCCAGCACGGCGCGGCAGGCCAGCGTCAGGGTGCTGACGCCGGAGTCCTTGGTGAAGGGGGTGTATCCGACGCCGGCGATCGCGGTCACGTCCCGGAAATCAAGCAAGCGCTTGGCCACATCGATAACGCTATGCCGGGCATTTCGCCCATGTCAACGCACGTGCGGCGGCACAGGTCCGCACCGTGCACGACACCAACCTGTGCGGCATTCGACTTGACATGTTTCCCCGGCCCCCCTAGCGTCCAAGCAAGCGCTTGGTAAGATAGGGCGCAGCCGGTCGACTAGGAGGCGGACCCATGAGCACACACGCTGCCCGGCTCGTCGCGCCGGACGGCTGCCGCAGCCTTCCGGCGCCGCATCAGCGCAGGATTCGCAACGGAGCTGCCATGCCGACGGGCCCTTCCCCACAAAGCGCCAACGGCCATCTGGACAGCCGGCGCTTCCGGCAGGTGCTCGGCAGGTTCGCGACGGGCGTGGTGGCGATCACGGCGCTCGATCCGCTGAACGGCGAGCCCTGCGGCCTGGCCGCGAACTCCTTCACCTCGGTCTCGCTCGACCCGCCCCTCGTGGCGTTCTGCGTGGCGCACACCAGCACCAGCTGGCCCAGGGTACGCGGCGCGAAGATCGTCACGGTGAACGTGCTGGCCGAGCACCAGCAGGCGGTGTGCGCCCAGATGGCGACCAGAGGCGGCGACAAGTTCGCGGGCCTGGAGTGGACCGGCTCCCCCGGCGGCAACCCCGTGCTCGAAGGCGCGCTGGCCTGGATCGACTGCGCGGTCGAGGCCGAGCACGCGGCGGGCGACCACATGATCGTGGTGGCCCGGGTGCTGCAGCTCGACACGCACGCCGAGGGCGGGCCGCTGGTGTTCTTCCGCGGCGGCTACGGGGGGTTCGTTGACGCTTCCTGAGCTCGGCGAGACCCCTGGCTTGCGCGAGGAAGCCAGGGGCTGGCTGGAGGAGGCGCTCAGCGGCGAGTTCGCCCCGGCCAGGGGCCTCGGCGGCCCTGGGCGCGAGCACGAAGGGCACGAGCTGCGACTGGCCTGGGAGCGCCATCTCGGCAAGAACGGCTGGACCTGCCTCGGTTGGCCGGAGCGGTACGGCGGGCGCGCCGCCTCGCTGGAGGACCAGGTCGCCTTCTACGAGGAGTACGCCAGGGCCGATGCCCCCGCGCGGGTCGGCCACATCGGCGAGGGCCTGATCGGGCCCACCATTCTCGACTTCGGCACCGACGAGCAGAAGGCCCGGTTCCTGCCGCCGATCCAGCGGGGCGAGGAGCTGTGGTGCCAGGGGTACTCCGAGCCCGAGGCCGGCTCCGACCTGGCCGGCGTCCAGACCAAGGCACATCTGGAAGACGACTGCTGGGTGATCACCGGCCAGAAGGTGTGGACCTCGCTGGCTCACGTGGCCGACTGGTGTTTCGTCTTGTGCCGCACCGAGCCGGGCTCGCAGCGGCACCGCGGGCTGTCGTACCTGCTGGTGCCCATGCGGCAGCCAGGTGTCACCGTGCGGCCGATCGTGCAGCTGACCGGGACGTCGGAGTTCAACGAGGTGTTCTTCGACGGCGCGCGCACGGCGGCGGACAACGTGCTGGGCGCGCCCGGCGACGGCTGGCGGGTCGCGATGGCCACGCTCGGCTACGAGCGCGGCGCGTCCACGCTCGGGCAGCAGATCGGCTTCCGGCGCGAGCTGGCCAGGGTGATCGAGACGGCGAAGCGGACCGGCGCGGCCGATGACCCGGTGCTGCGTGACCGCCTCGTGCGGGCGTGGCTGGAGCTGGAGATCATGCGGCTCAACGCGCTCAGGATGGTGCGCCCCGACCCGGGGCCGGAGGTGTCGATCGCCAAGCTCTACTGGTCGGAGTGGCATCGCCGGCTCGGCGAGCTGGCGCAGGCCGTCCAGGGGAAGGCCGGGCTGGTGGGCGAGCTCAACGACCTGCAGCGGCTCTACCTGTTCAGCCGGGCCGACACGATCTATGCCGGTTCCAGCGAGATCCAGCGCAACATCATCGCCGAGCGCACCCTGGGACTGCCACGGTGAGGGAGAGGCGATGACCCCGGCGTACCCCAAGGCACACGGACTGCTCGACGGCAAGGTGACGCTGGTGACGGCGGCCGCCGGCGCCGGCATCGGCTACGCGACCGCCCGCCGGTGCGCCGAGGAAGGCGCCACGATCGTGGTCTCGGACCGGCACGAGCGCCGCCTGGCCGCCGCCGCCGATACCCTGACCGAGCTCACCAGTGTCAAGCCACTCGCCGTCCCGTGCGACGTGACGTCCGAGGCGCAAGTGCTGGCGCTCTTCGACGCGGTGGTCGAGGCGCACGGCCGGCTCGACGTGGTGATCAACAACGCCGGACTCGGCGGTACGGCGCCGCTGGCCGAGATGTCCGACGACCAGTGGCACGCGGTCATCGACGTCACCCTGAACGGCACCATGCGCTGCACCCGGGCCGCGCTCCGCCAGATGATCGATCAGGGCTCCGGCGTCATCGTGAACAACGCCTCGGTGATCGGCTGGCGGGCGCAGCGCGGGCAGGCCCACTACGCCGCCGCCAAGGCCGGGGTGATGGCGCTGACCAGGTGCGTGGCGCTGGAGGCGGCCGAGCACGGCGTGCGGGTCAACGCGGTGGCGCCGTCGCTGGCCGTGCATCCGTTCCTGGCGAAGGTGACCAGCGAGGAGTTGCTGGCGGAGCTGGCGGCCAAGGAGGCGTTCGGGCGGTCGGCGGAGCCGTGGGAGGTGGCGAACGTGATCGTCTTCCTGGCCAGCGACTACTCCTCGTACATGACGGGCGAGGTGGTCTCGGTCTCCTCCCAGCACCCCTGACCGGCCCCTGTCAGGGAAAGATCAGGCTAGGCGGCAAGAGATTCCGGATCTACTGTCCGGATTATGGGCCCACGCTCTTCCTTCCTGCTCGATGTCCTCATGACGGAGTTCGGCGAGTCGATCAAGCAAGACCCCGCCGCATTTAGGCGGAAATTTCGGAAAATGGCGGCCTCCCCCTTCGCCTTCTACCGCGGCAGCGCGTCCCTCTTCTACGCGGATATGACCGGCACATACGCCGACGACGCCTACCTCGACGCCCCCACCAGCCGCGTCTGGATCCACGGCGACCTGCACGCGGAGAACTTCGGCACGTACATGAGCGCCTCCGGGGTGCTCGTCTTCAACGTCAACGACTTCGACGAGGCGTACGTGGGGCCCTACATCTGGGACCTCAAGCGCTTCGCCGCCAGCGTGGCGCTGCTCGGGTACGCCAAGGCGCTGTCCGACGACACGATCGGCGCGCTGGTGACCGACTTCGCCAGGGCGTACCTGGACGAGCTGGGCGGCATCGCGGCCGGCGGGGACGACGCGATCGGCTCGCTCACCCTGGACACCACCACGGGCGTGCTGCACCACGTGCTGCAGACGGCGCGGCTCAACACGCGGGTGGCGCTGCTCGACGTGGAGACCGTGATCGACGACTACGACCGGCGCTTCGCGCTCATGGAAGGGCGGACGGCGGTGGACGCGGCGACCAGGGACGCCGTGCTGGCCGCATTCGAGGAATACCTGACCACGCTGCCCACGCAGGCGAACCCGGTCGAGCACGTGATCAAGGACGTGGCGCTGCGCAAGGGCGTGGGCATCGGGTCGGCGGGGCTGCCGTCATACAACCTGCTGCTCGAAGGGCGCTCACAGGCGCTGGAGAACGACGTCATCCTCTACATGAAGCAGGCGGCGGTGCCGGCCGTGGCGCGGCACGTGACCGACGAGAAGGTGGTCTCCTACTTCCTGCACCAGGGGCATCGCACGGCGGAGTCGCAGCGGGCGCTGCAGGCCTACGCCGATCCCTGGCTGGGCTACACGACGCTCGGCGGAGTCGGGCAGCTCGTGGCGGAGGTGTCGCCGTACTCCGCCGATCTGGACTGGGACGACGTGAACGAGCCGGACGAGCTGCGCTCGATCATGCGGGACCTCGGGCGGGCGGTGGCGCGCATGCACTCGGTGGCCGACGACGAGTCCAGCCACGACCTCGTCGACTTCTCGACGGAGGAGGCGATCATGGCGGTGATCGACGGCGACAGGTCCGGATTTATCGAGGTTTTGGTGGATTTTGCTCACCGTTATGGGGCACAGGCCCGGGAAGACCACCAACGGTTCGTCGATCTGTTCCGCAACGGCCGCCTTCCTGGCGTCTGAGCCGCGGGCGGGAGCGGAGGAATCCCCCGTGCGACATCTGATCGGGCTGCTGCTGGGGACCGAGGAGGACTGGCCGTCGGCGTTCGAGACCGTGCTGCGGCGGCTCGGGCCGATCAAGGGGGTGGGCGAGTTCGACGTGGAGCGCGTCACGATCGAGCCGTTCGACCTGCGCGCGAAGCCACGGCACGCGCTGGTGATCGACCGGCTGGCGTACTGGTATTACCACCCGCGCGAGTGGCTCAAGAAGATCTCCATGATGGACGACGTCTATCTGCTCAACAGCCCGTTCACGTTCCAGTCGATGGAGAAGCACGCCGCTTACTGCGCGATGATGCGGCTCGGGCTGAAGGTGCCGGAGACGGTGCTGGTGCCGTACAAGAACCCGCCCGACAACACCAGGTACGCCTACACCGCGGCCCGCTACAACCGGCCCTTCGACCTGGACGAGGTGGCCGAGCGGATCGGCTACCCACTGTTCATGAAGCCGTACGACGGCGGCGCCTGGCGCGGCGTGTCCCTGGTGCGCGACCGGGACGAGCTGCACCGGGCCTACGACGCCAGCGGCGAGATGCTCATGCACCTCCAGCAGGCCATCCAGGGGTACGACGCGTTCGCCAGGTCGCTGTCGATCGGGCCCGAGACGATGGTGATGCGCTTCAGGCCCGAGGAGCCGATGCACGCGCGGTACGCCGTCGACCACGAGTTCCTGTCACCGGCCGCCGGCGAGGAGGTCGTGACGATCGGGAAGCTCGTCAACGCGTTCTTCCGGTGGGAGTTCAACTCCTGCGAGACCCTGGTCAAGGGCTCGGACGTGCACCCCATCGACTACGCCAACGCCTGCCCCGACGTGGCGCTGACGAGCCTGCACTACTACTTCCCCTGGGCGATCAAGACGCTGGTGAAGTGGTGTGTGTTCTGCGTGGCCACCCGGCGCAGGCCGCGGATCGATCTGGAGACGCACGACTACTTCGCGGTGACCGGGACGTACGAGGAACGGCTGGCGGAGTATCGGAGGCTGGCGGACCGCTATTTCGACACCGAGCGTTACCACGAGTTCTGCCGGACCCATCTCGGGCACCTCGACGAGGTGGTGCTGGAGTGGGTGGCCGCGCCGGAGTTCGACCGGCTGCTGGTGGACACGGTGAAGGCCACGTATCCGGCACACGAGCACGACAGGTTCGTCGAGCACTTCAGGGGGCTGCTGCGGCTCTGGGTGAAGGACCAGGGCTAGCGCGGAGGGTGCGAGCCAGGCCGGGATCCCGGCCTGGCTCGCCGGAGGGGGCTCGAGGACCAATCAGTCGACGATGTCGTCGATGCTCGCGCGGCTGCCGTAGCTCGCCGTGACGGCGTCGCCGTTGACGTTGTTGACACTGCTCGCGCCCTGGCCGTTCACGTTGACGTTGACGACGTTGCCGAAGTTGTTTCCGGACTGGGACGAGGACCTGTTGGAGCTGGAGTTGCCGGCGTTGACGTCCGCGTACGCGGCGGCGGGCAGGAGCCCGGCGCCGGCCGCGGCCGCGGCGATGAGGCCGGTCGCGCAGAGCTTCTTCACCATGTCGATGTCCTTTCGGTCAGCCGAAGATGTATGTCACCGTGATGCCGCCGTGCGTGGCGGTCGAGGCGATGCCGTTGACGTTGTTGACGTTGGTCGAGGCGCCCTCACCGCGGTTGGCGGCCGAGACGTCGCCGAAGTTGTTTCCCGACTGGGACGAGCCGCTGCTGCCGCTCCAGTTGTAGGACCAGGAACGGTCGCCACAACGGTCGGACCAGCCGTCAGCGCGCGCGGGGACAGCGGGGAGCGCGCCACTCGCGACCGCTGCCACCATGGCCGCGGCGGCGCACACTCTTCGGATCACTTCTGCTCCTTCGCCCTCAGGGCCTTTGACCTTTCCTTGGCCCTTGGAGATCAAGGTCGATGCGAGCCTATAACTCTACGTTGTCAATTGATAGCTCAAAGTAATCAGAATATTGTTCGGCGCATACGCTGACGCAGGATGTCAGCGACCTTGGCCTATCGTCCCCGCATGATCTACGAGCTGCGGCAGTACACATTGCGCCCGGGGCGGCGCGACACGCTCATCGAGCTGTTCGAGCGGGAGTTCGTCGAGACGCAGGAGGCGGCGGGCATGCGGGTCGCCGGGACCTTCCGCAACCCGGACGCGCCCGACACGTTCCCCTGGCTGCGTGCCTTCCCTGACATGCCGGCCAGGAAGGCGGCGCTGGAGGCCTTCTACGGCGGGCCCGTGTGGCAGGCCAACCGCGACGCGGCCAACGCCACGATGATCGACTCCGACGACGTGCTGCTCCTGCGCGCCCTCGCGGAGCCGCCCGCATGGGAGCGGCCGCCGGTCGGCGCGGCCGAGCTCCCGCCGTCGATGTACGTGGCCACGATCTGCCACGTCGAGGACGGCTTCGCCGGCTTCTTCGACTCGGAGGTCGCTCCGGTGCTGGCCGAGGCCGGGGTGCCGGTGGTGGCCCGGTTCGAGACCGAGCACGCGGAGAACACCTTTCCGCGCCTGCCGGTCCGTACTGGGGAGACGGTGTTCGTGTGGTTCACCCGCTTCGACACGCCGGAGGAGGAGCGGGTGGTGGAGCTGCCGATGCTGAAGGCGCGCCTGACCGTGGCCCCGCAGCGGCTCCGCCTGCGTCCCACCGCCCGGTCCGCCATGCGCTGAGCACGCCCAGGGACCACCCCCTGACCAAGGGGCGGGCGAAAGCTGGGGTTTTCCCTAGGAGGCACCCTGAGTCTGCGGGTACGCCGGACATCTACGCTCCAAAGGCGGTAGATCTCAGCGGAGGGCCCTGGATGGACGTGCATGAGATCAGAAGACGGCACGAGGACGAGCTCCTCGCCATCCCCAACGTCACCGGCGTCTCCACCGGTAAGGGCGACGCGGACGAGGACGTGATCGTCGTCTACGTGACCCACATGGTCTCGTCGGGAATCCCGGCCGAGCTCGACGGCGTACCCGTCAAGGTCATGGAGATCGGGACCCCCACGGCCCAGTGAGCATCACCGCACCCGGAACTCCTTCCAGGTAGGAGGTGGTTGGCGTGAGCCAGCCGGAACTGATGCGCGGATCCCAGGGCTATCGCCTGTCCGACGCCGCCAAGGAGCAGGCTGCCCACACACTGATGGATCCTGCGACGCGGCCGAGCAATGTCGTGGGGTTCGGCCAGGGCGTCAAGTGGACGCACGGGGAGCCGACCGGCGAGCCGGCGCTGCTCGTCTTCGTGTCGCAGAAACTCCCGCCCACCATGCTCAGGGAGCAGGACCTGCTGCCCCGGCGCATGGACGACGGGACGACCGTCGACGTGGTCAGGGTGGGCCACGTCGTCGCCGAGCGGCTGATGGGCTCTCCCCAGGCGGTGAGCGCCCCCGCTGCCCAGTTCATGGGCGCGCCCGCTCCCGCGATCCCGCGCGGCGACGGCGCGCCGGCCGACACCGGCGTACAGGTGCTCACCCGGCGCATGCGGCCCTGCCCGTCCGGCTTCTCCATCGGCAACGTGCAGGTCACGGCGGGCACGATGGGCAGCGTCGTCTACGACTTCCTGCCCGGCGCCACCATCGACCCGCCCGCACCCGGGCTGGGCATCCCCTCCCGGTTCTACGTGCTCAGCAACAACCACGTCCTGGCCGACTCCAACCGCGCCCCCGTGGGCAGCGCGATCGTGCAGCCTGGCCGCTTCGACGGCGGCGTCGATCCGCAGGACCGGATCGCCGTCCTGTCCAGGTTCATCCCGATCGACCTCACCCCGGCCATCCCGCTGACGAGCCACAACAACATCGTGGACGCCGCGATCGGCGAGGTGCAGTTCCAGGAGGCCACCAGGCAGACCTACTTCAACGGCGCGCCCAGAGGCTGGCGCCGCAAGGCCAACGTGTCCGTCGGCGACCTGGTGAAGAAGACCGGGCGGACGACGAACCTGACGCTGGGCCGCATCATCGCGGTGGACGCCACGATCGACGTGAGCTACGGGTTCGGCATCGGCCGCTTCCGCGACCAGATCGTCACGACCGCGATGTCGGCGGGCGGCGACTCGGGCTCCCTCGTCACGAGCCTGGACAACGTCGCCATGGGCCTGCTTTTCGCCGGGTCGGTCCAGGTCACCATCGTCAACCACATCGAGCACGTCCGTAGCCTGCTCCGCGTCGAGATCGCCGAGACGCTGGCGTAACCCGCTGAGACGCCGCAGCGGTGCGGCATCGGAGGAGAGAAGCACCATGCCTCAGTCAACCAAGGCGCCCGACCGGGCCTTTTACGACGCCACCGGAGGGCAGGCCAAGTCCTTCGCGGAGTCCGTCGCCGCGCAGAAGAGCGCCACCATCAACGCCTACGTGGAGCTGCGCAACGGGTCGGCGATCTTCGTCATCGACCTCGAGATCGACCCGAACACCTACCCGTTCCAGGTCGTCAGCGGCACCATCAAGTCGGGGATCTGCGGCGCGCCGTGGGCCGTCACCAGCGGCCACCTGGGTGAGCAGCTCCTGCTGAACGCCACCAGGAAGGGCCAGGGCAGCTGCGCCAGCACCATCACCGTGGTGGGAGAGCAGCAGGATCCGCTGTCGTGGCGGGGGACGTACGGGTTCGACGGCACCGCCTCGTCGTTCCGGCACACGACGATCTTCCACGCCTGGTCGCTCAGCCCGTGAGGTCACCGGCCAGGTGGCGCCAGTAGGGGATCTCGCCGCCGCCGTCCACCCGTACCTCCGCGCCCGTCACATAGGCGGGCGCGGCCAACCACAGGCACGCGCCGGCCACGTCCTCGGGCGTGGCCGGCCGACCGGCCGGGATCGCCTCGCCCATCCGGCCGTCCCCGTGCTCGCCGTAGTGGCCCGCCGCGCTCTCGGTGGCGGCCAGGCCCACGACGACCGTGTTGACCCGCACGTCGGGAGCCCACTCGGCGGCCAGGCAGCGGGCCAGGTGGTGGAGTCCGGCCTTGGCGGCGCCGTACGCGGAGGTGCCGGGCGAGGGACGGGCGCCGCTGGAGCTGCCGATCATCACGATGGCCCCGCGGGAGGCGGCGAGCAGCGGGTAGGCGTACTGCGCGACCAGCAGCGGGGCCGTCAGGTTGAGCTCGATGACGCGGGCGTGCAGGCGCGGCGAGGTGCCTTCCAGCGGCGCGTACGGCGAGCCGCCCGCGTTGTTGACCACCACGTCGAGCCGGTCGAACCCGGCCACGAGCCGCTCGACGTCCTCGGGGACCCGCACGTCCGCCCGTACGAACCGGAACTCCTTGCCCGGGGGCGGCGTGCGGGCACAGACGGTCACCTCGGCTCCCGCCTCATGGAAGGCCCGCGCGATGCCCGCGCCGATGCCCTTGGTCCCGCCCGTCACCAGGACCGACTTGCCCGAGTAGTCGTAAGTCAGGGTCACGGATGCTAACGTACCAAGCAAGCGTTAGGTGAACCAGGGAGCGAGATGGGGATCACGCTGCGGGCCGGGCCGATCGCCGAGGTCGTCGTCGACGTGCCGCCGGTGAACGCGTTGGCCGTGCGGGGCTGGGAGGAGCTGGCCGAGGCCGTGCGGACGGCCGGGGACGACCCGGGGACCAGGGTGGTCGTGTTGCGGGCCGAGGGCCGCGGGTTCAACGCCGGGGTCGACATCAAGGAACTGCGGGACGCCGAGGGCTACGGGGCCCTGGTCGCGGTCAACCGGGCCTGCTACGCGGCGTTCGCGGCCGTCTATGAGTGCGCGGTGCCGGTCGTGGCGGCGGTGCACGGGCACTGCCTGGGCGGCGGCGTCGGGCTGGCCGGGAACGCCGACATCGTGGTGGCCGCCGACGACGCCTACTTCGGGCTGCCCGAGGTGGACCGGGGCGCGCTGGGCGCGGCCACGCATCTGGCCAGGCTGGTGCCGCAGCACCTGATGCGGGCCATGGTCTACACCTGCAGAAATGTTTCCGCGGCCGAGTTGCACGCGTTCGGGTCGGTGCTGGAGGTCGTGCCCCGCGACAAGCTGCGGGACGTGGCGATGGAGGTGGCCGGGCAGATCGCCGCCAAGGACCCGTACGTCATCCGGCGCGCCAAGGAGTCGCTCAACGGCATCGACCCCGTGGACGTCAAGCGCAGCTACCGCTTCGAGCAGGGCTTCACCTTCGAGCTGAACCTCATGGGGGCGGGCGACCGGCACAGGGAGCGATTCACGTGACGGCGGTTCGCGACAACAAGGTGATGTCCGCCGAGCAGGTCGCGGGCGCGCTGGAGAGCGGGATGACGGTCGGGATCGGCGGCTGGGGCTCGCGGCGCAAGCCCATGGCCCTGGTGTCGGCGATCCTCCGCTCCCCCGTCCGTGATCTCACGATCGTCTCCTACGGCGGCCCGGACGTCGGCATGTTGTGCGCGGCCGGGAAGGTGCGCAAGGTCGTGGCCCCGTTCGTCACGCTCGACACCATCCCGCTCGAGCCCTATTTCCGGCGGGCCAGGCAGGCGGGGGAGATCGAGTTCGCCGAGTACGACGAGGGGATGTTCATGTTCGGGCTGCTGGCCGCGGCGCACCGGCTGCCGTTCCTGCCGACGCGGGCGGGGATGGGGTCGGACGTGATGCGGGTCAACCCGGAGCTGCGGACGGTGCGGTCGCCGTACGAGGACAGGGAGGAGCTGGTCGCGGTCCCGGGGCTGACCATGGACGTGGCCCTGGTGCACATGAACCGGGCCGACTCCCGGGGCAACGCCCAATACCTGGGGCCGGACCCGTACTTCGACGACCTCTACGCCAAGGCGGCGGCGCGCTGCTACGTCTCGTGCGAACGCCTCGTGGACACCGCCGACCTGCTGAAGGAAGGGCCGGTGCAGTCGCTGCTGATCAGCCGGTCGATGGTGACGGGCGTGGTGGAGGCGCCCGGCGGGGCCGGGTTCACCTCGTGCGAGCCGGACTACGGGCGCGATGAGGAGCGGCAGCGGCGTTACGTGGAGACGGGTGTCGATGAGCAGCAGGGCTGATGTCTGCGTGGTGGCGTGCGCGGAGGCGTTCAGGGGTGACGGGGAGATCCTGGCGGCCGGGATCGGCGGGGCGGTCACGGTGCTGGGGGCGCGGCTGGCGCGGCTGACGTTCGAGCCTGACCTGCTCACGAACGACGGCGTCTGCCTGCTCACGGGGGACGTGCCCGCGCTGGGCCGCGCGCCCGAGGTGGTCGAAGGCTGGCTGCCGTTCAGGGAGCACCTGTGGTTGGTGCTGAACGGGCGGCGGCACGTCATGCTCGGCGCGAGCCAGATCGACCGGTACGGCAACACGAACATCTCCTGCATCGGCGACTGGGCCCAGCCCAAGACGCAGTTGCTGGGAGTGCGAGGCGCGCCCGGGAACACCCGGTGCGACCCGACGAGCTACTGGATCCCCCGTCACAGCCCTCGGGTCTTCGTCCCGAAGGTGGACATGGTGAGCGGCCTCGGGACCGACCGCGGGGCCTTCGAGCTGCGCCGCGTCGTGACGAACCTGGCCGTGCTGGACTTCCGCACCCCTGACGGGTCGATGCGGCTCGCGTCCGTGCATCCGGGGGTCACGGTCGACGACGTGGTGGCGGCGACCGGCTTCGACCTCGTGATCGACGCGGATGTCCCCGTGACGCGGGAGCCGGAGCCCGAGGAACTGCGGATCCTGGACCTGCTCGACCCCTCCCGGAGCCGCGACCGCGAGGCGGCGGCGTGAGGACCGCGCTGACGTCCCTGGTCGGCTGCCGGTATCCGATCGTGCAGACCGGAATGGGGTACGTCGCGGGCGCGCGGCTGGCGGCGGCCGCCTCGCAGGCCGGCGGTCTGGGGGTGATCGGCGCCGCCACCATGTCGGTCGCCGAGATGACCGAGGCCATCCGGCGGGTGAAGGAGCGCACGGACGCACCGTTCGGGGTCAACATCCGCTCCGACGCCGACGACGCGGCCGAGCGGGTCGAGGTGATGGTGCGGGAGGGCGTGCGGGTGGCGTCGTTCGCCCAGGCGCCCAGGCGGGACCTGATCGCCCGCCTCAAGGACGCCGGGGTGGTGACGATCCCCTCCGTGGGAGCTCGCCGGCATGCGGAGAAGGTGGCCGCATGGGGCGTGGACGCGGTCATCGTGCAGGGTGGCGAGGGCGGCGGCCACACCGGCCCGGTCGCCACCACCCTGCTGCTCCCCCAGGTGGTGGACGCGGTGGACATCCCGGTGATCGCGGCCGGCGGCTTCTTCGACGGGCGGGGGCTGGTGGCGGCGCTGGCGTACGGGGCCTGCGGGATCGCCATGGGCACCCGGTTCCTGCTGACCAGCGACTCGCCGGTGCCCGACGAGGTGAAGAAGGTCTACCTGGCGGCGCGGGAGACCGTGGTGACGACCAAGGTGGACGGGGTGCCGCATCGGGTGCTGAGCACGCCGTTCGTGGCCTCCCTCGAACGCTCCCGTCTGGCCAGGGCCGTGGTGAACGGGGCCAGGTTCAAGCGGCTGTCCGGGTTGTCGTGGGCGGCGCTGATCCGCGAGGGCCGCCGGATGCGGCGCGGGCGGGAGCTGACCTGGGCCCAAGTGCTGCAGGCGGCGAACACGCCGGTGTTGCTGCGGGCGGCCATGGTGGAGGGGCGGGCGGATCTGGGCGTGATGGCGTCGGGCCAGGTCGTGGGCGTGATCGACGATCTACCCTCATGCGGGGAGCTGATCGAGCGCATCATGGCGGAGGCCGACGCCGTCCTATCCCGCCTCGATCGCCGCTAGTCGAAGATCGGGCTCAGGACGGGGCTCCACCGCTCTGCACCGGCCAGACCTCACGATGTCCTCGGGCCCCCAGTGCACGTCGACAGGCCCAGTATTCTTCACCGGGTCGGTGAAATGGCTCGACGGCGAGTTCGATGGACACGCGCTGCGTGGCGACCGGCAGGTTCTTCAACGCCTCGCGGCGGCTCAGGCCCGTGATGCCCTTCGCGTTCACATACTGGATGACCTCGCCGGGATTGGCCTTGGCGTATTCGCAATCTTGGCCGCTTCGGCTGATCCATCCACCCCTCCAGCCTACTTGCGAGGCGCCATTACATCTCCACCATGCAGGCTCGCGCGTCCGAGGTGCCGACTGGCGGCTCGTCCGTGGTGAGCACTTCCGCCCATACCCGCCTTCCCCCGAGGGAGTTGTCGCCGGTGCCCCAGCGGAGTGCGGTGTCGTCTACGATCCGCAGGCCGCGTCCCGAGCAGTCCAGTTCGCCGGGCTTGCGCACGTGGGGAGCGGTCACCCCTCCGTTGTCCGTGACGTCGATGCGCGCCAGGTTGTCGCCGATCGCCCGGACGCCCACGGTGATCAGGCCGCCGGGCAGGCCCGAAACGGAGTGCGTCAGCGCGTTCGCAAGCAGTTCACTGACTACGAGCTGTACGCCGGTTACGTTCCGATGACCGGCCGCCGCCAGGATGGCCTTGATGCAATGGCGAGCGACCGGCACCGAGTTCGCCATTCCCGGAAACACCAGTTCGGCGAGAAATCGCCTGTTCATCAGCGCACCCTCCGGAATCTGATCATGTCCTTCACGAGGACGTTGAGCGTGGTGGACCCGGCAAGACCCTTCCGCCGGTCCCTGATTTCGCTAAACGGATCTTTCGTACGGGTTCCGCCACTGAGGTCGTCAGAGCCGTACCAGTGCGGAATCCTTGGCATCGATGGTGCTCCTGCAACAGTGCTGCTGTAAAGCCGTTCCCTCGGAACAGTTCCAGAAGTACGGTTCCCATGGAACACAAACTGTATGCATTTGAGGTGAAAGCATGGCAAGCAGGGCGACGCCGACCGTGCGCCGGAGACGGCTTGGGTCCGAACTGAAGACTCTGCGGATCGCCGCCGGCCTGAATCGCGACCAGGCGGCGGAGCACATAGGAGTGGCCCCGAGCACCATAACGAAGATCGAGAGCGGGCAGTCTGCGGCGAAAGTCGGAGACGTGTCTTTGCTGGTCGACCTCTACGGAGTGACTGATGAGCAGCGAAGGGAGGTTCTCCTGACTCTGGCTCGGGAAGGCCGTCAGCGCGGATGGTGGCAGAGTCACAAGAAAGCTATTCGCCCCTGGTTCGAGACCTTCGTCGGCTTGGAGTCTGCCGCGAGGGAGCTGAGGCTCTACGACTCGGAACTGGTGCCCGGCCTGCTTCAAACGGCCGCCTATTATCGGGCGAACATAGGCGCGGCACCGGTTGCCTTCTCCGAGGAGGCGATCGAGCAGAAAGTTGCCTTCCGCCTGGCTCGTCAGGAACGGCTGAACGACCCGGCCAACGAGTTGCGACTGTGGTCGATCATCAACGAGGCATGTCTGCGTAGGATGGTCGGCGGGCCCGAGACGATGGGACCGCAGCTGCGTCACCTGGTGGAGGCGTCTCAAAGGCCGAACATCACGCTCCAGGTCCTCCCGTTCTCCGCTGGCTCGCATCCGGCTATGGATGGAAGCTTTGTGATCATGGAGTTTCCTGAGAGCCCCGATGTGGTCTATCTGGAGAGTCAAGCAGACGCCCGATACCTGGAGGAAATTGATGTCGTAGAGCGGTATAACGTGGTGTTTAACCATTTGAGGGCCAAAGCTCTTGATCCGGACAAAAGCCGCAAGACGCTCGTCGAGGCGGCGAAGAACCTCTGACGTAGGGCAAGCGAAGGAGCGAGTGTGAGGAAGCACCTCTCGCGCGAGGGCTGGCGCAAGTCCAGGTACAGCAACGTCGATGGAAACTGTGTTGAGCTCAACGAGGCCGACGTACCCGCTGATGCAGGCCTGCACAAGCAAGGGCCGTTGGTCGTGCTGCGCGACAGCAAGGACCCCGACGGGCCCATGCTGTACTTCAACAAGGCCGAGTTCCGGGATTTCGTGCGCAGCGCGAAAGACGGCGAATTCGACGACATGATCGCCGTATAGTGCTCCGATAGGCTCGGCGCCGCACCCTAGAGCGGACCCTCGCGGGTCCACCCGGTCACCCCTTCCCTTGGGGGCGTGTCGGCTATCTCAAACGTCAGCATTCAGGAATCGTTCGCTGGGAACTGTTCTCTCTACTCGTATGGCCATCAACCCATCGGTAACGTAGCGTGAACGCGTCATCGCCCGTCGCTAGTACCGGCTAGCTGCCACGGAGGGTCCCAGACACGTGAGCACTCAGACCCGAGAAGAACTCGACCTGATCACTCACTCCCCCGGACGGGGAATCGCGAGGGCTGATCTTCAGGATCGGGGACCTGTTCCCCATGCTTCCGACGAGACACATCCTGTCGGCTCCTGCCACGCCCGCGAGTGGCGCCCGGCCTTGGGGCCTGCGCTTCCTCGCCCCACTGCCCATCCACGCGGGCAAGCACGAAGGAGCGACGAAGAAGACCAGCTCGTCCTCGCCTGATGGGACAGCCCCGGAAGAAGTCGGCTCGGACTGACCAAGGACATTCCAGTGACGCACACTGTGCTGATCGTCACCGACGATACGGATCTCGTCGCTGACCGCGTCGCCGCAGAACTGGCTGGTCGAGGCACACCCGTCGTCACCCTCGACACCTCCCACTTCCCAGCCACGATCTCCATGGCCACCGGCATCGCAACCGGGAGCCACCGCTGGGCCGGGACTATCGGCGGTCCCGGCGGGAAGGTGGTGGATCTCGCTTGTGTGGGAGCCGTCTACTGGCGGCGACCGACTCAATTCGAGATGGACCACCGCATGACCAGTCCGGAGAGGGCATTCGCGTACGGTGAGGCCCGGCGGGGATTCGGTGGCGTGCTAATCGCCCTCGGGGAGAACGACTGCCTGTGGGTCAACGATCCCGTCGCCGCCGCGCGGTGCGAGTACAAGCCCGTGCAACTCCAGGTCGCCGCCCCAGGTGGGGCTGAACGTACCAACCACGTTAATCACGTCCGACCCGCAGGCCGCCTACAACTGGGCGAAAGAATTGGGCAAGCCCATCATCTACAAGCCGTTGAGCGGTATCTGGCACGCTGACGGACCAATGATCGAAACCTGTGGATCTGACGGGAAGGGTGTACCTTCCCGAATCATCTGATCATGGTTTCGAGATAGGCCGACGCGCCAACGTCGGTCGGGAAGGCACACCCGTGCCGCTTACCGTAGTGCCCGAGCTGCCCGCTGACGACCGCTCCCCGGCAGGCT